>NZ_JAQGNX010000024.1 GCF_028293835.1 Pseudomonas sp.
GATCTCCGAGTTGATAGGCACCATTAACGCCATGAACGCACAAATCGCCAGCGCCGCCGAAGAGCAGACCTCAGTGGTGGAAGAAATCAACCGCAGCGTGCACCTGATCGCTGACGCAGTTGACACCATGGCCGGTGAAACGAAACAAAGTGCTCTCACCATGCGCGATGTTTCGGCGCTGGGCACGAACCTGAACAACCTGGTGCGCCAGTTCAAAATTTGACCCGTCCAGTTTCCTTTTATATCCGCCCGCCGCTAACGCGGTGGGCGACTTTCGTGATATCGCTTAGCTTGCTATTGAACGGTTGCTGAGCGCTTTTGAACAACGCCGCGTCGCAATCCCGTGGCACACATTAGAAAAAATCGAAATAAATTGTGTTTTGACCTGATGAGAAAATACCCATGATCGATGATGAGACCTCACCGGCCCGCCGTGACTTTCTGCGCAAATCACTGACGTTGATCCCCGTCGTAACCTTGGCCAGCGCAGGCATGTCCACCCAAACATTTGCCCAAACCCCGGCCAGTGATACCCAACCAGCGACCCAGCCCGCTCTGCCGAGCGCGTACAAACCGACCTTCCTTACACCTGAAGAGTGGGCGTTTCTGACGGCGGCTTGTGATCGCCTGATACCCGCGGATGACGTCGGCCCCGGCGCGGTAGAGCTGGGCGTGGTGGAGTTTCTTGATCGTCATCTACAGACTCCCTACGCAAACGGCGCGATCTGGTACATGCAAGGTCCGTTTGTGGAAGCTGCGCCGGAATTTGGTTACCAAGGTCGTCTGAACCTTCGTGATTTGCTGCGGGTCGGGATGAAAGCGACCGATGTTCATTGCAAACAAGCATTCGCCGGTAAGGTATTCGCCGACTTGACACACGCCCAGCAGGAAGACCTGCTCAAAGCCTCCGAAGCTGGAAAGCTCGAACTGGACGGTGTGTCGGCCAAACTGTTCTTCAATAACCTGCTCAGCGAGGTGCGCAACGGCTATTTCGCTGACCCGTCCCACGGCGGCAACAAAAACATGGGCGCGTGGAAAATGATTGGATACCCCGGTATGCGTGCTGACTACATGGACTGGGTGACGGTGCGTGATCGTCCTTACCCGCTGCCTCCGGTCGATTTGGCC
This sequence comes from Pseudomonas sp., assembly GCF_028293835.1. Lineage (GTDB taxonomy): Bacteria > Pseudomonadota > Gammaproteobacteria > Pseudomonadales > Pseudomonadaceae > Aquipseudomonas. The sequence goes on from NZ_JAQGNX010000024.1 coordinate 1,129, forward strand.
GGGCGGAGGGGATGAGCATGGCTACTCCGAAAGCAAAGGTAGATGCGGTTATCGTCGGCATGGGCTGGACCGGCGCCATCATGGCGAAAGAATTGACTGACGCCGGCTTGAACGTCGTGGTCCTGGAGCGCGGTGCCGACCGTGACACGCAACCCGACTTCGCCTACCCGAAGGTGGTCGATGAGCTGGAAGGCTCCGTGCATCGCAAGTATTTGCAAAGCTTGTCGCAAGAAACCGTCACCGTGCGTCACAACTTGCTCTCTAACGCCGTGCCTTACCGGCAGATGGGATCGTTTAAGCCGGGCACCGGCGTCGGCGGTGCCGGCAGTCACTGGTCCGGCTGCCATTTCCGTGCGCTGCCGGAAGATTTCAAACTGCGCAGCAACGTCGAGCAACGCTACGGTCAGAAGTTTATCCCAAGCGACATGAGCATTCAGGATTTCCCCGTGACTTACGAGGACCTGGAACCGCATTTCGATCACTTTGAATACGTGTGCGGCACTTCGGGCAAAGGCGGTGTGATTCAGGGCGTCAAGCAGGCCGGCGGCAACCCGTTTGAAGGGTCTCGTTCCCGTGAATTTCCGTTAGGCCCGAACGCCAATTACCTGGGTGCCGAGATGTTTTATGGCGCAGCCCGAGAAATGGGCTGGGACCCGTACCCGATTCCGGCGTCCAACGCTTCGGCTGCCTACGTCAACCCCTACGGTTGTCAGATGGGTCCGTGTAACGCGTGCGGCTTCTGCAGTGATTACGGCTGCCTGAACTACTCCAAGGCCAGCCCGAACATCAGCATTCTTCCAGTGCTGCGTCAGCGCAAGAACTTCGAGCTGCGCACCCATGCACAAGTGTTGAAGGTCAATCTGGATAGCGATGGCAAGAAAGCAACCGGTGTCACGTACCTGGATGCTCAGGGGCGCGAAGTCGAGCAGCAAGCCGATCTGGTGCTGCTCTGCGCTTTCTCATTATTCAATGTCCACTTGATGTTGTTATCCGGCATTGGCAAGCCGTATGACCCGGTTAGCGGGGAGGGCACTATTGGTCGCAACTATTCGTACCAAAACCTTAATCGCGTGGTGCTGTTTTTCGACAAAAACGTTCAGGCGAACCAGTTCATCGGCATTGGTGGCGCGGGCACCACCATGGACAACTTGAATGGTAATCAGCTGGACAACGCCAAGGCTGGATTTGTCGGTGGTGGGGTTATCTGGGCACGTCAGCCAGGTGCAGGTCCAGTACGCGGGATCAACGTACCACCGGGCACGCCGAATTGGGGTACGCAGTGGAAACGGGCCGCGAGCGATGCGTTCCGGCATTCGTTCTACTTCGAAGTGCAGGGTGCCTGCATGTCCTACCGTCAGCACTATCTGAGCCTGGACCCCACCTATAAGGATGGCTTCGGTCGGCCCTTGCTGCGCATCACCTTCGACTGGCACGAAAACGAAGTCAAGGCGTCGCAATTTCTAGTGGGCAAGGCATTGCAAATGTCGAAATCCCTCAACCCAACCGCGCTGGCGGGTGACGCAAAAAAGGCCGGCGAGCACTACAACATCACCAAGTACCAAAGCACCCACACCTGTGGCGGCGCGACCATGGGCAGCGATCCGAAAACCTCGGCGCTCAATCGTTACCTGCAGTCATGGGACGTGCACAACGTATTCGCCATCGGCGCTAACGCATTCCCGCAGAACAACGGCTACAACCCGACTGGCATGGTTGGCGCGCTGGCGTATTGGTCGGCGAAGGCAATTCGTGAGCAATACCTGAAGAACCCTGGCCCGCTGGTTCAAGCATAAGGAGGCACCATGAAAAAGTTTTTGACTGGGTTAATTTGCCTCGGGTTAGTGGTGTTCGTTGCGCTGTTGACGTTTGCCCTGTGGCCGAGCAAAACCCGTGTCCTGCCTATAGCCTCAACGGCAACAGATGTAGCGCTGATTACAAAAGGGCAGTACCTGGCTGATGCCGGTGACTGCACGGCGTGCCACACGGCCAAGGGCGGAAAACCCTTTGCCGGCGGTCTGCCCATTGCGTCACCGATTGGCACACTCTATACCAGCAACATCACCCCTGATCCAGGTACGGGTATTGGCACTTATTCATTGGACGATTTTGACCGGGCGTTGCGCCACGGCATCGCGGCCAATGGGAATAGCCTGTACCCGGCGATGCCTTATCCAGCGTATGCACGGATTAGCGATGACGATCTACGCGCGTTGTATGCCTATTTCATGCACGGCGTGCAGCCGGTAAATGAAGCTAATAGGGTCAACGATGTGCCATGGCCGCTCTCGATGCGTTGGCCGTTGGCAATCTGGCGCAAGGTATTGGCACCCACGCCGGACAGCGTGGCATTCAAGGCTGATCGTTACAGCTCTGCCCAAGTAGCGCGCGGCGCGTATCTGGTTCAAGGCCTCGGGCACTGCGGCAGTTGCCATACGCCGCGTGCGTTGACCTTGCAGGAAAGAGCACTGGACGAGTCAGGTGCCGAGTACCTGGCCGGTGGCCCGGTGATTGATGGTTGGCTTGCCGTGAACTTGCGCGGTAACCTGGCCGACGGTCTCGGACGCTGGACGGCTGACGACATTATCGGCACCTTGCGCAGCGCTCGTAACACTCACTACGCCGTACTCGGCGGCGCCATGGGCGATGTGGTGGTGCACAGCACGCAACACTTCAATGATGGAGATTTGCAAGCTGTTGCGGCCTACCTGAAAACATTGCCGGCGACTGACCATCAACCATCGTCGTTCAAGGAAGATCCCGCCACTGCGCTGGCATTAGCGGCGGGCAAAGAGGGCAGTCGTGGCGCCGAGTTGTACATTGATAACTGCGCCGCCTGTCACCGCACCAACGGCAAAGGCGATGCGCACGTGTTCCCGACGATCTCGGGTAACTCTTCGGTGCTGTCGCAAGACCCCGTGTCGTTGATTCGCCTGGTACTGGCAGGGAGCAATCTACCGGCCACCCGTACCGCGCCTTCACAATTGGGCATGCCGGCGTTCGCTTGGCGGCTGTCCGATCAGGAAGTTGCGCAAGTGTTGACGTTTATCCGCACCAACTGGGGTAACCAGGCTCCGGCCGTAGAGGCCTCGCAAGTAACCAACATGCGAGCGACACTCGATAAAGAATCACCAGCCGTCTCGAGGACTGAGATAGCCAAGCCGTAAGAAGCGTTGAGAAGCCCCGTATTGCCAGGGCAGGTAGTACGGGGCTTTTTTGTGGGCTTTTTCTGGTATGGCGAATATAGATTGGTTCTACAGCGACCGGAGCAATTAAAAAAACGTAGCTCATTTAAGGGTAGGAAGATTCCTTGAAATGACAGGAAGCATCCTACGTCTTGTGTTGGCTCCCCCCGATAGCGGGACATCACTGTGGGGCGAAACGCCCACGGACAGCGGACAAAATCTGACGGACATGATCGCCAGTACCTCGAATCCAATTCGCCAATCGCTCACCCCTGCGGAATGCAACTAATATCTAACTTCGGCTTTATGCCAAAACTGCATCCGACCACGGAAGCGAAAGCATCATTAATGTGATCAACATGGACGGGGCTTAACCGGACGCCTGTTGTTTGCGACTAATGGCAGGAGAAACAGTGGCGCTACACTCGGAGCGCTGCTACGGTTTTATAGTATTCAAGGACCGGAGTAGCTTTTATAAGCTTCTCTTTATAGCCCGTCGAAGTAAGGGCAGCACTCACATAGGTCATAAGTGTGAGCGTTTGGAAGGGACTGACCCCATGCAGCGCCTTAATGGAGATGTGCATTTTATTGAACCTCATATTCATCAGGTTCACAGGTTCTATGGACCACTAACACTGGTCTGTCTGATGTGTCTTTCAAGTACCGCTACAGCAGATTGCAGCACTGTTGCTGGCTCCGGTAATGACTCATACAGTTGTAGCAGCGGCACCAGCGGCAGTGGACTTACCGCCTTGGCGGGCGCCAATAGTCTGGTCTTTCCATTCGGCGGCAACGGCACCATAAATGGCAATGTTCGTTTCGGCCCAGGTAACGATGTCATTCAAATGGACTCTGGAACGGTTCTGGGGGCGGTTGACCAAGGGGACGGTGCCAACCGGTTCCAGATAAGCGCCGGGACCGTTACCGGTGCGGTGCAACAGGGCAATGGTATCGATAACTTCCAGATGACAGGAGGTGCTATTCAATCGCTGGCCCAAAGCGACGGTTATGACGTTTTCTTGATGACCGGCGGCACTATCGTCGGTGGCTTCGATGACGGTGATATGGCCAAAATGACCGGCGGTACCATCGGCCGGGTCAACATGAAACTTGATGACAACATCTTCGATATGTCCGGCGGCACCATCATCGGCAACCTTGTCACGGGTTTCGGCCAAGATACGATCATCGTCTCCGGCGGCACTATTGGCGGCAATATAAGCGTCAGCGGCGGGGACGACTCTATTACCGTCACGGGTGGCGAGATAGACGGGGAAATACGCGCGAGCAACGGTAATGACAGCTTCATCTGGAGAAACGCAGGGGTTATCAAGTCTGCGGTCTTGATGGGCGATGGTGACGATACAACCTTGATCGGGCATTTGACTGAAAATACGTTGTCCTTGACCCCATCAATCGACGGCGGTCTGGGGAATGATACGCTAACGTTCGACGCTAGTTCGTCCGGAACGGCATCTCGGTATATCGGCTGGGAAACAGTAAAACTCACCAATAACTCACGGTTTAACCTGTCGGGCGATTTTTTCCTCGGCGACAGTTCAACGGGTACAGGTAACTTTAACATCGATAATACCAGCACCCTGCAGGTGACTAACGGTGCCATCAGGCCCTACACCGCAGGGCAACTAACAACGCTGACCAACGCTGGGATTATCGATATGAGCAGTGGCAGTTCCAGTGCGACGGATACGCTGTCGGTCTACGGAAACTATGTCGGCAGCGGTGGCCAATTACTGCTGCAGAGCGTTTTAGGCGCGGACAATTCTGCCAGTGACAAGTTAGTGGTTTCCCAGGGCACCATCAGCGGTAATACCCAATTGGGTGTTTCCAACCTTGGCGGGCAGGGCGGTCTAACGATTCAGAACGGGATTGAAGTGGTGCAGGCGCAGAACGGCGCAACCAGCAGCCCAGACGCCTTCGCCTTGAAAAGCTCGGTCTCTGCTGGCGCTTATCAATACTATTTGTTCAAGGGTGGCGTCACCGCTGGCTCCGAGAATAATTGGTACCTGCGCTCATCCGTCGTCGCCGTCGCCCCTCCAGCTGCGCCGCCCGTGATGGCTCCGGTAATCATCCCCCCGGCAACGCCACCGATCCCGCCAGCCGTGCCGCCAACAGTGGGTGCCGACGAGCCTCCGGTCGAACCGCCGACTTCTCAACCCGTGGCACCTGTTGATCCAGCATTACCAGCGCCTGGCACCACAGCGGCCGAGACCTCGCCGATACCTGCAAGCACCACGCCTGAGCTCCCCGGTACAGTGGCGGGCGAGCAGCCTATTGCGTTGTACAGGCTGGAAGTACCGGTTTATTCAGTGGTCGTGCCAGCAGCGCAAATAATGATGCTCAACGCGCTCGGTACGTTTCATGACCGGCAAGGCGAGCAAAGCCTGTTGACTGAAGCCGGTGTCGCGCCTGCGGGTTGGGGCCGGATTTATAACAATGACTTCCGCAAAAGCTGGTCAGGAACGGTGTCACCCAGCTTCGACGGTTCGCTGGATGGCTTCCAGATTGGCCACGATCTTTTCGCTTCCGAGGTCAGCGAGGGCCGTTATCAGCGCTTCGGTCTATTTGTCGGGCAAACACGGCTTCGTGGCAGCATAAAAGGCTTCGCGGAAGGATTTCAGGGTCGCCAGGCCGGGCGCACGAAATTGGATGGCGATAACGTTGGGGTTTATTGGACCTTGTCTGATCGGTCTGGCTGGTACGTCGATGCGGTTGCCATGGGGACTCACCTGGACGGCAATAGCCACTCTGATCGAGGCGTAAGGCTGGATACGCAAGGTCACGGCGTGACGCTGTCGCTTGAGGGCGGTTATCCGATCAGAATTTCGGGCAACTGGAGCGTCGAGCCGCAAGCGCAGTTGATCAGTCAGCACATCGCGCTGGACGATCAGCACGATGGCATTTCTGACGTCTCGTTTGATTCTCAAAACTATACCACCGGGCGCTTGGGCGCTCGGCTCAAGGGTCACTACCTGGTGAGTAATAAACCGGTAGAGCCGTATTTGCGGGCGAATGTCTGGCAGACGTTTGGAGGTTCCGACACCGTGACGTACAACGGTGCCGACCGGATAAAAACTCAGCACAAATCATCGACTGCCGACCTCGGCGTTGGCGTTGTCGCGCAGCTCTCGTCAAGCGTAGCGCTGTATCTGGGCGCCGATTACAGCACCCACCTCGATACCAACAACCTTGAAGGAGTTACGGGTAACGTTGGGATACGCATGAGTTGGTAAGGCTATGCCATGGAAGGAAATAAATTGTTACCCACGGCCTCTGTTCTACCTTTCACTAGATAGATAAACTCCGCCTATGCGAAATTTCACACCCTCTGTAGTCGGGAGTTCATCACAGTGGCAATCTCAGATACCAAAGAAATTATCATGGGTATCGGCCGCGCCAGGGTACAGGCGCTTGGCTACAACGCTTTAAGCTTCCGCGAGATCGCTAAAGAAGTCGGGATCAAAAGCGCGAGTATTCACCATCATTTCCCAACCAAAGGTGATCTTGGCGCAGCACTCGCCCGGCGTTATACGGAGGACGGGGTTAATTACCTGGAAGGCCTGTTGGCGAAAAGCCAAGACCCGAAGGTATTAATCAAGAGCTATACCGATATCTTCCGCTCGGCATTGGTCAACGACAATCGTATGTGCCTTTGCGGGATCATGGCCGCTGAATATCAGGACCTGCCTGACAATGTGCGAACTGAAGTCAATGCCTTTACTGACGCGAACGTTAAATGGCTTATAACTGTTTTATCGCTTCAGCAAGGACAGTCCGAGGCGCCGAACCTTCGGCAAAAAGCGTTGGCGATATTTTCGGCGGTTGAAGGGGCTCAGTTGGTTTCCCGAGGACGCAATGATATTGCATTATTCGATCGAACGGTTGAGGTCTATAGAGTCGCGGGGCTGATACCGTAGTACCCAATGAGCATCTACCGGTTTCCTGTCTTGTTGGCCCTTGAGCAGGAATTTTCACACGGCACCTGTCCTCGATGTCACTATGCAAACGGCGCACCGTTGCTCGCACTGTTGATAATAAGAAGGTAGTAGCTCATGACGATTCGGGGTTTGAAGATAGGAACTCGTGCAGGGCTTTGTTTTACGGCCGTTATCATATTGATGACGGTCTCAAGTGGCATATCAATGTGGAACATGCGACAGATGCAGGCGCTGACCGTCGACATCGAAGAGAATTCGATGCCCAGCGTCAGGCAAGCAGGCATTATTACCACTTCGCTATTACGAATGCGGCTGGAAACCTTCAAACTGATCACGGCCAATGACACAGAGCGTAAAGATTCCGTGGTCAGTCTTGGCAAGTATCAAGAGGCAATGAAAGCCGACATAGACCGCTACGCAAAGCTTGTTTCTGGTGAGGCTGAAGGTAAAGTTTATCAATCACTGGTCAATGATCTTGGCCCGTATTCGGAGCAACTCAAAATTGTGGTCGACGCAGGCGATGCCCTTTCGTTGACCGAGTTACTCGATTATATAAACATCCACATCATCCCGCTTTCCAAGGAAATGCAGGGGTATGCGGACGAATTGATCAAAATTAACGGGCTAGAGGCAGACCAGTCGAGCATCGAATCCCGGGCGGCCTACGACAGCGGAGTTTCTTACGCCGTCATATTGTTGCTGTGTTCGGTTGTTGCCACGATTGTATTGGCAATCATCTTCACTAAAAGCATTTCAGCGCCGTTGCGGGCATTGGTTGCGGCAAGTAAAGAAATCTCCAACAACGACCTGCGCCGAGACATCCTGGTCGACGGCAAAGACGAAATTACTGACCTGCAGACGGCGACGGCCGCGATGCTCGGCAACCTGCGAAGCACGGTGAAGCTGATAGGCAGTTCCTCTACTCAACTGGCATGCGCGGCGGAACAAATGAGCCAGGTCACTGAGGAATCCAACCGCGGCATTCAACAGCAAAGCCTTGAAACTGACCAGGCCGCCACGGCGGTCAATCAGATGACCGCTGCGGTGGAAGAAGTGGCACGTAATGCTTCGGCAGCTTCGGTCTCCACCCAGGATTCGGAGCGTTCCACCCACCTCGGGCGGGAGCGGGTGGCGAAAACCATTACCTCCATTGAAGGCCTGAACAAAACTGTCAGCGCCACCAGCCAGGAAGTAGAGAAACTGGCGCAGTCCGCCCAAAGTATCAGCAAGGTCCTTGAGGTGATTCGCTCCATCGCCGAGCAAACCAATTTGCTCGCATTGAACGCTGCGATCGAGGCCGCAAGGGCCGGCGAGCAGGGCAGGGGCTTCGCGGTGGTCGCCGATGAGGTTCGGGCATTGGCCCACCGTACCCAGCAGTCAACGCTGGAAATCGAGCAG
>NZ_JAQGNX010000032.1 GCF_028293835.1 Pseudomonas sp.
ACGAAAGGCTGAAAAGTTCATTTCTAACCCCTACAATAAACGCCCATGCCTCGCTGGCGCTGTAACCGATCATCAACCCGATTAACCCACAAGCTAACGGGAGGAGAACTGTAAAAAGTATAAAAGAATTAAATGGCGAGCCGAGAGTTATTTGCCACGGAAAAACCTGAGGCGACCCTAATCCGAAATCCAAATAAACATCATTTAGCTCCCCCACATAAGGACAGTGAGTAGGCAATTGAGTGGGCAGTGGAAGCGGTGCCAGGTAAGTAACGCGACCGCTAGGGAACGGTTCAACGTCACCGGCTTTCTTGGGATGGTGCAAGTTTGGCTCTGGTGTCATTGTTTTTTGATTCTTATCCACGAACAATCTCCAACATCAGAGGATCTATCGTCAGCATCTCCGCCTGAAGTCGCTCTGGTTTGAACGGTGCCACAGGAAAAATACCTTCCCCGTTGGGATCCAGCGAGAGATGGTAAAGCTGGTTATGTGGGTCACCGTTGGCATCATAGGTCTCCACGGCCACGGCCAAAATCAGGCGCGCTTTTGTGACGGTCCACGGTCTAACGCGTTCATCCGGATAGACCAGTTTAAAAATCAGCGGCGCAGATTGGATAACTTGCAGGCTTTCGATTACTTCTTCGCTGACGATTGCCCAGCGGTCTTGGTCAAACCCTTTTTCCCACTCAGCCGTAATCACTCGGTAAGCGGCAAGACTCAACACATGGGAGGGCCGACCCCTGAGCGGTTGTTGTAAGTTAGCCAGACTCACGCCAGGCATGGAAAGATGGATACTACCCGGCGTCGCCTGCACTAGCATGTCTTGCCAACGATCAACGTAGAGCTTGGGCCCGATTTGTACTTGTGGGGCCTGTAACAAACCGGTCAATTTACGTTTGTAGTCGCCAAGGCTTAGCGCTTCCCGCTTGTGCTCATCCAGACCCCAAGGGGTGCTTTCGAGCCATAGATCATGGGGAGAAAGATTGTAGCGGTTATAGAGCCAAGTCCCTCCCAGCTCCACTACCGTAAACAGTGTTCCAGCAATATTCATTCTGAAAAAAACGGTAGATAGTCGAGTTCCAGCGGCGGCCCAAGCCGCAGTGCGTGCGGCCATGTCTCGCGCAGCTACGACCGTATAAGCGGAATACAAAACGTTACCGAAATCATATGAGTAACTCGTCAATTGGCCTCCTGAGCCCAGCATCGCAAGCGCCGTGCTGTTTTGAAGTCTGGTGTCGCCACTACGCACAGCTTGTTGCCAATTATCGTGATGTGCCCGGGCACTAATTATCGAACTGACGATCCCGGCCAGCGAACCGACGCTACCCAAACCGACGTGCAACTTCCCCAACTGCACATACACACCCATCACCGCATGTTGTTGAAACGTACTTACTAACGAAGCGGCACGAGCAGTCAACGCCGTATCAACTATCCCCCGGACGGCAATAAACCCAGCAGTAGCCGTAGCGGCTGTAGAAGACACTATCAATTTATAACTTTCTTCATTCCAGGAATTTTTCCTGGCCTCCCCTGCCACCACCACCAAATTCACAAACTGCGCCACAAAAACCAGCAATCCAGCCCCATCCCCCAACATATTCAACTTCGGCGCAGCACTCATTCCTTTGCGCACGTTCGCCAATAACCGCCCTATTTCCTGCTGTTGCGCCGGAGGAAACAGCACCGTTAATCCAGCTCTACCCGGTGCAACGCCCCATAACCGCATGGACTCATCGGGCAGTTCGGCGATAGGGCTGATGGCTAAGGCCAAGCGCGCTTCCAGTTTCGAGATTGCACCACGGACTCCATGGATTTGCCGCTGAAGTTCCTGTGCCCTTGGCTCTTTATGACTTCTGTTACGGACGATTTGTTTTCGCTCGTTGTCCAGCACCTTAAGTTCGTAGCGTTGGTTAAATACTTCCTTGATATCCTCCTGTAGCGAGGCCAGTTCCTTAGGCGTCGCAACGGTAAAGGTCACACCTTCCCGGCCTGCGGCTTCGATGATCCGTGGCGCCAACGCTTTAGGCAGGTTGCGGAACAGTTGATCCAAATCCGGTATTTTCTCGCTGTTGATGGCTCGGGCAAACTCGTCTTGCATCCGGTCCATCCCGAGGCGCAACGCAGGGTTCAAGGCATCGCGAGCGCCTTCAGCTAACACCTTGATCGATTCCGGAAGTGCTTCAATGGCGGGGATTTTGCCGTGGCCGACTTGATGGGTTACATCAGTCCAATGCGGGATGTTGTTGATCAACCCATAGCCGGCGTTGAACAACGCAGCGTATTGGGTTGCCAGCTGCGTTTGATCGCTAAACGGCAGGGTGTGCAGCAGCGGCAAACTGAACTGTGGTTTTGCTTCCAGCCAGTCGAGGATCGCTTGACTGGCAACGTCACTTCGACAAATGTCTTTCAGGCAGGCGTATTCGGTGCTGAACGCCAGGGTCATTTGCTCTTGATCTTGCGCGTCGAAATACCAGGCGGCGCGGTGGAAACGGTCAGCGGTGACCAGCGCTACCCGGTCATCGGTGATACGGTCGAGCAACGTATTCCAGCGCCTCAGTTTCACGCGATGCTCGGCCAGGGTCTGATCCATGGCAGCGCGATCAATCAGTTCGTTGACGCCCCTTTGACCCATTTTGGCGCCGCTGAGCACATCCTTTATCCGCTGGGTCTGGTTCTTACCCAGCTGCACCAACGCTTTGAGGTGACGCTCGACGAAATCGCCAGGCGCTGGCGCCATGAACTGACCGGTGTGATAACGCCAATCAACATCCTGAACGATGACTGCTTTTACAGAACCCAGAGCAAGGTTTCCGAAAAACCCTTCTTCCTTGCGGAATTTGTCCATAGCCTCCTGACGCAGCGCCAAGAGCGCTTGCGGAGGATTGTCCTTGTGTATGGAAAAAGCCCTGCCGCAATTATTCAGATGATCCAGCAAGGCTCGGCCAGTGTTACCCCGCTCCGGCGATGGCATTTGATCCAGCTCTTCCAGCATGGCCTTTAAAGCAGGGTCATCGCTGGCGGCGGCCATGCCGGTCAGCTTGCTCTCATCGAGAATGCTCAGCGCCTCGATGTAACACGCCAGCAAGTAGTCACGCTCATTGGCGCCCGGTTGTGACCCTCCGTTGGCCCAGTCCTCGATCCATCCAACCACTTTGTCTTGATAGTTGGCCAAATCACGCAGCACGCCGAGATCGTCCTCGACCATAAGACAGAGCGTGTCGTTTTGGTAAAGCGGCAAAACGGGCTGCAGCAATTCTCCGATGTGCAATTCCCGGAAGCGCTTGGGCTGCTCCCACAAGTAGGCGGCTCGTTCATGTTCTGGCACGCTGTCTGGAACAGGACAAAGCTGATCGTCTTCCGCCAGTTCGGCGAGCCAGCGCTTGGCCTGTTCCAGGGTTAGCAGGTCTTTGGCGCCTCGCTCGCTATCCACATTAACCAGCGAAACGGACTGCATGAACCGCGCACGCTCGTCCTCGCTATTGAGCATTCGATTGCATTTGGCCGCCGTCCACTGTACCTCGGCGTAGGTGACATGCAGCGTGCTGCTTCTGGAAAATACCAGTGCAAATTCCGCGTCCAGCGTAGTGCGATGGTTAGTAGTGACCTTTTTGCCTTCCCACGATAACGCGCTGACAAGGCCGTTTGTAATCTGGTACTCATGCAGAAAGCCCGTGCTGCTGTCGATGATATACAGCCAGCCATTGCGCAACAGGCGCACGCCCATCGGCCGCGTTTGCAGCACGTAGGGTAACGTCAGATCAGCAGTCGGATCATTGCGTTCGACCATTCCATATCGCAGCGGCAGCAATTGCACCTTGGGCTGACGTAAAGGACAGGTGCCGTAGCTGAGGATGTCGCTCTTAGATTCGGCTGCGGCGGCAAGGTTAGGGTCTTTACGGCGGGTACTGTTCATGAAGGCTCCTGCGTCGCCTGTTGGCTGTTAGCCCAAGTGCGGGCTAGCTCGGCCGCAGCGGCAACGCGAGCGCTAGATGTCCCCACGCAAGCGTGGTCAAGCAGACGAGCGATTTCAGGGTGATGTGCAAGCGGCGAATCGCCAAGCCAGGCAAATATATTGACGTAGTAAGTCAGGTCCGATTGGCTGCTGAACCCCTGCGCATAGGCATTGCTGACCTTCTGATGCAAAGCTGGCCAGCGCTGGGGCAAACTGTTTGATGTACGAAGATCGGGAAAATACTCCAGTAGATGAGCATCAAGTTTCAACGTAGCTCCGCGCAAGTCAGCGCGATCCAGAGCACCATTTTGCTCGGGACTCAGCACGTATTTTTTCGGCAGTCCCCGCGCGTCCGAAGCGCAGCGTTGATGTCGATGCCAGCGACCTTCCACGCTATCGGCTAGCACCAAGGTATCGATCGGCCCAAACAAACGTTCATCGCGGTCCGGCATCGCAAACAAGGCGTGAATCACCGATGGATCAGCCAGACGCAACGCGACTTCCGGTCCGTCTGGTACGTGCACTGTCAGTAGTTCACGCAAGTGTGCGACGACCGCGTTCAAGGGTTTTTCGCTGAACATAAGGGCGCCCCACTCCCGTGTGGCATCGGTCAGGAACGCTTGGAAAACAGGATCGCTTGGTCCTTCAAGAACCACCAACCAAGGTGATATTTCGCTGATGGCGTCAAATCGAGTGCCCGCATACAAGGCAATTCGAGGCGCTGCGAGATTCCAGGCTGACAGTTTGTTTTTCAGGTCAGGGACGGTGACGCCGTCGAGCAGCAGAAAGGCATGGTGGTGTTGCCAGGGCAGGTCTTGGGGGAATTCGATTAAGGTGCTCATGCTCGCGTGCCCTCTTCGCACAGCAGGCAGCGCGACCCGCGCTGCGATAGCATCGATATTTTTTGCTGCGCTGGTATCAGCGGGTTGAGTAAGGCGGGGGCCTCTCCCGGCGCCAACGGTATCGCGGGCGTCCCAGGCATTGGCACACCACCCAATACAATCGGTACGCTGGAGAAAATCCCCGCCGGGTTCAGAACAAGGTGTTGGCCGTTGATCGACAGAGTCAGGCTGATGCCGCCTTCGATAACAACGTCCGCTCCGGAGATATGTACTTCCTGCGCAGCGTCTATCACCAGCGCGCCGCCCACCTGGGTATGGCTGGAACCCGCCACTTGCAGATGATCGCCCGCCGACAACAGCACCTTGCGCGCGCCAGTAACAGTGAGGTTTTGGTCCGCCTTGATGACGGTGGTGCTGTTGCCCTTGATGGTCTCTTTTCGTTCACCGCGTACTTCAAGACGGCTGTCGTTCTGTACCAACTGCTCCATGTCACGTTGAGCACGCAGGTAGACCAACTCGGCGCCATTGCGATCTTCAAAAGAGACTTCGTTAAAGCCTTGGCTCGCCTTTGAATTACGGCTACGAAATACGCTTTTGGTCTTGTTGGCCGGCTGTTCGTAAGGAACAGGATTTAGACTGTTGGGCAAACACCCCATGACAATCGGCTTATCCGGATCGCCTTCCAGGTACGAAACCAATACTTCCATGCCCACCCGGGGCAAAGTTACGGCACCGTAGTTAGCGCCCGCCCAGCTGGACGCCACCCGCACCCAGCAACTAGTGGTTTCGTCTTCCAGATCACGACGGTCCCAGTGAAACTTGACCTTCACTCGGCCAAACTTATCGCAGTGGATTTCTTCGCCTTGCGGCCCGGTGACCTTGGCGGTTTGCGTGCTGTGGATCGGCGGTTTGAGATGGCGTCGTGCAGGGCGAAACTGAACGGCTTCGGGGATGGCGGTAAAGGTGTTGCGATAACCCTGAACGATTTGGCCTGCTTCTACTTCCAGCGAAGCGCCCA
>NZ_JAQGNX010000089.1 GCF_028293835.1 Pseudomonas sp.
CGGCACCACGTTGTTCGGCAACAAAACCACCTATACCTTCGACGACGATGCCAAACTCGAAGTCGGGTTGAGTATCAATAACTACCCTCTGGTAAACGGTTGGCGTTATTCCACCACCCCGCAGGACTGGCGCTCGCGTGACACCAACATAACCTTGCGTTACCTGCGAAACAACGATCACCTGTTCGGTCTGACGAGTAACTCCACGGCGACTTTCAGCAATACCGTGGCGCAGTTTGCCGACGTTAAGTCGTATGACCGGACGACTGACGCACTGATACAACACACCAATTACACCGGTTCGCGAGACACGGTTTTTGCCCTCGGTAACGACTTGCAACTGGCTGAGAAGTGGTGGCTGACGACAGGTGTTTCGTTAATCCAGGTAGATCGCCGCGCTGAGATTGAAGACACCACTCTCCCTAACACGTCGCAGTTCGGCAACGGTGTCAGCTACGTTGAAACCGACGTCGCGCCGCGCATTGGTCTGCGGTATCAAATAACCCCCGATGTTCAAATCTATGGCAACGTCAGTCGCTCGGTGGACCCACCGGTGACCTGGCAGTTGGGCAGCACCACTCCGGGTTATATACGTGATGTGCGCCCGCAAAAAGGGACTACTGCCGAGCTGGGTATCCGTGGCAGCGCGGGTATATTCGACGGCAGCCTGACGGTTTACCGGTCTTGGGTTCAGAAAGAAATTCTCAACGTTGTTATCACTCAAGCGACGTCTACCGCTGACGCATTGACCGCTGCGTCCAACGGCAGCCCGACCATCCATCAAGGCATTGAAGCAGGCTTGGGTGTGCAGTTATGGGAAGGGCAGAGCGGTGATACCGTTACCTTGCGCCAGGCGTTTACGGTGAACGATTTCTTTTACCGCCACGATGCAGTGTTTGGCGATAACGAATTGCCGAGCATGCCCCGCGAGGTGTATCAGGCGCAGTTGGTCTACAACCAGTCCCAAGGCTATTACGCCGAGCTCAATGCGCAGTCGGTCTCCAGCTACTACGTTGACTATGCCAATACCTTAAGCGCGCCGTCCTATACCATTTTTGGTGCAAAACTGGGCTACGAAGCGCCGAGTAAACGTTGGAATGTGTTTGTCGATTTTCGCAACTTGACCAACGAGCACTATGCCACCGCAGCCAATACCACCTACGACGCGAAGGGCAAGGATTCGGCCAACTTTTATGTCGGCGATGCCTTTAACGTGACGACAGGGGTTTCGTTTCACTTTTGAATAATCGCAGCGTAAGCGGTGGGAAAAGCCGCTTTTGCCTGCGGAGTTGGGTACCATCTGGTCAGCGGAATGGCCGTATTGGGTATCCAACAGCACAGTGGACGCACAGATGAAAAAAATAAGGGTGGGCATCATCTTTGGCGGCAAGTCTGCTGAGCATGAAGTGTCGCTGCAATCGGCGAAGAATATTGTCGATGCCATCGATTCACAACAATTCGATGTCACTTTGCTGGGCATCGATAAGCAAGGCGCCTGGCATGTCAACGATGCTTCCAACTATTTGTTGAACAGCCAGGACCCGGCGCGTATTACACTTAACCGCTCCCATCAGAACGTCGCATTGATCCCGGGTCAATCCCATCACCAGCTAATTGAAAGCCGCGATGCCAGTGCGTTATCGCAACTGGACGTGGTATTCCCGATCGTGCATGGCACCTTGGGTGAAGACGGCTCGCTGCAAGGCCTGCTGCGCATGGCCAATATTCCATTTGTGGGCAGCAGCGTACTGGGTTCAGCGGTGAGCATGGACAAAGACGTGGCTAAACGTTTATTGCGTGATGCCGGTCTGTTAGTGGCACCGTTCATTGCCCTTACACGTATCAATCGCAATCACCACAACTTCGATTCAATCAGCGAAAAGCTAGGTCTGCCGTTATTTGTCAAACCGGCGAATCAAGGTTCTTCGGTCGGTGTCAGTAAGGTCAGGACTGCAACTGAGTTTTCCCAGGCATTGGATCTGGCATTCGGTTACGACCATAAAGTACTGGTGGAATCCGCGATTGTCGGTCGCGAAATCGAATGCGCGGTACTGGGCAACGAACGCCCACAGGCCAGCGTTTGCGGCGAAGTGATCCTCAGTGATGAGTTTTACTCGTACGACACCAAATACATCAACGAACAGGGGGCGGTGGTGAGGGTGCCTGCCGAGCTGTCCGCCGAGACCAACCAGCGGATCCAAGCCATTGCGGTACAGGCATTTCAGGTGTTGGAGTGCCACGGCATGGCACGGGTTGATGTGTTCCTGACACCCGAAGGCGATGTGGTGATCAATGAAATAAACACTTTGCCGGGTTTTACCAACATCAGCATGTACCCGAAGCTGTGGGCGGCCAGCGGCGTGTCCTACTCCGAACTCATTACCCAACTGATTGAACTGGCGTTGGAGCGCCATCAACGGGACAGCGCCTTGAAAAGCACGGTTCGTTGATTGGAACACTGCGCTTCTTCAAACGGCGCATAACCAGTTGAATTTACGCAAAATCAAATTGTAGGAGCGCGCTTGCCCGTGATCGACTGCGGAGCAGTCGTAAACCCAGCGAATGCCATGCTTCCCGTTAGAATTGAGCTCGGCATTGGGGACCGCTTCGCGCTCCATCGCGGGACAAGCGCGTTCCTACACTGACCATGTTTGCGACGCGACAGTGCGGCGTCGAAAGCGGGAGGAATCTCCTACAGTTCCAGTTTTGCTTCTATAAAAGCATAACCTTGGCAGATTTGGTTATTGGACTGGACTCTCATCGGAATCAATTCTTAGGGACTTTCAGATTCTGAGCTTTCCTCTATGACCCCTCAGCGCCAGCTTAAACTTGGGGCGTTTATGCGCCCTGTGAGTATTCACACGGGCGCCTGGCGTTACCCAGGTGCGTTCAAAGACGCCAATTTTAACTTCGCTCATCTCAAGCGTTTTGCGCAAACCCTGGAGCGGGCAAAGTTCGATGCTTTCTTCATGGCCGATCATTTGGCTGTATTGAACATGCCCATCGACGCGCTCAAACACAGCCATACCGTCACCTCCTTCGAGCCCTTTACCTTGCTGGCGGCGCTGAGTCAGGCCACTGAACGAATTGGTTTGGTGGCCACTGCGTCCACCACCTTTGATGAACCGTTTCATATTGCGCGCCGGTTTGCCTCGCTGGACCATTTGAGCAATGGTCGTGCCGGGTGGAATGTCGTGACCACCGCGAACCCCGATGCCGCACTCAACTTCGGTCTGGAGCAAGCGTTTGCCCACGATGAGCGCTACGCCCGTGCCCGTGAGTTTTACGATGTGGTCACCGGTTTGTGGGACAGCTGGGCAGACGATGCTTTTGTTCGAGATACCGAGAGTGGAATATTTTTCGATCCGGCGCGTTTGCATACCTTGAATCACAAAGGTAAATACCTGTCGGTAAAAGGTCCGCTGCACATCGCCCGACCTGTGCAGGGTTGGCCGGTGATCGTCCAGGCCGGCGCGTCGGAACCGGGTCGGCAACTGGCGGCAGAAACGGCTGAAGTGGTCTTCGCAGCCCACGGCACTCTTGAAGAAGGGCAGAAGTTTTACGCCGACGTCGAAGGGCGTATGCAGCGGCTAGGACGCCATCGAGACCATTTAAAGATTCTCCCCGGCGCCTTTGTGGTGGTCGGCGATACCGTTGAGGAGGCACGGGCAATTCGGGCCAAACTCGACAGCTTGGTGCATTAAGAAAGCGCGATTGCCTCGCTGTCTATCTCGTTGGGACACGACGCATCGAAATTCGATCCCGACAAGCCTTTGCCCAGTGTGCCGGAAACCAACGACAGTAAAACCTCTCGGGAACGGGTGATCGCGCTGGCCGATCGTGAGCAATTGACGGTTCGCCAACTGGCTCAGCGCCTGGGAGGTTACGCCGGACTATCGTTCGTCGGCACCGCGCAAACCATTGCCGACGACATGCAGGAATGGCTTGAGACCGAAGGTTCCGATGGGTTCAATATCATGTTCCCGTGGCTGCCCGGTGGGCTGGATGCCTTCGTTGATAAGGTCATACCGGAGCTACAGCGGCGCGGCATTTTCCGGCGTGAGTACGAAGGGACGACACTGCGGGAAAACCTCGGTTTGCCGAGACCGGAGAATCAGTTTTTTCGTTGAGGCATATCCCCGCTGGCACTAACGACTCGCGGCCACTATCAGCATCATTGGCCGCTCTCTTTCATCTGCCAGAGTCGGAAGGGCTTTGAGGTCTTCATCGCTCGGTCCCCACTCATTTACGTGATCGACAGTGAACCCTGTGCCGATGAGCATATTCAACAAGGTGCCCAGGGTTCGGTGTTGCTTGACCACGCCATCGCTGAGCCAATGGGTGACCCGGGGTCCTTCGTGCTGATAGCTGTCCAGCGGCCAGGATTTGCGGCCTTGGTCATCCTCGATAAATCCCGGTTGCCGTGGTGCCATGTAGATCGGGTGTTCGATGGAAAAAACCAGGTGGCCGCCAGGCACTAGCGCAGCGTGTACGGCGCTTAACAGCGACTGCAAATCCTTGATGTAATGGAACGCCAGCGAGCTGTAGGCCAGGTCGACACTGGCGGTGGCGACAGTCAACGTTTCCAGGTCGGCTAACGTATAGCGGATGCGCGAGTCCTGGGTGCTGGCCTCGGCGTGAGCGAGCATTTTTGTGGAGACATCCAACCCCAGAACACTGGCGGCACCTTGCTCTGCGGCCCAGCGGCTGAACCAACCATATCCGCAACCAAGGTCTAATACTTTTTTGTCGGCCACCAATGGTAACAGCGCACGAATCGCTGGCCATTCAGGTGCTCCGTCCAGCCCCTGGACGGAGCGATTCAGTCGGCTGTAACCCTCGTAAAATCTTGGATTGTCATAGATGTTTTGGGTCATTTGAAGGCTCTGTCAGGGCACCGCGCACCGGGTTAAATGACCGGTGGCCGCGCTGCAACTGTTGGTGAGTCGACACCCTGTCGACACATTGCCGCTCTGGTCACAGTGACGACATCGGATAACGCCCCGCAACGGTCTGAAGTTAGCGGGTTCGTTTGTATGGCATGGCACATGCAGAGCATGCAATGAGAGTGCCTTGATGCCGATGATTAAATTTTAGAACCCGAAGGCTCCCCAAGGGAAGTTGTCCATGCCTAAACAACTGCACGTCAATCTATTCGAAATGAACTGTGTGAGCCATATCGTTCATGGTTTGTGGGTCCATCCAGAGAACAATCGACACCGTTTTAACGATCTGGACTATTGGACCGAACTGGCTCAATTACTGGAATATGGAACCTTCGACGGGGTATTTCTTGCCGACGTGGTTGGCACTTACGATCAGTTTCGCGACGGTCCGGAAACGGCCCTGCGCGAAGGCATGCAGATCCCCAGTAATGACCCGCTGCTGGTAATTCCCGCCATGGCCGCGGTGACGCGCAACCTGGGTTTCGGGGCAACGTTCTCCACGACTTACGAACCGCCATTTGCCTTCGCCAGACGCATGAGCACCCTGGATCATCTGACCAAGGGCCGGGTGGGCTGGAATATTGTCACGTCGTACCTGCCTAATGCGGCGCGCAACTTCGGGCACGACACCGAGGTGACCCATGATCATCGCTATGAAATCGCCGACGAATACCTGGACGTGCTTTACAAGCTGTGGGAAGGGTCGTGGGACGACGATGCGGTTATTCAAGACCGAGAACGGCGTGTTTACACAGACCCGAGCAAGGTGCGTTACATCGACCACGTTGGCGCGCACTTTAAAGTAGCCGGACCGCACTTGTGCCAACCCTCGCGGCAACGCACGCCGGTGTTATTCCAGGCCACCGGCTCGGCGGCCGGTATCGAATTCGCCGGTCGTCATGCCGAAGTGGTGTTTACCGGCGGCGCCACTACCCAGGCGGTACGCGATAACATCCAAGCCATGCGTCAGAAAGCGATTGCCCATGATCGTGATCCCGCAGGCTTGAAATTCATCGTGATGGCCGGGATTATAGTCGGGCGTACGGACGCAGAGGTGAGCGCCAAACTCGACAGCTATCGCACGCTGATGAGCGTCGAAGCCTCATTGGCGCATGCACAATCAGCCGTCGACTTGCCGGCCTATGCGCATGATGAATTGATTGGCAACCTGATAAGCCGTCAGGTCAAGGGCTGGCAAAGCCTGAAACGCTACCGGCCCGAACAAACCGTGGGCGAGGTGCTTGCGGAGTACCGTGACTATAATCGCGAGCGTTTTTTCGTTGCCAGCACGCCGACTGTGGTGGCCGATGAGATTGAAAAGTGGCTGGATGTCGATGGCATCGACGGTATTAATTTGCGCCAGTATCTGTCCTTTGAAACTGCACGTGATTTTATTGAACTGGTGATCCCTGAACTACGGCGTAGGGGCCGTTTTCGCGAGTCTTACAATGATGGCGAAACCTTACGGGAACGTTTGTTTGGGGTAGGGCAGGCGCGATTACCCAATGATCACTTCGGCGCGCGCTATCGCGACCCCGCAGCATTGCGCGCTCCAGCTATACCCCTGCGGTTTCCAGCCGTTCTGTAAGAGCCAACGCATAACTAATTGAAATTTCGAAAGACTTAAATTGTAGGAGCGCGCTTACTGCGGGACAGCGCGGCGTCTGGACGAAGGGTGACCTCCTACAGGAAATTGGCGAGGTTTAAAACACTGTTGCTCAGCCAACAGTGCTTTAACAAATTGTCGTTTCCTACATCCATCGCAACTCTCTCACCTCTAAAATCTCTCGGTTTCATTGATCGAAAAACTCGGCATGTCTTGTGCAATAGCCTTATTCCCGGACTCAAGGCGTATCAGGATCCATGCGAGAACTCGTCCAGCAATTAAACGTGCCCCGCCAGCGGTCGCTGCCGTTTTTACGACACTTGTACGTGGTTGGTATCGTCGCGCTCTGCGCCGCGTTGGCGGGGTGTGATAAACGGACTGCGGCGGTTGTACGTAGCAATCAACCTGTCAGCGGCGGCACCCTGATCTATGCCACTGACCGAGAGCCGACCTGTCTGGACCCGCATGTCGCCGGCGATATGCCGCAGGTGTTCATTGCGCAACAGTACCTGGATTCGCTGGTGTCCATGGACGGCGAAGGACACATAGGCCCCTGGTTGGCCAAAAGCTTTGAAGTGTCGGCCGACGGCCTCGATTACACGTTCCATCTGCGCGATGACGTGCATTTCACTGACGGCACGCCGTTCAACGCCGCAGCGGTCAAAGCCAATCTTGACCATATGGCCAACCCCAAAACCCAGTCGAGCACTGCGGGTGGCTATATTCGTCAATACCGCAGCACTGACGTTCGTGATGAATACACTGCCGTAGTGCACTTGGCCACGCCATACGCTGCGTTTCTTGAGGTTCTGGCCCAAGGGTTCCTCGGCATCGAATCGCCGACGGCATTATTAAGATCCCGCGATGTAAATTGCGAAAGTCCGGTCGGTACTGGCCCGTTCAAGGTCGTACGCTGGGACCGTCAAAGCCAGGTTGAACTGGTCCGCAATCCGGACTACAACTCGGCGCCGCCGACGGCAAAACACCAAGGCCCGGCGTGGCTGGACAAAGTGATCTGGAAATTCATTCAGGAGCCGTCCGTGCGTTTCGCGTCGTTGCAGGCCGGCGAGGTTGATGTGATTGAAACCGTGCCGCCTGAATCCCATGAAGCCGCCCGGCAGAATCCAGACCTGTCATTGATCATCGCTCAACGCCCTGGCAACCCTACTAACGGTACATTGAATATCACCCGCGCACCGTTCAACGACATCAATGTACGCGAGGCTTTTGTGCGCAGCGCCGACATTGATGGCGCCTTGAAAAGCGTTTACTTCAACGAGTTTCCACGGGCGGGGGGCGTCCTCAGCTCTGCCACGCGCTTCTACAGCCCAGACTTTGAACACGCCCAGGATTACGACCCGGCCAAGGCCGCCAAACTGCTTGACGCTGCGGGTTGGAGCAAGCGCGACGCCGAGGGCTATCGGACCAAAAATGGCAAGCGTCTGCAGGTGCATGTGGTCATGGGCAATCGCACGCCGCCCTCGGAATTCACCCTATGGGAACAGGTTCAGGCCACCACTCGTCAAGCCGGTTTCGAGTTGATCGTCGATCAAATGAGCGACGTGCAGGCGACCAAGCGCCAAGCAGACTGGGACTACGACATCCGTCTGGGTTATTGGAACACCAACACCGCGGACGTGCTGCGGATCATCTTCAGCTCGGCGTTCATCAGGCCTGCTGGCGTCGGTGGTTATCACCAGAACACCGCTGGTTTCAGCGATGCTGAATTTGACAACGTGGTGCAGCAGGCGCTGTCGACCCAAGACCCGGAGCTGCGGCGCAGCTTTTATTACCAGGCCCAAGCCACCGCATCCAAGCAATATCTGCAACTGACCACCTACCCGCAAAGCACGCGACTGGGCATTTACAAAACAACCCAAGGTGTACGTCTCGAAACCTCTCTGGCGGTTACTTACCTTTACGACGCATGGGTGAACAAATGACGGCTTCAACCCTGAACACCACGCTAGCGCCACCCCGACAACAACGCTTCGCTCGGCTCACGCGGCGCGCATTACAGCGCCTCTTGGGCGGAGTGCTGGTGCTCTGGGCGGTGGCCACGCTGACATTTTTTGCCTTGCGCCTGATGCCGGGTGATCCGGTACTGGCAATTCTCGGCGGACCCAGTGGCAACCCCACCGCAGAAACCATCGCCGAAGCGACCCGCGAATACGGTCTGGATAAACCGTTGGCGGTGCAATACGGCCTGTACCTCGGACGCCTGGTTCAGGGCGATTTAGGTGTGTCTTACTCCCAGCACCTGCCAGTCACCCGCGTGTTGGCCGAACAATCCTGGCCGACGCTGCAGTTGATCGTGACCTCACTGGTGCTGGCCTGGCTGATGGTATTGGCCCTAACCGTGCTCACCGCTGGGCGACAACAGTGGCTGAGCCGGGTGGCGTCGTTGGCCGAAACCCTGGCAGCGGCGTTACCGCATTTCTGGCTGGGAATTCTATTGCTTGCAGTATTTGCCTTCGGCCTGAGGTTGTTTCCGCCAGCGGGCAGCGATGGCTGGCGAACGCTGGTTTTACCGTCGGTTGCGCTGGCGATTCCATTGGCGGGTTTCATCGGCCAGGTGACCCGCGAATCCCTTGAGCTAACCCTTGACCAGCCGTTCATTTTGACGGCCCGCACCCGAGGCCTGAGCGACGTCGCCGTGCGTTTTAAGCATGCCCTGCGGCACGCGATATTGCCCGGTGTTTCCCTATCCGGCTGGGCCATCGGGGCTCTGATCAGCGGCGCAGTGGTCATCGAAGTGATCTTTTCCCGCAAAGGCCTGGGACGTCAGTTGTACCAAGCGGTACAGGCTCAAGATTTGCCGCTGACCATCGGTATTAGTCTGGTGGTTGCTGCGGGCTACGTCCTGGCCAATGTTCTGGTTGATCTGTTGTACCAGTGGATCGACCCTCGTCAGCAGGAGAACGCGGCATGAGCCAACTCATTCTGGACCGCCCTCAACTTAGCGTCCGCGTTCAGCGCCGTGCCCATTCGCTGCGCCTGGGTCCAACCCTGGCTGCGGGCTTTTTACTGTTTCTGGTGCTGGCGGCATTGGCCCCGCAGTTATTTGCTTACAGCGATCCGCTGGCCATCGTCCCCCATGATGCTTTTCATAGACCGGGTGCAGCGCATTGGTTTGGCACCGACCAGTCCGGTCGTGACATTTTTTCACGGGTTATCCATGGCACGCGCCAGTCGTTACTCATCGGCCTGGCTGCTACCGCCATCGCCATGAGTATTGCGATTGTGCTTGGGCTACTCGGTGGCTTGGGTGGTCAGCGCACCGACCGCAGTGTCGGATGGTTGCTGGAGGTGTTATTCGCGTTTCCAAGCCTGATTCTGGCCCTATTGTTCGTGGCGGTCTTTGGCAGTGGCATCGGTCCCTTGATTGTCGCTACCGGACTTGGCGGCGCTCCTGGCTACGCGCGGATGGTTCGCGGGCAGGTACTCGCGGTGCGTAACGCAGGTTACATCGAAGCTGCGCGGGCGCTGGGGCATCCGCCGCTGCGGATCATCCGTCGACAGTTGCTGCCAAACGCCATGCGCCCGCTGATTGTGACCATGACCATGGGCGTCGGCCAAGCGATTGTCTGGGCGTCGGCCTTGAGTTTTCTCGGTCTGGGCGCACGGCCGCCGGCGCCGGAGTGGGGGACCATGCTGTCCATGGGCCGTGACTTCATCGCCAATGCCTGGTGGCTGACCTTTTTCCCTGGGCTGTTCATTGTCCTGACTACGCTGTCGACCACCGTCGCTGGCCGCTATCTGCAACAACGCCTGGAGGGTCGTCTTTCATGAGCGATAAACGTTTGATTGTCGATGGGCTTTCTATCGAATTCGCGGGCCAGTCGGTGGTTCGCAACCTGTCCTTTATCCTTGAACCCGGTAAAACCCTGGCCTTGGTCGGTGAGTCCGGCTCGGGCAAAAGCGTCACTGCGCGCAGCTTGATTGGCTTGGCCGGGGCGGGCGCTCGGGTCACTGCACGCACGTTAAGTTATGGCGGCCGTGATTTATTGATGTTGTCCGAGCGCGATTGGCGGGCAATGCGCGGCAAAGGTATCGGGTTTGTGCTGCAGGATGCGCTGGTCTCGCTGGACCCTTTGCGGCCCGTGGGCAAAGAAATTGTTGAAGTGCTTCAAACCCATCGTTGGGGTGACCGTCGTAGCCGGACCGCACGGGTGATTGAGTTACTTGAGCAAGTAGGCGTGCCCGAGCCTGAACTGCGGGCGCGGCAACGGCCTGATCAATTGTCAGGTGGTTTGCGTCAGCGCGCCCTGATTGCCAGCGCCTTGGCGCTAACCCCCGGACTAGTGATCGCCGACGAGCCGACGACGGCACTGGACGCCACCGTACAGGCGCAAATACTCAGCGTGTTGCAGGACATCAAGGCCCGGGGCGATTCGCTTCTGATCATCAGCCATGACTTGGCTGTGGTTGCTCAACTGGCCGATGACGTCTTGGTCCTGCGTCACGGCGAAGTGGTCGAGCAGGGCCCGATGGAGCGTGTGCTACGCGATCCGCGCCATCCATACACTCGCGCCTTGTTAGATGCTGTGCCAGCGGAGCACGCTCGAGGCACGCGACTGTCGCCGGAGCGTAAGCCAGACAGCATCAAACCTCGTCCCTCGTCGGACGCGCCGGTTTTGCTGCACGCGTCGGGATTGAGCAAAGGTTACATCGGCACGGATCATCAATCACGGCAAGTCGTCAATGACGTCAGCTTCGAGCTGCGCGCCGGGCGTACGTTGGGAATTGTCGGCGAGTCAGGCTCTGGCAAGACCACTGTTTCGCGGATGGTGCTTGGCTTACTGGAACCGGACGCCGGGCAGGTACGTTTTCTGGATCGACCATGGACCGGTGCTGACGGCCACCGAGTGAATGAGAAAGATCGACGTGCTTACCGCCGCGATATCAGCGTGATTTACCAAGACCCGTTAAGTTCTTTTGACCCGCGCTGGACCGTCCGGCAAATCCTCGCTGACGCGCTGGACGTCGCCGGGGTTGGCCTGCAGGAACAGCCGGCACGAATCGTTAGGTTGTTGGATCAGGTGCGTTTACCTGCCGAGTTGGCAGCACGCCGACCGCTGCAACTCTCAGGCGGTCAACGGCAACGGGTGGCAATTGCCAGGGCCATTGCCAGTAATCCAAAGGTCATTATTTGCGACGAACCTGTGTCAGCCCTGGACGTATCAGTTCAGGCCCAAGTGTTGGACCTGTTGGCGGATCTGCAAGCTGAGTTGGGCTTGGCCTACCTGTTTATTTCCCACGATCTGGGCGTGATTCGCCACGTCAGCGACGAAGTATTGGTTATGCGCCACGGCAAGGTCGTGGAACGCGCCCTGGTGGATGATTTATTTGATAACCCTCAACACGCATACACCCGTCAATTGCTGGGAGCGGTGCCGAGGCTGCCTGGCGCCGGGATAAAACTGGTCGCACCGCCTCTGGAACCGGAGGACGACTTGCCGCTGTTCGATGAGTCGCGGCTGTGGAAAATCGCTATCTAAGCTTGAAATTGTTTAAGGAATTGCCATGAGCACGTTACTTACCACGCCTGATGAACCCGTTGTTACCGTCGCCGATTTGAATGCGCGCGCCGATGAATTATTGCCCCAGATCGCCGCAGGCGCTGCGCAACGGGAGCGGGACCGGGAATTGCCATTCGACGCAGTGGCGCAAATCGCCAAAGCGCGCCTTTACACCTGCAGAATCCCGACGAAATATGGCGGTCCTGGCGGTTCGGTCAAAGACACGATTGCTCTGCTGATCCGGATTGCCTCAGTGGATTCGAATGTTGCCCAAGCGTTACGCCCTGGTTTTGGTTTCATTGAAGGCTTGCTCGCATCCAGGGCCGACGGCGCCGAGGGTGAGCGCGAACGTTGGTTCGCTCGCTACTTGCAGGGCACCGTGTTAGGCAACGCCGGTTGGGAAGTCGGCGGCGCCAATGGCTCGATCAGCGCGCGGATTGTTCGCGACGGAGAACACTATCGGGCCAATGGCAGTAAGTATTACAGCACCGGTTCCTTGTATGCTGACTGGGTCAGCGCAGTGGCTTTGGATGAGAACGATCAACCCGTGTCGTTCATCTTGCCGCGCTCGCGGGAAGGTTTGGAGCTGTTGGACGATTTCGACGCCATGGGTCAACGCTTGACCGCCAGCGGCACCACGCTGCTGAACAACGTTGTGGTGCACGCCGACGAGATCCGCACTAAAACCGTGGAGGAGGGCAGGCGCACTATCGTCACGCCATTCCTGCAGTTGTTCCTCGCCGCAGTGGAGGCCGGGATTGCACGCAATGCGCTGAACGATGCCGTTGCGTTCGCCCAAGAGCATGCCCGGCCAATCAAACACAGCACGGCCAGCCGATCGGTGGACGACCC
Organism: Pseudomonas sp.; assembly: GCF_028293835.1. Classification (GTDB taxonomy): domain Bacteria; phylum Pseudomonadota; class Gammaproteobacteria; order Pseudomonadales; family Pseudomonadaceae; genus Aquipseudomonas. The sequence continues at coordinate 12,927 of NZ_JAQGNX010000089.1, forward strand.
TTACGTGGAACTCAGCGTGGGTGATATTTCTGCCCGTGCTTATACCGCCGAGGCGGTGGTGTTGCGCGCTGCGCAATCCATCGACCGAGCCTGGGCTGCACAGTTAGACCCTCAGGCTGTGGATCAAGCCGCCATCGACGTGGCCCAGGCGCAATACATCGCTGCCGAGTCCGCGCTTAAAGCGGCCGAATTGGTGTTCGATGTGGGAGGCGCTTCAACCACTGGGCGCGCGCACAACCTTGACCGCCATTGGCGCAACGCCCGTACAGTCGCTAGCCACAACCCCCGTCATTGGAAAGCGGCGGCGGTGGGCGCATGGCAACTCAAAGGCACGCCACCGCCCACGTCCGGATTGTTTTGAAGGGGCAGTGCCATACCGATTAGGAGCTGCCGAAGGCTGCGATAAGGTTTGAAGAACCTTCGCCAACACGTTGGCTCCTTACAGATTGTTATGCATGCAGGGCATGGATCAGCGCTGTTCAACCCGGTTAAGAAAGCGGCGCGTTCGTTCGTTATCGGGGTCGATGAGTATCTGCCTTGGCGAACCGTCGGCGACGATTTTGCCAGCCTCCATGAACAACACCCGGTCGGCGATATCTTGTGCGAATTTCATTTCATGGGTGACCAGTAACATGGTCATGTGCTGTTCGTGAGCGATGGTGCGGATGACAGCCAATACTTCGCCGACCAGTTCGGGATCCAGTGCAGAGGTTACCTCGTCGAATAGCATCACCTTAGGGCGCATTGCCAATGCGCGGGCGATGGCGACACGTTGCTGTTGGCCGCCGGACAACTGACTTGGGTACGCGTTTGCCTTGTGGCCTAAACCGACCAGGCTCAGGTACTCATAGGCACGCTCCTGTGCTTCTTCACGGCTCAATTGCAACACCCTGAAAGGCGCCTCGGTGATGTTCTCTTGTACCGTTAGATGCGGGAATAGATTGAATTGCTGGAACACCATGCCCACCCGATGAATCACCGGCATTTTTTTCGCACCCGGCCAGTGCCAACCTGAGTGCCTGGCCGGGACAGGCGCACCATCGACTTCGATGCTGCCGTGTTGATAGGTTTCCAACCCTTTGATTAGCCGCAGTACGGTGGATTTTCCCGAACCACTGGGCCCGATCAATGCAACCTTTTGGCCCTGCGCAATACTCAGATCAAGGTGATCGATGACGCGCGCGACGCCATAACTCTTGACCACGTCTCTGAGAATTATCTGCGGCGCAGCGCGGGTAATGCTTGCAAGCTCAAACATGACTGCGGCTTTCCAGGTATTTGAACAGCAAAGAGGTTGGAACACTGATCGCTAAAAACATCAGCGCCATCAGGGTGTAGGGCTCGTTGTAGCGGTACGTCATGCCCGCCACTTGTTTGGCCGCTTGAAACAGCTCAGGGATAGTGATTACCGCCAGCAGCGGCGTTTCCTTGAACATGCCTATCAGGTAGTTTCCAAGAATTGGCAGCATGGGCTTGATAGTCTGCGGTAACACAATGCGTTGCCACGTCGTGCTGGTATCGAAGTCTAGCGCTTTGGCGGCTTCCCATTGACCCGTCGGTATGCCCTCTATTGCGGCTCGGAACGCGTCTGAAATATAAGCCCCGTAGTAAAGCCCGAGGCCGATAACCCCGGTGGAAATGGCCGGCAAGGTAATACCTGCCAACGGAAACGCAAAGAACAGCACGTACAACTGGACCATCAACGGCGTATTACGGAAAAAACTCAAGTACGCCTTGGTCAGTCCACTCACAACGGGAAACCTGGATCGTCGGGTGATCGCCAATAACAGGCCGACCAATACCGCCAGCAGAAAACCGAGCACCACTACTTGAAGGGTGACCAGTAAGCCCTGAAGCAGGTCCGGAACAATCGACCAGGCAAACGCACAATCAAAATTCATCAATTAATCCTTGGCCCGGCGCCACACAGTGCTGTGGTGTTCATAGCGGCGAACCAACCAACTGAGTGGCCAGGCCATGACGAAGTAACACACCAGCACGATGCTCCAAATCAAGGTTTGTTGGCCCAGAGTGGTCACAAGCTGGCCCCCGGAAAACGTCAGGTCGCTCAAGGTAATCAATGAAACCAGCGAGGTTGTTTTCATCAGCTCAACCAATTGATTGCCCATTGGCGGCAACAGGAAGGGCAGGGCCTGGGGCAAGATGATGCGCCGAAATGCGGTGATGGAATCAAAATCCAGCGCCCGCACTGCATCGCGCTGCCCCAGGCTGATATTGATCAATGCTGAGCGAATGATTTCTGAGCCGTAGGCGGAGAAGGTCAAACCCAAGCCAACCACACCCGTCGTCATGGGTGAAAGAGTGATGCCGAACAGCGGCAGGATGAAAAACAGATAGAACAGCAGGACCAGAGCCGAGATGCCCCGCAGGATTTCGACGTAAATCGTAGCGATCCCGCGTAGCGCTCTCCAGGGTGACAGGCGCATCAAGGCGATGACGAATGACATCACCAACACCACCAGTTCCGCCAGGAAGGTAATTTCCAGTGTCACCACGGCACCGTGTGCCAACTGTCGCGCGATAAAGGTTGCTGTAGCCACAGCAGAGGGATCGATAAACATGGCCTGTACTCGTGTGGGTTGAGGCCTTTGCTGCTCACTTTTCCAGGGCGCCAACAGGGTTGGCCCGAGATGAATGGCAAACGTTCAGGGTGCTGCGTTCACAGTGTATTGGCAGGCAACGGTGCCAGGCTGATCAGCCATTCGCCCTGATTGACGATTGGGTGGTTGACCACCATCAACACTAACCCGTCGTGGGCTGCCAGCAGCTCGCCCTGGGGTATCCCGTAAATATCTTTCAAGTGCCCGAGGCGCTGGCCAGCGACCACCTGTTCGCCAGCCGCAACGTCCAGATAAAGTCTTCCGCTGATAGGCGCTTCGACTTTCGAGAAGTTGCTGACTACCACATTAAGGCGCTGCTTTTGTGCCGGTTCGTGATCGTCGGTGATGCCCAGGAACTGAGCGATATTGGCGACTCCATTGAAATGAAACTCAATGCACAGCGGATCAAATACACCATTGGCCCCGCCTTCAGCCATCACTGCATGGCGGCCGAGAAAAGGCAATTCGTTGGTGGCGCGCCCTCGGTTGTTGGTTTGTTCGACCGCAAATTCAACGATACTGTCCGCGTCAAACTGATGGGCCAGCGCCCGTGTGCGCTCATCGAATTCCGGGGCTCCGGTCATCTGACACATCACGAAGCGCGCGACTTCTTCGCGCAAGTCACCGCCATGCAAATCGATGAACACGTCTGCAGTTTCCGACCACTCGTGCAAAACCTCATGCATTAGCACCTGACTGAACGAGCCGTTCATGTCTCCGGGCGACAGAAAATTCATGTTCTTGCCGTCGACCGGGCAGACAAACTCAGCGTGTTCGAACAGCCCGGGCATATTCAATACCGGCAAAATCGACACCGAACCGCGCACTAGTTTTTCTGCGAAGTGGTCCTTTAAACGAAGAGCCGCCTCCATGGCATCCACTTCGTTGGGGTGCATGCCAGCGATAATCGCCAACGTTGCCCCTGGCTGTGCCGACTCGATATCAAAAAACGGCCACTGCACCCCGGCCAACGTCGGATGATCAAAGGTCAGTGTTCCCCAGCTCAACGAGCCGGTTTTTCCAAGGACGTGCTTTTGCAGGGCTGGCATCGAAGGTCTCATGGCGCGTACGGTTATAGACGAGGAATCAAGGATTGCAGCGTTGTGCGGCAGTGATGCCAGCGTCCGGCAGCTCGTTTTCGGTGTAGCCATATTTGTGCAGGATCTTCAGCAGCTCGCCTGAAGCACGCAGTTTGGCCAGCTGTTCGTTGAAGGCCAATGTGAACTCGGGGTCATTTTTCGGCAGACCGTAGGCGTGATAATTCCAAGTGGGTTTGCCTTGAGCATCAGGAATTTGATCGAAGGGCAGGGCGCGTTCGATTGTTTTGCTATTGGCTTTCTTAACCAGACTGATGATCTCCGCATCGGGGAAATACACCACGTCGACCCGATCGGCTTCCAAGGCGGCCAAGGCTTCGGTGTCTTTGTCGAACAAAATCACGTTTTTGCTGGCAATGCCGCTGTCCTTGGCTTCCTGGACCTGATTACTGCCTGGCTGCGTCGCCAGACGTGCCTTACCGCTGGCGGCGACGTCCTTGAGGCTATGTAACTTCAACGGATTACCCGCTTTTACAATGAATGCACCACCGGAACGGGTCACCGGATTGGAATAGCCGATAACCTTGGACCGTGCCGGGTTGATAAACAGGCCGGCTCCGATCAGGTCAAAACGGCCAGCGGCGAGCCCAGGTACCAGCGAACCAAAGTCCGTAATCGGCGTTTCAATCCTAGTGATACCTAGCGGTGTGAGAATGGCTTGCAGCACCTCGACGTTGGCGCCAGTCGCTTTCCCGTCGGTGCCAATAAAGGCGTAAGGCTGTTCATTGGCGATACCCGCGATCAGTCCATTAGTGCGGCCTTTCTCCAGCAGCCCCGCCAAGGCAGGGAATGAAAGCACTGCGTTCAACAGCAGGGCCGATCCGAAAACGGCCGATAACGACAAAGGATTAAGTGCTTTCATTGACTAATACCCGAGGTGGAGAATCGGTCAACTTTATCGCTATAAGAAATATTATTTAAATATCGTTAGGGAATAACTATATGCGCATTATGGTCCGCCCCTCGGCAGGCGCGAACACGTAAGCCAAACGGTAATGGCCTCAGCTGCCCTGAAGCAGTTTGGGCTCTTCAAAGAAGTAATCCTTCCATGAAGCGGGTTTATTCTTGATAGCACCGACCCGGAACATGAAGTCAGCCACCGGGTAGGTACTTTTCGGGGTAATGGTGAATTCAAACAACGGGTCGCTGATGATTTTGATCAACACCTCGCGGTCGATTTTAGCCTTGGTCACGCGAATGTAGGTGTCTGCCGCGCCGGGTTTGTCCTTGGCGATGTAATCCGCGGCGTCGGCCAATGCTTCTACAAATGCGCGATAGGTTTTGGGGTTGTCGTTGCGAAATTTTTCAGTGGCGAATAACACGGTGGGCGAATTTGGGCCGAGTAGGTCATAGGAGTTAAGCACCACATGCACGTTGGGGTTTTGCAGTTCCTGTTCCTGAAACGGGGGATTGGAGAAGTGTCCGGTGAGTTCAGTACCACCGGAAATGATGGCGGACGTTGCATCGGGGTGCGGCAAGTTGACGGTGTATTTGTCCAGTCGTGCGAAGTCTTGGTCACCCCAGCGTTTGGCCGAGGCTATCTGCAAGTAACGCGACTGAATGGACACGCCTACCGCTGGCACTGCGATGCGGTCTTTTTCAGTGAAGTCGGCGATGGTCTTGACCGTCGGGTTGTTGCTCACCAGGTAATACGGGAAGTTACCCAGCGATGCCACCGCCTTGACGTTTTGCTTGCCACGGGTTCGGTCCCATACGGTCAACAGCGGACCAATGCCCGCACCAGCGATATCGATAGCTCCGGCCAGCAAAGCGTCATTTACCGCAGAACCGCCCGATAATTGCGTCCAGTCGACCTGGATGGTAACGCCGTCCTGCTTGCCATGTTTTTCGATCAATTGCTGGTCGCGGACTACGTTGAGCAGCAGGTAAACGATGCCGAATTGTTCGGCAATGCGCAGTTGGCCTTCAGCCTGTGCCACAGGTGCCGCCACCAGACTGGCAGTTAACAGACTGAGGCTCAGGGCAGCACTTAGGGTCGCGCTGGCAAATTTGGAGAGTTGACGGTGGGACATGCAAAGGCTCCGGGATAATGCCGAATCGCTATGGCGCGTTCGACTTATCGCTGGACCTTACCGTTATAAACAAACTATTTTAAATACCATAACGCTATAAGAATAGGTCATTTAGTCGGGGTGGTTTTGGCTGCGCAGCAGTCGTAACCGGCACACTCGATTTTCCAGTTCAACCAGGTTTGGCGTTTTGGGCTCCCTGCGCGTTCCATCGCGAGCAAGCCCGCTCCTGCAGTGGTAACGGTTAAGAAAATCCCACCACCCCGTGAGGTACATAAGGCGCCTCCAGCTGGGCGACTTCCTCATCGGTGAGTTTCAGTTCAAGCGCCGCCAGCGCATCGTCAAGATGCCCAGGTTTAGAAGCGCCTACGATGGGTGCAGTAATCGCTGGTCTCGAAAGTACCCAAGCCAGTGCTACCTGGGCGGGTGCAACACCGCGAGCCGTGGCAACCGCCGCAACGGCCTCTACGACTTTGCGATCCGCATCTGCCGTATGCTCGTAAAGGGTCTTGGCAAAGTTATCGGTCTCGGTTCGTTCGGTGGTTTCGTTCCAGGGACGGGTCAATCGACCTCGAGCCAGGGGACTCCAGGGGATGACACCAATGCCTTCTGCCTGGCACAGGGGAAGCATTTCCCGCTCTTCCTCGCGGTAAAGCAGGTTTACGTAGTTCTGCATGGTGGAAAAACGTGTCCAACCGTTGGTTTTGGACGCGTGCAACATGGATGCAAATTGCCAGGCGAACATTGAGGAGGCGCCGAGGTAACGCACCTTGCCTGCTTTCACCACATCGTGAAGGGCCTCCAGGGTCTCCTCGATAGGCACCCCATAATCAAATCGGTGGATCTGGTAGAGGTCGATGTAATCGGTGCCCAGACGGCGAAGGGAATTATCGACCTCTTGCAGGATTGATTTGCGACTCAGGCCAGCGCCGTTCGGGCCGTCATGCATGCGCCCATGAACTTTGGTGGCAATTACGATCTCGTCGCGCCGGGCGAAATCCTTCAGTGCTCGGCCGACGATTTCTTCGGAGGTGCCGTCAGAATAAACATTGGCGGTATCGAAGAAGTTGATCCCGGCTTCCACGGCTTGCCTGATGAGAGGGCGGCTGCCCGCGTCATCCAGGGTCCATTGATGGGTGCCACGATCAGGTATGCCATAGGTCATGCAGCCAAGGCACAATTGGGATACTTCAAGGCCTGTGCGGCCGAGTCTCAAATATTTCATTGCTGTCTCCAGAAGTGTAGAGCAGGACGATTGAACCCTCGAAGATGTCGCCTGGATAAAGGTTGCGATCAGGCAACGCTAAGTTTATTTACGCTGGTAATCTGGCCGTTCCAGATCATTTCATAATGGGCAGTTTGAAGGATCGATGAAACCGGTCTGGGGGTCATCAACGCCCAGCAGTAGCTGCCGTGCATACGCACCGAGTTGTATCGCAGGCCTGGGCAGCCTGCATTTTTGATTGCCTTGCCCAACGGGTGGGCATGGGTGTAATCGGAAGGATCGTAGATAGGATCAGTCATCGGAGTAGAGGCGGCGTCCCGCATTGCTTCGTCAACGAACGTGCAGGATAACCCGCGAAAAACAAACCGCTCGTAATTGAAGTCCTGGACTTTCGACCAATACTGATTTTGGTGATGGCGCACCTCAGCCAAGGCCGTTTCCATGGATGCCGCCAGGTACAACACACCAAAGCTACCATCGCTGAACCGCGAACCCGCTGGGTTGACATGGGTAAAGGGAGCTGTCGCGTAAGAGCATCCCGGAATACCGAAAGGAATTTCGCCACGGGGTATTAATTCGATACGACCCAACTCATTTTGCAGTCTTGGATTCGTGAGCGCTTGTATCTGGTACAAAACCTCAAATTCGGACGCATCCGCAACGTCATCGAACAGCGCAATGGGCGGAAACTTTGAATTGACCAGTCGGTAGGCCTGCAACTGCTCCCCGGCCAACTCGCCGAGTTCACTCACCCTTACCATTGCGCGCCTCGCAAAACGTCTATCCGCCGAAAAGTCTCGTACAGGGAAATCATATCCCCCTGCGACATGATTTCAAGCGGGGCACGACCGTTGAAGAATTCGTTTTCATTGGCCATTGCCAGGAAGCCATAGACGTTCTCTGGGTTATCAAAAACAAGGCGCAAAGCGGCGTGGATATTTAGAACGAAACTGATTCTTTGCATCTGATCTGAGTCCAAGGCAACAGACCAAGCGGAGTCGCGCTGTTTGGCGCGGGTGTACGTACTGCGGGAAATGCGCAGCATACGGCAGGCCTGATCGCTTGATGCCTGCCATTTCTCGACTATTTCTATGGCGGCGCGCAGACCAGTCACGCACTGGTCTTTGGTGAATCCCTGCGTTTGGAGAGCAACGCTCATGACAAACCTCTCGATGAATCTACAGATGCAAATATAGATAACATGATTCTGTAGGTCAATACCAGCGCGTGCTTCATATTTATAAGAGATTCGCCCCGTCTTCGACGCCGTATAGAGCGCGCTTGCCCCGGGATCAGCCTCCGGCTTGGCTCTGGGACTTGAGACGATGGAGTATTGCCTTGCCCACGTCCAGCGCTGAACCAGGGTTTTGCCCGGTCACCAATTCGCGGTCGATGACGACATGGCTGGTCCAGGGTGAAGTGTTGCTGCTGTATACGCCGCCGGCTTGTTCCAGTGCCGTTTGCGGGTAGAACTTCATGGCGCCTCCCCCCAATAATCCCTTGGCCAGTTCTTCCTCCTGATTGCTGATGACCGTGAACGTGTAGCCGGCGTAGGTCCAGCCCGAGGTCGCAGCGTTGGTGCCCGTTTCGAGTTGCTCAGTAAAGGCGGTCGGGTTGGACAGCGTCGACAGCAGGGCAATCGGTCCATGGCAAACAAGAGCGGTTGTCTTGCTGTGCGCATGGAAATTGTTCAGCAGTTTTCCGAGTTCGGCGCTGTGCAGCAGATCCTGCATCGGTGCGTGGCCACCGGGAATATACACAGCATCGAAGTGCTCGTAGCCGATCTGTTCGATCCGCGACAGGCTAATGACCGGTGACTCACCCGGCGAGGTGATCTTGAGGTGTTCCAGCAGCGCCTTGTGTTCCTGCAGTGCCGCAACGTCGTTGTTGAAATACGCTTTGTCGGTGGACGATTTGTCCAACGTCGGCGCCTTGCCCGTTGGCGTTGCAAAGGTCACCGAATGCCCGGCATCCAGTAGCATTTTTACCGGTTGCATCAATTCGTTCAGGTAAAAGCCGGTCGCAAAGACCTTCCTGTCCTTCAGGTCGAGGTGGTCCGAATCTGACAGCACGATCAGTACATTGCTGGCCTGGGCGTTGAAGGCCGTGGTGCAAAGTGTCATTGCAAGGGCGAGTCGGGTGATAGGACGCATAGGATTTCCGAGCAGTGGCGGGGATTGATCGGCAGTCGCCGGATCGTTGATACGACTATATTCATGCCTTCATGGGCGATAAACTCGCTCCAAAGAAAATCATCTGTTCTTTGGAGGTAAAGATGAGCCGTCGATTCGACTATCTCGCTGACGTAGAAGTGTTCATCACGGTGGTGGAGAAGGGCTCCCTAAGCGCTGGGGCCGTGTTTCTGGCGACCACCCCGTCAGTGGTCAGCCGGGCGATCTCTCGTCTGGAGGCACGCTTGGGTGTTCAGTTGTTACGGCGCACGACGCGGCGCTTGAGCCTGACCGAGGCGGGTCTGCTTTACCTCGAGCAGTCCCGCGCGGCGTTCTCGATGATCGATGATGCAGAACGGACCATCCAAGGGCAGGAAGGCGCGTTGACTGGCCGTGTGCGCCTCAGTGTGCCGACAACTTACGGGCATTATCGGCTGCCGGCGTTGCTCTGCCGCTTTGCTCGGCAGTACCCGCAGGTGCGCATCGAATTGAGTATCAGCAATCGAAATGTGGATCTGGTGGCCGAAGGGTATGACTTGGCGATTCGCCTTGGGCCATTACCTGACAGTGGCCTGATTGGACGCAAACTTGAGGATGCGCGTTTGTGTGTGGTCGCCGCGCCGGATTACCTGCAACGTGCGGGGACGCCGCGCAGTGTGGATGAATTGTCAGCGCATGCTTGCCTGCCCTTTGTGATGCCCAGCAGCGGCAGGATCGGCACCTGGCTGTTTCGCGAACAGGGGATTTATCGGGAGTGGATACCTGAGGCGGGCATTCAGGTGTCGGACGACGTGCTGGGCATTGTGTCCTTGGCCGAGCACGGTATGGGGATCTGTCAGACCTACGACTTTATTGTTCGGGAGCGTATTCAAAGCGGACGGCTGGTGTCGCTGCTCGAACAGTCGGGTGGACGGTCCCGACCGTTCTCGGTGATTTTCCCGCCTCATCGCCAGTTATCGGCTGCAGCCCGGGTGCTGATCGACTTCCTGACCCGGGAGGTGACGGATCAAGCTTACACGCCGCTCAACGATCTTCAAGCGATCGGCTAGGTCGGGTAATCGGTCTATCGCCATAGCCCAGCCACGACAGCTCTTTGCGTTCGCAGGCAAGCCGACTCCCTCAACGATCTGATTATGCCGATGAATCCTAATGCAACTTCACCCTGCTGGCCTTTCAGCTGATTTTTCGCGCAACTCCCTGCCAGTATTTTTCTCTCACTTGTCGACGCAAAACCTTGCCGACTACTGAGGTTGGCAAGTCGCTAACGAAAACCAGTGATTTGGGTGCTTTATAGCTGCCCAGTCTGGTTCTGGCCAAGGCGATCAATTCTTCTGCGGTAACGTTCACGTCAGCGCGCAGTATCACTTCGGCATGCACCGCTTCGCCCCATTCGGCGTGGGGGATGCCGACTACCGCTGCCATCAATACCGCTGGGTGCGCCGCCAATGCTGCCTCCACTTCCACCGCGTACACATTAAAACCGCCGCTGATGATCATGTCTTTGATCCGGTCGACGATAAACAGGTAGCCATCCTGGTCAAGGTAGCCGAGATCGCCGGATTTCCATGCGCCGTTGTCAAACTCCGAGGCGGTGGCTTCAAGGTTTTCGTAGTAGCCCTTGATCACCCCTTTGCAGCGAATACGGATTTCGCCGGTTTCGCCTATTGCCAACGGATGGCCTTGTTCATCAGCAATGAATACTTCGACACCCGGTGTAACGCGTCCCGCTGACGACAAACGTTTGATCGCGGCCGGATCGTTCGGGTTGTGGTCAGCCTTGCCCAGCACTGAGACAAACATCGCCGCTTCGGTGGCGCCATACCCTTGGACAAAAATCTGCCCGAAGCAAGCTACCAGTTCGCCTAGCTTGTCCGGACTCATGGGGGCCGCGCCGTAGACCAGCGTGGTCAGGGAAGAAAAGTCTCTGGGACTTGCCCGTTGCAGTTCCAGTAAACGATAGAGCACGGTCGGCACTAGAAATGAATGAGTGACCCGCTCGGTCTCCACCACCTGCCGCCACTTTTCCATGTCCAACTGATTCAGGGTTATGTTGGCGCCGCCAGCAAAAAACGTCGGCATGAACGTCATCATGGTGCCATGGGAGATGGGCGATACATGCAGCAGCCGGGTGGTGTCATTGAACGCGAAATCAGTATTGATGAAGCCGCTGTCGCGGGTGGCCATCAGGTTGTCGATGGAGTACATCGCACATTTGCCCTTGCCGGTGGTGCCACCGGTAAAGCGCACCATGCAAATGTGTTCGTCGGTGTCCAGTTCAACGGCGTTATCGTTTTGCGAGGCGTCGTCCACCAATGACCAGAAACAATGAACCCCCGCGCGCGACGCCTGTTCAGGGGAAGGCGGGTCCATGACCACTATCTGGCAACCATTATCCAACAGGGTGTCGTAGTAGCTGTCGAGCAGGCGAGTTTCGAGGAACACCACCTTGGGCTTGACCAACTCCATCTGCCGCGCATGCTCTTCTCGCGGGTCCCGCAGATTGGTCATCACCACCGTTCCGTGCTGCTTGAAGCTGGTAGGTAACATCATCAAGCTAAGATTGTCGTTATCCAGAATCAGCATAAACCTGTCGCCTTTGCCGATCCCCAACCGGGTGGTCAGGACGTCGGCAATGCGGTTGCTAAGCAGGTGATATTGCGCATAGCTGTAACGTCGATTACGTTCGAGGTTAACAATGGCTTCCTGATCGCCATAACGAAGCGCCAATAAGCGCATGACCCTGCAAAAGTTCATCTTCATGGTTAAATAGCTCTTATTATTTTCAGAAAGTCCATTGCTGCTGGCTTACTTGGCGCGCATGCGTGAGGCGGCATCGAGACGGATGGTTTCGGCGTTGACGTAAGCGTTTTCAATGAGAAACGCACAGCAATGGGCAAATTCACGGGGATCGCCGAGACGCTTGGGGGCTTCCATTTGTTCCTTCAGGGAGGCCAGCACTTTCTCGTCCAGCGCCGCGACCATCGCGGTCAAAAACAGGCCAGGGGCAATCGCATTGACTCGCACGCCAATGGCGCCCAGCTCGCGAGCGGCAGGCATGTTCAGGCCGATCACACCGGCTTTGGTGGCGGAGTAAGCGCACTGGCCCATTTGGCCTTCGTAAGCAGCACCGGACGAGACGTTGATCACTACGCCACGTTCTTCACCGCCTTCGGCTTCGTTCTTGGCCATGTGCTCGGCGCACTTGGACATGACGTTGAACACACCATTGAGGTTGATCGCCGTGGCCTGGGCAAAGCGCGACAGCGGGGCGGCTTTGCCTTCTTTGCCCAGCACTTTGAAGCCAGTAGGAATCGCGGCGCCGTTGATGCACACGTGGATTGCGCCAAAATTCGCCATGACCGCATCAACTGCGTGCTGCACCGACTCTTCGCTGCTGACGTCGGTCTGCACGAACATCGCGCGATCAGCGCCAATCTCCGCCACTACCTTCTCGCCGGCTTCAACGTTGAGGTCGAAAATCGCCACGCGTGCTGCTTTTTCTTCAACCATGTAGCGCGCTGTCGCCAAACCCAGGCCCGACGCGCCGCCAGTGATCACGATGACTTTGTCTTGAATACGCATGATGTGTCCTTGTTCGCTTTCCGTGCTCTACAGAGCCGGATTATTGTCGTTAGGTACCGAACTGATGGTTAATCAGAACGCGTTAACCCCGGTGAGGGCGCGGCCGATGATCAATTGTTGAATCTGCGTGGTACCTTCAGGAATCGGCACAATGATGGCTTCGCGGGCGAGCTTCTCGACCAGAAAGTCGGTGGTGACGCCTGCGCCACCGTGGATCTGCACGGCTTGGCGGGCGATGGTCACCGCTGCTTCGCAGGCGAAGTACTTGGCCATTGCTGCTTCCATTTCAGCGGGAATGCCGGCGCCTATCATCTCGGCGGCGCGGTAGGTCAGCAAACGCGCGGCGTCGACGTTGGTGGCCATTTCCGCAAGCATCGCGGAGATCAACTGGTGCCCAGCGATTAGCTTGCCGTGTTGCTTGCGCTCTTTGGCATAACGCACCGCTTCTTCCAGGGCGCGGCGGCCAATACCCAGACCCTGGGCGGCGACGAACACTCGCGAACGCTCGAAGAACGACAGGGTGTTTTTCAGCGCTTGTCCTTCGCCACCGATGATGTTGCTGGCCGGTACGCGAACATCGTTGAGAAAAATCTGCGCGGTTGACTGGCTGTTCCACGCCATCTTGTGGATGTTCTGGACTTCGTACGGATGCTCTTTGCGGTCCAGCAGAAAGTGGGTCAGGCCTTTGCGCGGGTCTTCACCTGTGCGGCAGGTGCAGATCAGGAAGTCAGAGTAGGAGCCGTTGCTGATCCAGGTCTTCTCGCCGGTGATGATGTAGTCGTCACCGTCGCGGCGGGCGCGGGTCTTGATTTCCAGCACATTGGAGCCGACGTCGGGTTCGGAAATGCCGACGCTGACGAAAGAATCACCGCTGATCAAACCGGGCAGGTAGCGTTCACGGAGGTGATCCGGCGCCAGCTTCTCCAGCATCTGCGCGCCAAAAGAGTTGATCACTACCGGCGTCGAGAGGTCGACCGAACAAGCGGCGACTTCTTCGAACAACATGGTCATGGTGGGCCAGTCGAGACCCAGGCCGCCGTTGGCTTCACTGACCGCGCCCGAAACCATGCCGAACTCGGAGAGTTGGCGCATGACCTCCGCCATCTTCTCCTTGGGGACAAACTTGTCGCGGTATTCCTTGTTGAAGACCGGATCGATTTTGTCGGAAAGAAAACGACGGAAGCTCTCGACAGCTTCCAGTTGTTCCGGGGTGCGCATGACATGTCCCATGGTGCTTCTCCTGCAGAATTTATTATTAAGGGTTAGGTTCTGGCAAAGATATTGACGGCGACCACGGCTTCTTCGATGCCAAACAGACCGCCACCGTTTTCGTGGATGGCAACGCGGGCACCCTCGACCTGGCGCTTGCCAGCCTCTCCCCGAAGTTGCGTGACCAGTTCGTGAATTTGTCCCAAACCGGTAGCGCCGATAGGGTGGCCCTTGGATTCCAGGCCGCCTGAGGGATTGATCGGAATTTTGCCGCCTACCGTAAAATCGCCACGTTCGGCAGCGGGACCGCCTTCGCCGAATGGCACAAGCATCAGGGATTCGGCATTGAGGATTTCGCCAATGGCTGAGGCGTCATGCACTTCCGCAACGTCGACGTCTTTGGGCTCGATTCCGGCTTGGGCGTAGGCTTTTTGCGCGGCAAGGTGGGCGACGATTTTTTCCGGTTCGTCGAGCCCCCGGGAGGAGCCGGTCTGAACAATGCTGGCGAGCACACGAATAGCCCGGCCACCGGCGTTGTTCAAACGTTTCAGACCGTTGGCGTTGCACAGCACTACCGCGGCCGCGCCATCACTGATGGGGGAACACATCAAGGTGGTCAGCGGGTAGCAGATCGGTGGCGAAGCCAAGACCTCTTCGATGCTGAACGCTTGCTGGAACTGCGCCAGCGGGTTGTGTACCGAATGCTGATGGTTCTTGGCGGCGACGGCTGCGATCTGCCGCTGGGTGGTGCCGTAACGCAGCATATGGTTTCGGCAGATGGCGGCATAGACGTCCATGAACACGCTATAAGGGCGTTCTGAAACAGTGCCCGGCGGCGGCACGATGCCTTCGCCCATGGCCAACAAGGTCTTTTTATTGTGCTCGACCGTGGACACGTCCCAGCCGCCGTCGAACACCGAGAACATTTTGGCCTTGTCCGGGATGTTCATTTTTTCCGCGCCAACCGCCAGGGCGATGTCACATTGACCTGCACGTAAAGCCAAAGTCGCGAGGTTGAACGCTGAGGAGCCCGCTGCACAGGCGTTCTCTACGGAAAAAACCGGGATACCTTCGATACCCAACCGGCGCATGGCAATCGGCCCCGGAATGCCGGTCTGGCCCTGCAATAGGCCATTGGTCATTGTGCTGTAGTACGCCGCGCCGATATCAGTGGTGCTGGCTCCGGCATCTTTCAGGGCCAGGCCCACGGCTTCCTCGACCATGTCGTAGACCGTGCGCTCAAGCAAGCGACCGAAAGGGGTCATGCCAACGCCCACTACATAGATGTCATTCATGTGTTTGTTCCTGTGCCTGATGGTTTCACGTCGTCTGAAGCCACGATGCGCGGGCTTATCGGCCTGTAAAGAGTGGGGTACGTTTCTCGCCGAACGCCTGCAAGCCTTCCTGAAAGTCGGCGGTTCGCAGGTGTTGGCGCAGCATCACTTGCTCGTGCAGCAAGGCGTCATCGCGGGTTTTGTCAGCCGACGCCCGTGCAACTTCTTTAATACGGCGCAGGGCGATTGGGCTTTTTTTGGCAATTTGTTTGGCGAGCGCCAAGGCGGCATCCGCGAGTTCGGTGTCGGCGTGTACTTCGCACACCAGCCCGCAGGCTTTCATCTCAATGGCCGACAAGGATTTACCGGTCATTAATAAGTACATCGCCATGTTCAGCGGAATCAGGCGAGGCAATACCGCAGCACCACCGGCGCCGGGGTAGACGCCGAAATTCGCGTGGGCGTCGGCAATCGTCGCGCTTTCAGCAGCGATTACCATGTCGGCACACATGGCCAGTTCCAGGCCGCCGGCCATAGTGATGCCGTTTAGCGCGGCGATCACGGGTTTAGGAAAGTTACGCAAACGCCCGAAAACCACGTTGGCGCGATCAAGAAAATCCGCTTCCCCCGCAGGCAAGCTGCTGCCGGCCAGTATTTCTTTCAGATCGGCGCCGGCACAGAAGGCAGGGCCAGTTCCGGTGAGGATCACCACGCGCAGCTCGTCATCGCCAGCGATCTGGCTCAGGCGTTGCTCAAGTTCCGCTAGCGTTGCCAGGTTCAGCGAATTCATGGCTCTAGGGCGGTTGAGCGTCAGGCGCGCAACAGGGCCGACCGTTTCGTACAGCAAGACATCGTCACTCATGACCACTCCCGTTTTTTGTGTTTGTAGGGGCATGGCTTGCACCGTGCGCAAGTCAGTTGATGGGAGCGATAGTAGGAACGCCTTGGAAGGTGCCGCAGGTCATTGCAACGAAAGCGGTGGTCCGTTGCGTGGGTGATTTTTTAAGACGAGGAATGCAGCGGATTTGCGAAGACTGGCGAAATGATTCAGATGACAGGCGGGGCAGGGATGCTTGCTTGCATCATCGGGATAGGAATTCATAACAATTAGAGAGTGTTTGCTGATGAAGAAACTTCGCGTTCTGCTGACGGTATCGGTCCTGGCCGCCAGCATTGCCGGCGCGCTGCAGTGGTCCAGGGCGCAGACCAGCGCTCACGTGCAGCCGGGCGATAACAGCAGCGGGCAGGGTGGGCAGAAGCCCGCGACGGAGGCGACCATCGCGGTCAACGCCGCTACGCTGCAGAGCATGCCTCCGGTGGATCGCGAGGTTGAAGCCGACATTCAGCACGGCTTCGTTGCCAGCATTCCTGACGCCGAAACTACCGCCGCCGATGGTCATGTGGTGTACAGCCTTAAGGGTTACGAGTTCCTCGGCGCCCCGGATGCACCGGCCACCGTGAATCCGAGCCTGTGGGTACAGGCGCAAAAAAGCATGTCCAACGGGCTGTTCAAGGTCACCGATGGTTTCTACCAGGTGCGCGGCCTCGACCTGACCAACATGACCATCATTGAGGGCCAGACCGGCCTGATTATCGTCGATTGCAACCTGGCGACCGAGGTCTCTCACGCGGCGCTTGAGTTGTATTACCAGCATCGACCGCGCAAGCCGGTGGTGGCGGTGTTCTACAACCACAGCCACGTCGACCACTTCGCGGGCATTCGCGGGATCGTCGACGAAGCGGACGTCAAATCCGGCAAAGTGCAGATTATCGCCCCCGCAGGCTTTATGCAGACCGCCGTTGCCGAGAACGTGATGGCCGGTAACGCCATGAGCCGCCGCGCCGAATACCAGTTTGGCACTACCCTGCCGCGCAGCGCCCAAGGGCAAATTGACCTGGGCGGCGCCAAGGCGTTGTCAAACGGCACCATTACGTTGATTGCGCCGACCCGTGAATTGACCCAGCCGATTGAGAGCGTCACGATTGATGGCGTCGAGATCGTTAACATGCTGGCCCCCGGCACCGAAGCCCCGGCAGAATTTATTCACTATTTCCCGCAGTTCAAGGTGCTCGACACCGGTGAACTGGCGCTGCCAACCCAGCACCAATTACTGACCCTGCGCGGCGCTACCGTTCGCGACGGTCTGGCGTGGTCCAAGTACCTCAACGAGGCGCTGCATACCTTTGCGCCGAACGCTGAAGTGCTGGTGGGACAACATGGCTGGCCAGTGTTTGGTCATACCCGGGTAGTCAATTACTTGTCCAAACAGCGGGACATGTACAAGTGGCTGCACGATCAGTCGCTCCGCCTGGTCAACAAGGGTTACAAGCCGGTCGAGATCGCCGAATACATGCGCGCCCATGTCCCTGCGAGCCTCGCCAGTGAAGCCTTTACTCATGGCTTTTATGGTTCAGTGCAGCGCAACGCCAAAGCGGTGTATCAGCAGTACATGGGCTGGTACGACTCGGATCCGGCCAACCTTGATGCTTTGAATAACATCGATTACGGCAAGAAATTTGTCGCCTATGGCGGCGGTGCCGACGCCGTGCTAGCCCACGCCCGCGCTGACTTTGCCAACGGTGAATACCGTTGGGTAGCCCAAGCCATGAGCCATTTGATTTACGCCGAGCCGAGTAATCAGGCAGCACGGGACCTGGCAGCAGATGCGCTGGAACAATTGGGTTATCAGGCCGAGTCGGCGGTGGAACGCAACAGTTACCTGGCGGCCGCAATGGAACATCGCAGCGGCGGCAAAAAACTCGCTTCGCCGTTGCGCACAGCCAGCCCCGACATGCTAAAAGCGCTGACCATTGAAAACATCTTCGACTACCTCGGCGTACGACTGAAAGCGTCAGAGGTTGAAGGTAAGCACATCGTGCTCAACTGGAACTTCACTGATATTGGTGAATCGGGCAAACACTACGTGCTCAATCTGGAGAACTCGGCGCTGACCTACGTCGCCGACGACCGCGCCGATAATGCCGACGCCACCCTGACCCTGACCCGCGCTACGCTGAATGCGATTCTGGCCGAGCAAGTATCTCCGGTTGAAGCGGTGTTCAAAGGTGACCTGAAGATAGACGGCAGTAAGCTGGCGGTTTACGGCGTGCTGGGCTCGCTGGACAAGTTTTCGCCCGACTTCGAATTGGTCGGGCCGAACGTGCCTGCGCAGTAACGTAATGCTTACCGCTGGCATCGGCTTTGACATTTTGGGACCGCTTCGCGCTTCATCGCGGCAAGCGCGCTCCCACAATGGCGATGCATTATCAGGCAGCCATGTTGCTGCCAGGAGCACTGACCATGTACTCGGAACTGACCGATTTGAACAATGATTCCAGCACCGACATGGACCCCGTTTCCATAATATCCCTGGTACGTGCCGTGCTTGCCCGTCAGCAAGCGGCTTCTTTGGTGGAGGGTCCGCCTTCAGCCCAGTTGCGCATCGAACGGATCAATCGCGTGATCTCGCTGCTGGTGGACAATCAAAAAGATCTGTGCGAAGCACTTGCCAGCGACTTCACCTGGCGCAGCCATGATCAGTCGTTGCTGGCTGATGTGTTGTTGCCAGTACGTGGACTGGAATATGCGCGTAAGCATGTCCGTCGCTGGATGCGCCCGGAACGGCGCCGCGCGGAGTTGGGTGGGGGATGGCTGGGTGCCAAAGCCGCCATCCATTACCAACCGCTGGGCACTATTGGCATTATCTCGCCGTGGAACTTTCCTATCGCCATTGCGCTGGGTCCACTGGCGGAAGCATTGGCGGCGGGTAACCGGGCGATGATCATTTTTTCCGATCAGTCGCCAGCGACCGCCAATCTGTTGATTGATTTGTTGGCTGATACGTTTGACGAGCTTGAAGTCGCAGCGTTCATGGGCGGTGCGGAGCTGGGCGCGGCTTTTTCCAGCATGCCGCTGGATCACTTGGTGTTCACTGGCAGCCCGCGGGTCGGCCGGCTGGTAATGCGCGCTGCGGCAGAGAACCTGACGCCGCTGACCCTGGAACTCGGCGGAAAGTCACCGACCATTATTGGTCGAGGCGCTGATCTGGACAACGCCGCGCGCAGGATTTGGGGCGGAAAAGGTGTCAGCAGCGGGCAAGCCTGCATTGCGCCAGATTACGTCCTGGTGCATGAGGACGACCGCGAGCGCCTGTTGACCAGCATGCAGCTGGAATTGCAGCGCATGTTCCCGACCCTACTTAACAACCCCGACTACACAGCCATGGCCACGCCCGGGCAATACCAGCGTATGCAACGCTGCGTGCGCGATGCTCGCGAGCAGGGGGTGCGCATTATCGAGGTCAATCCAGCGGGCGAGGACCTGAGTCACTCTCGTAAAGTCGCCCCCACGTTGTTGGTCGATCCGCCGGACACGACCCTGGCGATGCAAGAAGAGGTGTTCGGTCCGCTGTTGCCGATTCGTAGCTATCAAACCCTCGATGAAGTGCTCGACTACATCAACGCCCGACCGCGGCCGCTGGCGCTGTATTACTTCGGCGATGACCGTGCCGAGGCCAAGCGCGTACTGGAGAGGACCCATTCGGGCGGCGCCTGCATCAACGAAGTCATGCAGCACCTGTTTCAGGCCGACCTGCCTTTCGGTGGATGTGGCAATTCCGGCTTTGGCCATTATCGCGGCGGTTACGGGTTCAGAGCGTTCAGCCTGCAGCGCTCAGTCTTCACACCGCCACGCTTCGACGTCATGGCCATGGTTCGGCCGCCCCATGGCCCGCTGTTTCGACGCTTGATGGGCTTTTTGTTAAAGCGCTGAAATCGGCTTCACACCCTCTAAAAAAATAACAATTTCCGGAGCTTGTCATGCATCTGCAGGGCATTTTTATGTCGAGAGCTTTACCCAAAGCTTTAGTCGTCGCGGTATGCGCGGCTATAGCTACATTGAGCGTCAGCGCGGCGGACAAGGGGCGACCTAACATCGTGGTGTTGGTGGCTGATGACTGGGGCTACAGCGATGTCGGTTCGTTTGGCAGCGAAATCTCTACGCCAACCATCGACCAGTTAGCGAAGGAGGGCGTGCGGTTCTCTGACTTCCACGTGGCCGCGTCCTGTTCGCCAACGCGCTCAATGCTGATGACTGGCGTCGACAATCACCTCAACGGTGTCGGCAACATGCCCGAAGCCATGCCGTCCGAACATCAGGGAAAGCCTGGCTACAGCGGCGTTCTTAACGACAATGCCGTGACGATCGCGACGATGCTCAAGGACAGCGGCTATCACACCTACATTGCCGGCAAGTGGCACTTGGGCAAAACCGTCGATACGCTGCCCAGTAATCGTGGGTTCGAGCGCTCGTTCATCCAGGCTGACAGTGGATCGGATAACTGGGAAGAACGGCCTTACATTTTCCTGTACAACAAAGCGTCCTGGTTCGAGAACGGTAAAGAGGCGCACCTGCCCAAAGACTATTACTCCTCGACGTTTATAGTCGATCAAACCCTCAAAGACATTGAAGCGGATAACCGCGATGGAAAACCTTTTTTTGCCTACTTGGGTTTTCAGGCCAACCACATTCCTGTGCAAGCGCCGAAGGACGTCATCGATAAGTACAAGGGTCGCTATAAGAACGGCTGGACGGCGTTACGTAATGAACGACGGGCCCGTGCTGTTGAGCTAGGCCTGATTCCCGCCACCAGCGGTATGGTCACGATGGCCAGCACTGACAACTGGGATGCCTTGAGCGACGAGCAAAAGCGTTATGAAGAGCGACGCATGGAAGTGTATGCCGGCATGGCCGAAACGATGGACCGCGAAATAGGCCGCTTGATTACACGCCTCAAGGCCATGCATGAGTACGACAATACGGTATTTGTATTCCTTTCCGACAACGGCAGCGAAGCCACCGACCCCTATGATATTTTCGCCCTCAAACTGTGGCTGGAAATGAATTACACCCGCGACCTTGATCGCTTGGGCAGCAAGGGCGCATTTTCGTCTATCGGGCCAAGCTGGGCCAGTGCGTCGGCATCGCCGTTGAGCGGTTACAAGTTCTTCGCCGGGGAGGGCGGACTGCGCACGCCGTTGATTGTGTCGGGCGGGCACGGTATCCAGGCCAACCAGATCTCTCAAGCATTTACCCATGTCACCGATATCGTTCCAACCCTGTTGGAATTGGCCGGGGTCCAAGCCCATGACGGGCACTATCAAGGTAAAGCTGTGTTGCCGATGACCGGCAGCAGTCTGGTGCCGGTGCTGCAAGGCAAGTCCCATCAGGTGCACCCGGCAGATCAGCCGATCGGTTATGAGTTGTCCGGCAGTTCGGCATTGTTCAAGGGCGACTACAAGCTGGTAAAAAATCTCAAGCCGGTGGGAGACGAGCAATGGCATCTATACAATATTGCGACCGATCCGGGTGAAGTCATCGATGTGCAGAGCCAGATGCCTGAACGATTCGCCAGCATGCAGGCGGATTACGCTGACTACGCACGCAACAACGGGGTGTTGCCGATGCCTGCCGGTTATGACTACAAGCGCCAAGGCCAGATCTATGCCTTGGTTCATGTGTTCATTCCTAAATTGAAAGCCGCGATGCCTTGGATTGTTGTCTGCTTTTTGCTGCTGATCGGTGGGGTTGTTGCGTTGCGCCGCTACCGACGGAAAAAGACACTGTAGGCAATAACGTATTGGCGAGAGGCTTGACGAGGCGGGTCAGGTTGCAAGTCTCGCCAACACGTTGACTGCTGTCAAATAACGTATAACTCGTTATATTTGCGAAGAATTTAAATGCCGGCGCGCACTTGCTGCGCGCCGGCTCGGGGTCGGGAACGGGGCGCTAGATCAAGCGCTGTATGTCAGCCTCACTCAACCCTGCTGCTTGCAGAATAGCCGCGCCATGTTCTCCTCGGCCGGGTACGTCGCCGATTCCAGTGGCTGGGGTCGCGGAAAAACGAGGCGCGGGTGCGGCCTGGAGGACTCCGTTGTGCCTGCTGTACACTTCTCGGGCGACCATGTGCGGGTGGAGCGAGGCTTCCACCGGGGTCAATACCGGCGCGAAACAGGCATCTGTACCTTCCAGCAAATCGACCCAGTATTGACGTGGCTGACTTGCAAACAGGCCCGTCAAGCGTTCACGTAATGGTCCCCAGAGACGAGCGTCATAGGGCTGCTTGAATTCTGGTTCATCGCCCAGTCCGAGCTTGTTGAACAGCAACGCGTTGAACTGTGGCTCAAGCGCCTGCACGCTGATAAAAAGACCGTCGGCGCACGCATAGGTGCGGGCCCAGTGCGGACCGTCGAGTAAACCCGTACCACGGTCCATTGGCTGCTGACCGGCTGAGTGTGCGGACAGCATCAGGTTCATCAGGTTGGCGCTGCCATCTACGATGGCGGCATCCACCACTTGCCCCACGCCCGTGGCACGGGCACCGAGAATACCGGCAAGAATGCCCATGGCTAAATAAAGTGCACCGCCGCCCAGATCACCGACCAGAGTTGGCGGTGTCAGCGGTGGGGAACCCGCTTCGCCCGAGAACCATAAGGCACCGGAAAGGGCGATGTAATTGAGATCATGTCCAGCGGACTGAGCCAGCGGCCCATGTTGACCCCAGCCGGTCATGCGCCCGTAGACCAAACGCGGATTACGCGCCAGGCACACATCGGGCCCGAGACCCAGACGCTCCATGACCCCGGGACGCATGCCTTCGATCAACCCATCCGAGCCTTCGATCAAGCGCAGCACGGCGTCGATGGCGGCAGGGTCTTTGAGGTCCAGCGCAACCGAGCGTTTGCCGCGATTGACAATGGTGTGCTTGCCCAGGTTTAAGTTGTCGCTGCTTTTAGGGCTGCTGCGCTCGACCAGGATGACCTCGGCGCCCATGTCAGCCAATAACATCCCGCAAAACGGTCCCGGCCCAATACCAGCAATTTCAACGATCCGAATGCCGTCCAATACGCCCATGGAAGACTCCCTTAAGTAAGTGTAACGACAGATGGATTTTTAGCGGTTGGGGGCCGACTTCGCAGGCAAGGCTTCTAAAGTGACATCAACCGATGTGTGGAAGCAGGCTTGCCTGAGAACGGTCCGTCACCAGATATCAACGCCTGGTATGCCAGGCATAAGCCAGCAGCCCGGTCATAACAATGTGAAAAGCCACGGCAGGCCATAGCAGCAGTCCGCCGCCAACGACCAGCCCGATATAGATGAGGTACAGCGCAGCGGCCGCGTTGTAAAACAGCATCGCCCGCTTTTGTTCGCTGCCTGGAACAGGTGGCCAGCACGCAGCGCCGAATGCCAGCAACGCAATACCAAACAAGCGGGCAAACTGATCAGCAACGCCAATGCTCGCAGTGCCTAGTAGCCAGATGCTGACCTGAGAGGGGGCAACCAATAGCGCGATCCCGGTGCCGACTTCGGCGATCACCGCCAACGCCAGCACCTTACGCAGGTTGATAACGTACGCTTGGCTCAAGGCCTTTCCTCCATGCGGCCAAATCTTCGCGAATGAAATCCGCCGCTTTTTCACCAATCATGATAGTGGCAGCGGTGGTGCTGCAGCCGATGATAGTCGGCATGATCGAGGCATCAACCACGCGTAGACCTTCAAGGCCATGCACCATCAAACGCGGATCAACCACCGCCATCGGATCGACGCCCATTTTGCAGGTGCCCACGGGGTGATACAGGGTGTCGGCGCGGTTGCGGATTACGTGCTCGATCTCGGCATCGGTTTCCATGGGCGTGTCCAGTACGTCGCGCGGTTTCAGCGCCTGGAATACTGGAGTCGCCATGACTTTGCGAATAATTTTGTAGCCTTCGACCATTACCCGGATATCGTCCGGATGGGTCAGAAATGCCGGATCAATCAGCGGTGCTGCCATTGGGTCGGCACTGGCAAGGGTCAGTTGACCGATGCTTTTCGGGTGCAGCAAACAGGCATGCACGCTCTGGCCGTGACCGCGGTACAACTTGCGGCCGTGGTCGGCGAACATCACTACGGTTAGCGCCAATTCGATATCCGCCTGGCTGAGTTCCGGTGAGGTTTTGATAAACGCGCAGCTCTCGGCAAAATTGCTGGTGAGCATTCCGGAGCGATGACGGAAATAATTGAACCCGGCTTTGATCAGGTCCCAGACGCCCACCAGTGACAGGCCAACCAGTGTCCGAGCGTTAATCCGGTACGAATGCACGTAGTCGATGTGGTCCACCAGATTTTGCCCCACACCCGGCAGCTCATGCACCAGGGGGATATTGAACTTCTCCAGCTCGCAGGCAGGACCAACGCCTGACAGCAATAAGAGTTGTGGAGAGTTGAACGCCCCGGAACTGACAATCAGCTCGTGGCGGGCGCGCAGTTCGCGCTTGACGCCGTTTTGCACGAACTCGACACCAATTGCGCGTTTGCCTTGAAACAACAGGCGTGTGGCGTGGGCGTGGGTTTCGATGTGCAGATTCTCGCGGCCGCGATTGGGCGTGAGGTAGGCGCGAGCGGCGCTACAGCGCTGGCCGTTAATCTGCATCACTTGTACCCGACCGAAGCCTTCCATGGTCGGTCCATTTTGGTCGGGGCAGGGCGGGTAACCCGCTTGCACACCGGCCTCGACAAACTTCTCGCCAAACGGGTTGGGTGACGTGTGGAAACGCACGTTGAGCGGGCCATTCTGCCCATGCAGCGAGTCTTTGAAATTTTCGTTATGCTCGGCGCGCTTGAAGAAAGGCAGCACTTCCTGATAACCCCAGCCTGGATTGCCCAGCGCCGCCCAGCGATCAAAATCTTCAGGGTGGCCGCGATGGTAGGCCATGGCATTGATCGACGAGCTTCCTCCCAGAGTCTTGCCCCGTGGCTGGTAACCAATGCGTCCGTTCAGGCCTGTTTGCGCAACAGTCTGGTACTGCCAATTGTTAATCGACGTCGGCACTATGGCAGCGACGCCGGCCGGCATGTGTACCAGCGGATTGGTGTCGGGGCCACCGGCCTCCAGCAGACACACCGATACTTCGGGGTCTTCCGAAAGCCGACTGGCAACCACGCAACCGGCAGCGCCGCCGCCAATCACGATGTAATCGAACAGGGTGTGCTCATTCATGCTTGTCTCTCTTGTTATAGAAGCAGACAGTTGGCGGGCGGTTGCAAATGTTCGCCAATAGCCGTGCCCCGGTCGGTTACGCGCATTGTGGTGCGATGAAGCAACGGGCACCTGTCAATTCAACCCGATCGACAGTCAGTACAGTACAAAACGGCGCTATAAAAGCGGTCAGCCCGCTCGGTTGCTCCAGTACCGGGCACTGACCTGATACGCTGGCGGGCTAGAGTATTCACCATCGAATGAGTACAGGGCAGGGACATGTCAGGATTGAAATCGGATACGCCGAACAATGAGACTGAAATAACGTTGCGTGACGAAACGCTGCGACCCACCAGCATCGGAAGCTACACCCTGGCAATCGCCCGGGCGCTGGATGCCAGCGGTATCGACAGCAAACGGATTTTCAAGGCCATGGACATTCCAATGGCGGTGTCCGCTGACCCTATGGCGCGCCTCCCGACCACCACCGTTACCCGGTTGTACCGGGCCTGCGTGGACGTGACTCACAATCCGTATTTTGGCTTGGTTGTCTCCAAGTTCATCCACCTGACCCACATGCATGCCCTGGGCTATGCGTTGGCAGCCAGTGGCACGCTGATGGACTTTTGTCGGCGGTTGCAGCGTTATTTTCGGCTTGTGTCGCAAGTAGCGAAGATAAGCGTCGCGGAAGTCGATGATGAAGTGCTGTTGCGGTTTGAATACCTGGATGAAATCAGCGGCGAAACCGAGGACGCGTTTTTTGGCTTTTTGCTCAGAACCATGCGCTTGCTGCACAAACCTGAATTCAATCCGTTGCGAATAGAGCTTCACCGAGACATGCCCCACGAGGGCCCTGCACCTTATGAAGCGTTGTTTCGCTCGCCGTTGACCTTTGGCGCCGCGTCAGGCCTGTTTGTATTCGCCAAGGCCGATATGCTCGAGATGCTCACCGGCTCGTGCCCTGAACTGGCCCAGGTCAACGACAACATCATCATCAGTTACCTGGCCCGGCTGGATAAAAACGATGTCATTACTGGGGTAACGCAAAAAATTATCGAGTTCCTGCCCGATGGTGATTGCACCCGGGATCGGGTCGCCAGCGCATTGTTCATGAGCCCGACCAAGTTGCAGCTCAAACTGTCCCAGCGCGGTACGCACTTTCAACAATTGCTTGACGATACCCGTAAAGAATTGGCCTGTAGCTACTTGAGCCAGCTCTCACGCCCCGTGACAGAGATCACTTTTCTACTGGGCTTCAGTGATACCAGTAACTTTACCCGGGCCTTCAAACGCTGGACCGGATTGTCGCCCACCGATTTCCGCCAACAAGCTTGATGCCTATAGGTAAATCGACGGCCGCTCTGCGCTGACCGACGATTTGGCCCTATTGACCGGCACCCTTTTTCTGCGCGCGGTACAACAGTCTCGACCGATCTGAGCTTCAGATCCGGCTTGGTTCCAATGCGTGCGGATTCAATGAATGGTTTTTCGTGAACCACAGAGAAAGGTGTACCGTTAGATGAATAACAACAATAAGATCTGCCATCCACATCTGCGCCAAGGGCTCCTGGCCTCAGCGATCATGGCTGGGTTGGGCATTACTCCTGTCCATGCTTTTGAGATCGATACCGGCGACCCGGACCTGGCTGTTCGTTTCGACAACACCGTAAAGATGAACTACGCCCAGCGCGTGGAAAGCGCAGACCCTCGACTTTCACACTCGTGGAACAACAACGACGGGGATCGCAACTTTCGTGCCGGTAGTCCCGTGTCTGAACGAGTCGATGTATTGTCCGAAATGGACGTGGTCTACAAGCAAACGTCGGGCTTTCGTCTCAGCTCCAACACCTGGTATGACCATGCTTACGACAACGTTGGCAGCAACAATGCGTCGACCAACCAACTGCATGACGGCAAGCCGGACTCCGACCGATTGAGCAGTTACGCCAATCGTTATTACAACGGTCCTTCCGCCGAACTGCTGGACGCCTTCGTATTCACCAGCATGGAAATCGGTGACGAGTCGTTGCTCAGCGCCAAGCTGGGTAAGCACACCCAGTATTGGGGCGAAAGCATCCTTTCCCTGGCCCACGGCAACAACTACGGCCAGTCGGGTCTGGACCTGTCAAAGGCACTGGCGGTACCGGGTACCGAAGCGAAGGAGCTGTTTATCCCTCGTTCGCAACTCTCGACTAGCCTGACGCTTAACTCTGAGCTGACATTAGCTGCACAGTACTTTCTGAACTGGAACGCCGCCCGTTTACCAGAATCCGGCACTTACCTGGGTTTCAACGACAGTTTGCAAAGCGGCGGTGACCTGTCGGCCATCGGCGCGGTCAACCCGCGTTTTGGTACACCCGGTCCGTTGGGTGCAAACCAATACCTGCGACTTTCCGAGGGCCACACTTATACCCCGAGCAATAGCGGTGATTACGGCTTGATGGCCAAATGGAGCCCGGAATGGTTGGACGGCACCTTGGGCTTCTACTACCGCAAAACCTCTGACATTCTGCCGAACGTGGTGTTACAGCCCACTGCTGTGGGGGCTGCACAGCTGCTTTCCGGCAACATCGGCAGCTACAACCAGTTCTACGTCGATGACATCGACGTCTATGGGGTCAGCCTGTCGAAAAGCATCGAAGGTGTCAGTGTTGGCCTGGACGTCAACTACCGGCACAACATGCCGCTCTCGAGCGTTGCCGCGACCGTTAGCCCTGCTGCGGGTGCCGCAGGACTGCCTGGCTTTATTTCGAGTTTCAATGGCGAAAACGGCGTAGCGCGGGGTAACACCGTGCACGCCGTGCTCAACGGCCTGACCACGTTTGCCAAGACGCCGGTTTGGGACTCTTCAACCTTGTTGATGGAGTTGGCCTACAGCCGTTGGTTGAGCGTGACGGAGAATGAGCAGCTGTTTAAAGGTGACGATTGGTATCGCGGCGCCGACAAGGTCACCAAAGACAACTACGTTCTAGGGGTCAACTTCACCCCAACCTGGTACCAGGTCTTCCCTGGGGTCGATATGTACTTGCCGGCTGCTGTGAGCGTCGGCCTAAAGGGTGAATCTTCTGTGCAGTTGGGTGGCAACGAGGGCGCGGGTAACTACTCGATCGGTGTCGGCATGGATATTCGTAACCAGTACCGCTTCGACCTCAAATACGTGGACAACTTCGGTGCCATTGACACCTGTAAAGCGGCAGGCTCGGCGACCCCGGGCGGAGCGCAGGGTGGGGGTTCCGCGCCAGGTGCCAACGGTCAGTACAACTGCACGCCCGGTCAACCGACCGCATTTGCCGGCACGTTCGCGCAAATCGCCGACCGTGGCATGGTCACCCTCACTTTCAAAACGACCTTCTGATGGAAGCGTTGCCTGAATATCGGAGACACCCCATGAATTTCGTCAAATCGCTACTAGCAACCACACTGGTGCTGGCTATTGCCGGTACTGCGCACGCCGCGGTATCACCCGAACAGGCCGCGCAGCTCGGCACTACGCTGACGGGGGTCGGTGCTGAAAAGGCCGGCAACGCCGACGGCACCATTCCCGCTTTCTCCGGCGGCTTGAACACGCCGCCAGCCAGCTACCAGAAAGGCAGTTCGGTACGGCCCGACCCGTTTGACGGCGAGAAGCCGCGGGTGGTCATTACCGAGAAAAACGCCGCTGAAAATGCCAAGGTACTGACGGCGTCGACCCAAGAACTGCTTAAGCGTTACCCGAACTTCCGGGTCGATGTTTACCCGACCCATCGAACCGTGGGCATGCCCGCGCAAGTGCTGGCCAACACCGCCAAGAATGCCGTGGGTGCCAAGACTTCGGACGAAGGCCTGGCGCTGGATAACGCTCTACCAGGCGTACCGTTTCCGATCCCGGCCAATGGCAATGAAGCGATGTGGAACCACCTGATGCGCTATCAAGGCGTCGCCATGAGCAACAAGTATGACTCTTGGAATGTCGATTCCTCGGGTGCTGCTTCGTTGAGCTCCACCGGTATGTTCTTCATTGAGTACCCGTTGTATGCAGCCAATCGCCCGGTCGGCCCGGTGGCTGCCGAGGAAGTGTTTTACAAGATAAAGCTGCAGTACACCGGCCCGGCGCGTCGTGCCGGTGAAGCGCTATTGCTGATGGACGCGGTCAATCCGCTGAAACAGCCGCGTCGTGCCTGGCAGTACTTGCCGGGGCAACGTCGAGTCAAACTTGCCCCCGACCTTGCCTACGACACGCCGAACCCCGGCACCACCGGCACAGCAACCTACGACGATGCCTTCTTGTTTAACGGCGCCATGGACCGTTACGACTTCAAGCTGGTCGGCAAGAAGGAAATGGTCATTCCGTACAACACCTACAAGCTGAATTACCACGACAAAGCAGCGGACGTGACCACCGCGAATTTCGTCAACCCGGACCTGATGCGCTGGGAGCTGCACCGTGTATGGGTAGTCGAAGCCACGCTTAAACCGGGCAAGCGCCACATTTACACCAAGCGCACCTTCTACCTCGACGAGGACAGTTGGACCGTGTTGGCTTCGGACGAGTATGACGCGCGCGGTCAGTTGTTTCGTGGCGGCTTTGCACACCTGACCTACAGCTATGACGTGCAAGCTCCAGACACCCTGAATCATATGCTCTACGACTTTGTGTCCGGCGCTTACAACCTCAATGGTTTCTATGGTCCTTATGGTGGCCTGAAGTACATCGAGCCTCAGTCCAAGGCTCAATGGGTGCCAGAGTCGCTGGCCGGCACCGGTATTCGCTAACACAACTCCAAAGCGGTATTTGCCACCGCCGGGCCCCAGGTTCGCGGTGGCGTTTTACCCGAGAAACAACCATGAATACGTTTAAGTGTGTAGCCCTGGCCGGATTACTCGGCGCGTTGGCACTGCCCTTTCTTCGCCCTGTGGTCGCCGCCGATTTCGTTGATGTGCTGGATACCCCAGCCATGCACAGCGAACTGGCGGCCAAGGGCATGCTCACCGGATTGGCCAACGCCGGCGACCGTCTGGTTGCTGTCGGTCAACGCGGACACATCCTTTATTCCGATGATGGCGGTCAGCACTGGTTGCAAGCCCAGGTTCCGGTCAGTTCAGACTTGGTGGCGGTGTACTTTGCGACACCGAGCCAAGGTTGGGCGGTGGGTCACGACGGGGTGGTGCTGCACAGCAGCGATACCGGCGTGACCTGGGATCGGCAACTGGACGGGCGTCAGGTAGGTCCGATGGTGCTCGCGTATTACCGGCAACAACTGGCGGTCCAGCCCGCGAATGAGGCATTGATAGCTCGGGTGGCCGATGCCCAGCGAATGAGCGAAGGTGCTGACCAATCCTTTCTCGATGTCTGGTTCGAGAACGATCAGGTTGGCTATGTGGTTGGCGCGTTTAACCTGATTCTTCGCACCGACAATGGTGGCCGTAGCTGGACTCCCTGGCTGGACCGCACCGACAATCCCAGCGCACTGAACCTGTACGCGTTGCGCCCGATTGGCGACCAGTTGTTCATCGTCGGCGAGCAAGGCCTGGTGTTGAAACTGGACCCGGTCGCCGGCCACTTCAACGCCACACCCATGCCGTACAACGGCTCCTTTTTCGGTATCACCGGCAAACCCGGCATGGCCCTGGTTTACGGGCTGCGCGGCAATGTCTATCGCAGTATCGATGACGGGAAGAACTGGACCAAGGTCGAGTTGGGTTTGCCGCTGACCATCACCGCCGGCACCGTCACCAAAGACGGGCGAATTGTGCTGCTCAGCCAGGCCGGGCATGTGCTGATCAGCGCCGACAACGGCGTGAATTTCAAGCTCCAGCCCGAAAAAAGCTTGGCCCCGGTGGCCGCCGCGCTGATGTCAGGTTCCGGATCGCTGGTCCTGGCGGGCTCCCGTGGCCTGCGCCAGTTGCCCCTCGAATGAGCCCACTTGCCGTTTCACCAAGAGATCTGCCACGTCATGGGTAAATACGAAACCGATACGATGCCGGTGATCCGCGAGCTGAAGAGCTTCGATGCGCGCTCCGGAAACCTGCTGGAACGCCTGATTTTCAATAACCGGCGGTGGGTGGTGGTGGCTTGCCTGGTGGTGACGGTCGCGCTGAGCTTTTTCGCGACCACTCGACTGACACTTAATGCCAGCTTCGAGAAGATGATTCCCCACAGTCAGCCCTTCATCAAAAACTACCTGGAAAACCGTCAAGCCTTGCGTGGCCTTGGCAACGCGGTGCGGGTGGTGGTGGAAAGCAGCGACGGCGATATCTTCGATCAACACTACCTGGAAGCATTGAAGGAGATCAGCGACGACCTGTTCCTGATGCCTGGCGTGGATCGCGCCTGGATGAAGTCGCTGTGGACGCCCGCAGTACGTTGGACCGAAGTCACCGAAGAGGGTTTTCAGGGCGGTCCGGTGATGCCGGATTCCTACGACGGTTCACCGCAGTCGGTGCAACAGTTGCGCATGAATATCGCGCGCTCGGGCATCGTTGGCAGTCTGATCGGTAATAACTTTAAATCCAGCATGATCTTCGTGCCGCTGCTGGAGAAGGACCCTGTCACGGGTCAATCCATCGACTACCATGCGTTCTCGCAACAGCTTGAAGAGAAGCTGCGCAATAAATTTGAATTCGCCGGCCAAAGTGCTTCCCACAGTGCAGGGGAGGAGGGCAAGGGCCCGATCAAAATCCGGGTCATCGGTTTTGCCAAACTGGTGGGCGACCTGATCGATGGTCTGATGCAGGTCATGATGTACTTCGGCGCCGCTGCGCTGATCGCCACCGCCATCATCTTTTATTTCACTCGTTGCGTGCGCAGTACTGCGCTGGTGATCCTCTGTTCGGTGATCGCCGTGGTCTGGCAACTCGGGCTGGTGGCGCTGCTCGGTTTCGCGCTGGACCCGTTCTCGATACTGGTGCCGTTTTTGGTGTTCGCCATCGGCGTGTCCCATGGCGCGCAAAAGATGAATGGCATCATGCAGGACGTTGGGCGCGGCACACATCAGTTGGTCGCGGCACGCTACACCTTCCGCCGTCTGTTTCTCGCGGGCCTCACGGCTTTGTTGGCCGACGCGGTGGGATTCGCGGTACTGATGTTCATCGACATTCCGGTGATCCAGGATTTGGCGATCACCGCGAGCATCGGTGTAGCGGTATTGATCTTCACCAACCTGGTGCTGCTGCCGGTGTTGCTGTCTTATTTCGGGGTCAGTGGCAAAGCCGCACAGCGCAGCCTGCGGGCAGAAAACCCAGACGCGAGCGCCAAGGGACTGGGGGCATTCTGGCGCTTCCTCGATCGTTTCACCGAACGGCGTTGGGCCACGGTGGCTGTGTCGGTAGCGGGCTTGCTGGCGGCAGGCGGCCTGGTGGTCGCCTCGCACCTGAAGATCGGCGACCTCGATCCCGGCGCGCCGGAGTTGCGTTCGGATTCGCGCTACAACCGCGACAACGCTTACATCACCGGAAACTATTCGCTGTCCAGCGACCAGTTCGCGATCATGCTCAAAACCCCCAGCGAAGGTTGTCTGAAATATGAAACCCTGATCGAAGCGGATCGCCTGGGTTGGTTATTGCAGCAGCAACCGGGCGTGCAAACCACCGTGTCGCTGGTCAACGCGGTGCGGCAGATTACAGCGGGTTCGTACGAAGGCAACCCCAAGTGGCTGACCCTCGCGCGCAATCAAAATGTCTTGAATTACGCAGCGCAACAGGCTTCAGTGAACAACCCGGAGCTGTTCAATAACGACTGCTCCATGATGCCCATCGTGGCTTACCTTTCGGATCACAAAGCCGAAACCCTGGACCGAGTGGTACAGGTGTCGGAGGCGTTTGCCCGTGAACACAGCACCGGTGACCGTCAATTCATGCTCGCCGCTGGCAGTGCCGGGATCGAGGCCGCCACTAACATCGTCGTCCGCGAAGCCAACCACACTATGCTGTTTTACGTGTATGGCGCGGTGATCGTGTTGTGCTTCATTACCTTCCGCAGCTGGCGCGCGGTGGTGGTGGCGGTGTTGCCCTTGATGCTGACTTCCATTTTGTGTGAAGCGTTGATGGTCTGGCTTGGCATGGGCGTGAAAGTGGCGACATTGCCGGTCATTGCGCTGGGAGTTGGCATCGGCGTGGACTACGCGCTGTACCTGCTCAGCGTGCAGTTGGCACAGCAGCGTGCGGGGTTGTCGTTGACTGAGGCCTACCGCAACGCCGTAGGGTTCACCGGTAAGGTGGTGGCGCTGGTGGGCATTACCCTGGCAGCGGGCGTCGTGACCTGGGCCTGGTCACCCATCAAGTTCCAGGCAGACATGGGCATCTTGCTGACCTTCATGTTCATCTGGAACATGGTCGGGGCGCTGGTATTGATCCCGGCGCTGTCGCACTTTCTGCTGAAGAAGGCTCGCTGATCCGAGTGGTTATTGACCCATGCGCGATAACGTATCGCGCATGGGTGCGACTGACACGCCGACTAGTCCATCCAGTGGCCGGTTAAGTTCTTCGATCAAAAATATCGCCCCTGAAGTCGAGAGCGCGCACATCATCAGAGCGGCGATAACGGTCCCATTGCGCGTTGCGAACAGACCGAAAGTGCCGAAGATAATCGATAGCCAAATCACCAGTACGACCAATAGGGTAAACGGAATCGAGCCGTTGGCCTGAAGCAGCGTCAGCCACCGGGCGGCGAAGACCGTATCAACGATTTGTAGGGCATGGGCTTTGGCGGCCTGTTGCACATCATTGCCGGGGACCAGTTCCTGCACCTTGCGCTGCAAGCCTTCAGAGCGGTTGATTGCTTCGGCGCTGTTGAGGCGCGCCAGTTGCGTATCGTCGCCTGAGGCTATGATATCCACTGCGCCTGCGTAACTGGCTTTCAGCAGGGCGCGAATTTCCTGGGTTTGCGGCCCGTACCTCGCCAGCACGCGGTCGAGTTGAATGACCATGGCGGCATTCTGTACCAGCTCGGCGTTGGTCGTGTCGAAGGTGCTCTTGGCGGATGAGATCAACAAACCCAATACCAGCGCGGCCATGGTCGCAATCAGGCCGGTGGCCAGCTTCACCACGCTTACGGATTCATCGTTTAAGTGGTGCGCTGGCAAGTGTTCTCGTACGTACAACCCCAGCAAGGCACTGCCGAATACGCAGATGAAAACAATCAGTGCAATCATCAGATGGTTCAAGCTAATACTCCCATTCTATGGCGATTGGGGCTTGAGCTTAGTTGGTCTGTGGTCTTCCGAGATAAGTCTATGCATCAGCCCCGCTTCGGTTGATGCCGGTACATGCCGCACACCGCGCCGTCTTTTGATTTACAGCGTACTGCATAGCCCTGATAAACGACCTTATGCCACATCGTGTATTCGCTGACATCTTCGCTGGATATCAAGACATGGGCGCCGCGTCGTCCGCAGGAAATGCGGTAGTGGGGCGCCGCGTTATCCTGACCGTTGACTTGAACCGGAAACACTTCGGTTCCGTCAGCCAGAACGAAACTGAACCGGTCAGAGCATCGATTCAGTTCCGTGGCCATAGTGGACTCCAATCCGTTATCGTTGGGTTTCTCTGGAAACAATGGCTTCGGCGTTCATTTCCAATTCGGAACGCGGTGTGTCGAAGAACTTATAGCCGCCTTTGAGCCCATCGTTCACCAGCGCCCACATGCCCTTGTTAAAGTCATAGCTGACGTTTTTCACGTTATAAGGCAGGGTCTTGTCATACAGTTGTACCCCACTCAGGAAGATCGAACGGTACAACGAACCACTTGCATCCCAGGCGTCATACAGTCCAGTACCGAAGTTGTCTTCATCGAGGTAATAGGTGCGTTTGCTGTAAACGTGACGCATACCTGGTTTGAGCGTCGCTTCTACTACCCATACCCGATGCAGCTCCCAGCGCTCACACGCAGGGTTAGCGTGGTGCGGTGTAAATTGGTCTTCCTGTTTGCAGTCAAAATAGAGTTTGTAGGCGTTGTACGGGATGTACATCTCTTTACGCCCGACCAATTTATAGTCGAAACGATCCTGAGCGCCGGAGAACATTTGCAGTTCGTCAAACAGGTTGACCCCGCCCTGGTTGGATACCGGCGTGTCGTAACCGAACTCGGGCGCCAGTTTGATGCGGCGTTGGCCGGGGGTGTAGCTCCAGGCCCGACGTGGCTTGGCAATGGGGTCCAGGTAGTCGTCGAGTACGATTAACTGGCCCGCACTGCGCGCCGGGTATTTGTCCAGCGCGTAAACGCGAGCGTACATCTGCGGGTCGCGGTCAGCTTGCTTGACCTGATAGAAAGGCTGCTCTTCGAATGTCCTTTGCTCGGCGGTTTTGGTGATTTGGCCATTGGCATCGATCACCCAACTGTTGGAAGACGAGGTGGTCGAGTAACCATGGCCGACCTTGTAGCGTAGTTGTTGGTTCCACATGACCTCGTTGCCGGTTTTAGGAATCGGAAACGGCAGACCACCCCGGCACACCGGGTCTACTGCCAACCCATCGTTGAGGGTTTTGCAGGTACCAGCGTTACGTACAGTGGCGTCGAGGACTTCTTGCGGGTAAGCGGTAGTGCGGTGGCTCGGGAAAATATCCAAGTAGTATTCAGGGTATTTTTTGAGCAGCGTTTTCTGCCCTTCGCTGAGCTTGTCGGCGTACTTGTCCATGTTTTTTGAATCAATGCGCATCAGCGGTTTTTCATCTTTGTACGGGTCGACCCAGAACCCGCTGTCTGCTATGAAGCCCGGCGGTGCAGTGCGTAGACCGCCCTCGTAGGCCGGTATCGAACCATCGGCGTTGCCGGCGCGAATCGCGCCGAATGGGGTCAAGGTTTTTCCCAGTTCAGCGGCTTCTTGCGCGGTGACTGCGGCGACGCTGGCGGCTGAACAACCGAGCAGCGCGAAGGCCAGGACCAGAGTAGGGGTTGGATGTCGTAACACGGGCGTTTCTCCTGAATTCTTGTTGGAGACCAAGCAGAAAAGTTGTCTGGCTGCTTAGAAAGAGGTCTTGAAGGTGAAGGCCAACCAGCCGCGATCGGTACTGCCTACGCCGCCGTTGCCGCCCACGGTGTTGCCTGCAAGGGTTTTCGACTGAGCGGTGGTGTCGGCGTAACGCAAGCCAAACTCGTAGCGTTGGGCGTAGGTAAGCTTGACCCCGGCTGACCAGGACAAAGCGCCTTCGTTACCGCCGCCCGCAGTGGCAGCGTTACCGTGCAGGCCGTAGTTGGTGGTGATCGGTACGTCCATGTCCCATGACGGGAAAATCGACAGGTAGGTCGGCGTAAAGTTGACGGCCAAACCGTAATAGTCGCGGGTCGAACAACCATCAGACTTATCGCCTGAACCGGCAACACCGGTACGCTCATTGACGCAACCCGGTTGACCGACGCCGTCGTACAATTCTTTGTGTTCAGTCACACGCTCAAGGTGGCTGTAGGCAAATTCGGCGACGACGGTGGCATTCTCAGCCAGGAAGCTGCGGGGCATTAGGTAAACGCCGTTGGCGATAAAGTGCAGGGTGTCGCCGCGCGGACCTTCGTCATCGGTTGGGTCCACGGCGGTGGCGTTCAAAGCACCGTTCATGCGATAGGACAATTCGCTACCCACCGAAACCGACTCGATGACCCGGGAAAAACTTAAGCCCACCAATTTGACGTCACGAGGGTAAACCAAACGATAGTCGGCCTGGGCGAAGCGGATTTCCGGAGCCAGCCACGGTTGGTAATCGTCGAATTGGCGGTAGTAGGCGCCAAAGTTCGATTCGATGGACTCGACGTTAAGCTTGGCCATCACGCCCCAGTTGGCACTGGCTCGCCCGTCCTTGGAGGATGAGTGGTTAAGGTATTGCCCGCCGCCCAACGGCAACCGATCGGTGCCTTCGAAGAACGGGTCTGCGGGACCAAAGTAAGTGCCGCCATACGGCAGCCGGGTGTTTTCCCACTCATAGAAGTACTGCCCAGCGATGGTCAGCGCATCGGTCACCTGCGCTTTGGCAAATATCTGCCCGACTGGCAAGAACACTTCTTTGATCTCGATCCCTGGGCTGGTAACCGCTTTCACACCATCGGTAGGCGCCTGGGAGTAAGAGATCGAGTGAGCTGCGAACAGTAAGCCTTCGCCCCAGTAGTTGGTTTGCCGACCGACCTTTACGTTGACCAAGGCTCCGGCCAGTGAAAAGTTTTTCCAGACAAAGGCGTCCAGGATTTCACCGGAAGGACCGTTGACGTAGCGGTCGACCTGCGAGCTGTAGTGGTTGTTGTTGTAGCTTGTGCCGTACGCAGGGTTGCTCGGACTGACGCTGCCATCGTCGTAGGCCTGGTCATACCAGCCCGCAGCGCTCATACGTGCGCCCCAGTTGTTGAGGTAGGAGAAGTCCAGTTCGGTCAGTAGGTCGAGGCGATTAGTAACGACGTCGCCCTTGTTGAACTTGCCGTCCGACTCGTCGTAGTTGGGGTTGTTGAGGATGCGGCTGTCCTGACCTTCTGTGCGCATTCCCAGGGTGTATCGGACGGTGTTGTCCCAGCGCAACTGATAGTCAGGGTTGGGCAGGTCAATCGAGTCGGCGCAGGCCAGGCCGCTGGCGCCCAGTACCAACAGCGTGATGGCGCCGCGCGTGACGGCATTGCGTCCCTGGAAGGTCATGTCTTTCATCGGTTTACCTTATTTTTATTGTTACTACGTGGTTCGGGAAACGCGCTGGCTGACTTAACGGCCAATCGGGTAAATGATCGACTTTTCCTGGGTGAATTCTTTGAGCCAGTCGGGACCGAATTCACGGCCGATGCCGGAGCGTTTGAAGCCACCGATAGGCGCATAGGGCATCTGCCCGCCACCGCCATTGAGGTACACGCTTCCGGCACGAATGCGCCGGGCCATGTCCAGCCCAGTGGCAGCGTCTGCAGTGAAAATCCCGCCGTTAAGGCCAAAGCGCGAATCGTTGGCGATGGCCAGCGCCTGTTCATCTGTCTCGAAACCAATCGTCACGCCCACCGGACCGAAGATTTCTTCCTGAGCAATTTCCATGTCATTGCGCACGTCATCAAACAGCGTCAGCTCGCTGAAGAAGCCGCGTGGCAGGCCCGCTGGGCGTCCACCGCCGCAGACCAGGCGCGCACCGCTGTCGCGGCCACGGTCGATAAAGCCCTGGACTTTGGCCCGTTGCGATTCGCGGATCAGCGGTCCCATCATCACCGTCGGGTCGGCGGGGTCGCCGACCTTGATTTGGCTGGCGATGGCCTGAGCGATCTGCATGAACGGCGCACGAATCGACTCATGCACCACGAAACGCGTCAGCAAAGCGCAGCCTTGGCCAGCGTTTACGGTCAAGCCGCCGACTGCCGCCATCGCGGCCATCTGCAGGTCGGCATCAGCGCGCACGATTAATGCTGATTTACCGCCAAGCTCCAGGTGCACTCGCTTCAGGGTGGGAGCGGCCTGGCTCATGATGCTGACGCCGACAGCTTCGGACCCGGTGAAAGAAACCATGTCCACGCGCGGGTCACTGCTTAGCAGCGCGCCGATGTGTGGGCCACCGGTGATGACGTTGAGCACCCCGGCGGGAAGCCCGATCTGTTCGGCCAATTGCCCGAACAGCAACGCCGAGTAAGGCGTGAATGGCGAAGGCTTGAGTACCAGCGTGTTGCCGGCGAGGAGGGCGGGGAACACTTTCGCCAGATTCAGCAGGAACGGAAAGTTGTAACCGGTAATGCCTGCCACCACACCGATCGGCTCGCGCTCGATGCTGCCGCCGCCTAGCAATAACGGGCCGCCAGGATTGAAGGGGTTGGGCGCTGCGTGAGTGGATATTTGTCGTGGTTCACCGTTCAACGACTGATCGATTGCGGTCAGCACATGGCCCAGCGGCATATCCACTTGCATCCCATACGTCACCCCTTGGGAGCAGCCGACTTCAGCAATGATCAGCGCGGCAATGGCTTCGCGCTCAGCAACCAGAGCCCCATGCAGGCGGCGAAGATAGCCGGCGCGTTCGCTCATGCTCATCAGCGGCCATGGCCCATGATCGAAGGCATGGCGTGCTGCGGCGATGGCCGCCTCTGCGGTGCTCTGGTCGCCCACCGGCGCATGGCCAATCACGGCTTCGGTGGCCGGATTGAGCACGGCTTCGGTGTCCGCAACGGGCACCCAGTGTCCATCGATGTACAGCTTGTCCAAATGAGTAAAGGGGATGTTCATCAGCGTGTCGCTCCTTCGGTTCTGCCGGTCATGAGTTCAGCGGCGCGCATGGCAACGGCCATGGCCGGGGCGTTGGTGTTGCCAGACGGCAGGGTCGGCATCACCGAGGTGTCGACTACGCGCAAGCCTTCCACACCACGTACCTTCAGGTTCAGATCGACCACCGAGGCCGGGTCGGCACCCATGCGGCAGGTGCCGGAAACGTGAAAGGCGGTTTGGCCGAAACGGCGCACGGCTGCAAGGATTTGCTCGTCGCTTTGCGCGTCGCTGCCGGGAGTGAGTTCTTTGACGATGAACGGTTTGAGCGCGGGTTGCGCAGCCAGTTGCCGGAACCAACGGACCAGCGCAACACCGGCAAT
Organism: Pseudomonas sp.; assembly: GCF_028293835.1. Lineage (GTDB taxonomy): Bacteria > Pseudomonadota > Gammaproteobacteria > Pseudomonadales > Pseudomonadaceae > Aquipseudomonas. The sequence continues at coordinate 52,647 of NZ_JAQGNX010000089.1, forward strand.
GCGATCAACTTCGGAGCTCAGGTAATTGGCATCGATAAGCGGCGCCACAGAGGGGTCTTTGGACTGAATCCGGATTTCACCCTGGCTTTCGGGGTGCAAAAAGTAGCCGCCGAGAGTCAGGCCCGGCTCTTTGTCGATCATCACTTTGTTGCCGTCGCCGAGCATCGAGTACAAGCTCACGCCGATTTGCGCGTCGGGACGCTCCAGGCCCTTGCGGGTTTTGACGAAACCACCGGCCTCGTGGGCGGCGTGGGTCATAGGGCCTTTCTTGCTGATGAAATAACGCAGTACCGAGCGCAACAACCCGAAGCCGGAAAAACAGTGATTGAAGCTGCCTCGGGTAACCCGGTACTGCATGGCGATGTACAGGTGCTCACGCAAGTTGCGTCCGACATTAGGCGAATCGCTGACCACTTTAATGTCCAGCGAACGCAGCAGATCGCCTGGACCGACGCCCGACAGTTGCAGCAATTTCGGGCTCTCGATCGCCCCGGCGCACAGTACGGCTTCACGACCGATACCTACCGTGCTCTGACCCGACGCATCGCGAAGCTGAAGCGCCACGGCTCGACCTGACTTGAACTCGATGCGCTCCACTGTGGTAGCGGTGAGCACGGTAAGGTTGAGGCGCTGGCGCACCGGGTCGAGAAAGGCTTTAGCCGCACTAAAGCGTTGTCCGCCCCACGTGGTCTGCGGTTGATAGCCGAAGCCGCCGTGCTTCACCGAGTCAACGTGATTGGTGTCAGCGACTTTGACCGTTCCGAGCTCAGCGGCGGCGGCAATCACCGCGTCGCATAATTCATCGCCGGAAGGATGCACGCTGACTTTCAGCGGGCCACCCACGCCGCGCCACTGGGCAGCACCTAACTGGTGGTCTTCGAGGGCGACAAACTGCCGGCCAATGTCTTTCCAGCCCCAGCCGCTGCACCCATTGGCTTCCCAGGCGTCGTAATCAGCCGGAGCGCCACGCACATAGACCATGCCGTTGACGGAACTGGAGCCGCCGAGGGTTCTGCCCTTGAGCCAAAGTTCGTCACCGAGACCTTTGCCGCGGGAGGCCTGATAGTCCCAGACATGGGGATTGCCCCGCGCCAGCAGCTTGCCAATGCCACGGGGCATGGCGATCATGGCGCTGCTGTCTTCCGGGCCGCTTTCGATCAGCAGCACCGACACGCTGGAATCATCGGACAGTCGGTTTGCCATTACACAGCCGCAAGAGCCTGCGCCGACAATGATGTAGTCGTAGGATTTGTGCATTTTTATTGTTCAGCTCTGCAGGAAAACGATTCCGAGTGGGTGTTCAGCAACGCTGAGAAAAAGCCGCCGTGGCACATGGGCGGACTGACGAAAGCGAGCGGACAAATGCATGAGGTTGTGCCGTGTTGATCAGGATTCATTGTTATTTTTCCCGTCTCTGTACTGGACAGAGCGGACTCTAAAACCGTCGCTGCACATCCACAACGGACAGATATCGCGATCTGTTCGGTATGGCTGGAAATCGAGTTGTTGAACAGTGCTGAACACCGCTGCTTGCTTGCTCCGTGGGGCTGTGACAGTCTTGGCGAAGATTGTTAAAACATTAATCACAAAACTGTTTAACAACCATCACAAAAAGAAATTCACCAAGCCTCTCACGTAGAGATTCCGGATGAATCAGCACATTCCAACCGTTGCCGACTGGCCCCATGAGTCGGATGTCAGCGGCGACCGACATGCCTTGCGCGCGCAACGCACCCGCGAGCTAATGCTGGTGACCATGTATCACTTGGCCCTGGAGAAGGATTACTGCGACATCACCGTGCAGGATCTTCTCGACCGATCAGGTGTTGCACGGTCGACCTTCTATACCCATTTTCGCGATAAAGAAGACCTTCTGGTCGCCGGCTACGGGGTCATGGGGGCGCCCGCGATAAAACTCACTAACGTAGCGGATCGAGAACAAGTGGTTCTGGACGTCTGCGGCTGGTTGTTCGTAGCGACCGAACAACACGCCGCATTAACGACGTCGTTGATGGGCGGGACGTCGCGGGAAATAGTCCTGGCACACCTTGAAAACATGCTCGTGGTTCAGGTTCGTGAGCATATGAAAAAGCACAACGCCTACGACACCAACGGCCTGCGTGGCGAGATCGCTGTGCGCAGCCTGGTGGGCGGGCTGCTTGCACTGTGGCTATGGTGGGTACGCCACGACTATCCCTGCGCGGCGCTGGGGCTTAGTGAAACCTTCAATGCGTTGATGAGCCAAGGCATCTGGCCCATCAGCGCCTGATGCTCGGTTAAGGCGACCGCTTTATAAACGCGAGGCTAAAGGCGTTGTTGCGCTTGAATCGTCAGGATCAAACACGAAACGCCCCGATTAGATGTTTCAGTTCAGCTATCTGGACAGTCAACTGACCGCTGGCACGTTCAGTCTGATGGGCTCCGGAGGCAGTACGCTCACCCGCCTGATTGATCGCGATGATGTTGCGGTCGATATTCTGAGCGACCGTCATCTGCTGCTCGGCAGCGGTTGCGATTCGCTGGTTCTGGTCGACGATTTGCCCGACGGCATCAAGTATATTCACCAGCGCTTTCTGAACCTGCCCTGATTGGCCCACCGCGCCGTTGGCGGTGTGATGACTCAGTCCCATAGCCGTTACTGCAGCCCCTACGCCGTTTTGCAGAACCTTGATCGTCTGTTGAATCTCGTCGGTGGATTGTCGGGTTCGTTGGGCCAGCGTCCGTACCTCATCAGCAACAACGGCAAATCCCCGGCCCTGCTCGCCAGCCCGAGCGGCTTCGATCGCCGCATTAAGCGCCAGTAAATTGGTTTGCTCGGCGATACTTTTGATTACGTCCAGGACTGTGCTGATCGACGCGCTGTCATTTGCCAGTTGGTTGATTACAGCAACCGAGCGCTCTATTTCCTCGGCCAGTCGCGTGATGCTTTCTTGCTGCGAATCCAGCAGCCCGCGGCCACTGGCGGTTTCCAGATTGACATTCCGTGCGCTGGCGACTGCAGCGACTGCGCTGTGAGCAACTTCTTGAGCCGTTTCAGTCATTTGATTCATTGCGGCAGCGACCTGTTCAATCTGACCCCGCTGGTCAGTAACGGCCACGCTGCTTTGCGCCGACACCGTCTCTACCTGGCCTGCCTGAAGCTGAACCTCGCCCACGGTGCTACCCACTTTTTCGATCAAGTCATGGATCTTCTGCACGGTGGTATTGAACGCCAGGCCAAGGTCGCCCAGCTCATCGCGGCTTTGTGCATGGAAGCTGACGGTCATGTCGCCTGTAGCGACTTTGTCCATCATCTGTCGAAGACTGCCCAACGTGCTGCGGGTCGCGATATAAAATGCCGCATACAAATAAAAGATCGTCACGAACATCAAGGCGAGGGCGGCACTCAATGTCAGCATGCTGTTGCGTTTTTGCGCCAGGCGGTCCCGCAATTCATCGTCGAGCACGTGCAGAGTGGCCTCGTTCAGTCCATAGGTTTGTGCCATCAGCTCGCTAGTCTGGTCATAAAACTGGTGCCATGGCATCTCGAGCGGGTCGGCCATTACCACATTTTTTTCGAACAACATTGCACCTTGTTTAAGGGACGTCCGACTGGTCGAGGCCAGTGCCTGTAACTGCTGGTTGGCGCCTGGGCTGGCAAGCATTGCTTCGTCCAGCCTTAGGCCATAGTCCGCGTCCAGTTTGTCCAAGGCATTGAGCAGGATGTCGAACTTCACGTTGGCGGTGGTATTCAATATATTCTGCGCTAATGAGTAAGTCCCCATTGAGCGACCTTGACCCAGCAATGACGTCACCTGCGGCGTAACGGTGTTGACCAGATCGATAAGCTGACGAACTTCAGGTTCATCATCCTGGCTTAGCCCTGCCTGGCTGGCGATGATCCGGCAAAACAGTTGAGCATCGGCCAGCATTCTTTCGATTAGCAGGCTTTTGTTCTGCAACGACGGGGCAGTCTGCTGAGCTTTGAACTCCTTGACCATTTGGTCGCGTTTGGCATTGAACGTGGCAATCTGGTCGTTATCGAGGCTGACCGCTGTCAGCCGTTGCAATGTGCTCATCACCTGTTGTTCAAGCGTGGCGATGCGAGACTCCAAGTCATCGTTCTTGCCGGAAGGCCCTAGTACCGCGTTGATTTCGGCCAGGTTGCTCAGCGCTTCCAGGTCCCTTCGCAGATTCAAGCTGGTGCCCAGGAGATCAAGGCTCTTCAGCTCGATCTGCGTGGCCATGTACTGGTGGTATGAGTCGCTGACCAGGTACACGTTGGTGCCCAGCATGGGCAGGAAAAAAAGCATGCTCATGAGACCAAACTTCATGGCGAAGCTCAGGCGGTTCATCAGTGCAATTGCCGGATACATCAGGGTCTTCATTGAACTCTGTCCTTTTTATTTTTATTTTTTGAAGCGCCGCAGTCGAAATCGATGAGCCATGCCATATTCAGGCAGACGTTCACATTAGTTATTCTTCATTGAGAATACTAGTCTGCATAAGAAATTGTGTGATTCGTCGGACTGACGGGGACGGTGTGTATGTGGGTAGACAGCAAGGCTGTTGGAGAGTCTTAGAGATAAGAAGGGCTAAGAATAAGCTTCTTGGAAGGAACACGATGGTCATGAGAGCCAAAAACGCAGTCTAACCAACCATAACCATACGTTGCCCCCACCTTCAACACTCCACACGTTGACCGTCCCCCCGACACCCTGGAACTGTAAGGAAGGTAATCACACGATGAGCGTCGAGGCGCGGACAGGTCCGTCAGATAAGCATCAGGACAATGGAATACTCATTTGGAGTTAATTGAGGGCGCCTGCAAACCTGCGGTAACGAACGCGCTCATCTGCTCCAGCACTTCCTGAGAATCCTCAGGATTGCACACCCCACCGGCCAATTCTTCCAGACGATGGGTATCAGAGAAGGCATACATATAAGCACCGACCATCAGGGTGACCCGCCAATAGGCTTCGCATTCGGTAATGTGCGGCAGCACTTCGCGAAAGGCCTCGACATAGGCTTTGGTGGAGGCGTTATAAGCCTCGTTTCGCAGTTTGTAGGAAACTTCTGGTGGCTCGGTATGCAAGCGTGCCTGCAGACGAATGAACGCGCGCCCCGCCTTGGTTTCGCGTAATACCAGGGTCGGACTGAGGAAGGCCAGAACGATGTTCTTCACATCGTATTGGCCGGACTGTTTGAGTTCATGGAGCCGATCAAGTCGTTCGTCGGAGATCTTGCTTCCGCGCCGCAAGAACACTTGTTCGAACAGGCCAAACTTGGAGCCGAAGTAATAATTGATGAGCGCCTGCGTGACCTTGGCCGCTTCCGCCACTTCGCGAAGCGTTGTGCCGGCATAGCCATGGTCCGCGAAGATTATTTCAGCCGCGTCCAGAATCTCGTCCCGGACATTGCTTAACCCTTCAGGCCGCCCCGGCTTGTTTTTGTTGGCTGGCTCGCGCCGCTTGTTCGGTACGCCACGTCGGCCGCTGATATTTACGCTGTCCATGTTGCCTCAATTTATTAGACGCCATACATCCTTACGGTGCAGCGATGAGGCGTCGAATGATATCACCACGGCTCAATGAGTCATTGCCGATGCGTTAACTATCAAGATCTTTCAAGAACGCGTCGAACCTCAATACATCGCCGTTTTTCTGGCTCATGTCGAAGAGATTGGCTTCATGGGGTGCCAAGGCGCGGTCGCCCACGCAGTCTTCCAGGATCACCGGCCGAAACCCGTAAGACATGGCATCCACCACGCTGGCACGCACGCAGCCGCTGGTGGTGCAACCAGCGACCAGCAAGGTTTGTACGCCGTGCTGGGTGAGCCAGGACGAAAGTCCCGTGCCGAAGAATGCCGAGGGTACGGTTTTGCGCACCACCAATTCGCCCTCGGCCGGTTCCAGTTGCGCGACGATGGCGCTGTTGGGGTGCTGCTCCTTGAGCGTGAGCATCCCAGGAATCTTCAGGGCAAAAATATTGCAGTCGCTGTCGTTGTCGGCATAAACGATGCGGCTATGCGCCACCGGCCAGCCGCGCTTGCGTGCTTGTGCCAGCACGGGAATCGTCGCCGCGATGGCAGCGGGAATATTGCCGCCGCCGAAAACCGCTGGATCGGCGAAGCCGTTCACGAAATCAATAATCAACAGCCCTATCTGGCCCTGGACACCCAGTCGGGCACCAAAGCCCTGGCGTTGGTAAATCGCTTCGTCGCGTTGCATGGTTACGTTCCTTGTGGCTGAGTTGGTGAAAACGGAATCTGTAAAAACTGTCCTGGATACGGCCCGTACCCACGGCGATGTCTACGCCGGATTGCCGATTACCTTGCCGTCGCGCACCACTACGTTGTCATCCAGGCTGACCGTGCAATTGCGCAGCGGGATGTCGATATGGCACGCCGTGACCCGATCACCGCCGGCTTCGTTGTTCGGACCCATGGAGAACAGAAAGTTGCCCTCGAAGGCGCGAGCGTCCATGCCGATGGTGGCTTCGCGATCGTAAAGCGAGAGCGTCGACCAGCGGGCCCGTTTTTGCAGACCCCAACCGATGTGGGACAGTGCGTAGGCTTGGGGGTCGTCGAATGCATCCATGTAGTCTTTAAGCAATTCGGCGTCCAGACCGCCTTCGATAGCGCTCACGAACCCGTCTGTCACCGTCAAAGTGACGGGGTCGTTCAAGTAGCATTTCTGCGGCAAGAGGATGTCGCCCTTATCCAGCACGATACGGCCGTTCGCCGCGCCTTCATTGGGCCAGGTAAGGATGAAGCCGCTCGGCCAATGGTCCCAGCGACCGGGCTCGTCGACAAAGCCGTACTCCTTGATAGCGGGGTATTGCCCCAATGGGCAGCGTAGGTCGGTTCCGGCCGCCGAGGTGATGTGCATTTCCCTGGCACCTTCGAGCTGAGCGGCGGCACGGATGACCCGAGCACGGTCAGCCTCGGTGGGCACCATCCGCACCAGCACTTCCGGTGGCTCAACGGCGAGCAGGATCTTTGTCCCGGATTCAAGAATTTCGTGCTGTTCGGGGGAGAACAACAGCGTCATCAAGTCCAGCACCAGATCGCTTTCCTTGAGTGCAGCGATGGCCGCTCGGTTGCCTGTCAGCGGGGTCGTGCCCAGGTACGCCAGACTGTCGCGGCTATGAGATTTTTCGCCATTGACCGGCGGCAAATCGAGGCGGTTGACCCGCGCATCGAGGCTGCTTGCCGCGATGATGGCGGTGCGCAGGGTTTGCGGATGGGTGGTGTCGCTGGTCAGCACGGTAACAATGTCACCGGCCTTGAGCCTGGAAAGGGTCAAGACCTGTTTCCAGGCGTTGATCAGATCAATATCGCTAATAGCCATGTCGTTGTCCTCTTACACGGATAATCCGAGGGAATCGCCGAACGCCCGATAGAACGCTTCCTCGTTGTCCCACGGAATCATGTGCCCCGCGTCCTCAACGCGGACCACCGTCACGTCGGGCATCAGCTGTTGAATTTCGGTGATGTCTTCTGGCAGCAAGACGTTGCCGCGGCTGGCCACCATTAACAGGGTCGGCACGTCGATGTGCGGCAGATCTTGATGAATGTCGTCGTTCTGAAAGCCCTCATAACTGGCGACGATGGCGCGTTCATCGCAGGTCGCGAGCCATTCCGCCCGCAGGCGCAGTTGTTCAAGGGTCCAGGTCGGACAAAAGGTGCGCATGGCGTCAGCGTCCATGCCCTTCAAGGACAAACGGATCGAGTCGACATACCACGGCAAACCGCTCGGGTATTCGCGCCGACCCGGGCCTGAGACTGGCGGATCGATGAGAACCAGACGCTCCAATGCCTGGGGTTTGAACTGCCGGGCCATGCGGATCGCGATGCGGCCGCCCATGGAGTGACCCACCACCGTGTAGCGCTCAAGGCCGATGGCGACGGCGAATGCAGCGACGTCGGCGGCTTGGGCGTCGAGGCTATAGTCCAGCGTCGCCGACGCTTCGGACAGGCCGCGCCCGCGAATGTCGAGGACATACACATCACAAGTCCGACCGAGGCGCTCGGCGACGAAGCCCCAGGTCACTGCCGGGCTGGTGATGCCCGGAATGAGGATCACTGGCAGGCCTTTGCCACCGTAACGCAAGTAGTGCTGGCGTATGCCGTTGGCCTGGACGTTGGCGCCGTAGAGGTAATGGCTCATGTAAATCTCCTTGGTCCTTGAGGCGGGTTGCTCTCCCGCCCGTTCAGATCGCTGATCAGGCCGTCAGCGTTTGCGTGTCGAAACGCTCGCGACAGGTCGTGGCGTCATATTCGTAAATCCACTCGGCACGGATACCCACCGCGTTGGGGTTGTTGGCTTGTTCTTGCTGATAGGCAAGATCGCGTTTGCGCAACTCTTCAGGCGAAGACAAGTGATAGGTACGGCCACGCTCGCGAGCCTGAAGCTGAACCTGGGAGGTGCGAGGGCGACGCTCGGTTTCATAGGCTTCAAGCGCTGCGGGTATGTCGGTTGCAAAATGCGCAAGGGCCTCAGCCAACACGTACCCGTCTTCGATGGCCATCGCGGCGCCCTGGGACAGGAACGGCAGCATCGGATGCGCCGCGTCACCTAGCAAAGTGGCATGCCCGACGGACCAGCGATCCATTGGATCGTGGTCGAATAAGCCCCACTTGTAGGTCTGTGAAGGATCAGTTCGCTTGAACAGCTCGATCAGGTTGCTGTGCCACCCGGTGTAGGCTTGCATGAGTTCTTCTGTCGAGCTGTGTTCGGTCCAGGACTCTTTCACCCAGTCCTCTGTTTCGGCGACGGCGACGATATTCACCGCCTTGCCGCCCTTGACGTAGTAGGTCACGACATGGGCCTTTGGCCCCATCCAGAACGCAGCGTCCGGGCTGACGAAGGGCAGGGGATGTTCCTCGACCGGCACCAGGGCGCGCCAGCACATATGGCCCGTGAATTGCGGTTTGTCCTCGCCCCACAAAGCGCCACGTACAGCGGAATGGATGCCATCGGCACCCACCACTAAATCAGCCTCGAACCGGGTTCCATCGGCGAACATGGCGATGGCCGAGCCAGTACTCTGGGCCACGCCGGTGCAGTGCGCGCCAAAGGTCACTTGGTGCGGCGCGATATTTTCCGACAGGATTGCATGCAGGTCAGCGCGGTGAACGTGGAAGAATTCAGCGCCATACACTTCAAGGCAACTGTCTTTGAGCGGTGTCCGGAAGAGTTCGCTGCCGGTCTCCCAGTTGCGTCCGACCATTGCTTCGGGCAAGAAGCCGATGCGTCGCAGGCCATCTTCGACCTTGAGTGCTTTCAACGTCTTGACGGCGTTGGGCGTCATTTGCACCCCGGCACCGATCTCGCCGAAGGCTTGGGCGCGTTCGAACAGATGAAAGTCGATCCCTTGGAGTTGCAGGGCGCGGGCGAGGGCGACGCCACCTATTCCGCCACCAATGATGGCGACACGAAATGGACGAGTCATGAGGATGCTCCTTATTAAGTACACAGTTAATTAATTATCAATCGGGACCTTGTGGCTCGATGGCTGAACGAACCCTTCAAGCTCCCAGATAGGCGTTCAGCAGCTCCGGGTCATGGAGCAGACTGTCGGCATCGGCGCTGCGACTGATGCGTCCGGTCTCGACCACGTAAGCCCGAGAGGCCACGGACAGTGCGTTGTAAATGTTTTGCTCGACCACCATCACTGTGACCCCGTGGGCATTGATTTCACGCACCACATCAAAGACCTCGTCGGCCATTTTTGGTGACAGGCCAAGACTGGGTTCGTCCAACAGCAGCAGCCGGGGTTCGGACATCAGCGCCCGGGCGATGGCGAGCATTTGTTGCTCACCGCCACTCAAGGTGCCCGCCAGTTGCTTTTGTCGCTCGCGCAGGCGGGGAAAACGGTGAAAGGCCATGCCGATACGCGTCTCGACCTCGGCGCTGCTTCGGCACAGGAAGCCACCGAGCATGAGGTTTTCCTTCACCGTCATTGACGGCCAGACGTGGCGCTCTTCCGGGCAATGGGCGATGCCTTGGGCGACGATACGTTCTGCGCTCCAGCCGGTGATTGGTTTGCCCTCCCACTCAATCGCGCCCGAGAGGGGCTTGAGCAGGCCTGAAATCGCCCGCAGCGTTGTGCTCTTGCCCGCGCCATTGGCACCGATCAGCGCAACGATTTCGCCCTGGGCAATGTGCAGGTCGATACCGTGAAGTGCCGGTGCCTTGTTATAGGCAACCTGCAGATCGCGAATCTCCAGGAGAGCTGTGCTTGTCTGATTCATGCGCGTGCCTTTCCGAGATAGGCCTCTATGACCTGTGGGTTGCCTTGCACTTGCATGGGTGTGCCTTCGGTCAGTTTTTGTCCAAAATTCATCACCACCAGGCGGTCACACAAACCCATCACCAGGCCCATGTTGTGTTCGACGATAACGATTGATTGAACCTGGGTCTGGCGCAGACGTTTGAGGATTTCACCGAACACAAGGGCTTCATTACTGTTCAGGCCGGCGGCCGGTTCGTCCAGCATGAGCAGGGTGGGTTAGGCCGCCAGGGCGACGCTCACTTCCAGCAACCGCAACTCGCCACAGGACAACACATAGGCCGGGGTATTGATGCGTTTGGACAGGCCCATGGTTTCGATGATCAACGCCGCGCTGTCTCGGGCGGCCTGTTCTGCCTGGCGCACATGGGCCCGGGGAAAGAACGTGTCCAGCAGTGATTGCCGGGTACTCAGGTAATGCCCCGCCAGCACATTCTCGAATACCGTCAGCGGTTTCAGAACGTTGGTCTTTTGAAAGCTGCGTACCAGGCCTTTTTGCGCGATGACATACGGTCTTCTACCGGTAATGTCCTCGCCTTTGAACAGTACGCGTCCGGCTGACGGTGCGTAGAACCCGGTTATCAGATTGAAGCAAGTGGTCTTGCCGGCACCGTTGGGGCCGATCAAGCCCAGAATTTCACCCGGTTTGACCTCAAAGTTGACGTTCTGTACCGCCTTAAGTCCGCCGAATGATTTTTCCAGACCGTGCACAGATAACAAGGGCGAGGGGAGGGATTGCACGCTCATGCGACGTCTCCTTGAACCCGTGTGCGGGCCGGCGAGGCGATCGGGTCTTCGCGCTGTTCGCGCCGCAGGGTCAAGAAACCCATTAGCCCTTTAGGCAGGAACAGCACCACGAGCATGACGATTAGCCCGAACACGGTCATCCGCAACTCTTGGGCTTCGCGCAGGTATTCCTCCAGCAAGGTCACCAGCAACGCGCCCACCAGCGGCCCGAGCAATGTGCCTTTGCCGCCGATCAACACCATGATGATCATGGTCACCATGAAGCTGAACCGGAACACGTCGGTGCCGACGAACGAAATGTAGTGAGCGTAAAAACCACCCGCCAACCCAGCCAGAAAAGCCCCGAGCACAAAGGCGCGCATGGCATGTCCGTACGGCAGGATGCCTACCGATTGGGCAACATAACGGTTTTCCCGCACTGTCACGGCAGCGCGTCCCGTACTGGAGTAGACAAAACGATAGGAGAGGTACAGCGTGATGGCAGTAATCAGCAACGCGATATAGAAGTACAGACGTTTGGCAAGCAGCGTTGAAGCGGTGGCCAGCAGTTCCGGTTGTGGGACGCCAGCGATGCCCATGGGTCCGTTGGTCACGCCGATCCAGTTGTTGGCGATGATGCGCAGCACTTCGGCGAAGGCCAGGGTGATGATCACGAAATAGGGGCCTTGCAGGCGCAAGGTGATCGCCCCGATCAGGACGCCGAAGACCGCCGCGACAACGCCGGCCAGCGGAACCGTCAGCCACATCGGAAGACCGAAATGCGTCGACAGAATGGCCGCCGTATAAGCGCCCAGGCCGAGAAACGCGGTATGCCCCAGGGAAAACTCTCCCACGTACCCGACCGTCAGGTTCAGGCTGGAGGCGAGCACGGTGTAAAACAGCACCATGATGCCGATGTGCAGCACGTATTGATCACTCACCAGCAGCGGGAAAAACACCGCGAGCACCGCAAGAATCAGCAAAGTATTGCGTTCGATTTTCATGTCATGCCCTTTCCGAGCGGGCTGATGAGAACAGGCCGTAGGGTTTGAAGATCAAGGTCAGGATCACAATGATGAAGCCGACGATATCCACCATGCCGGTAGAGATGTAGCCGCCCCACATTGCTTCAGCGACACCCAGCAGCAGCCCGCCGACAATGGCCCCGGCAAAACTGCCCATGCCCCCGAGAATCACCACGACGAAAGCCTTCAGGCTGACGACCCCGCCCATGGCCACCTGGGCCGAATAAATGGCGCTCAGCAGCATGCCGGCAGAGGCCGCTAACGTAGAACCCAAGGCAAACGTGGCGGCATACACCCGAGCCGTGTTGATGCCCGCCAGTTTTGCTGCCATTGGGTCCTGAAAGGTGGCGCGCATGGCACGGCCGAGCCTGGTTTTTTTGATCAACAAATGCGCGCCCAGAATCAGCACGGCGCACGCGCCCACCGCGAACACGCGCATCTCAGTCAGCACCACCGGGCCAAGGAAAATCGGCGCATTGGGCACAGGGCCTTCGATCTTCAGTGGCGCGCTACCGGCCATGATCAGTGCCGAATTGGCGAGGAAGATCGAAAGGCCGATGGTCAGCAGGATGGCCGGTTCTTCACCTTGGCCTCGAACCCGCTCCATGAGAAAGCGATCCACGGCCCAGCCGAATGCCGCCATGACCACCGCAACAACCAGCAGGCCGGAAAAAAAATCCAGACCCAGTCGCGTGGTGACAAACCAGCCGAGAACACCGCCGAGCATGTAAAACTCGCCATGGGCGAAATTGACGATGCGCATCAATCCGAAAATGAGGGTCAGACCCAACGCGGACAGCGCATAGAACGTCCCTGTCACCAACCCGTTAGCCAGGAACTGCAGGAAGAGGTTCACCGTCATTCTCCCTTGGCAGACAGTATGGGGGCTTCAACAGAGGTGGTAGCGACGACCTTGGGCTGTTTGTTGATGATCTGCACCAGCGCGGCATTGAAGCCATACGCCTGGCCGTTGTCGGTAAACCGATAGTGGCCGTTAGGTGCTTGATAGTCGGTGGCGTTGAGCGCCACGCGAATCTGTTCAGCATCGGTGGAACCGGCGCGCTGGATGGCCTCCATCAGAATATTGGTGGCGTTGTAGCCGGCTGCCGAATACTTGTCTGGCGCCTGTTTGTAATGGGCTTTGTAGGCAGCCACGAACTGTTCATTGCGCTCGCCGGGCAGGGATTCGACATAAGGGACGGCGGCATAAATGCCCTCAGATGCATCGCCCGCCAGATTGACGAAATCGGCAGTGGCCCACGAGCCAACGCCGAAGACTTTCATGTTGATGCCGAACTCTTTCAACTGTTTGACCAGAATCGAACCGTCCTGGGTTTCCGCCGCTACGAACACGCCATCGGCGCCTGAGTTACGGAGTTTGGCCAGGAGCGTATAAAAGTCGGTCGTACCGTGATCGAAATACTCGGTCATCACGTTTTCAACGCCCCGGCCTGAGAGGTCCTTAGAGAACTCTTCGACGCCGCCACGGCCCCAATCGTCGTTCACGCCGATGTAGGCGACCTTCTTCAGTTTCAGGGTGTCAGCGATGACTTTTGAAAAGGCGTTTGCCAGCAGGGCGTCGGTCTCGGCGGAGCGGAAGAAATACGGATTACCCTTTTCAGTCAGGCCGGCCATGGAGGACACGCCGGTCAGCAGCGGCAGTTTGTACTTTTGGGCCACGGGCATAATTGCCGCCGTGGCTGAGCTGCAGAACGCGCCGGAGAATGCGACAACCTTGTCTTTTTGTATGAGCTTTTCAGCGGCATTGACCGAGTTGGCCGGGCTGCATTGGCCGTCTTCGATCACCAACTGAATTTGCCTCCCCAGCACGCCGCCGGCCTTATTGCGTTCTTCGACAGCCAGCTTGGCACCATTGACATCCGCGGTGCCGTTGTAGGCGACCGACCCGGTCAACGGCTGTATGACACCAATCTTGATCGTGTCTTGTGCAAAAGCCGTGGCTGAACCGAGGACTGCTATTGCTGCCAGTTGTGCACACATCAACCTACGCATCGCATTTCTCCTGAGAGAGTCTATGAGCAACACCTTGCCCAGTATCTGTTTGGCGGCAGTCAACCGTCTGCGGAGGAAGCTTTTCAGCTCTGCTTGCGGGAAATCGTTCGGTTGCGATCTCGCCTGGAAGCATTCATCCAGCGACGCGCCATTAATTAATCAACTAGTAAATTAAATAAAGAGGCGAGGAGGAATTTGTCGGTGACAGGCATGCAGAGGTCGCTTAAGGCAGTAAGCGTCTGGGCGGGATTTGGGGGTGTCGGTTACGGGGTAGGGTGGCCTTCTGGGTCGAAGGGTCTTGATGCCTTGTTGGGTTTTGAGCGTGAACTTGACCCAGGAGCGCAACTCAGGCAGTAAGGGGTGTATGGATCGACCACTGCTTGATCATCCCATACAGCTGTTCGGCAGCATGAGAAAGCACTCGTCCACGACGACGAATCAATCCCAGGGTGCGGGAAACCTGCGGCTGTTCCAGAGCAATGCTGCGCAACGTGGAATGCGGGTTTGGGCGAGGCATTGCCAGTAGCGGCACAGCGGCTATTCCTAAGCCAGCCTCGACCATGTCAACCACTGTTCGGACATGCCTCGCTTCGCAGACGGGGTGCGGCAATGTGGGTAAGTCTGCCAGCGCCATATCCAGAAGAAAGCGGTTGCCACTGGCTTTGGCGACGGCGATGTAATCGAATTCGTGGATCTCGGCCCACGTCACGGACGTTCGTTCGGCCAGCGGATGATCATAACGGCAGGCCAGCACAAACCGCTCCTTGAACATTGGCTCGAATTCAATGTTGATTTCCTGGGCACCGATGTAATTGATCCCGAAGTCCGCTTCACTTCGAGCGACGCTTGATAGGGTATGGCTCGCGCCTTCATCTATGACGCGGACCAGGATTCTTGGGTAGATACGGCGATACTCCTTGAGCACATCAGGGAGGAAATGGATGACAGCGGAGGGCACGCAGGCGACGGTAACTTCGCCAAAAAGATGGCTTGTGCCCTCGTTTATGCCCGACAGTGATGATTCGAAAGCGTTCAGCACTTCTCGCGCCTTGCGAGCGAAATCACGTCCGACGGCGGTCAGGTCGACCCGCCGCGTAGTGCGTTCGATCAAGCGAACACCCATGGTGCTTTCCAGTTTGGCAATGCGACGAGAGAGGGCAGGCTGCGACAAGTGCAGGTCCACTGCAGCCGCGCTGAAACTTCCACGCTCGGCTACCGTTACGAACGAACGCAAGTCGCTCATTTCTATTTTATGTTCGCCGCGCATAAATCCATCCGATTCTTGCAATTAACATACTGATAAAGCTCCTTCATTATCGTTCAGCGCAACCCGCCACCTGACAACTATAAGAAAGGAACACACCCGTGAACTCTTTGAATCGCCGTAATCTTTTGAAGGTTGGAGCCATTGCCTCCATCGCCGCAGCGACGCCTGGCTTGACGTTTGCAGCCGAGACTGCAAAGCCGGCACCGACTGAACCTGTCGCCAAACCGGGCAGTGATGGACAGGGCGTTACCCGAACACTTGCCCGCTATATCGTGCAAGCGCGCTATGAGGACCTTCCCGCCAATGTGCGCAAGGAAGGTACACGAACGCTACTCAATTGGGTGGGCGTAGCGGTGGGAGGATCGCACCATGAGACCCTTGATCGCGCCATCGCAGCCTTGACCCCGTTTTCCGGGCCGCCGCAGTCGAGCCTGTTAGGCCGATCACAGCGCTTCGACGTCATGAATGCTGCGTTCTTGAATGGCGTTGCCAGCCATATTTTCGATTTTGATGACACCCATCTCAAAACCATCATTCATCCCGCCGGGCCGGTAATGTCCGCGATTCTGGCACTTTCGGAATATCACCCGGTAACGGGCAAAGAGTTTCTTAATGCGCTGATCCTTGGGATTGAAACGGAGTGTCGTATCGGCAATTCGGTTTATCCCAATCACTACGATGTCGGTTGGCACATTACTGGCACTGCTGGTGTGTTTGGCGCAGCCGCTGCGGTCGGTAAACTTCTCAATCTGACCGAGCAACAAATGGTCTGGGCGTTGGGCCTGGCTGCATCGCAGCCAGTCGGATTGCGTGAATCCTTCGGCTCCATGAATAAAAGCTTCAACCCTGGGCGGGCCGCAAGCAACGGCTTGTTCGCCGCTTTTTTAGCCGCCAAAGATTTCACCAGTTCAGACTCGATGATTGAAGCAAAGCGCGGCTGGGCGCACACCATTAGCACCAAGCAGGACTTTTCTGAAATCACCGATGGTTTGGGCAGTCGCTATGAATCAACGCTAAACACCTACAAGCCGTTCGCTTGCGGCATCGTCATTCATCCCGCCTTGGACGCGGCTATTCAATTGCGAAATGAGAACTCACTGAGCGCAGACCAGATCAGTCGGGTCGACCTGAAGGTTCATCCACTCGTGATCGAACTGACCGGTAAAAAAACGCCCAAAACAGGCCTTGAGGGTAAGTTCAGCATCTACCACTCGGTTGCAGTCGCCATTATTCAAGGGGCGGCTGGAGAACGCCAGTACAGCGACAGTGCTGTGCTTGATCCGACCGTAATCAGCTTGCGTGACAAGGTAACTGCCACGATTGACCCGGCCATCAGGCCAGAGCAGGTGGACATGACTATCACTCTGAAAGACGGCCGCACGCTTCACAAGTTTATCGAACATGCCATTGGCAGCCTTGAGGTACCGATGACCGATCAACAACTAGAGGCGAAGTTTCTCGATCTGGCTAAAGGCATTTTGTCGGACGACCAGGCACGCAAGCTTATTGCGACCTGCTGGGACGTTGAACAACTCGAGAGCGCAGCTGACATCGCCAAGGCGGCGACCGTTGTCAGCTAACGTCCACTGATCGCATCTACCGTGCGACCCGATAAATAAAAAAAGTCTCAGCGCCATGAGCGCTTGAGGCTTGGGGAGGTTTAATGTCTGATCGCCTAGTATGGTCTCGGCGTAAGTTACTCAAAGGCGGCGCAGTTTTGGCGGCCGGCTTCACGCCCTGCCGCCTGTTATTGGCTGCCGAAGCGGCTACCGACGTGACGGCACAGCTGGCGCATTACATGGTGGCGTCGCGAAGCGCGGCGCTGCCCGCTGACGTGGCGATCGCCTGCAAGAACCATATTCTGGATACATTAGGGGCGATGCTTTCCGGCTCGCGCATGCGGCCCGGTCAGTTAGCTACAGAATACGTGCGGGGGCAGGGCGGCACTCGGCAAGCCAGCGTAGTCGGATCGAACCTGAAGACCAGCACAGTCAATGCGGCGCTCGCTAATGCCATGTGCGCGCACTCCGATGAAACCGATGATTTTGAACCGGTCACTAAAGCTCATCCTGGAAGTTCGGTTGTGCCAGCAGCGTTGGCCATGGGTGAATGGCAACACAGCAGTGGCGAGGCCTTCATGCGGGCTGTGGCGCTGGGTTACGACACCGGTTGCCGGTTGCTGATGGCGCTTGGGCCAGACCGTGTGCGGGGGAGTCACCGTAGCGCGGAAGGGACCGCCGCCACGTTTGGCGCCGTAGGTGCAGCGTCAGCTTTAGCGAAGCTCGACGAGCAGAGCACACGGTTTGCGCTGTCGTACGCGGCGCAGCAGGAGTCGGGCTTGTGGAGCTGGGTGAAAGACCACGATCACATCGAAAAGGCATTCGATTTTGCCGGCATGGGCGCTCGCAACGGCGTTCAGGCTGTCACCATGGTCCAGGCCGGAATGACAGGCGTGGATGATGTGCTGGACGGCACCCATAATTTGTTGATCGCACTGTCAACCCAGCCACAGCCGCAACTCATGCTGGAGGGCCTCGGTATTCGCTATTTTGTCACCGAAACTGCGATCAAGACGTACTCGGTAGGGTACCCGATCCAGGCATCATTGGACGCGCTTTTGACCCTGCGCAAGGAGCACAGCCTTACCCCTGATCAAGTCAAAAGCATTGAGGTGAAAGTGCCTAGTGACGCTATCGGCATCGTGGGGGACAGTGCAATGCCAGATGTTAATTGCGCCCATATGGTTGCAGTGGCGCTGGTGAAGGGCGCGGTCTCGTTTGTCGACAGCCATGACTCCACACTTATGCATCAGCCCCGGATGGTGGAGCAGCGCGCGAAGGTGAACGTGGTGGTCGACAAATCCTTGGACGATCCCGCAGCCCCTCGTGGAGCAATCGTCACTGTGATCCTGAACGACGGGCAGACGTTGACGCATCACACACGCTATCCCTCTGGCACTAAGGAAAATCCTCTGAGCGTTGATGCAGTGAACGCCAAGGTTCGGGATCTGATCGTCCCTGTGATCGGGAAAAGCCGGAGCGAGAAATTGATCAATGCAGTAAATCATTTGGAGAATATGAGAGACATTGCATCGCTGCGGGATTTGCTGATCACCGCTTGAGTAGAGCCATATCGGAGGCCAGGAAAAAAAGGTCATATTCGAGGGCCGGGCAGACTGTTGTCTGCCCGGATGAGCTTCACCCCAGTCAGGTTGACCCCAAGGCTTCGCGTCCGAGGGGCAGGTCAGCGGGCTCAGCGAAACGCTGGCACCACCTGTTTGATAAACAGCTCCAGGGATTTTTTCTTCTCCGCGTGGGGCAGGCTGTTATCGCACCAGAAGCTGAACTCATCGACCCCCAGTTCCTGGTAGTACTTGATGCGCGGGATAATTTCTTGCGCGGTGCCGATCATCGCGCTCTTGTGGATGCTCTCCAGTTCGAACTCCGGTCGAGTGGCGAATTTTTCTTCAGGGCTCGGTGCCAGGAATCCGTTGACCGGTACCTCCTTGTTGCCGAACCAGGCATCGAACGTACGGTAGAAACGCGAGATTGCCTTGGCCCCGACTTTCCAGCCTTCAGGATCATCGACCTCGTGCACGTGGGTGTGACGCAGCACCATCAGTTGCGGGCGAGGCACGTCCGGGTTGTTATCGAGAGCGGCCTGGAACTTGTTCTTCAAATCCAGGACTTCTTCATCACCCTTCATCAGCGGCGTGACCATTACATTGCAGCCGTTGGCCACCGCAAAGTTGTGCGAATCCGGGTCGCGCGCGGCGATCCACATTGGTGGATTAGGCTTCTGGATCGGCTTTGGCACGCTGGTGGACGTCGGGAACTTCCAGATATCGCCATCGTGGGCGTAATCGCCTTTCCATAAGGCGCGCACCACTGGAACCATTTCCCGCAGTGCCTGGCCGCCGGACGACGCAGGCATACCGCCGGCCATGCGGTCGAATTCCACTTGATAGGCGCCGCGCGCCAGGCCGACTTCCATACGACCGTTACTAATCACATCCAGCAGCGCGCATTCGCCAGCGACCCGCAACGGGTGCCAGAACGGCGCGATGATGGTGCCGGCGCCGAGGTGAATGGTGCGGGTCCTGGCCGCCAGGTAAGCCAACAGCGGCATCGGGCTAGGCGAGATGGTGTATTCCATGGCGTGGTGTTCGCCGATCCAGACAGTGCTGAAACTACCGGCTTCGGCCATCAGGGTCAGTTCGGTCAAGTCTTCGAACAGTTGACGGTGGCTGACGCTTTCGTCCCAACGTTCCATGTGCACGAACAGGGAAAATTTCATGACGCTTACCTCGGATCTTTTGTTGTCGGCCGGTCGATTGCGGGCCTGTTGCCTGGAGTGAGCCCTGGGCGCTCCCGGGTGTTCTAGCCGGTTGAAGCACGTCGTTAAGAACGGCTATTCGGCTGATTGTATATTGGTATACCATAATATGGAATATCTGCAAAATATTTCTCTCCGACGGTAGCGTTCTCACCTTACAAGGAAGGCGAGCTAGATGAACATAAAACAAAAATTGATCCTGGCATTTGCGGTGATTGCCAGCCTCCCGGTCATTCTGGTGGCTGTGCTGATCATTCTCAATGTGCGCCACGAGGCGCGAGAAGCGTTTATCGACAGTAGTGGTCGGGAAATTCGGCAGGTCGAAAACGCCATGCAGTTGTTTTTTGAAGGCATCAGCCAGAACGTCGCTTACTTGGCTGACCACCCGCAACTGCAGGGCATTGATACCAGCCTCAAGCGATATCTGGCCAGTGATGCGGCTCAAGTTTCCATGGGCGAACAGGACCAACACCTGTTCCAGCTGTTCGCTGGCCTGGCCAAGAGTCATTCGGCCTATGCCTATCTTTCGCTCGGTACTGAAGAGGGTGGTTATGTGTTCTGGCCGGGCGATCCCAAGCTCGCCAGTTACGACCCGCGCACGCGCCCCTGGTACAAGGCTGCGATGGCTCAGCCGGGCAAAACCGTGCGGACCGACGCTTATTACTGGGCGGCTGATGACGTGGTGCTGGTCAGCACCGTTCAAAGTTTCAGCAATCGCCTGGGCACCAATGCCGGTGTGGTAAACATCGACGTGTCCCTCAAACAGCTGACCGATCTGGTGAAGCAGATCAAGCTCGGCGCCAGTGGTTACTTGATGTTGATGGAAGGTAACAACACCGTGCTGGTCGACCCGAAGGACCCGACCCACAACTTCAAAAAGCTCAGTGAACTGGGCGACGGTTATCGTCAGCTCGCCGCGGCGGGCAAAGGTCTGGTTGAAGTCGAGCTGGCGGGCGAGCGTTATATGGCTTTAGTCTGGCCCTCCGAGGCTTTGGGCTGGCGCTTTGTCGGCGTGGTCCGGGAAAGTGAAGTGATGGCCGGTGCCACTCGGCTGACCTGGATCATCGCGGTGGTTGCGCTGGTCTGTGCCGGACTTTTTGCCATGGCCGGGGCCTGGTTTGCCGGGTTGATCGTCAAACCGATTCGCGGTGTGGCCAGTGGGCTGGAAGACATTGCCCAGGGCGAGGGCGATTTGACCGCACGCCTGGCCGTACGCGGGCAGGATGAAACCGCGCAATTGGCGGGCTGGTTCAACCAGTTTCTTGAAGCGATTCGCACGCTGATCCAGCGCATTGGCCAGGCGGCGGGACAGATTCACAGCAGCTCCGGCAGTGCTACCGAGGTCTCGGTAGAAATGGCCGAAGCCGCCTCCCGCCAGCGTGAGGCGGTGGACATGGTGTCAACCGCGTTTCATGAAATGGTCGCCACCTCCAATGAAGTTGCGCGCTCCTGCAGCCAGGCCGCCGACTCGGCGGACAACGGTCAACGCCAGGCCCATACCGGGCAGCAGCAAATTGATGCGGCGGTGAGTAACGTCGACCGCCTGAGTCAGGAGATTAGCCACACTGCCGAGTCGATGCAGCAACTGGAGCAGGACAGCAATGACATCCAGTCGATACTCGGGACCATCCGTTCGATTGCCGAACAGACCAACCTGCTGGCCCTGAATGCCGCCATCGAAGCCGCGCGCGCCGGTGATCAAGGTCGCGGGTTTGCTGTCGTGGCCGATGAGGTGCGGGCGCTGGCCAAGCGCACCTCGGACTCCACCAGTGAGATCGATGCCTTACTTGGGAATCTGGCACGCCGGACCCATCAGATGGGCAAGCAAATGCATGCCAGTCTTGAGGTATCACAGGAGACGGTGGTGTCGATCAACGAGGCGCGGGCGAGCTTCGGGCTGATCCGCGAATCGGTGGACGTGATCCGCGATATGAATACGCAGATCGCCACCGCGGCGGAGGAGCAGCACCAGGTCGCCGAAGATATCAATCGGCACATCAGCCAGATTCACGGTGATGCGCAATTGGTCGCCAGCCTTGCGGATTCCACCCGTCAGGATGCAAAGAACCTGACAGCGTTGTCCGAGACGTTGAATCAGTTAGTCAGTCGTTTTAGAACGTAAGGCAGGAACGGCGGCGGAGTTTTTACACCGCTGCCGTTTGATTGAATCAGGCGAGAACGGGCAGGGCGCCCATCTTGCCGTGGCAATATACCAATGGCCCGGCGATCTGCCGGGGCACGATCAGGTTCTTCACCGCGCCGACCATGATTGCGTGATCGCCCCCTTCATACTCGCGCCACAACTCGCATTCGATGACCGCCGTGGCATTGGCCAGAATCGGGTTGCCCAACTCGCTAAGGGTCCACTCGATTCCTTGCGCCTTGTCTTTGCCTTTGCGCGCAAAGGCATAGGCCTCGTTTTGCTGGCCGCCGGAAAGTACATGAATGGCAAAGCGTTTGTTCTTGATCAATACCGGGTAGGAATCGGAGCTGTAGTTAGGGCAAAACAGTACCAGCGCCGGGTCCATAGATAGCGAGCTGAAGGCGCTGGCGGTCAGACCGACGATTTGCCCGTCGTCATCGAGCGTGGTGATCACGGTAACCCCGGACGGAAACGAACCCATCACTTGTTTGTAGATGGCGGCATCGATCATGGGACGGTCCCTCAGGTAGTGAAATAGTTTTTATGAGTTTATAGGTCTGATGGTATACCGTAATACATAGTTTGCAACGGCTTTCTCCACGGACCGACAAACGTGCACCTTTGGTCTTAAAGGCAATGATTGCTGGGCGTAAAGCTAGGCAGTGCGTGCAGTCATACGTCAGAATCCTGGATCAGATGAATACTTAAGACTGACCGGTCTTGTTTAAACGTTGGAATACCATAATATGGTACACATCTGTGGGATTGCCGAAGAGCACCCCCGGTTTGGCTTCATACAAATATAAGATCAGACAAACTCGAGTTCATGCACATGCCCCAGATGTCCCGGCAAGACCCCTTGATCGAGAACCACACGGTCGACTACGTCCCACTCGCGGAACGCCACGGGAAGGCCCGCGATCTATTCACGTTATGGTTCAGCACCAACATTGCGCCACTACCCATCGTCACCGGCGCCATGGTTGTACAAGTGTTCAATCTCAACCTGTTCTGGGGGCTGATTGCGATTGCTCTCGGGCATATGATCGGCGGTCTGGTGATTGCTCTGGCGTCGGCGCAAGGCCCGCGCATGGGCATTCCGCAGATGGTGCAGAGCCGTGGTCAATTCGGCCGCTATGGCGCATTGCTGATCGTATTCTTCGCGGCGATCATCTACATCGGATTTTTCATCTCCAACATCGTGTTGGCCGGCAAGTCGATTGTCGGCATTGTGCCATCGGTTCCGGTACCGGCCAGCATCCTGATGGGCGCCCTCAGCGCCACTGCAATCGGGGTCATCGGTTACCGCTTCATTCACACCCTCAACCGCATCGGGACCTGGGTCATGGGCAGCGCCTTGCTCGCCGGTTTCCTTTACATCTTTGCGCATGACCTGCCGGCGGACTTCTTCACGCGTGGTAATTTCAACCTGTCGGGATGGTTGGCGACGGTGTCGCTGGGGATCATCTGGCAAATCAGCTTTTCGCCTTACGTATCTGACTATTCGCGTTACCTGCCGGCAGATATCGGGATCGCCCGTCCATTCTTCGCCACCTACCTGGGCGCGACGCTGGGCACCATTTTGTCGTTTTCCTTCGGTGCGGTTGCGGTATTGGCAACCCCGGAGGGCACGGAAGCGATGGCCGCAGTGAAGCAATCCACCGGCTGGCTGGGACCGATCCTGATGGTGCTGTTTTTGCTCAACATCATCAGCCATAACGCCTTGAATCTGTATGGCGCGGTGTTATCGATCATCACCTCTATCCAGACCTTTGCCAGCCAGTGGACGCCGAGCATCAAGCTGCGCGTGGTGTTGTCGAGTGTGGTGTTGGCGGGGTGTTGCGTGGTGGCGCTCGGGGCTTCGGCAGACTTCGTCTCGCAGTTCATTGGGCTGATTCTGGCGCTGTTGCTGGTGTTGGTGCCTTGGGCTTCGATCAACTTGATCGACTTCTATCTGATCAAGCGCGGATGCTATGACATTGCCTCGATCTTTCGTGCGGATGGCGGAATTTATGGACGGTTCAATCTGCATGCAATCGTTGCGTATTTCATCGGGATTATTGTGCAACTGCCGTTTGCCAATACGTCGCTGTATGTCGGGCCGTATGCCAATCTGGTGGACGGTGCGGATCTGTCGTGGCTGGTGGGGTTGGTGGTAACTTGTCCTTTGTATTACTGCCTGGCGACGCGTGGGCAGGCGCAACAGAGCAGGGCTTCGCGACTTGATTATGCTGACTGATTGATAGCGCTTGTTTTAGTCTGGAATGCCCGGCTTATTGCCGGGCATTTTTGTTGGTGCGCCATGCAAACCAAAAAAAGCCGCCACAACTCAACGTTGCAGCGACCCGGAAAGTGACACGGTTTTACGGCCCACGAACATGGGCCTGCGAAGGATTAATGAGCGCCAGCAGCCTTGTTCAGATCACTATCAGCCCATTCGGTATACACACAGGCATCTGCCGTAGCCCAGCGCACGCGCACCGGATCACCGGTCTTGAGTGGCATCCCAGCGGCGGAGAGCGCCTTGACGGTCATCGAGGTATCACCGGAAGTTACCACGGCGCAGGTCTGGCTTTCACCGAGGAACAGCACTTCGCCGACGGTGGCCGAAACCTCGTTCCAGCCGGCCGCCAGGGGCTCCTGACCGGCTTGCGCAACACTCAGCGCCTGGGCTTTTTCCGGGCGCACCATCAGCAGTACATCCTGATCGGTTTGTAGGCCAGGGGTCAGACGAATCGACAGCGACTGCCCCTCAAACGTAGCGACCGCATTGCCCTGGGCCTTGAGCTTGAGGAAATTCGAGTTGCCAAGGAACGAAGCCACAAACGCATTCGGCGGGTTTTGATAAAGGTCATAACCGCTGCCCAAACCGACAATCTTGCCATGACTGAAAATCGCAATCCGCTGGGAAAGGCGCATGGCTTCTTCCTGGTCGTGGGTCACGTAGACGATGGTGATGCCCAGGCGTCGATGCAACTGGCGCAGTTCGTCCTGCAAATCTTCACGCAGTTTTTTGTCCAGTGCACCGAGCGGTTCGTCCATCAGCAGAATACGCGGCTCATAAACCAGCGCCCGAGCGATGGCGACGCGCTGTTGCTGACCACCGGAGAGTTGCGAAGGACGGCGATGGGCGAACTGTTCCAGTTGCACCAGTTTGAGCATGGCGTCGACACGGCGTTCGCGCTCAGCGCTGGCCAGTTTGCGAATAGCCAGCGGAAAGGCGATGTTGTCGCGCACCGATAGATGCGGGAACAGCGAGTAGCGCTGGAACACCATGCCGATATCGCGCTTGTGCGGCGGCACGTTG
The DNA here is from genome assembly GCF_028293835.1 of Pseudomonas sp. Taxonomy (GTDB): domain Bacteria; phylum Pseudomonadota; class Gammaproteobacteria; order Pseudomonadales; family Pseudomonadaceae; genus Aquipseudomonas. Next base: position 77,738 of record NZ_JAQGNX010000089.1, read on the forward strand.
ACCAGCGATTGACCATTGACCAGGATTTCGCCGCTGCTCGGGGTTTCAAAACCGGCGAGCATCGATAGCGTTGTGCTTTTACCGGAGCCACTGGAACCGAGAAAGGTCAGAAATTCACCCTCCTTGATGTCCAGCGAGATGTTGTCCACGGCGGCAAATTCGCCGTAGTACTTGTTCAGGTTGCGCAGGCTGACCAGGGGTTTGTCATTGTGTTGCGCGGGGTCTTTGATCACGGCACTCATTTCGTACTCCTAGGCGCTCAGGCGCTGATTGGGTTGCGCCGGCGAAGGGCGGCGGCGATCACCATGACCAGTACCGAGAGGCCGATCAGCAGCGTCGAGGCGACGGCGATCACTGGCGTCAGGTCCTGGCGCAGGGTGGTCCACATTTTTACTGGGAGCGTTTGCAGGGTCGGGCTGGCCATCATCACGCTCAGAACCACTTAATCCCAGGAAACCAGGAATGCAAACAGGGCGCCGGCGACCATGCCCGGTCGAATCGCCGGAAAGGTCACCTTGAACACGGCTTGCAAACGCGACGCGCCACAGATCACAGCGGCATCTTCGATCGACTGATCGAACAGTTTCACCGAGTTGATGATTGAGATAATGGTAAACGGCAAGGCAACAATGACGTGACTAACGACGAAAGCGAACATCGTCCCGGTGTAACCCAGTTTGAGAAATAGCGCATACACCGCCACTGCGATAATCACCAGCGGCACGATCATCGGCAAAGTGAACAGGCCGTAAAGCATTTCCCGTCCAGGGAAGCGCCCGCGCACCAGTGCGAAAGCGGTCGGTAGTCCAAGGGCTACGGAAAAAAACGTGGTCAGCACCGCGACCTTGAGGCTCGCCAGCGCGGCGTTCATCCAGTCGGGGTTGGAGAAGAACTGGCCGTACCATTTCAGCGTCCAGTCCGGCGGTGGGAACACCAGCCACTGGGAGGAGCCGAAGGACAGCAGCACGATGAACACGATCGGTAACAGCAGGAACAGAGCGATCAAACCAGTCGTGAAGTACATGCCGAAACGCATGCGTCGGCTCATTGCATTGGGGCTTAGCAGCATGACGGCTTACCTCGCGTTGCTGGCGCCAACCGGGGATTCCGGCTGGAGCTTCAGGTAGAAGTAGAACAACACCAGCGTAATGACGATCAGCAACGCGGCGCCGGCGCTCGCCAGGCCCCAGTTGAGGAACGACTGCACCTGTTGAATGATGAACTCGGGCAGCATCATGTTTTGCGCGCCGCCCAGCAACGCCGGGGTGACGTAGTACCCAAGAGACATCACGAACACCATCAAACCACCGGAGAACAATCCCGGCCGGCAGAGCGGCAGGAACACCCGGAAGAAGTTGGTCCCGGGGCTCGCGCCGCAGATCGACCCGGCTTGCAGGATCATCGGGTCGATGGCTTGCATGGTCGCCTGCAATGGCAGGACGATGAACGGGATCATGATGTAGCTCATGCCGATCACCACACCGGTGAGGTTGTGCACCATTTCCAGCGGCTGATCGATGATACCCATCGCCATCAATGCCTTGTTGATCACGCCGGAAGCTTGCAACAACACCAACCAGGAGTAGGTCCGCGCCAGGAGGCTGGTCCACATCGACAGCAGCACAATGCTAAGAATCCAGCGACCCCAGCCACGCGGTACAAGAGTGATCGCCCATGCCAGCGGAAAGCCCAGCACCAGGCTGAACAGGGTCACCAGACCGGCCACCGAAAAGGTGTTGAGCAACACGCGGGCATACGCCGAGTTGGCGAACAACTGCTCGTAGTTACCCAGCCCCGGTGTTGGTTCAAGCACGCCACGCAGCAATAGACCGATCAACGGCGCCAGAAAAAACAGGCCGAGGAATAGCAGCGCGGGGACCAGATTACCGGCACCACGCCAGCGCTGCGCCAGGGAGGGGGATTGGGTCACTACAGCCGCCTTGCCGGGAGCCGAACCGGCAGCGCCAGTGTCGCTCCCGGCCTGCGTGGATTGACGGGACGCGGTTGCCGTCATTTTCATTTGACTAGCCATTCGTTCCACCGTGTCGCGATGGCCGAACCGTTTTTGGCCCAGTACGCGAAATCAAGAGTGATCTGATCCTTGGCGTAGGCAGTCGGCAGATTAGGGGCCAACACCGAATCCAGGCGCGCCACGCTGTCGATGTTGACCGGCGCATAAGCGGTCATGTTGGAGAAATCCGCCTGGCCTTTAGCGCTGCTGGCATTGGCCAGGAACTTCATGGCCGCCGCCTTGTTTTTCGAACCTTTAGGAATGACCAGAATGTCGGCCATGACCAGGTTTTGTTTCCAGCTTACGCCAACTGGTGCGCCGTCTTCTTGCAGGGCGTGGATCCGGCCGTTCCAGAACTGCCCCATGCTCACTTCACCAGAGGCCAGCAGTTGTTGCGACTGGGCCCCACCGCCCCACCAGACAATGTCTTTCTTGATGGTGTCGAGTTTTTTGAAGGCGCGATCCAGGTCCAGCGGATAGAGCTTGTCGGCAGGTACGCCATCGGCCAGCAGGGCCAGTTCTAGTACGCCAGGGCTTGGCCATTTGTAGAGGGCGCGTTTGCCGGGGTATGTCTTGGTGTCGAACAGCGCGGACCAGTCCTGCGGTTTGCCGGTGCCGAGTTTGCTTTCGTTGTAACCGAAGACGAATGAGAAGTAGAACGAACCGACACCGTAGTCAGAGACAAATCGCGGGTCGATCTTATCGCGCTGGATGACCGTGAAATCGAGGGGTTCGAGCAAGCCTTCGGAGGCTGCGCGCAAAGCGAAGTCGGCCTCGACGTCGACCACATCCCACTGCACATTGCCGCTTTCGACCATGGCCTTTAGTTTGCCGTAGTCGGTCGGGCCATCCTGGACCACGGTGATGCCGCTGGCCTTGCTGAACGGATCGGCCCAGGCCTGCTTCTGCGCATCCTGGGTGCTACCGCCCCAGCTGACGAAGTTGACGCTTTCAGCCGCCATCAACGCCTGGCTGGTCGCGCTCAGCAGTCCCGCAAAAATTACCGCGGTTGCACGTTTGTTCAACACCATTTTCACGCCCTCATTGTTGTGTTTATGAGCGGGGCTTTAAGTGCCCGCCTGTCGGGAGCAGTAGGTCCGTTTGGCCAGTAAGGCGGTCGGGTCTATGGAATATCATATTATGGTATTCCAAACTTTGTGCAAGCACTTTGCCTTACCGACTATCAGCCAAAAGAGCAATTTTTGATCCCCCAGACCGCCGGGTGGCGGCCTGAGTGAGTAGGGCGACAGGCCCGGATTCATTCGGTGAAAGCGATGCTCTCTACCACTTCGAGGCTGTAGCCAGTCAACCCGGCATATTTCAGCGGTGGGCCGAGATGACGCAGCTTGCCTACGCCAACGTCTTGAAGAATCTGTGCACCTGCTCCCACTTCAGAGTAGATGCGCGATTGCGAGCGACTGAACTGGCGAGGCGGCTGGGTCAACTGAGGCACTCGCTCGAGCAGCGCCTGCGATGACTCATGGTTGGCCAATACCACCACAACGCCGCAACCCTCCATGGCCACGCGTTGCAGCGCTGCCCACAATGTCCAGTTGGAAGGGCCGTTGTATTCGGCGCCCACCAGATCACGCAGCGGATCGATCACGTGCACGCGCACCAGCGTCGGTTCGTCCCGTTGCGGCTGGCCCATGACCATTGCCATATGAACACCGCCCTCGATACGGTCCTCGAAAGTGATCAGTCGGAAGGTGCCGTGCACCGTCGGCAATTCTCGTTCACCGATACGCACGACGGTGTGTTCGGTGCTGAGGCGGTAGTGAATAAGATCGGCGATGGTGCCGATCTTGATCCCGTGCTTGCGCGCGAACACTTCCAGATCCGGTCGGCGGGCCATGGTGCCGTTGTCATTCATCACCTCGACGATCACTGAGGCCGGTGTGAAGCCGGCCAGGCGTGCAAGGTCGCATCCGGCTTCGGTATGACCGGCGCGGGTCAGTACGCCGCCTTCCTTGGCGCGCAACGGAAAGATATGGCCGGGTTGCACAAGGTCGGCAGGGCCGGCCTCGATGGCGACAGCGGCCGCAACGGTGCGCGCCCGGTCGGCAGCGGAGATGCCGGTGGTTACGCCAGTGGCGGCCTCGATGGACACGGTAAACGCGGTGCTGAAGACGCTGCCGTTGCTCGGCACCATCTGCTCCAGCCCGAGGCGTTGGCAGTGGTCGTAGGTCAAGGTCAGGCAGATCAGGCCGCGGGCTTCCCGGGCCATGAAGCTGATAGCTTCGGCGGTGCAGCAGTCGGCGGCCAGCAGCAGGTCGCCTTCGTTTTCCCGGTCCTCGTCGTCAACCAGGAGCACCATTTTGCCGAGTCGGTAGTCTTCGATGATTTCTGCGATGCTGTTGAAGGCCATGCTGGATTCTCAGTGTTTGATGGAAATACTATGTGGTATACCATAATACAAAATAAACAGAGAGGTCACTATGAAGGCGTACTGGATTGCTCATGTAGATGTCACCGATCCCGACCAATACAGCCAATACACCCAGCGCGCCCCAGCCGCTTTTGCGTTGTATGGCGGGCGGCTGTTGGCCCGGGGTGGGCGCAGCGAAGCGCTGGAAGGTGGGGCCACGGCGCAGCGCAATGTGGTCATCGAGTTCGACTCGTATGAGCAAGCGCTGGCCTGCTACCGGTCGGAGGAATATCAGGGGGCGAAACGGCACCGGGAGGGAGTGGCCCAGGCCGAGATCATCATCGTCGAGGGTGTGGCGCCGTTGTGATTATGCAAGGCTGCTAGCGGATGAAATGGATCTTGCCGGTATCGTCGTTGCCAATGTAGATACCGTAAACCCCGGCCTGGCGTTCCTCGATATAGCGTTCGAGGATCTGCCGAATCGCCGGGTAGTAAATGCTGTCCCAGGGAATGTCTTCGGGCGCGAAGAATCTGTAGTCGAGAGTTTCCGGGCCGTACTGGCCGGTGATCTCCAGGGCGATGGCGCGGAAGATGATGTACACCTCGCTGATTTTCGGCACGCTGAAGATCGAGTAAGGCGAAAGAATCTCCGCGCGCACGCCGCTCTCTTCCCAGACCTCACGCAACGCCGCCTGTTCGGTGGTCTCGCCGCCTTCCATGAAGCCCGCCGGCAGCGTCCATGTGCCGGGGCGCGGGGGGATGGCGCGCTGGCACAGCAAGTACTTGTCATCTTGCTCGATGATGCAACCGGCAATGATTTTCGGGTTGATGTAGTGGATGTAGCCGCAACCGCGGCACATCAGGCGCTCGTGCGTATCGCCCGGTGGTAGCTGATGACCGAGATCATTGCTGCCGCACTTTGGACAAAAGCTCGGGCTGAACATTTTCAATGACCTATGCGCGGTTCTTTAAGCGCGATCGGCAGGGTGATTTGCGGGATCACGCCCGTTTCTTCCTGTTTGCGCTTGAGGTATTCCAGAGCGACCGCCGCCGCCGCGCGCACATGTTCGACGCAGGCCTGGTGCGCCGCGAGAGGATCTCCGCTCTTGATCGCGTCGACGATCCGTTCCATTTCCTGATTGCTCGCGCCGCGACGGTTCTCCTGAGACACCGAGGTCGCGCGCAAGTAGCTGATTCGCGCTTGTAACTGGCGCAGTTGCAGGGCCGCTACATGGTTGCCGGAGCCTTCGAGCAGCACGTCATAAAACCCTTGGACCGAGTCGATGACCTGTTGCAGCTCACCGTCCTTGAGGGCCTTGCGGTTGTTCTCGAGGGCTTTTTCCAGGGCCTTGATGTCTTTGGCCTTGGCGCGCAGGGTGAACAGCTGGACGATCAAGCCTTCGAGCACACAGCGCAATTCATAAATATCCCCGGCATCAGCCAGGGTAATGATTGCCACCCTCGGGCCCTTGGCGTCGGCAAACTCCACCAGGCCTTCGGATTCGAGGTGACGCAAGGCTTCGCGTACGGATGTGCGACTGACGCCCAGGCGATCGCAAAGATCGCGCTCGACCAGACGGTCTCCCGGCAGAAGCTGGAAGTTCATGATGGCGCTTCGCAGTTTATCCAGCACTATTTCGCGCAGGGTAACGGGGTTGCGATTGACCTTGAAGCTGTCGTCGAGTGGCAGGCGTTTCATGGGGTCCGCTCTGAATGTGGCTGTCCATGCAAAAAGAGCACTTCGATCATTACGACCATCGATGCTCCGGTCAGATCAAACAGCCAAGGGTTAACTGGAGGCCTCGGCATCGGCTTCGGTGAACGCTTCACGGGCGAGCCGGAAACTATCTACGGCAGCGGGGACACCGCAATAAATACCGACCTGAAGCAGAGTTTCGCTTATTTGTTCACGACTCAGCCCGTTACGCAAGGCACCGCGTACATGCACCTTGAGTTCGTGCGGCCGATTGAGGGCCGAAATCATGGGCAAGTTTATCATGCTGCGTTCTTTAAGCGACAAGCCCTCACGGCCGTGGCCCCAGCAGTCTTCCATTTCCTGAAGCGGCCGGGTGCGGTGGCGGCAAGGTTCGGCACCTGGCTCCTGAAATTATAAAGGGGCCCCACGGATGACATTGCGCGGCCCGAAAGAAAAACGTCAGGCCAGGGTGGGTAGGGGGCCCAGCTTGCCTTTGTGGTAGACCATCGGCGTGACCGGCTGGGCGGGCAGAATCAGGTTCTTCACCGCGCCGACGATGATTGCGTGGTCACCACCGTCGTATTCGCGCCATAGTTCGCACTCGATGATCGCCGTGGCTTTACCCAGCAATGGATTGCCCAAGGCACTCAAGTGCCATTCGATACCCTTGGCCTTTTCTTTGCCCTTGCTGGCAAACGCGTAGGCTTCGGCGGTCTGGTCAGCGGACAGCAAGTGAATCGCGAACTGCTTGCTGTCGCGCAGGATCGGGTACGTGTCAGAGGCGTAGTTTGGGCAGAACAGCACCAGTGCCGGATCAATCGACAGTGCGCTGAAAGCGCTGGCGGTAATGCCGACGATGCCGCCTTCCGGGTCCAGGGTGGTGACCACCGTGACCCCGGAAGGAAACGAGCTCATGACGTCTTTGTAAATGCCGGGTTCGATCATGTAGGTGGTCTCTTAACGCATCACGAAGGGATCAGGCATCGGTGCCTGGGAGAGGTTGATCCACACTGTTTTGAGCTCCGTGTAGGCCAGCACCGAATCGATGCCACTCTCGCGTCCATAACCGCTATTCTTGAAGCCGCCGATTGGCGCCATGGCCGATACGGCGCGGTAGGTATTGACCCAAATGATCCCGGAGCGCACGTCCCGGGCGAGGCGGTGGGCACGCCCCAGGTCACGGGTCCAAATGCCGGCAGCGAGACCAAATTGCGAGTCGTTGGCAATCGCCAGAGCCTGGGCTTCATCCTTGAAACGGATGACCGAGGCTACTGGACCGAACACTTCTTCCTGCATGATCTTCATCGAATTGCTGTCGCATTCGAACAAGGTCGGCTCGTAAAACCAGCCTTCGCCCAGATTCTGCGGACGCTTGCCGCCCAGACGCAGATGTGCGCCTTCGGCGATAGCATCAGCGACAAGGCCTTCGACCACCGCCAGTTGCTGCGCAGTGGCCATGGGGCCCATTTCGCTAGTGTCGTCCTGCGGATTACCGATGCGGATACGTTTGGCTCGTTCGACCAGACGCTCGACGAACTCATCGTAAATTTCGTCTTGCACCAGCAGCCGCGAACCGGAGACACAGCTTTGGCCGGAGGCGGCGTAGATCCCGGCGATGGCGCCATTGATCGCGCTGTCGAGGTCTGCGTCGGCAAAAATGATGTTCGGTGATTTGCCCCCTAGTTCCAGGGACAGCTTTGCAAAGTTTTCGGCACTGCTGCGCACCACATGTCGTGCTGTGGCGGCACCGCCGGTGAAGGCAATTTTGCGGACCAGTGGATGACGGGTGAGGGCGGCGCCGGTGCTTGGGCCGTAACCGGTGACAACGTTGACCACGCCCGGCGGAATGCCGGCTTCCAGCGCCAGGCGGGCGAGCTCGAGAATGGTCGCCGAGGCGTGCTCCGAAGGTTTGATTACGATGGTGTTACCCGCGGCCAGCGCCGGGGCCAGTTTGATTGCGGTCAGGTACAGCGGGCTGTTCCAGGGAATGATCGCGGCGACTACGCCCATCGCTTCGTGCACCGTGTAGGCAAACAGATCAGGCTTGTCCAGCGGCAGCGTGCCGCCTTCGAGCTTGTCCGCCAGGCCGGCGGTGTAGTGGAAGAACTCCGGCAGGTAGCTGACCTGGCCACGGGTTTCGCGAATCAGCTTGCCGTTGTCGCGGCTTTCCAGCTGCGCCAGATGTTCTTTGTTGTCAGCGATCAGATCACCCAGACGACGCAGCAGTTTGCCGCGAGCAGTGGCGGTCAGGCAGCGCCAGGCCGGACTTTCAAAGGCAGTCTGCGCAGCCTGGACAGCGCGTTCGACGTCGGCTTCATCGGCGTCGGGCAATTGCGCCCAGGCCTGGGCCAGCGCCGGGTTAAGGCTTTCAAAGGTCTTGCCGGACAGGGCATCGACCCATTCACCGCCGATGCACATCTGGTAGCGTGCGAGTGTCATGCAACGATCCCCTTTATAAAGTTTTGTCGGGAGTGCACTGTGTCGAGAAACTCCAGCAACAGCTGGTTGACCAGGCGCGGTGATTCTACAGGCATCATATGCCGCTGCTCGGCGAGCACGGCAACTGTCGCGCCGGGAATTCGCTCAGCCAATTGCATGGCCATTTGCGGTGTCGAGCCCGGATCCAGTTCGCCGGTGGCGATCAGTGTCGGCACTTGAATACTGGCCAAATCTTCGGCGCGGTACATGTCCTGGGTCGCGAACAGCTCATAGGTGGTCAGGTAACCCTGAGGGTCATTGTTGGCCAAGGTCTGGCGCAAGGCTGCAATCTGCGCCGGATTGGCTGCCTGGTATTCGCGGCTGAACCAGCGCGACAGTGCAGCTTCGGCATTGGCATCCGGTCCGTGCTCGGCCGCCTGACTGGTGCGGGCGATGACACTGGCGCGCTGTTCGGCGCTGCGATTGAACACGCTGTTGAGCACCACCATGCCTTGCAGGCGTTGCGGGTAATGCAAGGCAAAAGCCCGTGCTACCAGCCCACCCATCGAAAAACCGATTACCGTCGCCTGCGGCAATTGCAGGTGGTCGAGCAGCTCCAGTAACTGGTCGGCATAGCCAAGCAGGGGAGTACCGCTTTGTGGGCGTGGGCTGGCGCCATGGCCGAGCATGTCGTAGGCAATCACACGGTATTTCGTGGCCAGGCCAACGACTTGGCCGCCCCACATTTCTTTGTTCAGGCCCACGCCGTGGATCAAGACCACGGGCTGGCCTTGGCCGGTCGCCAGATAACTGGTGCCAGCCGGGGTGCGTTCAGCGGTGAGCCGAATCATGGAGCGCTCCTGCATGCCTTTTTGTTGTAGTTGCTCTCACCGGAGTTACTGGGCTTTTTCGGCAGCCAGTTCTTCCAGGTCGATGTAACGGTTGCCAATGCGTGGGTGCAGGCGGCCGCCATCGGCGCAACCCAGGACCACGACGATTTCGTCGGCACGTGGTGCATCTTCGATCTTCATTTCCAACGTAATGTAGTGCGAACGCAGACCTTCATCGTCCTTGTGCATCATCGGAATCTGGATCGAGGTGCCTGGACCGCCACGCTTGTTGGTAAAGCTCAGGTAGCTCTTGGCTTTAACCGCTTCGCGGTAATGATTGCCAAAACGCAGAGTGTGGATAACGGCGGAGGCGTGCTCGATTTCACCATCGGCGCCTACGACGGCCGCTTTACCGTAAGCCTCGATCTTCTCGGCACCGCCGATGATGCTCAGCAGACGTTCAACCATCAGTGCACCGAGGTCGGAGCAGTTGGCGCGAATTTGTGGCTTCAGGTCTTCGACAAAGCCGTTGCCCAGCCAAGGGTTCTTCATCACTACGGCGAGACCGACCATGGTTACAGGTGTATCGGTGGCCTTGCCGCCTTCGATAAACGTTTCTTCGACGTAGCTGACGATCTTGCGGATTTCGAAACTCATGAGCTGCTCCGTATAGGATAAAAAGAGGTTTGTGCGTCTGATGGTATACCATAATACCGGTTGCGCAAGTCCCATACATGAGTTTGTGTTCGAACAGTCGATAAATGGCCTGTACCACGTCTTGGTGGCAATAAAGGCATCTGCGTTCTGGGCGCCGTTGTGGTTGTCTCGCTGAAAAAGTCGATGACACGTTTCGCGAATCTGAAAATTGTATAGCGATATGCGGTAGGCACAGACACGGGAAGTGAGTGTAAGGTGGACAGAGCAACCCTAGATTATCTCTCCAAAAGGAGGCGACTATGAGTGCTCCAATCCTTACCAAAATGCACATCAATGGCTATGACGTGCTTAGTGTGAATAGCGGCCCGTGGAAAGTCTGCACAAAGACTGACCGGCTTGGCTCCTTCGGTTCCCGGGAGGAGGCTCTGGCTTTTGCTGCTTCCTTGCCTGGCTACAAGCCAAGATCAGTCCCGTCTTCCGATACCAAGTAGTCAGATCGATTTTTTTGCCTCGGTCCAGAGAGGGCACTGGATCGAAATCTGGCTGCATAATTGTGCGGCCAGATTCGGACAGTTGAGGGCCCACGAAGCAGCAACCATGTGCAAGTCACCATCGAAAGCTACCGTAAACGTACGAGGCTAAGGGCTTCAAGATAAGTGGGGTCGAAACTGGCAATCGCCGTGCGAGGGGGAAAGCTTGGAGTACTCGAGGTGATACCGTGGTGCCTTTTAGAGTTTTCTGCTTTCAGGCTTCAGAAAACCATTTTCCGTCCTTTATAAGTTCCCACCTGTTTAGCATGTGTCACGGATAACAAATTGTGAGACGGGATCAAGCGCCTGATTTACTTGATTTTTATTTTTGTTTGTAGCGTTGATAGGTAGAATTAGTTTTTTCTCATGATTAATGTCATTTTTGACTGTTTTCTCATGATTAAATAATTGGATGTTGCGGTGTGTGCTGGCAAATAGCTAAGCCAGACTGGCCTTACGGGCCGCTAGCCCCAAGGCTAGGGTTAGTATGTCAGGGGTAGAATAGCTAATGTTACTTTCGAGTTGGTTTGCTGTGCTAGCTTCGAATCGATCTTAAACAGCCTACCTGGTGAACAAAATTTGCTGCTGCATATATTATACTTTTTTCATAAAAAAATCTTCTACTACCTAAGGGTATGAAAATTATCGAAAACAACGTCGGAATATCATTTGATATCACATTATTAAATAAAATTTCCGCTCCTACATTACGATCCAATCTCCGCTCGGGACATTTAGGTGTTTATCGCTAAAGTGTAATTTCTCGTGCAGGGAAAGGACCATGAAAACAATATCGCTACAGCTTGGTAGGCGTGTGCTCGCAAATGACAGCGTCGTCGAGATACTGTGGATACCTTCATTATCTAAAATCTTGGTTCGCCACCTTGGGTCAGGGAAAATCTCCACTGTAAGCCAGGGCTCAGTCAGAGCAGAAATAATGCCTGGAAGAGAAGTCAATGCGGGAGATTGAAGAGTTTGACTTTCGTGATCTTGTTGGCGATGTCACTGCGTTGGATATGGAGAATGCTCAATGGGCCCGATTATCATTTACACCATACGATCCGTGCATGCAGTGCCAGCAGAACTCATTAGCATCGCGCGACCAGTTCAACGTTCCGGTGGTTGGGTTATCGTATACTGCCGCTTCCGCCAGACCATCTGATCCAATAACGCAGTTCATGGCCCATCACGCCAAGATGATTTAGAAACTATCTATCCGAATTCCACTCAGCGATTACCTCAAATACCTGCTTCTGCCGCAGAGTAAGAGCGATCTCAAACCCAAGTTCTCCTCTATCAGCGTCAAAGCTTTCGATATGTCGTGCCCATAGTTAGAGCGCTGACACGGTCAAGGGTAAGGATGCCTTTCAGGTATTTCTCTAGCGCCTGCTCCGCTGACCACAAAAACTGAGGAACGAATCGATGTCTAGGTGCTAGGCGAGCGGCAACGTAATCCCCACCACCTATATCCCTCAGGCCACGGATTATTGCGAAATCGGTCTTAGCATGTGCAACAACGGGAAAGAACTGGCATTGGCGGTCATGCGGGTTTTGGCGGCTAACCCCCCGTCCGCGTTTCCACACCCAATCCTCGCAGCAGCAGGTCGGTCAGGAACTGCGCGTACTGCTGCGCCAATGCCTCATCGGTGCTATTCGCAAACAGCACATCGAACAGCGGCTGGGCCGTGGCAAAAAAGGTACAAGCGCCCAGCAGCGCCACGTGCAGCATTCGCGGATCGATTTCGGGCAACCCAGGCCTGGCTGGCCGCGCGTGCAAGAGCGCCTCGCTCAAGCCCACGCCGCGTTGCGCGATGGTGTCGAGCACCGCGGCGGTCTGGGGGTCTTTGCCCTGGTAGATTTCGCGCAGTACCAACTGCATGAAGTGTGGATTCTGCTGGCCGATATCGATGATCAAGCGAATACGCCTGTAGAGCATTTTCTCGATGTCCTGCCCATCGCTCTGCGCCTGGCTGCCCAGTTGTGTCACGTCCAATAGTTGCAAGGTTGCCGCACGCAACAAGCCGTCCTTGCCACCGAAGTAATAGCGAATCAGGGCTGGGTCGACGTTCACCAGTCGGGCGATGTCCAGCAGCGTGAGGTCGGTAGGCGCGCAGGTGCGCAGCAAACTCAAGGTGGCTTCGATCAAGCCTTCCCGGCCAATGGCTGCCTTTTGCTCTGGGCGCCCGCGTTTATTCTTTTTAGATGAAATGTCCATAGGCTGGGATCATAACTCGGCACAGGGCTATTGCTAGTAGCTGGTAGCTGGTAGCTGGTAGCTGGTAGCTGGGGCGACACTTTACACACCCGCTGCCGCTCGGCGAAAGGCCCACCGAAGTGGGCCGATGTGCCTCAGAAGTAGTAACCGATGTTGACGTTGGTGCGGTAGTACCACTGGTTGCTGCCAACCGATGAGGTGCTGGTCCAGCCGGTACCGTTCTCTGCACCGCCATAGGGGTTGGCGTTCTTGGCCCAGGTCAGGTCTATCCAAGCCATGACAGGCAGGGCGAACAGCTGCGCGCCGACGGTGTACATCTGCGAGTCGTCCCAGCCGCTCTTGTCTTTCATCATGCGGCTGTAGTCGTTGTAAAGCTTGATCTTCTTCAACTGGCCCAGCTTTGGGGTGTAGATGTCGTAACCGATGTTCAGCGCCGCCATCGTCGCCTTGGAAGCGATGAGGTAGGCGGGTGTCAGGCCGTTACCTCCCATGAGCACCGAATCCTTGCTAACGCCATTGGGGTTCTTGGGGTCGTACTCGTAGCGGATGGCTTCAGCGGTAGCGGTCCACGGGCCGTTATTGATGACCGTGTGCAGGCCGACGGCCCAGTAGCTGCCGTTGTCGTCGGTAGTTTCGTTGTACAGCTGGGAGGCCGCCAGCGAAGCACCAACTTCGGTTTTCCAGTCGCCGCTGGTAAAGGTGCGAGCGACACGGGCGTTCACCTGGTTGCGCTTTTCGTTGTCCTGGCCGGACTGGGTGAAGGCGACCGCATTGTCCTTGACGTCGGCGTAGCGGGAAATCTCTCCCGAGTAGCGCGTGCCGCCTGGCGCCATGCGCGGGAAGTAGCCCAGTTGCACGTCCCAGTCTTTGTCCTTGTAACTGTACTTGGCGCCCAGACCATCGCTTACGCCGTAACCCATGAAGAAGGGGATGTGGTAGCTCCAGCCGAACTGCGGGTAGGGTTCCAGGCCGAACGGCTTGAACGGCAGGCCCACCTGCATATTGGACTGCGAGGTGAGGTTGTAACCCACGTAGCCGCGGTCGACGGAACGTTTGTTGAGGTCATAGAACCAGTAATTGATGTCGACGAAGGCCTTTTTATAAGTGGCCTTGAGATCGAAACGCATCGTGTCGAACAACCAGCGAGTGTTGTTTTCGCTGGTGCTCCAGTGCTCGTCGCGCCAGTTGGTACGCAATGCACCGCCAAGATCGAAGCTGGCATCGCCATCGCCGCTGCGCCAGGAAATATGCGGGAATGGCTTCTTCACCCCTGGTTTCGGCGCTACGGGCGCGGCGACCGATTGAGTATTGGTGACATCGGGGCCTGGCTCGGCGGCACACAAGCCCGCACTAAGCAGCAACCCCACTCTCATGATGTACTTGTTCATTGCGACCTCACCTGCAAGTGTACTGCTGCGGATATGACTGGCAACAGGAGGGCCCTTGTCTCTATGGACAAGTATGCCGGTAGTTGCACAATTAAAGTTAAGTGTTGTTTCAAGGGTGACACGCCGTCTTACCAGCGAGCTCGCAAGTAATAGAGCAGGAAGCGTGCCATTCTTAATCTGGTACTATTAGTTAATAAAAAGTATTTATTTTCAATGAATTACATGCGAAACAAAGAAATTTGTATCACAGGTGAAACTTACCTGTTTGGCAGTTACCGATATGCACGTTTGGGGAGCGAAAGTGGTGCGAATCGAAACTTGTTGGGGCGTCGAATCTATTTGAGGCAAGGCATGTAATTGACCCGGGCAAAAAAAAGCCGACGAGGAGTCGGCCACAGCTTCCAAAAAAGCATGTCATTAAATATCGAGTACCAGGCGTCGGCTCTTGCAGCCGGACACACAGACCATCATCGACTCATTGGCGGCGCGCTCGGCTTTGCTCAATACGCCGTCGCGGTGATCGATCTCACCCTCCAGCACTTTGGTTTCACAGGAACCGCATACTCCTTCGCGGCAGCTGTAATCGATGTCGCATCCCGCTTCGAGCAGGACATCGAGCAGGTTAAGGCCGGGCTCCAAGGTGAGCGTCTTGCCGGATTTTTTCAGCTCGACACTGTAGCTGTCCTGGGCATCTTCGGAGGGCGGCAGCTCGGCCGCGGCGAAGCGCTCGATATGGGCATGGGGGTAGCCTAGGCTCTCGCAGGTGCTTTCGAACGCATCGAGCATGGGCGTCGGCCCGCAGCAATAGAAATGCGTATCCGCCGGTTGTCCCGCCAGGTAGTGGCGCAGGTCAGGGGCGGTGTCTTTCTCGTCATTGAAGTGCAGCACTACGTTGGCGTCCAGGCCGCTGAGTTCATCGACCAGTGCGGCTTCCTTGCGTGAGCGAGCGCAGTAGATCAGTTCGGCGGATTTACCAAGTGCAAGCAATCGGCGGAACATGCAGTAGATCGGTGTGATGCCGATGCCGCCAGCCACCAGCACGCTATGGGAGGCGCCGGTGTCGAGTGCAAAGTTGTTGCGCGGCCCGGAGATCTGCAAGGTGGTGCCGACGCGCAATTGCTCGTGCACCCACAGCGAGCCCCCGCGGCTGCCGCGGTCGCGCAGGATGCCCACTACGTACCGGCCTTGCTCCGCCGGCGAATTGAGCAGCGAGTAACTGCGTACCAAGCCATTGGGCAGGTGCAGGTCGATATGCGATCCGGCCTCGAACGGTGCGAATACGCAGTCGCCATGGGGGCGGAGTTCGACACTCATGATGCCTTCAGCTTCATGGCGCAAGGTGTGGACCAACGCAGTGAGGGTAGAGGAAATGTACATGGTTCAGCCCTTTACGATAGGGGTTGCAGGCGCGACGACCGCGCGCAGATCGATGTCGAGACGCGCACTGGCTTCGATTTCCACCACCAGTTCCGGAAATACCAGGCCGCTGACTTCCACCAGCGTCGAGGTCGGGTAGGTGGCAAAGCCGGCAAAGAAATCCCGGCGGGCGCAGCCCACCTCATCCTTGTCGGAGATCGCTGTGACGTAGACGGTCAGCCGGTAGATATTGCCAATGTGCCCGCCTGCGGCTTCGACCAGCGCGCGTGCCTTGTTCAACACCAACAGGGTCTGATCGTAGGCGCCCAGAGGGGTTCCGGCTTCGGCTGCCTGGCGGGTGGCGGGATGCCCGGTCATGCCGGACATCATCACGTCATTGCCCAGCAGCAGGGCATTGGACCAGGTGGCCGTGGCCAGCTCGTTCAGGCCTGGGGCCTGAACGCGCTGGACTGCCACGGTAGCTGTGGAGACTGTGCTCATGAGACCGCCTTAGTCTCGATCAGCGCCGTTTGTTCCTTGGCCTTGCCCTTGAGATAGCGGCGAATACGCACCACGCCGAGGTCGTGCTGGTAGAGGTTTTCGCGCTGGTTGGCGTCGAATTCCATGTTCTCCAGCAGTACCCGATCCTGTTCCAGCACTGCCCAGTGGCGCGCTTCCAGGCGGTTCTTGTAGAGGAACCGCCAGGTGTCGCGCTGCCAGCCGGTCAAGGGCCGGGCGCGCCAGTGGAATACGCCGCACATCTGCGTGTCCCCCGGGGTGTAGCTGCCAACGATGGTGAAATTACCGCCGGGGCCGCCGGTCTTCGGATAGGGGATCTCCAGACGCAGCCAGTGGCAGCCGTTGTCGAGGAATTCGGTCCAGTCGAAGTTCACGCCTCGCTGGCCTTCTTTCTCGAAAAAAAAGCCCTGATCGGTATCACGGGTAACGAACCTGGCGGTCGCTTCGCCTTCGCTCATGGAGTGCGACATCTTGTGCAGGTAGGTGCCGTGCATCGGGTCCATGACGTTGTCGATCACGTAGCGGTAGTCTCCTTTCCATTCGGTGTAGCAAACGAAATGGCTCCAGTCAGGTGACGTCAGTTGCTCGGGCAGCACCAGCTCCGGCGGCTCGGCCAGATGCGGGTCGGTGGCATTGAAGACGAAGATCACGCCGGCCGCTTCACGGGTGTGGAACATGCGGGTCGGGCGGCTGCCTTCGAGCTTGCAGCCGGGGCTGCCAGGGACCTTGGTCACGGTGCCGTCATAGCGCACTTCGACGCCGTGGTAAGGGCATTGGAGGCGATCTCCTAGTACCGGGCCCTGGGACAGCGGTGCGCCGCGATGCGGGCAATGGTCTTCGAGGGCATGGGCGCTGCCGTCGTTGTCGCGCCACAAGGCGATCTTGTAGCCCAGGCGACGAATTGACAGGGGTTTGTCGCCCAACAGCGCCGAAGGCAGCAGCGGGAACCACAGGTCCTTGAGGCCTTTGACCAGAACGTTTTCAACAGGATCAACGGTCAGTTGCATATTCATCTCTTATCCTCCGAGGCTCAGGCGCCGAGCTTGGCCATCAGGGTGCTGTAGGTGTCCGCCGTCCATTCGCCGCTGTTGAGCGGGCAGGGCGGACCCGCCAGGTTCAGGTGATCGAGCAGGCTGGGCAGGTCGTATTTACCGGCCCCGAAGGCGCGCTCGATGGAATCGCCGAGCAAGTCTTCGAACGGTGTGTTCGGGCGCAAGCGCGTCTGGTGGGTTTCGTTGTAGGGCTCGCTCATTTCATTGGCCTCCGTTGCGGACCCGTTCGCGGATCATTTCGCGGACCGGGACAAAGTCATAGGTGGGGTAGCATTCGGTGCGGAACACGCCCCAGGCGGAGCGCTCCAGTTCGACGTTGAGCTTGGGTAGCAGTGCCGGCGGCAAGCGCAGGGTGACGATCTGGCCCAGGCCCATGGCTACGGTCCAGTTCACCACTTGCACGCCTTCAACGGGAAAGCGCTCCCACCAATCGACCTTTTTCATGTGGGCCTGGATATCGTCGAGGTTCTTGGCTTGGTCGTGCTTGAGCAGCACGGTCAGCAGCATCGTGTCGGTCATGGCTTGGGTTTGTCCGTGAGGAACTTGCCCTGAGGCGCTTCGATGTTCTGTTGGCGACGGGTATTGCCATCGATACCACCGGCGATGGCCCATTCAGCGAATACCGTTGGGCCCGGTTCGAATTCCCGGGGCTGCCATTCACCGGTCAGTTGGTCTTCGTCGGCGTAGTACTCTACCAGTGCCCCTGCGGGGTTCTTGAAGTACCAGAAGAAGGCCGACGACACCGGATGTCGGCCCGGACCAATTTCCGTGGTCCAGCCGCTACGGGAAACGTGCATGCCGCCGCCGAACACTTCATGCACGTCGCGCACGGTGAAGGCCACATGATTGAGGCCGGCCCGGGGTGCGGGCAGCTGCAGCATGAACAGGTCGTGGTGGCCGCCTTCCTCGGCGGTGCGCAAAAAGGCGCCGCGATTGGGGTAGCGATCCGAGGCCTGAAAGCCGAAGCGCTGGTGATAGAAGGCCTCGCAGGCATTGACGTCGGTGACGAAGAACACCACATGGCCGACTTCGATGGGCGTGGCGCGCTCGTACACCGGTGCCGGCTTGTTGATGCGGCCCTTGACCTGCCAGGTGTTGTGGCCACTGCACTCGATGTCGAGGGTGCGCTTGCGGGTCACTTGCAGGCGGATCGCCAGGCCGTTGGGGTCAGTGCAGCCGATGCGACCGTTGCCTTCCACGAAACCAGGGTCGTTGGCGATGCGCTGGCTGTAGAGGGCCAGATCAGCCTGGTTTTCGACACCCCAGACGACTTCGCGAATGGTCGAGCCGATTTCGATAGCCGGTGGCAGGCCGGGTTTGTCCTTGGCGGCAAGCACCACTCGGCAACCGTTGAGGGTTTCGAAGATCACTTCGTCAGGGGCGCAGCTGACTTGCTTCAGGCCCCAGTCGGCAAAAAACCGCACGCAGGTGTCGAGGTCTTCGACGCCGTAGGTGACTTCATCAATACCCAATACGCTCATAGCGTTACCTCCCGTTGCTCACTGGCCCAAGCCAGCGGCTGTTGGTTCATGCCCCAGTAGAGGCTTTTCTGTTCCATGTACTGCAGGATGCCCAGGCGGCCTTTTTCACGGCCCAAGCCGCTGTCTCGCCAGCCACCAAAGGGGGTGGAAATGGAGAACTGCTTGTACGTGTTGATCCACACCGTTCCGGCCTGGATCTTGCGGCCCAGAGCCCAGGCGCGTTTGTAGTCGCGGCTCCAGATGCCGGCGGCGAGGGCATACAGGCTGTCGTTGGCTTGATCGATCAGGTCGGCTTCATCGTCGAATGGCAGGGCCACCAGCACTGGCCCAAAAATCTCTTCCTGGCAGACGCGCTGGTCGTTGCTCAGGCCTTCAAGAATGGTCGGCGGGAAAAAGAAGCCCCGGTCGTAATCTCCACCGCGCAGGCGCTCGCCGCCCAGGCGCAGCCGGCCGCCTTCGCTGAGGCCGAGCGCGACATAGCGCTCCACCGATTCGCGGTGCGCGGCACTGATCAGCGGGCCCATTTGCGTGCTCTCGTCGGCCGGGTTGCCGACCTTAATGGTGGCTGCCGCCGCGCACAGGCGCTGCATGAAAGGCTCATACAAAGCGCGCGCAACGAACAGCCGCGAACCGGCGATGCAGGCCTCGCCCGAAGAGCTGAAAATACCGTAGAGCACGCCGGATACCGCGTGATCTAGATCGGCATCGTCTAGCACGATGGTCGGTGATTTGCCGCCCAGCTCCAGGGACACGGGCATCATCTTGTCGGCGGCGATATGGGCGATGTGCTTGCCGGTGCGCGTGCCGCCGGTGAATGACACGCGCTTGATCAATGGGTGTTGGGTCAGCGCGTCACCCAAGATCGAACCCTTGCCCGGCAGCACGCTGATCAGGCCCTTGGGCAGGCCCGCTTCTTCGCAGATGCGCGCCAGTTGCAGGGCCAGCAGCGGGGTGATTTCCGCAGGCTTGATCACCACCGCGTTACCGGCTGCCAGTGCGGGCGCAACTTTCTGGGCCTCGCTGGCGATTGGTGAATTCCACGGCGTGATGGCCGCCACCACGCCCATGGGTTCGTAGACGCTCATGGTGACGTAATCGCCCCGCGACGGGGTGATGGTCTCTTCCAGGGTTTCGCAGGCTGCGGCAAAGAACTGGAACGTTCCAGCGGCGCTGGCGACCAGATTGCGGGTTTCGCCGATCGGCTTGCCGTTGTCCTGGCGCTGCAGTTGCGCAAGTTCTTCGCCTTGCTCGCGGATCAACTGTGCGATGCGATACAGCACTGCAGCTCGCTCGTGGGGTTTGCGTTGCGCCCAGCCACTATGCAAAAACGCCTGATGGGCACCTTGTACAGCGTCTTCGACGTCCTCCAGGCTGGCGGCGTTGAGCCAGGCGACGGGTTCGCCGGTGGCGGGGTAGTAACTGGCATAGCGCTCGCCACGGCCCAGGCGCCATTGGCCGGCGATGCACAGGGGTAAGGTTTGTTCGGTGGTCATTGATTGCCTCGCTTAAATGGAAATCGCATGGGCATGGTTGCCGAGGGCGCGCACTACGCTGTACACGGTCAGCGCCGAGGTCTTCGGGTTGGCCAGCAGGGGTTTGCCGCGCAGGCTCAACTCGAAGCGCCCGAACGCACCGCGGGCCTCGAACTGGTGAACGTTCTCGTCACTCTGCGGATCGGCGATCAGCGTCACCTGGGTACGGTCCAGGCCCAACCCGGCCAGTGACAACGTGGCGGCGACGTTGGCATTTTTGGGGTACAACCGCGCAGCTTCACGGGCCGAACCCTGGAAAATTACCGTGGCTTCGGTGATCGCGTCCAGGTCGCAGGCCAGCTCGCCTGGGGTGTTCTTCCACGCCTTGGCCGGTTTGCGGCCGGTGTAGCTGACCCTGTCCAGCCCGCCGACTTTGGCGGCCGACAGGGCATCGATACCGCCGATGGCACCGGGCAGAAGTTCGATGCGTGTGTTGCCCCGTTGCGCGGCGGCCTCCAGGCGCTCCACCAAACCGACCTCAGACAGGGCACCCACCGACACGATCAGGCAGGCGATGCCACGCTCCAAGGCGGGCAGCACGTGTTCTTCAATCGCTCGGTGGCCGGCGCACTCGACCAGCAGGTCAGGACGCGTATCCGCCGGCAGCGCGGTCAGCACTTTGGGGGGGTGTTTGAAACTGGCCAGACGTTGGCGTACCAAGTCTTCGGAGCCGGCTGAGGCGATCACGTAGTCGACGCACAGCTGTGGGTCTTGCTCGAGCAGTTCCAGCACCCCGACGCCAATGGCGCCACAGCCGATCATGGTGATATGCAGCATGGTGCGATCCTCAGGCGGTGGCCTTCTGGGCTTTGGTTTCGCTATTGGGCGGGCCGGCGAACTGAGTGGCGAAGTCGCCGACAGCCAACATGTCCACTTCCAGCAAGAAGGGGCCCGGCTGACTGGATGCGTTTTCCAGCTCAGCGCTGAAATCCTTGAGGTCGCTGACCAGGCCATGGCGGATGCCCATGGATTCGGCCAACTGGGTGTAGTCCGGGGTGTGCAGCTCGACGTAGGCATGGCGGGCGCCGTAGATAGCGTCCTGGATGTTGCGGATCACGCCGTAACGTTGATCGTTCATCAACAGGATCACGACGTTGGCCTTCTCCTGTACCAGGGTCGCCAGCTCACCCAGGTTGAGGATGAAACCGCCGTCACCCGCCAGGGCGAAGACCTTGCGTTGCGGGTCGTACTCGGCGGCTGCGATGCCTGCACCGATGCCCATGGCCAAGCCTTGGCCGATGCCGCCGCCCAACGCATGCACCCCGGCTTGTGGGTGATAAAGGTTGAGCAGGCGGTTGCCCCAGATGCTGTTGGACAGCGTAACGTCGCGCACCCAGCTGAAGTTGCGCCCGGTCGCGGCTTGCAGTTGCTCGACCATGGACGCGTAAGGACCCAGATCGGCGACCAGGGCGGCGCGGGACTTGCTGCGTACCTCGTTGAGATCGGTGAAGAACTGCGGATCGGTCTGCAGACGACCTTCGAGGCGGTCGGCCAGCGCATCGAGGGTTAGCGCGGCATCGCCGCAGACGAACAGATCACTGGAGTAGCTGCGTCCTTCGATCGCCGGGTTGGCGTCGATACGCAGGGTGTTGTCAGGGAGCTTGAGCGCGTACTTGAACGTCTCGTTGCTGCGCAGGCGCGAGCCGGCAATCAGCAAGGCGTCGCAGCTCTGCATGAAGGTTTCCACCAGGCGGTTCTGGGAGAACGCGCCCAGGCAACGCGCGTCGTCTTCATTGACCACACCGCGGCCTTGGGTCGATGTGATTACGCCTACACCCATGTCCATCAGGCGCTTGACCGCCTTGCCGGCGTGGCGAGCGCCACCACCGAGCCACAGCAGTGGCCGCTTGGCCAGGAGCATCCGTTCGGCCATCTGCTCCAGGGCTTCGCGCGCAGGGGCGGCTACTGGCACCGGTAGGGGGGCGAGGTCGGTGGGCATGGTAATGAAGGTAGACTGGATATCGATCGGGATCTCAACGCTGACCGGCCCTGTGGGCGCGGTCATGGCCGTCTGCACGGCGAGCTTCAAGGTGCTCAGCGCGGTCTCGACGCTGCGCACACGGAAGGCCGCCTTGGACACGGCCTTGAGCATGGTCAACTGGTCGCGGGCTTCGTGGATGTAGGCAAACTCTTGATCCAGATACGCCGTTTCGATCTGGCCGGTAATGTGCAACAGGGGCGTGCCTGCGGTAAGCGCCTCGACCATGGCTCCCGCAGCGTTGCCGGCGGCGGTGCCGGTAGACGTCAGGCACACGCCCAGGCCACCGCTGGTGCGGGCATAAGCATCGGCCATATTGGTGGCGCCAGCCTCACCGCGAGCCATCACGAAGCGGATATTGCCGCGCACCGCGAAGGCGTCGAGGATCGGCATGTTGTGGATCGAGATCACGCCGAACGCGGCCTTGACGTCACATTGTTCTAGAAAGGCGGTGATAGCAGCGCCTACGGTCACTTGGTTGTCATTACGCATGGCGGGACAGGCCTCCGGAAACGTCGATATGGCTGCCTGTGGTGTAAGCCGACAGGGGTGATGCCAGAAAAAGAATTGCCTGCGCCGCTTCGATCGGCAGGCCCAGGCGGGCTAAGGGAATCTGTTTGTTCACGGCCAGCCGCGCGGTCCATTGCGCCCAGTCGAGTTCTCGTTCTGCGCGCGCTTCGAAGCGCCGCCGCCATTGCCCGGACTCCACCAGGCCAATGAGGATCCCGTTGACGCGCACCTGTTTGGGCGCGAACTCGAACGCCATGGAGCGCACCAGGTTCTTCAGGCCCGCACGCGCCGCAGAGGTGGCGACCATATGGGGTTCCGGCTGGCTGGCCAGTAGCGAATTGACACACACGATCGCGGCATTCGCGCAGCGCTCGAGCTGGGGCAGAAACGCTCGCACGGGGTAGATCACCGAGAAGAACTTGAGATTGAGCTCTTCGCTCCAGGCCTCGTCGGTAGTGTCGGCAAAGGTCGATACGCGCCCTTGGCCGGCATTGTTGATCAGCACCTGGGCCGGGCCGAAGGCCTCGAGGCTGGCGGCGGCGAAGGACTTGACCGAGGCGGCGTCGAGCACGTCGCAAGGCTGGGCCAGCAGGCGAGCCTTGGGGAAACGCTCACGTAGCTGGCGGTCAGCATTGCGTAAGCGTTGTTCGTTACGGCCACAGAACGCCACGGCGGCGCCGGCTTCGAGCAGCAGTTCGACGCACGCCAGGCCGATGCCTGACGAGCCGCCGGTGACGATGGCGGTGCTGCCCTGGAGTGGATAAAGGCTCATTTCAGTCTCTCATCAGCGCGGTGACGCGGCTGCCATGGCTGGGGGTGTAATTGAGCAAACGTGAAAGCTCGTCGGCGCTGCGACGCACCTTATCGAGCAGTTCTTCAAAGTTGACGTGGCCGATCTGCGCGGTCGGGATGGTCACGCCCAGCGCTGCGGCAATGCGCCCGGAGTGATCGCGCACCGGGGCGGCGACGGTAGAGATCGCTGACTCAAAGAAGCCTTCGCCGCTGACGAAGCCGCGCTCGCGGTCGTGCTGCACCAGATCGAACAGCTCCAGCACGGTCTTGGGCGTGCAGTGCGAATGCTGTTCCAGGTGTTCTTCTGGGTACAGCTCGCGCAGTTCCGCCAAGGACAGGTCTTCGAGCAGGATGCGCCCCAGCACCGTGGCATGGGCTGGCAGGCGCGTGCCAACGTTGACGGCGCTGGAAAACACCGATGGCGGCGATACTTTGGCCACGTAGACGATCGAGCGTCCGTCGCGCACCACCAGGTTGCTCGGGAAGTTGAGCTTGTCACACAGCCGCGCCAGTAACGGTTGGCCCAGCTCGGTCAGCTCCAGGGAGGCCAGGTATTCAAACCCCAGGCGCAACACTGACATGCCCAGGCGGTATTCATTGCCCTTACGGGTGACGAAGCCCATGGTTTCCAGAGTGGTGAGCAGGCGAAAGATGGTCGAGCGCGGCAGTTCCAGGCGGCGAGCCAGTTCGGGGGCGGTGAGGGTACGGTTCTGGCGAGTGAATTCGCACAGCAGCAACAAACCGCGCTCTAACCCGGGAACGATGTATTTATCCTGCGAATCCTTCAGATCGGAGTCATTCATTGAGCACTTCCTGGCAGTGATTCCTTGAGGGCGAAGGCCAGTCGGCCTGCCACCAGATGAGGTTGTTCGATAGGGCTGGCATGCCCGGCATCGGGGATCAGGGTGAAGGGCGCACCCAGCGCCTTGGCCAGCGTCAGGCAGGCCTCGGGGGCGGTGATCCCGTCCGCTTCGCCGCAGTGCACTTCACAAGGCACCGCCAGCGGGGTGTGGCGTAGCAGGTCAGCGCCACACAGTAGTTCGATGGCCTGACGATAACCATCGGCGTTGAGCCGCGACATGTTCCAGCGCACCCATTCCAGCGCCTTGACGCTAGGCCGCGGCGAGAGCATGGCTGCGCTGCGCTGGGCGGCCATCTGCGCAATGCCCAGTTGTTCGAGCGTACTGATGCGTTTGCTTCGCACCTGTTGGCGCTGAATCTCGCGAGCCGGGCCGCCATAGCCCCGCGCCGGGCTGATCAGCACCAGGCGGCGCACCCGCTGTGGATACAGGCGCGTAAAGGCGGCGGCCGTGATGGCGCCCAGTGAGTGGCCGACTAGCAGGCAATCGTCGATGCCCAGCGCGTCCAGGGTGGCGACCAGACGCTCGGCGTAATCCTCGGCACTCGGTGCCTCGACCGACAGCGGCGTCGAGTCGCCATAGCCCGGGGCTTCCCAGGCCACCACGCGGGCGTACTGCCCTAGTAGCAGGGCGACTTCCAGCCACGACCCGGCGCCTGAGCCGATACCGTGCAATAGCATTACGGCGGGTCCGGTGCCGGTCTCGCGAACGGCTTGGGAGCTGTCGTCGAGCACCAGGGTGCGTTGTGCGAAGCGCTGGGCAAGCAGCGCCTCGAGATCGGCGACAGGGCTGCGGGTATGGGTGGCTGGCAACATGGGGTTATCCGCGCTTGACCGACGCCAGAGGGTGCTCTGGCGGATAGGTCGGAGTAACCGGTTTTTTCGCGCCGAGCATCACGCACATCAACGCGTCTTCGTCACCGATGTTGATCTCCTCGCGGTACACGCCTGGCGGTACGGAAATCACGTCGCGGTCGGTGAGGATGGTCTCGTAGCGCTCGCCGTCCTTCTCGATCACCACCTTGAGTTTGCCGCGCAGCACGAAGAACACTTCTTCGACGTCGGTGTGCAGGTGGGGCGGACCTTCGTGGCCGGCGGGGATGACCATGGTGCTGAAGGTGAAGTTCTCCGAGGGGATGGTGTTCATGTCGGTGCTGACGCCGGTGCCGCCAGTGCCGATATAGCGCATCTGTGCGCGACCGTATTTGGGGTCGAAGTCGGCTTGGAACTTGAGCGCATTCCAGTCGTATTTGCGGGTCTCGTAACGTGCGACGCGGCTCTGCATCCAGGCTTCGAGGCTGGCGCCTTCAGGACGTTCCCAGCTTTTTGGGGCTTCGGTGGTGGTGGACAGGTCAGTCATGGCAGTCTCCATTTTCATTAAATTCAACAAGGGTTCAGGGCATGACGAACCCGCCGTTGACCGGCAGGGTTTGTCCAGTGATGAAGCGGGCCAGGTTCGACAGGGCGAATACCACGGCGCCGCTGACGTCCTCGGGCAACTGCGCACGTTGGATGGCGCGTTGTTCGGTGTACTGGCGGTGGCGCGCTTCGGGCACATAAGCAGTGGCTTCTACCAGTACCAGGCCGGGGGCAATGGCATTGACAGTGATGTTGTCGACGCCCAGTTCACGGGCCAGGCTGCGGGTCATGGCGATGATCGCGCCCTTGCTGGCGACATAGGCCATCAGGTTGGGGGCGCCCCACAGCGGTGTGTCGGAGGCCAGGTTGACGATGGCGCCCTGGCCGCTCTGGCGCAGTGCCGGCAGGCAAGCGATAGTCATCAGCCAAGTACCGCGCACGTTGACCTGCATGACCTGATCCCAGGTATCAATGCTTAGCGCTTCGCAGGACTTGCCGCCGGAGTTGGTCACCGACGCGTTATTGACCAGGCCATCGAGGCCGCCCAGTCGTTCGCTAGCCTGGGCGGCGCAGCTCTGGATAGATAGCGGATCGGCCAGGTCGACGCTCAGACCGCTAACGTCCAGGCCCAAGGCGCGCAGATCGGCAGCGGCCTGCTGTACGCGCTCGGCCAGGATATCGGCGATGACCACGCGCCCGCCGGCTTCGGCGATGGCTTGGGCGAATGCATAGCCCAAGCCGCGAGCGCCACCGGTGATGAGCACGCGGCGACCTTGCAACAGTTGGTTCGAATGGTTCATCAGTTGGTGCTCAGCATGGCTTTGGGCATGTAATGCAGGACGCGTTTCTCGGCCCAGACCACCGCGCCATAGGCCAGCACGCCGATCAGGGTGAGCATGACGATGGCAACAAACACACCAGCGGTGTTGCCCTGGCCTTCAGCGTCCACGAGCAGAAAGCCCAGGCCCTGATTGCCGCCGACTAGCTCGCCGACGGTCACGCCGATGACGGCCAGGGTCGAGGCGATGCGCAAGCCGGAGAACAGCGCGGCCATCGCCGAAGGGAACTCCACCAGGCGGAAAATCTGCCAGCGGCTCGCGTTCATGGTGCGCACCAGGTTGATCATGTCCGGGTCCACGGTACGGATCGCCGAGAGCACGTTAATCATCACCGGGAAGAATACGATCAGTACCGCGATCAGGATCTTCGGATACACGGTGTAGCCCAGCCACATAACGAACAGCGGAGCGAATGCCACTTTTGGCGCGATCTGCAGCGCCAGGATGTAGGGCGAGAGCATGGCTTCGGCCTTGGGCGAAAGGCCCAGAGAGGTGCCGATCACCACCCCCAGCAGGCCTCCGAGGGCAAAGCCCACCACAATCTCCACGGCGGTGATCAGGGTATGTTCCAGCAGGTTGCTGGCGCTCCACATCAGCACGCCTTCCTGCGCCACTCGGCTCAGCTTGGGCATGACGAATTCAGGCATGGCCAGCAGGCCAGGGCCCCATTGCCACAGGGCGAGAAACAGGATCAGCAGAGCAACGCTGCCGAACATCGAATTGTTGAGGCTTTTCATCAAGGTAGTACCTTTGCGCTTACGACACGGGCCCTTACTTGGCGGCAGTGGTGGTGTCGATGAACTGGTTGGTGTAGAGGTCTTCGAGCTTCGGTTCCTTGCTGACGATGCCTTCGCTCACGTAGAACTGGCGGACCTTTTCCAGGCGCTGCGGGTCGATGCGACCGAGTACGGTCTGCTGCGCGTAGACGTGCTCGACGTAGAGCTTGAAGGTCTTCTCCAGCTGCGCTTCCTTGCCGGCGTAGCTTGGCACGGCCTTAGCGAACGTCGCGGCGGCGGCATGGGGATCGGCGATGATGTCGCGCATGCCCTGCAGAGTGGCCTGGACCACGCCGCGGACGATCTCGGGGTGATTGTTGATGGCGTCGTCAGAAGCCATGATCGATTGCGCCATGCTCTCGAACACTTGATCCTGGGGGATCAGCTTGACGTTGAGGCCCGCTTCCTGCGAGTCGGTCACCCAGTCTGGAACGCCGGCCATGGCTGCAGATTTCTTGGCGGCGAACAGCTGCCACACACCAGCAGGTCCTGCGGCCTGGATGTTGACGTCGTTCTTGTCCAGGCCGGCCTTGCGCAGGGAGGCGAGGAGGGCGTAGTACGTGGTGTCGGAGTACGACATCACTGTCAGGGTCTTGCCCTTGAGATCCTTCACCGAGTTGATGTTCTCGTCGGCATTGGTGGCGATCATGGTCACCCCGCCGGCACCCAGTACCGCCACGTCGCGCACCGGAATACCGTTGGCGCGGACCACGATCGGTGTATCTCCGATAGCCCCGCCGATCAGTGCATTGCCCGCGCCGATCTGCTTGGCGACGTCGACCCCGCCCTTGGCCGCAATGAACGTGACGTTCAAGTCCTCGCTAGCGTAGTAGCCCTTTTCCTTGGCGATGATCCACGGCGCGAACGCGGCGGAGCTGGGCGGAGCGGGCAACAGATAGGTGACGTCAGTGGCGGCATGGGCGGCCAATGCGAAACTAAGGCCGAGGGCAGTCGATGCAGTCATGACAGCGAATTTGAACATGGTGACTCCTGAAGGGGTTGAAGGGCCGTTCGGGGCAGTGATCAATGCAGATCGGTGTCTTCGCCGACTTTGAGCAGCTCCATCAGGCGACCGGCAAGCGGACCGATCTCGGCGAGCTTCCGGCGTTCCAAGGGGTTTTCGCGGTAGGGCAAATCGACGACGATTTCTTCGATGATGGTGCCGGGCCTCGCGCTCATTACCAGCAGTCGATCGGACATGGCGATAGCCTCTACCAGGTCGTGAGTGATGAACAGGGCGGTCTTTTTTTCCTCGAACAACATGCGGGCCATGTCTTGCTGCAGGATCATCTTGGTCTGCGCATCAAGGGCCGAAAACGGCTCGTCGAGGAACAGCACCTGTGGGTCCATGGCCAAGGTGCGAGCCAAGGCTGCGCGTTGGCGCATGCCACCTGACAGCTGAAACGGATGGTGGTCCGCGAAGCCCTGCAGGTGGCAGCGGTCGAGCAGGTCTTCAGCGATAGTGCGGCGCTCGTTGGCGGCCATGCCCTGGATTTCGAGGCCCAGCTCAACATTCTGACGAATGCTGCGCCACGGCATGAGCAGGTCCTTCTGCAGCATGAACGCAACCTTCTTCACCGGGCCGTTGACGGCTTCGCCGCCGACGAACACTTCGCCTTCACTAGGGCGGTAGAGGCCCGAGCCCATGTTGAGAATGGTGCTTTTACCGCAACCGGAAGGGCCGATGATCGACACCACTTCGCCGCGGGCGATGGTGAAGTTCACGTCACGGATAGCGAATGGCGCATCGGCTTTCCCTTTGGCTGGGAAGCTCTTGCCGACTTTGCGGAATTCTATCTCGGTTGGCTCGTTGGCCAAGCGGCGGGCTTCTGTCCAGTCGGGGGCGATTGCAAACATCTCTTTGACAGCCATTGGGAAAGGTCTCTGGTCTGTTTTACTAGTGATACAACGGTTAGTGCATGAACAATGCCATATGGGTTTGAATCATCGTTAATTAATAAAACTGATGATAATCAATTAGTTGCATCAGCTCTGAAGGTCAACGCATGTTTTATATATGAAACGACGTTTGTAATGTGATACGGCGCTGCACATTTCTCGGGCACTGTTACATTTTGTGCCAAATAACAGTGCTTTTTTGGAACATTGTTTTATATATGAAACAGCGCCGCTGTCGTGAGGTCGCGGGTTATGCCGCTGGGCGGGTAGAGACTTGCCAAGCGTCGTAGCCATACACCCAATCGGCATTGCCGCCCGCCTTGAGCCATTGGTTGCCGCGCGAGCCGATCTGGATCTGACTGGCGCGCTCCATCCGTGCGTTCTGGTAGTTCAGCAAGGCATCGGTCATCTGTCTCGCAGACTGCACTTCATTGAGTGCTCGCGCCAAGACCACGGCATCCTCGATTGCCTGGCCAGCACCCTGGGCCATGAACGGCATCATCGGATGGCACGCATCGCCCAGTAGCACCAGGTGGTCCTGGGTCCAATAGGGCAGCGGATCGCGCTCATACAGGGCGGTCTTCAATACTTCATCGCAGGCATCGAGCAGCGCGCGGGCATCGGGATGGAAGTCGGCATAACTGTCGCGCAGTTCGCTGACGCTGCCAGGGGTGGTCCAGCTCTCTTCATGCCAGCTGTCCTGGGCGGTGGTGGCGAAGATAAAGATGTCTTCGCCGCGGTTGAGCGGGAAGGTGACGATCTGGCTATAGGCCGTTGGCCCCCACCACTTGGTGAACGCCTGGATATTCGGCACATGAGCCACGCGGCTGGCCGGCACCACGGCGCGGAAGGCAACGACCCCGGTAAAGCGCGGACTCTCTTTGCCGAACATGGTATTGCGCACCACCGAATGAATACCGTCGGCACCGATCAGTACGTCCATCTTCGCCTGGCTGCCGTCGCTGAATTGCAGCAGCGCACCGTCCAGGTCCTGACTAGCGGCTACGGCACGCTTGGCGAACTGGACCTGTTCCAGCGGGAAGGCATCGGCCAGCACGCTGAGCAGGTCGGCGCGGTGGATGGTCAACTGCGGCGCGCCGTATTGGCGTTCGGCAACGTCGGACATTTCCAGCCGGGAAGTTTCTTCGCCGGTGTCCCAGATACGGCTTATGCGGTGGGTAGGGCGGGCGGCAAAGCGGCGGATGCCTTCGCCTATACCCAAGCCGTCCAGAGCTTTGACGGCATTAGGAGTGAGGTTGATGTCCGCGCCGACGCGCATGAACGCCTTCGCCTGCTCGTACACCGTGACCTGATGCCCTGCGCGATGGAGGGCGATAGCGGCACACAGGCCGCCGATACCAGCGCCTAGGATGCTTATGGAAAGTGCTTTCACGTGTTACCTCGGTGTTTGATGGGTGAGGCAACGTTTCATGCACGGGAGATGCCATTATTTCCCTAATTAAGGAAATAACTATTTTCCGTAGATTTCAGATACTTAAAGGCTTTTTACTGGTGAAACATCTGGCTGAGGTGCCAATATGCGCCAACGCGTAGCACCGTTTGATCGCGGTGCTACTTTCCGTCACTTTTTGCAGCAGAGTGGGTGTGGGAACGGCGGGGCTCATCCGGGAGGAGCTGGCCTTAAAGCGTCTAGTTCTGGCTGGGATGCAGAACGTTGGCAGGCCGCTTCTGGCCCAGGCTGTGTGAAAACGTAGCGAGCGAAGGCAAGACAAGGCAAAAACAGGCGAGAAACGGCCGGGGTCGCGATCGACTCTACCGGTTGTAAATGAGCATTTTGATCGGACTCGCGTACGAGCCTGTTTTTAACGCAGTATTGCGTGGTAGCACCGAGGTGCCCAGCCCGCAGTAGTTTTCACCCAGCCTGGCCGACAGCAGCCTGTCGCAGCGCGTGCTGTGGAGATCTGCTTTACATCGACTGAACCGATACCACGTCCACATACCGGAATTTCTTCCGGGCTGCCTTGGTGGCCTCCTGCTCTGCCAACAAAGTACTCAGCCTAGGGGTAAAGGCTTTCGAGACCTTTTATTTGGCCAACTTCGATAAGGGCACGCGGAAACGTTCGGCCGGACCTTCTCTACGCTAGCAGTAATTACTGGCGGACATTTTTCTCCGCTGCCGAATAACCTTGTTTCGGCACCAATGGCCATGTTGATCTGAAAGCCGGTCTTGGCGATGTCCCGGACAGCTATTATCAATTGTCCTCGGCGCCGCTGATGGCCGGCACCACCGTGGTGGTCGGCGGTCGCGTTGCCGACAACGTTCAGACCGACATGCCGGGTGGCGTGGTTCGTGGTTTTGACGTGATCAGCGGCCAGATGCGTTGGGCGTTCGATCCGGGTAACCCGGTAAGCAAAACCGTTCCGGCAGGGAACAGCACCTACGTACGCAGCACCCCAAACAGTTGGGCGCCGATGTCTTACGATCCGGCAACCAACACTACGTTCCTGCCAATGGGTAGTTCGTCCACCGACATCTATGGTGTTGAACGCACCGAATTGAACCACAAGTACGGCGCATCGCTGCTGGCTCTGGACGCCACCAACGGTGCCGAGAAGTGGGTGTACCAGACCGATGTCCGCAGGCCAGCGAAGTGAATCGTGGGTTCGCATAATGTATATTATGTTAAATAACGGGTCATGTCATAGATGTTCATAAGCAGGCCAAGGTACTGATCCGACAAACCCGCTTATGACGTCCACTATCTCAACGGGTCATGTACTGGTGTTCATAACCCGTCATTGAATGAGGTGGCCGCTAATGAAGCTGATTCAGTGTCGTTTCTCTCCACATCAGCTCGTGTCGCTGCTCGTGCAAGCTGGTAAAGCGGCGACGTTGCCCATGCTCATTCCATGTATCTTCATCCAGCTCAAGCTCAGGCATCCTGCATACAACACCGCCGCAGCGCACCTGCTTGCAACCAGGCTTTCTACACCTATGCCAAAAGCCGAGATCTGGATATCGACGACATCTTGGCCTGCCACTTCAGGCGCTTTTGGCATTATTGGACGGTTACACGATCTGGTCTACGAGCGCTATATCCAGAACGAACAGCGCCCTCTGCGTGACGGCAAACTTATGAAATTGCTTTACCGCTATTTGTTCATCTCCGACCGAGGCCGTCCGCTGTCGACCCGCGCGTATCAGGTCGTGTGGTGTTGCTTGTGGATTTATCAGCGCCTATGCTTCCTGCCGTTTCTGCCACTCGGACGAAATTACGCAACTCTGCAATCCACGTACACTCCTAGAGACTCCCATGGACGTTGTCGAAGAAAAACCATCGGTTGTTGAGAAACCTGCCGTTGCATTTGCCGCCCGCATTGGATCGCTTGTGGCGGTTCCGATTCTCGCATCGATTTGCTATGCAGCGCTTTACCTTACCGGGCTGGTTTATAGGCAGATTTACCTTGAGCGGTTTGATGTTCCCGAGACTTTGTTCAAAAGTGACGTCAGTGAATACTTCGTCTACGCCTATATTGCCGTACTGGAGACACTCAGAAACTGGATGACCCTGATTTCTAATCCATGGGTCTGGCTTTCCATCATTGGCATTATCTTGCTGTTTGGCATTGAGTGGATTTGCCTAGAAAAACTTCCAAAAACTGCAGCAGCCAAATCTCTAGCAACCCCATTGGATCGTAATAAGTACATGGCATTAACGGCAGCCTTGGTTGGATTATCCGCTGCTGTCACTACAGTGCTTTTACTCGTTCCCTTAATAATCTTGCCCCTTATCATTGTGCCTGCGATTGTCGGCACTTACGGTGCGCATCAATCTTTGGAACGTGATCTCGCCATTTATGACAAAGGCTGTGATCACCCCAACAATCCTAAAGGTTACTGCCATGTGATCATGGACGGCTCTCGAATCGTAGCTACTGGATTTCTGGTGGCAGCGTCAAATACCCGAGTTGCGATCTACGAAAATGCGAAAGCCAAGATCATCCCTATCAAGACCTACACCATTGAGACGTTGCCACCTAAGGACTATTTGGCGTTGGCTGCTGCAGGTAAAATTGGAGGGATTACTAGCGCTAAGTCTGGTCAGCCATAACGTTGGCATCAACCGAGAGGGAGCTGGACAGCCCAGCGCCCTCCTCGGCTTCCTCCGTATATTGTGGTTGGATGGTGTCCAGCACAGCGATGGATCAGAACACGTTTATTGAAGTCGATGCAGGCCGTTTCATCATCGATCCTGTTAACAAACTATATCTACGGCTATCTCAACCGCATCAAGACCGGCGCAACGAACTTCGCTTATTGGCATCAAAGGACTCTATATATCTCAGAAATCACCTGCATCGTTGCGTCTTCGATCGTTCCTTCATTACGGCATAAAAACCAACCGTGATCTGCAATCGCTCGCTCGAACGCCTTGGTACAAGCGACATGTTCTTCCAGCTTATGGATCACAGTACTGCCCAGCCCACGCCGTCGTGCCGCTGCCCTCGCCCATGAAATATCAGGGGCGGTGACAACCCCGACATGCAGGTCTGGCACTCGCACGTTTCGATCGATGTTCAACTGTAGGATCTCTGCAAACGGGATTATCCGGCGAAACGCGGCATCAGATGGGTACCAGCGGTCAATCAAGATAATGCTGCCTGATGGCTGTTTAGCCAGCACGTGCTGGGAAATCCAAGTACGACTATCAGCAAAGCGCTCACAAACCCTCATCTCCAAATCCCGGGAGGGATATCTGACGAGCTCGTTAACCAGGGCCATTGTTTCACCCCTATAGGGATCGCTTTTTTTCTCGCAAAGCCGGATCACCTTTTTGTTGTCTGCCCTCAGTTCTTTAGTAACGGCCTCCAACAATGTGGTTTTGCCGGCTCCCTTGGGCCCATCTAGAGAAACAAATAACGAACGTTTCATTCTTCACATAACGATTGATACACGGATTTTGGTTCTGTTCATTCACTGGAACCGCTTGGCGCGACTACGCGAATCGAGTGGAGGGCCCTTATGAACAGACATTGATGAACACTCTAACCCGGTTTCTAGCTAAAGGGTCTCAAATCCAGGGGTACAGCCGCTTATGAACGTCGGTCATATTGAAGAGCATCTCAAAAAGGCAAAGTAAGGCTAAAACGGCTATTTTAAGCCGACGAAAAACACCCCAGACGGGTCATA
>NZ_JAQGNX010000044.1 GCF_028293835.1 Pseudomonas sp.
CATTTGCTCAGTGAGGGGCATGCCAATGTGCGCGTTTATCGACCGAGCTAAGTGCCCGGGGCTGTTTGCCTGTGGCTTGCGTCACCGGCCCCCCGACGCCAGTCGTCAAGCCGTCATGGCTTTCGCCGACTCTATGTAAATAGCTGCCTACAATTAGTCAGCTGACCGAATCCTCTGATCGAGATACACAAGTGATCGAAAATCTACGCAACATCGCCATCATTGCTCACGTTGACCATGGTAAAACCACCCTGGTAGACAAACTCTTGCGTCAATCCGGCACCCTGGAACGCAACGAGCTCAACGACGAGCGCGTGATGGACTCCAACGACCAGGAGAAAGAACGCGGTATTACCATTCTCGCGAAAAACACCGCGATCAACTGGAATGGCTACCACATCAACATCGTGGACACCCCAGGCCACGCCGACTTCGGCGGCGAAGTTGAACGTGTAATGTCGATGGTCGACTCCGTTCTGCTGTTGGTTGATGCTCAAGACGGCCCTATGCCGCAAACCCGTTTCGTGACCAAAAAGGCTTTCGAAGCCGGCCTGCGTCCAATCGTGGTTATCAACAAGGTTGACCGTCCAGGCGCACGTCCGGACTGGGTTCTGGATCAAATCTTCGACCTGTTCGACAACCTGGGCGCTACCGAAGAGCAACTGGACTTTAAAGTCATCTACGCCTCTGCGTTGAACGGCATTGCTGGTCTTGACTACAACGAAATGGCCGAAGACATGACGCCGTTGTACCAGGCTGTTGTCGATCACGTTCCAGCTCCACAGGTTGACCGTGATGGCCCGTTCCAGATGCAGATCTCGGCACTGGACTACAACAGCTTCCTGGGCGTCATCGGCGTTGGCCGTATCGCTCGTGGTCGCGTCAAGCCGAACACCCAGGTTGTTGCTATCGACGCTGACGGCAAGCGCCGCAACGGCCGCATCCTGAAATTGATGGGTCACCACGGTCTGCACCGTGTAGACGTTGAAGAAGCAGCTGCCGGCGACATCGTCTGCATCAGCGGCTTCGACCAGCTGTTCATCTCCGACACTCTGTGCGACCCACTGAATGTTGAAGCGATGAAGCCGCTGACCGTTGACGAACCAACCGTTTCCATGACTTTCCAGGTAAACGATTCGCCTTTCTGCGGTAAAGAAGGCAAGTTCGTCACCAGCCGTAACATCAAAGAACGTCTGGACAAGGAATTGCTGTTCAACGTTGCTCTGCGCGTTGAAGAAGGCGACTCGGCCGACAAGTTCAAAGTGTCCGGCCGTGGTGAGTTGCACCTCTCGGTACTGATCGAAACCATGCGTCGCGAAGGCTTCGAAATGGGTGTTGGTCGTCCGGAAGTCATCATCCGTATGGTTGACGGCGTTAAGCACGAACCGTACGAAAACGTAACCATCGATCTGCCAGAAGATTCCCAGGGCTCGATCATGGAACAGATCGGTATCCGTAAGGGCGATCTGACCAACATGGTTCCGGATGGCAAGGGCCGTGTTCGTCTTGAATACAACATCCCTGCTCGTGGCTTGATCGGTTTCCGTAACGAATTCCTGACCCTGACTTCAGGCGCAGGCATTCTGACCAGCATCTTCGACCGTTACGACGTGATGAAGTCGGGCGACATGTCCGGCCGTCAGAACGGCGTTTTGGTTTCGGTTGCTACCGGTAAGGCGTTGACCTACTCGCTGGAAACTCTGCAAGCGCGTGGCAAGCTGTTCCTGGGCCATGGCGAAGACGTGTACGAAGGCCAAATCGTCGGCATCAACAGCCGCGACAACGACCTGGGCGTTAACCCAACCAAAGGCAAGAAGCTCGACAACATGCGTGCTTCCGGTAAAGACGAAACCATCGCTCTGGTTCCGCCTATCCGTTTCACTCTGGAACAAGCACTGGAATTCGTTCAAGAAGACGAACTCTGTGAAGTGACTCCAAAGTCGATTCGCCTGCGTAAGAAAATTCTTGGCGAAAGCGAGCGTACCCGCGCTGCCAAGAAAAGCGGCAACTGAGTTTAAGTAGCGTTAAAAAAACGCCCCCGACAGCGATGTCGGGGGCGTTTTTGTTTGTGTGGCACACGCTAAAAGACTGAATGATTCTCTGTAGGAGGTTTGGTGGTGTTGATCAAAAAATGTACAGAGTATTATCCACCGGCTTGCGCTCAGGCGTCTTCGGCACGTACGCGCAATAACCAGGGCGCGGCCCTATTTTCGGGTGGTTGCGGCAAGTATCCGGGCGCTTTTCGTAGATCGTACACAAGCGGCTTTTACGGTCCAGGTACAGGCAATCGTTGTTGCTCATGCGCTGCAGGGTAAAAATCCCGAGCTTCTGGTTATAGCGCTCGACGATTCCGTCTTTTTGCAGGCGTTTGGCAATGTTCTTCGGCGGATCGCCACGCTCGAACTCGTCTACCAGACCGATGCGGATCAAGTCCTTGATCTTCACTTCCACCGGCAACGTACAGCAGCTGGAAATGCAGCCGCCGCACATGGTGCTGGAGTATTTGGCCCAGGTATCGATTCGGTCGATTTCTGCGGCGGCGATCAGTGTGGGTTTCATGTGCTCACATTTTCCGGGTGTATCGGGCGCGCGATGATACCGGTGCTTGCCGAGTTCGCGTAAGCAAAAATTAACTGACCGACTGTCGGCGGTCTTTTTCAGGCTGTCATCAGGCCTTCGCATTCACTCGGCAGGATGGTGTTCTTTCAGTATCGAGAGCGAACATGCACAGCCCCGAGCAAGTCGTCGCGGACGTTTTTGCCTTGTACCAGCAACACGGTAATACCGAATACATTGGCGAACCCGTATCGCAAATAGAGCATATGTCGCAGTCGGCACAGTTGGCCATGGCCGAAAATTTCGACGATGAAGTGGTGCTGGCGGCGTTCTTTCACGACATCGGGCATATTTGCGGGCAAGACTCACAAGCGTCGAACATGGGCGGTTTTGGTGTGATGAGCCACGAGCGTGTGGGCGCTGATTATCTGCGCAAGTGCGGATTCAGCGAACGCGTGGCTAAGTTGGTGGAATATCATGTTCAAGCCAAGCGCTACCTGACCCTCAAACAGCCGGGTTATTACGATCAACTGAGCAACGCCAGCCGCCGAACGCTGGAGTATCAGGGCGGCGTGATGAGCATTGAAGAGGCTGCGGCATTCGAGAAAGACCCCCTGAGCAGCATCAGCCTGCGCATGCGCCAGTGGGATGAATGGGCCAAAGAGACCGACGTCCCGGTGATGGATCTGAAATTGCTCAAAAGCAAAGCGCTGAAATTATTGACCACACACCACCTATAGGCACCAACTTGTTGGCGAAGCTGATCACACGCCACCTGTTGGCGAGGCGGCGTTTCTGGCGAGCGGCATCTAGCTCTCTCGCCAACAAGTTAGCTCCTACAGGGCGAGTCGTTCCGACCAGCCTACTCAGCCAATACCTCGGCCAGCCTCTCCACCTGCTCCTGCCTCTCAGCCTGATTCAACTTCGGGTGGGGATTTAGCGACGACCATTGCGGATGGGCGCGGGCTTTTTGCAGGGCACCCGGGAGTTTGCCTTCGCGCCAGGTTTGGTCCTGTGGCTCGTCCAAGGTGATGCTGGTCATCGCCGCATGACCACGCATCGTCAGTGCTTGCAGCAAGTGGCGTTGGCGCAGGGCGAGCAATCTCAGCACCGCGTCATCCACCGTCAGCTCGCGCTTGCCTTTAAACTTGCCAATCAGCCGTCCGCCATAACTGCGGGCTGTTTGCAGAGCCCCGCCCGCAATTGCGCCGGCCAGCGCGGCAGCGCCCAGGGTAATACCGCCTAACAATAAATCGACCCCGGCCCCGGCTGCCGCGCCTGCGGCTATTCCGCTACCCACCCGAACGCCCAACACTTTCAGGGTTTCCGGGTTGAACAAGTCGTCGCCCCAACGCCCATCCAGCAACGGCAGATCATCGGCCGCAGCGTCCCCAGGGCGAAACGCATACAGCTTAAGCAGTAACTCGACGCACCGTTGCTCGCGCTGGCGCACGGCTTTACGCAACTCATTGATTGCCGCCAGCTCCAGGCCGGAGCCGGTGGCCACGCTACGTCGGCACGCCGCGCAATCCACCAGCAGCTCAGCGATCAGCCGCGCTGCGCTTTGCTGACGGGCCACGCGTTGCGCCTGTTGGTCAACAATCAACCGTTCCAGTTGATCGCGGGCGTTTTCCAGCAGCAGGGCCAGGCTCTCATACAGTCGACGCTCGCCGTCCTCTGGCGGCGCCACACTGTCAAACCGTACCAGCGCATGCAGTCCCAGCCGCGCCAAGGCGTCGCGCCATTCGACTTCGCGATGCTCGGCGCTACTGACGAAATTCAGCACCGGCAGCAATGGTCTACCGCAACTGGCCAACACCGCCAGCTCATCACGGTATTTGGCCAGGACCGGCTCCCGGGCGTCGATGACATACAGCCCTGCATCCGAGGCCAGTAACTGACGCAACACCTTGGCTTCCTGCTCGAAGCGTTGCCTGGCTTCGCTGCCCTCAAGGAATCGCGCCAAGCGGTCGGGCCCGTCAAGGCGTTCGCCGGGACGATCCAGGCGCTCTAGATAATCGAGCAGGGCGATGGCGTCTTCCAGGCCGGGGGTGTCGTAAAGCTCCAGCAACGCCTCGCCATCTACCGACAATCGAGCACCCTCGACATGGCGGGTTGTGCTTGGCCGGTGAGACACTTCGCCAAAGCCGACATCACGGGTCAAGGTGCGCAGCAATGAGGTTTTGCCAACGTTGGTATGACCGACCACGGCGAGCGTTAGTGCTTTAGTCATGACCGGTCTCCAACCAATCCAGCAGCGAGCTGTCGGCATAAGTAAGGTTGAGGCCGTTCAGCGCCGTATGCCAATCGTCCAGGCGCTCCATGTCCAGCGTTTGACCTTGCGGCGCCTGGAGCAACCACACCCGCGTAGCGCCAGCACAGCGCGCCAGCTCAGCGATCAGCGCAAGACTGCCACGGTCAGGCGAACGGCGTGGATCACATGCAATTGCCAAACGCGCAGGCGCAAAGCGCGTGAGCTGATCAAGCAGTTTCTGCCGAGACTCGCGGCTGTCGAGAACGCCCCCGTCGCTGATCGTCTCAGGTAACGATGGCGGCCATGGCTGCTGCTCGTCCAGCTCAATGGCGACCAACAGCGCCCCTTCGCTGTCCAATGCCACGCTGTTGCTTTGAACGCTATGCAGGGCTTCAGGCGCCACATCATTGATACCCAAGCGCTCGCTGCTGGGCATCAAGCGTTCCCGCAGTTGGCTATATCCAGGCAGATTCAAATCCAGACCGAGGGCGGCCCGGCCGCGACGCCATTGCCATAGACACGTCAGCGCCAGCAACAGTCGCGGAACAATGCCAAAGACCAGCAATACCCCCACCAGCCATGCGGCCCAGGCCTGACGAGCGCTGTCGATGTTCAACGCAGTGTCGCCACTGGCGCGGATCATGGTTTCGGTCGGTATGTCGAACCCCAGTAGCGTCGGTATCGCGCCCAGCAGTTGGGTCACGGTGACGAAGGTGTCGCTGCGCAAAATAGTCGTTTCCCACACGAAGCCGTAACGTCGGGTTGCCATTAATAACAACATAACCACCAAGGCGCTCAGCAGCGCCAGTAACCATGCGCCGTTGACTACCATACCCAGCGCCCAGCGGTTCAATCGTTGACGTTGCAGCAATAAAATCAGCGCTGGGCCGAGCTGAGCGGCCTGGGCGTCCCGGGCAAGTTTTTCACTCAGCCATAACCACAACCTGCCTAGGCTGGCGGTGCTTTCCCCAGCGAACAACATGCCCAACGCCCAACTCAAGAGCAAAATCAAATTCAGCCCAAGCAAGCTGCCTAACGCCCAAAAGACGTTGACCGGGGATTGCCCATTGCCCAGCGCGGCGAAGGCCAGGCCGGCGCCGCTGAGCGTCACGATGATCGCCAGCACCAGCAACGCCAGGCGTGCACCTTGTTTCCAGTGGCGAAGGGCATGGGTCAAGCCGTCGCGGTCGGCCAGCCATAACGCGCGGTTTTTGATGCGGGTCGTCAGGTCGCCAGCGGTGGCGCGGGCGCGGCGATTGGCTTCCAAGTCTTCCAGCGGGCCTGCGTGTTCTTCGCGCAGGCGCACGGCTTCAGTCAACCAGAGGCTATCCATAGGGGTCAGAGCAGTCACGCGGCGTCTCGTTGATGAAGTCAGCGCTGAGCATAACCTCTGTGGCGCGGCTCGTGTGGTGGGGCTGAGGGCCAGCTGTGCTTCTGCTATTCTCGCGGGCATGAAAACTCATCTCCCCCTCAGCCTGATTGCCGCCCTCGGTGAAAACCGGGTGATCGGCGTCAACAATTCCATGCCGTGGCATTTGCCTGCGGATTTCAAATACTTTAAGGCGACCACCTTGGGCAAGCCGATCATCATGGGCCGCAAGACCTGGGAGTCACTCGGTCGGCCCTTGCCTGGGCGATTGAACCTGGTGGTCAGCCGGCAGGTTGATTTGCAGCTAGACGGCGCGCAAGTGTTTACCTCGCTGGACGCTGCCATCTCACGAGCCGAGCAATGGGCCGGTGAGCAGGGCGCCGATGAAGTGATGCTGATCGGCGGTGCGCAGTTATATGCGCAGGGCTTGGCCCGGGCCGATCGACTGTACCTGACCCGCGTCGCCCTCAGCCCCGACGGCGATGCCTGGTTTCCCGAACTCGATGCCGCAGAATGGACGCTGGTCTCGAACCTCGAAAACCCGGCGCTGGACGACAAACCGGCTTACAGTTTTGAGGTGTGGGAACGCTCTTAGGGCGACAAACACTGGAGCCAACTTGTTGGCGAGGGTCTCGATACGGTGCGTTCATATACACCGCCTCGCCAACAAAGTTGGCTCCTACAGATAAGTGCAATCATTGTGTAACAAATATGTCGCTTTTGAATTGCCTGTCGCGAACCGTTATCAACATGACGCCTTCGGAACATAGGTAGTCGCTGAGAAACCCGATATGTCATGAGATTTTGCTACGGTCGGTGCTTAACCAAAAGAAGGGGACCCCGTTATGAAGCTCGCGCCAAAAATATTCGCTGCCGTACTGACGTTGGGATTGGGCGTAGGATTTGCCAGCCAGACGTTTGCCACCGAGTTGACCCATTGGCCCGCCGCTCAGGCCAAGCAGCTCAATGCCATGATCCAAGCCAACGCCAACAAGGGTAACTTCGCGGTATTCGACATGGACAACACCAGCTATCGCTACGATCTGGAAGAGTCGCTGTTGCCGTACATGGAAAACAAAGGCCTGATCACCCGCGAGACACTCGATCCGTCCCTCAAGCTGATCCCCTTCAAAGACACAGCCGATCACAAAGAAAGCCTGTTCAGTTATTACTACCGCCTGTGTGAAGTCGACGACATGGTCTGCTATCCATGGGTTGCCCAGGTATTTTCCGGCTTCACCCTTACCGAACTCAAAGGCTACGTCGACGAGCTAATGGCTTCCGGCAAACCGGTTCCAAGCACCTATTACGACGGCGACACGGTCAAGCAAATCAACGTCGAGCCGCCGAAGGTCTTTACCGGCCAGGCTGAGCTGTACAACAAGCTGATGGAAAATGGTATCGAGGTTTACGTTGTTACGGCTGCATCCGAAGAGTTGGTGCGCATGGTCGCAGCGGATCCCAAGTACGGTTACAACGTCAAACCGCAAAATGTTATTGGCGTGAGCACGCTGTTGAAAGACCGAAAAACCGGCGAGCTGACCACCGCGCGCAAACAGATCACTGCGGGCAAATACGATGAAAAAGCCAACATGGGTCTGGAACTGACGCCCTACCTGTGGACCCCGGCGACGTGGATGGCAGGTAAGCAAGCAGCAATTCTGACCTACATCGATCAGTGGAAAAAACCGGTTCTAGTGGGCGGCGACACGCCGACGAGCGACGGTTACATGCTGTTCCACAGCGTTGACGTGGCCAAAGGTGGTGTTCATTTGTGGGTCAACCGCAAAGACAAATACATGACCCAACTCAACGGCATGATCAAATCCAACGCCGAAGCGCAAGCCAAAGAAGGCCTGGCGGTGACCGCAGACAAGAATTGGGTAATCGTTAAACCGGAAGAGATTCAGTAAGGCGGTAATGCAAAAACCTGTAGGAGCCAACAATTTGGTTCCTACAGGATGGTGGCGCGTTACGGCATCAATTTATCAAGCATCGCCTTGTCACGTACCGCGCCTTTGTCGGCGCTGGTGGCGAGCAGGGCGTAAGCTTTCAGGGCTGTGGTCACTTTGCGTGGACGCTTTTCAACCGGCTTCCAGCCTTTCGCGTCTTGCTCGACACGGCGACCGGCCATTTCTTCATCGCTGATCAACAGGTTGATCCCGCGGTTAGGAATGTCGATCAGCACCTTGTCACCGTCGCGTACCAAACCAATTGCGCCGCCCGCTGCTGCTTCTGGCGAGGCGTGGCCGATGGACAGACCCGAAGTGCCCCCCGAGAATCGACCATCAGTCAGCAAGGCACAGACTTTGCCCAGGCCCTTTGATTTCAGGTACGACGTCGGGTAGAGCATTTCCTGCATGCCCGGACCACCTTTCGGGCCTTCGTAACGAATGATCACGATGTCGCCGGCCTTCACTTCGTCTGCGAGGATGCCGCGAACAGCGCTGTCCTGGCTTTCAAAGATTTTTGCGGTGCCTTCGAACACATGCACCGACTCATCGACGCCAGCCGTTTTGACTACACAGCCATCCAGCGCGATGTTGCCGTACAAGACGGCCAGGCCGCCTTCTTGCGAATAAGCATGCTCGACGCTGCGGATACAGCCGTTTTCACGGTCGTCATCCAGGGTTTCCCAGCGGGTCGACTGGCTGAACGCCGTTTGCGTGGGAATACCCGCCGGGCCTGCTTTGAAGAAGGTATGCACGGCTTCGTCGGTGGTTTGGGTGATGTCCCACTTGGCGATGCCTTCAGCCAGGGTCTTGCTGTGCACAGTCGGCAAGTCGGTGTGCAGTAAGCCACCACGGGCCAGCTCACCAAGGATGCTGAAAATCCCGCCCGCACGGTGTACGTCTTCCATGTGGTACTTCTGGATGTTCGGCGCGACTTTGCACAACTGAGGCACTTTGCGCGACAGGCGGTCGATGTCCTTCAGATCGAAATCGATCTCTGCTTCTTGGGCCGAAGCCAGCAAGTGCAGGATGGTATTGGTCGAGCCGCCCATGGCGATGTCCAGCGTCATCGCGTTTTCGAACGCTTTGAAGTTGGCGATATTGCGCGGCAGAACCGACTCATCGTTCTCGGTGTAGTACTGACGGCACAAGTCAACGATGGTCCGGCCGGCTTGCAGGAACAGCTGTTCGCGGTCGCTGTGAGTCGCCAATTGAGAACCGTTGCCCGGCAATGCAAGGCCGAGGGCTTCGGTCAGGCAGTTCATTGAGTTGGCGGTGAACATACCTGAACACGAGCCGCATGTTGGGCAAGCGCTGCGCTCGTATTCCGCCACTTTCTCGTCGCTGGCGCTGGAGTCGGCGGCGATCACCATGGCATCGACAAGGTCCAGGCCGTGGGCTGACAACTTAGTCTTGCCCGCTTCCATCGGCCCGCCCGAG
This sequence comes from Pseudomonas sp., assembly GCF_028293835.1. GTDB lineage: Bacteria > Pseudomonadota > Gammaproteobacteria > Pseudomonadales > Pseudomonadaceae > Aquipseudomonas. The sequence goes on from NZ_JAQGNX010000044.1 coordinate 9,572, forward strand.
ACGAAAATCACCGGGATGTTCAGGCGCAAGGCAGCCATCAACATCCCAGGGGTGATTTTGTCGCAGTTGGAAATGCAGACGATAGCGTCGGCACAGTGGGCGTTGACCATGTATTCCACGGAGTCAGCGATGATCTCGCGGCTCGGAAGCGAATACAGCATGCCGTCGTGACCCATGGCGATGCCGTCATCCACCGCGATGGTGTTGAATTCCTTGGCGACACCACCCGCACGCTCGATCTCGCGCGCGACCAGTTGGCCCATGTCTTTGAGGTGCACATGGCCCGGTACGAACTGAGTAAACGAGTTGGCGATGGCAATAATCGGTTTTTTGAAATCGGCGTCTTTCATACCCGTGGCGCGCCACAACGCGCGGGCGCCGGCCATATTGCGACCGTGGGTAGACGTTTTCGAGCGGTAATCAGGCATGGAGCACTCCGGCTAATCAGGTATCAGAGGGGGACAGAGAGCTTCTATTGACGCCGCGAGCGTCCGGCAGTGACCGGAAACTGCGATGAAACCGATAACGCTACGGGATCGCCGCGCGCTCGGCCTGAGCTCATAAACCCGCCGGGGGATGACTGGCGATGAATAAAAGCGATTCTACACCTGTGGTGGCAGGAGGGAATGCCGGGTGTGCATCTGAGGGGACATCCGGTCTGTAATGACGCCAATGGCGAGCAAGCCCGCTCCTACAATTAAAATGCGATCTCCTGCCGCCGGTATTCTCGCGATTGTGACTCAAGCCCAGCCGTCTTTCTTCTTACGCCCACGGGTCATGCTTGGAATGATCAGGCCGATGAGCAGTCCGACGCCGGCGATGCTGCCGCCGTAGGCCATGTAGCGCATCAAGACCTGATTATTCTCATCACCCAGCTTGGCCTGCGAGCTGCGCAGGTCAGATTGCGCGTCGGTCAATTGCGCATTGAGGTCTTTATTGTGGGCTTCGAGCTCATCAATCAGCTTCTTACGGGTATCAAGGGTCTCTTGCATTCCCTGAACACGGGTCTTCCAGCTATCGTCGATAGTTTTCAACTGGCCGCTCAGGTCTTCCACTTGCTGAGTCAGCCCCGGCAAGCGTTCGGCTTGGCCGGGTACGCTTTGCAGGTCAGCGCTGGGAATCCATACGGTGCCGCCGCCTTCGCCGCGCACTTGGCTGTAGTCACCCTGGGTGTTGATCAGCTCGACTTTGCGACCGGACTTGAGTGTGCCGACAATACGGTAGCCATCGGTCGGCCCAGCGCGCACGTACGTATTGAGGCTGTCGCTGACCCAACGATCAGTGGTTTTGGCTTCTTCAGCCTGGGCCATGCCGCACAGCGCAAGCAGCGCGCCCAACAGGCTGGCAGCAAGGCGGTAATGCTGACGAGAAAGAAGTACAAAAAAATAAGAAGACATAGGCATGGATATCTTTGATTGCGAAAAAATAGAGGCGCCGATGAACGGGCCGGTGACGATGGGGAAACGATAGTCGAAGCAAGCGCAGTCGCTGCTACGGATTTTGGCAACGGGTGCCGCTTGTCCCCAACAAAGACATAGCGAATCGTTTCAAGTTCATTCCGGGCTGATGTGTGGCTCCGAATTTGATTACATGCACCACCGTGTAGGACATTTCTGAAAATGCTGAAGTCCCGTCATTTCCAGTTGTTCACCCACGCAGCGCCCCATAGACTCCTTCCCGCCGTATGTGCGGCTCAAGAGCATCCTACTTACATGGATTTCCCCTGTTTTAACTCATCCCGAACTTTTCCGATGATTCTTACTGCATCGTCGGTGGATCTGGCTGCGGACCCGATCAGCTAAGGCTGTTCCGGCTTCAGGCATCCGCCGGGATGCATGGAGCAAAAAATATGACCGAACTTAACTTCGCACAATCGCTGCGTGCCTCCCTCGAAGCCAACGTCACCAATGACGAACTGGTCCATAGCATCAGCAAGCTGTCCGCTCAAGAGCGAGAAAATCTTCTTCGTCGCCTACCGTCCATGGCTCAAGCCGAACGCGACGAGGCGACTGAAGACTTTCACAAGGGTGCCTTGATTAGCACTCCCATTGGCAGTCTGAAAAACGCGACCATTTCTCTGCTCTATCGCAAGCGCGTTCTCTGGCTGGTGCTACTGGTATTCGGCAATCTGTTCTCAGGAGCAGGGATCGCGGCCTTTGAGGACATTATTGCGGCCAATATCGTGTTGGTTTTTTTTCTGCCGTTACTGGTTGATAGCGGCGGCAACGCCGGTTCTCAGTCAGCAACGTTGATGGTTCGCGCATTGGCCACCGGCGACGTGGTCATGAGCGACTGGTTGCGTCTGTTAGGGCGGGAAGTTGCTGTTGCACTTGGGTTGGGATTGACCATGTCGATAGCCGTCGCAGGGCTCGGAATGTTGCGCGGAGGCCCAGACGTTGCGTTTGTTGTCGCCACCAGCATGCTCATTATTGTGCTGGTAGGCAGTCTGATCGGCATGAGCTTGCCATTTCTGCTGAGCCGCATGCGCCTCGATCCCGCTACGGCCAGCGGCCCCCTGATCACATCCATTGCAGATGCGGCAGGCGTTCTGGTGTATTTCGGTATCGCGGCTTACGTACTGGAGCTTTGAAACCGCGCATCGGTTGACTGGCGCGGGCGACCCTCCAAGAGGCTCGCCCGCACAGCTATCAGCTATTGGGCAACAACCGGCAGGTGATGCTTTTGATGTAGCGTGTCTCTGCGATTGCCGGGTGCACCGGGTGATCCGGGCCTTGGCCGCCGCGTTCCAGGAGTTGGATGTTGCGATCCAGGTGGCGTGCGCTGGTCAGCAGGATGTTTTGCAGGTCATCTTCCGGCAAGTGCATCGAGCACGAAGCGCTGATCAAAATCCCGTCTTTGCTGAGCAGGCGCATGGCCTGCTCATTCAAGCGGCGATAGGCGCCTTCACCGTTTTTCATGTCTTTTTTGCGTTTGATGAAAGCCGGAGGATCAGCAACGATCACGTCAAAACGCTCTTCGCTGTTTTTCAGCTCTTTCAAGGCTTCAAACACATCGCCTTCGATGCAGGTGATTTTGTCAGCAAAGCCGTTGAGCGTTGCATTACGTTCAACTCCATCCAGGGCAAAGGCTGAAGCATCAACGCAGAAAACATCGCTGGCGCCGAACGCCGCTGCTTGCACGCCCCAACCGCCAATGTAGCTGTACAGGTCCAACACGCGTTTGCCTTTGACGTACGGGGCGATGCGCGCGCGGTTCATGCGGTGATCGTAGAACCAACCGGTTTTTTGCCCGGCAATGACCGGCGCTTCGAACTTCACGCCGTTCTCTTCCAGCGCGACCCATTCCGGCACCAGACCAAAAGCCGTTTCAACGTAGCGAGTCAGGCCTTCAGCGTCGCGGGCGGCAGAATCATTCTTGAACAGAATGCCGCTCGGCTTGATCACCTGGACCAAGGCGGCAATCAGGTCTTCCTTGTGATTTTCCATGGTGGCAGAAGCCAGTTGCACCACCAGGATGTCACCGAAACGGTCGACTACCAGACCCGGCAACAAATCCGAGTCACCAAACACCAAGCGGTAATAAGGTTTGTCGAACAGGCGATCACGCAGGGACAGCGCAACGTTCAAGCGGTGCACCAGCAGCGACTTATCCAGCGGGACTTTGATGTCACGCGACACCAGGCGCGCGCAAATCAGGTTGTTGGGGCTCATGGCGACGATGCCCAGGGGCTTGCCACCGGCGGCCTCCAACTGTGCTTGATCGCCTGCAGCAAAGCCGCTGAGTGGGGTGGCGGCTACATCGATTTCATTGCTGTAGACCCACAAATGGCCGTTGCGTAAGCGACGGTCGGCGTTGGCTTTGAGGCGCAAGCTAGGCAGGGACATGACGTCGCTCCTGAAAAAAGAGCGAGATTATAACGCGTGATCCCGGCTCAGGGCCGGGATCACGGTAATTAACTGGTACAGCCCAGGATTATGCCGACAGGGCCTGAATCAACTCGCGGTTAAACGCCGGAATATCGTCAGGCTGGCGGCTGCTGATCCATTGCCCATCCTTAACCACTTCTTGGTCGACCCAATTGGCGCCGGCGTTCGTCAGGTCGTCCTTCAAGCTTTTATAGCTGGTCATGGTTTTGCCTTTGACCAGGCCGGCAGACACCAACAGCCAGCCGCCGTGGCAAATAACGGCGATCGGCTTGCCTGCGGAATCGACCTGCTTGACGATCTGTTGGGCGTCTTTGTCGAGGCGAATAGTGTCGGAGTTTTGCACGCCACCAGGCAGGACCACGGCGTCATACTGATCTACGTTTGCCGATTTAAAGGTTAAATTGACTTCAAAGTCGTCGGCTGGCTTGTCATGGTTCCAGCCCTTCACCGAGCCTTCTTCGGTAGACAAAATGTCGACTCTTGCGCCGGCTTGCTCCAGTGCGTCTTTAGGGCCGGTCAGTTCAGCCTGTTCGAAACCATCGGTTACCAACATAGCAATGCGCTTGCCACTCAGGGAATTGGACACGTTTGTTTCCTCACGTTTTTGACTGTAATCAGTTCGCCTGGGCTAACGTGGTGTATCGGTGACTGTTTATAGTCAAGTCGTTAAAGACACGGAAAACGTCGCTCAGGCCTCTCTTTGTCCGAAGCGCCCGGGATTTCAAAGTTCCGCCGTTGTGTCTCAGTGGTTGTCGGATGACCCTTCGATGGGGTTAGAATTGCCGCCTAGTCCAGAGTACGTATTTATGTCCCCAGAGCTTACCTCCGAGCAGATCCAACAGGTCCTGCAAGGCATTAGCGTGCCGCCTCAGCCGCAAATCATGGTGGATTTGCAGATGGAGCAATACATGCCGGACCCGGACCTGAAGGCGATTGCGCGGCTGATCGCACAGGATCCGGGGCTGTCCGGAGCGCTCTTGAAGATCGTCAATTCGCAGTATTACGGACTGACCAACAAAATCGCCTCCATCGAACGGGCTGTTAATCTGCTGGGCAGTCGCTCGGTCATCAACCTGATCAATGCGCAATCGATCAAGGGCGAGATGACCGATGAAACTATCGTCACGCTCAACCGTTTCTGGGACACGGCCCAGGACGTGGCGATGACCAGCCTGACGCTGGCCAAACGCACCGGCTCGCAGGCCGTGGACGAAGCCTACGCGCTGGGCTTGTTCCATGATTGCGGGATCCCGCTGATGCTCAAACGGTTTCCGAACTACATGACCGTACTGGAGGAGGCCTACGCTAACGCCAGCCCGACCTGTCGCGTGGTAGATACTGAAAACGCAGCGTTCAACACCAACCATGCAGTGGTGGGTTACTTTACCGCCAAGTCATGGCGCCTGCCGGAACATGTGACTAACGCCATTGCGAACCATCACAACGCATTAGCGATTTTCATGGACGACACCGGTCGCAACAGCCCACTGAAAAACCTGTTGGCCATTTTGAAAATGGCCGAACATATTTGCGCGTCCTACCGGGTACTGGGCAATCAGGACGAGGACCACGAATGGAGCAGCATTGGCCACTTGATTCTGGATTACGTGGGCCTGTCTGATTACGATTTTGTAAACCTCAAAGAGTCAATCCGTGAGCTTGGCGGTCACGCCCACTAAAAAAATGCGGCCACGCCCTCTAGCGTCCTTCGTTGCACACTGCCTGGGTCTCTAATGCCTGAATTACCTGAAGTCGAAACCACACGCCGGGGCATCGCACCGCATTTGGAGGGTCAGCGTGTCAGCCGCGTCATCGTTCGTGACCGACGCCTGCGCTGGCCGATCCCGGAAGATCTGGATGTGCGTCTGTCCGGGCAGCGGATCGTGCTGGTGGAGCGTCGCGCCAAGTATTTGCTAATCAACGCCGAGGTCGGGACCTTGATCAGCCATTTGGGCATGTCAGGCAACCTGCGCTTGGTCGAAGCCGGTTTGCCCGCGCTGAAGCATGAACACGTTGATATCGAACTTGAGTCGGGAATGGCCCTGCGTTACACCGATCCCCGTCGTTTCGGCGCCATGCTCTGGAGTCTGGATCCGCACAATCACGAGTTGTTGATTCGTCTCGGGCCAGAACCCTTGACCGAGCTGTTCGACGGCGAGCGCCTGTTTGAACGTTCCCGCGGTCGTTCCATGGCCGTCAAGCCGTTCATCATGGACAACGCAGTGGTGGTCGGCGTCGGCAACATTTACGCTACCGAAGCCCTGTTTGCCGCCGGAATCGATCCCCGTCGCGAGGCCAAAAGCATTTCCCGGGCACGATATGTGCGACTGGCAGCCGAGATCAAGCGGATTTTGATCCACGCCATCGAGCGCGGCGGAACGACATTGAGAGACTTTATAGGTGGCGACGGCCAGCCCGGTTATTTCCAGCAAGAACTGTTCGTTTACGGGCGAGGACATAAATCGTGCAAGGTCTGCGGCACCGAGCTTCGGGAAGTCAAACTGGGGCAGCGGGCGAGCGTGTATTGTCCTAAGTGCCAGAGCTGATTGCGTCCTTCGAGCGCGCGGGATAACCGGCGAAATGCCCTCTCACAGATGCAAACCTTGCGAAACCAGCGCCGCTGTTTATAGTGAGCGACATTCCTACCGTTGTGCTTGAAGGATCACGCCATGAGCCAGTTTCGTACCCTCGCAGTAGCCTTGGCTATTTTGTTCGGTTTGCAGGCGATGCCAGCGTTGGCTCAGTCTGAGCAAAGCGGTGATCCGACCTACCAGATTGAGTCGCCGCCAGCGTTCTCGATGATTGCCGATCTGCTGATCGCCCGACCTTTGCTGATCGCAGCAACGGCGGTTGGGGCGGTGGTGTTTGTAGTGGCGCTGCCGTTTGCCGCTGCCGGTGGTGGCATCGGCGACATGGGTAAAGCGTTGGTCGTGGACCCTGGCCAGGCTGCTTTCGCACGCTGCCTGGGTTGTACCGGCGTGGGCTACAACAAGCGCGAATAACTGGCTGCAACCTGACGCGGTTTACGCTTTGCTGGTCAAAATCAGGTATTTCGCCATCAAGTCGTCTTTGCTCTCTACGTGCGCTTCATCCAATGGGATGCAGTCCACGGGGCAGACTTGCTGGCATTGCGGCTCGTCATAGTGACCCACGCACTCGGTACACAAGTTTGGATTGATCACGTAGATCTCCTCACCTTGTGAAATCGCTTCGTTCGGGCACTCGGGCTCGCAGACGTCGCAGTTAATGCAGTCGTCGGTGATGATCAGGGACATGAAACTCTCCTGCCGCGGTCGACGCCGGGGCATATGCAAACTAATGCGACGAATTGTGCCGCATTAGTCCAGTTTCTGCACCCTAGCGTTTGAACCGTTCGGTTAATGCCTCGGCGACAGCAGGGTGCACGAACTTGGTGATATCTCCACCCAATGCCGCGATTTCCCGTACCAGCGTCGACGAAATGAACGAGTAACGCTCGGATGGGGTGAGGAACAGACTTTCGACATCAGGGGCTAACTGGCGGTTCATGTTCGCCAATTGAAACTCATATTCGAAATCCGAGACCGCCCGCAAGCCGCGCAGGAAGACATTGGCGTTCTGCTCTTTGGCAAAGTGTGCAAGCAGGCTGGAAAACCCCACAACTTCGACGTTAGGCAGGTGTTTGGTGACTTCACGGGCCAGCTCCACGCGCTGTTCCAGGGAAAACAGCGGGTTTTTTTTCGGGCTGGCGGCGACAGCGATCACCACTTGGTCGAACAAGCGCGCGGCGCGTTCGACCAGATCGCCATGGCCCTTGGTGATAGGGTCGAAGGTGCCTGGGTACAACACTCGGTTCATCGCGTCGTCCTGGTCGGAGTCCTTGGGGAATCGGATGGTATCGCAGCAATCCCGGTCGGCCAAGTCGGCTTATGGTTAGTATCGTTTTTTTGCCGTCTCTGTCGCGTAACAAACACATCATCATCTGTAGAAATTAACTTGTTGACGAGAGGCCCGCCTCTATCAAACGCTTCGCCGCCGATCCCAGGCGAGCGCGCTCACATATGGATTACGCTGCACCCAACCGCTCTGCCAGCGCCGTGGCCAATTGCGCAGCCAGCCCATAGACCGATAACTGCGGGTTGGCGCCGATGCTGGTGGGAAATAACGAGCCGTCGTGAATCGACAGATTGCTCAACTGATGGTGACGGCCGAGGCTGTCGCAGACGGCCATGGCGGGATCTTCCCCCATGGCGCAGCCGCCCATCACGTGAGCGCTGCCTAGCCGAGTGCTGAATATTTTGAGGCTCAAACCGTCAATCACGGATTTTGCTTGAGCAAGGGTTTTTACGTAGCCAGTGTCTTCGTGCAACGGCATTACCGCCTTTGCGCCGCCCGCGAACTGGATCTCGGCCATGCTGTGGAAAGCGCGGCGAATGCCGTCCCATGCATAGGGCGAGACCTGATAATCCAGCACCGGCGTGCCATCGCTGCGCAATTCCACGCTGCCGCCCGTGCTGTCAGCATGGAAACCATCGCGCATCAGCGCCAACATCATGTGTGTGTTGGGCAGTTGAGCCATGCGCTCGGCGCTCTCCTGAGCGAAGCTGCCCAGCAGGGTGCTTGCCAATGATGGCTGTAAAGGTGGCACCTCAAGCTTGTAGGACATCTGCCCGGTAGTTCCATCGATCCACTGGAAATGGTCGGAGTAAATGGACTGCGGCGCCCCGTAAAACGGATTGATGACCCGATCGAATTGCGCCGCAGAAAAGCTCGTCAGGTGCAAAAAGGTGCGTTTGCCCACGCGTTTATGCGGGTCCGGCGCCTGGGAGCGCATCAGCAGTGCCGGGCTGTTGATACCACCACCCGCCAGTACGTAGTGTTTCGCCTTGACCGTGATGCAGCGCCCATTCGGCGCCACGCAGCGCTCATCCATTCCCAGGCACTGCAGGCCGACGACCTTGTCACCTTTAACCATCAGTGACTCGGCACGCGCCAGGTACAGCAGCTCGCCGCCCTTATCCAAGGTGGCAGGGATGGTCGTGACCAGCATCGATTGCTTGGCATTGGTCGGGCAACCCATGCCGCAATAGCCCAAATTCCAGCAGCTACGAACATTGCGCGGTATGACCTTCCAGCTATAACCGAGGTGCTGACAGCCGATGCGGATTACGTCGTTATTGGCATTGGGCGGCACGGCCCATGGCGCGACGCCCAAGCGTTGCTCCATTCTCTCGAACCACGGCGCCATCTGCCCGGCGCTGTGGCCTGTGACGCCATGCTGCTGCGCCCAATGTTCCAGCGTCGGCTCGGGTGTGCGGAAACTTGAGGTCCAGTTGACCAAGGTGCTGCCACCCACCGCGCGGCCTTGAAGAATGGTAATCGCGCCGTCCTTGCTCATCCGGCCAAGCCCCTCCTGATACAGCTTGGAGTAGGCCTGATCTTCAAGCATTTTGAAGTCGGTGCTGGTCTGCAGCGGACCTTCTTCGACCAGCAATACCTTGTAACCGGCCGCGCTGAGAATTTCTGCCGTGGTCCCGCCACCCGCGCCGCTGCCAATGATCACCACATCGGCCTCAAGGGTCAGGTCTTTTTCCAACTGCGCGCCGTTGTAGGTTTTCCAGCCACGGGCAAGGCCTTCGCGAAACACGTCAGGAACCGGCATAAAATCTCTTTCTATTGTTATTGGATGGGGCTAAACCGTCGGTGGACCAGGGTATCCGCACTGTGCCCACGATTGCGGCCGGCTGTACCAGGCCATCATCACCAATTGCTGCAAAGCGTTATGGCCCATGCGCAACAGGCTCAGGGAGCTGTTATCCCAGCGATCAAGAAAGGCCTTGATCTGCTCCGGACTGGCGTTATCCCAGCGGCCCCAAATACCGGTCAATGGCGCGCGAATAATAGGCAACGCCAATACATCGAACAGTTGCTGAGTCAGTTTGAGCACTTCAGGGGAAAGCGCGCTTAGGGTGGCATCAATGCTTTTCAGAGTGCTCGTCATGGCGCTCGATACTGAAACGGGGCCCAGGCTCCCTTCCAGCATTACCGGAATCAGCGCGTGCAAAAACGGCAGGTCGCTGTCGCGTAGCACGTTGAAATCACTGGCGGGAGAACTGGCGGAGCAGCCGCTCAGGCTTGCCGCAAGCCCGACGGTGGACAAAAAAGCGCCGGCACACACGCCGACTTTTAGTACGTTGCGCCGTGACAATCCGACGCTTTCAGGCAGGCTGCTGTTCATTTTTATTGTTTTACCTGTGTTTTCGAGCCTAATCAGCGAATGAACAACTTGTACACCAATCGCTGGATAGCCTTGCCGTATGGCGGGTAAATGACCCGCGCCGCATTGAAGCGTTGTTTGATGAATACGCCCTTGGCCTTGCTGAATGTCAGAAACCCTTCATGGCCATGGTAATGGCCCATGCCCGACGCACCGATGCCGCCGAATGGCATGTCATCCTGGGCGACGTGCAGCAGCGTGTCGTTCAGGCATACGCCTCCTGAATGGGTCTGTTCCAACACCCGCTGTTGCTCGGATTTGTTGTAACCAAAGTAGTACAACGCCAGCGGACGAGGCCGCTGATTGATGTAGGCAAAGGCCTGGTCGATACGGCTGTAGGGCACGATGGGCAAAATCGGACCGAAAATTTCGTCTTGCATCACCTTCATGTCGTCGCTGACATTGAGCAACAAGCTGAACGGCATACGTCGACCCTGGCTCTCATTGAACAGCGAAATCACCTTTGCGCCTTTGCTGCTGGCGTCGCTCAGGTAGTGATTAAGCCGCGTAAGATGACGGTCATTGATGATTGCGGTGTAGTCCGGGTTGTCCGCCAGCGTCGGGTAAAAGTCGTGGATTGCCTGCCGATAGGCTTCGACAAAAGCGTCGACGCGATCTTCCGGCACCAGGACATAATCCGGGGCTACACAGGTTTGCCCGGCATTTAACGTTTTACCGAAGGCAATCCGTTCAGCCGCGTCCTTGAGCGGCACGTCATGGGAAACGATGGCGGGGGATTTACCACCCAACTCCAGAGTGACCGGGGTCAAATTCTCGGCCGCAGCGCGCATCACGTGTTTGCCGACACTGGTGGCGCCGGTGAACAACAAATGATCAAACGGCAGCTTCGAAAAGGCCATGCCGACGTCTGCCTCGCCCAACACCACCGCCACCAGATCTTCCGGGAACACCTGCGCCAGTAGTCGTTTTAGCAGTTGTCCGGTGGCCGGCGTGGACTCACTGAGCTTGAGCATCACTCGATTACCTGCCGACAATGCCCCGACCAGCGGCCCAACGGCAAGAAACAGCGGGTAATTCCACGGGACGATAATTCCTACAACACCCAGCGGTTGATACACCACCTTGGCCGACGCCGGTTGAAACGCCATGCCAACCCTGCGTCTCGACGACTTCATCCAGCGTTTCAGGTGCTTGCTGGCGTAATGAATGCCTAACAGACTCGGCATTAACTCGGCCAGCAACGTCTCATCAGCGCTGCGGTGGCTGAAGTCACTGCTGATGGCGGCGATCAACGCCTGCCGTTCGTCGCTGAGCAGCGTGCGCAACGCTTTTAACCATTGCTGACGCTGCCCCGCAGTCGGCATTGGATTGGCTCCAAAGGCTTGACGCTGAACGTTGAATAACGGCTCCAGCTCGCTGACGGTGCGCTGGGAGTCTTGCAGAAAGGCAATTTCGGCAGGCATGGACGTGGCTCTTTTAGAGTTGTGCTATGTTTTTAGAGTCATGACTCTATAAAGTCAACTGTCAAACTCCTGGGACCGAACGCATCGCCGCGCTTTGGGCGGTTGCGTTAAGATCGTGCTCATCTCGCTTAATCCGGTCGACCTGAACATGGCTCCCCGTATCAAAACCCGTGAGCGCATCGTGCATATCAGCCTGGAACTGTTCAATCAGCAGGGCGAGCGCAGCGTCAGCACTAATCACATCGCGGCGCACATGGAAATCTCGCCGGGCAATCTGTATTACCACTTTCCCAATAAGCAAGCGATTATCGCCGAGCTGTTTGCCGCGTACGAAACGTGGGTAGACAGTTTTTTGCGTTTGCCAAAAGGCCGTTTGCCAGGTGTTGAAGACAAGCGTTTTTACTTGCTGCAACTGCTTGATGGGATGTGGCGTTATCGTTTCCTGCACCGTGATCTGGAACATTTGCTGGACGCTGATCCAGCGCTTGCCGCGCGGTATCGACGGTTTTCCCAGCGCTGCATGATTCATGGCATGGCGATCTACGGCGGGTTTGTCGAGGCGGGCATTTTGCAGATGGACAAGGTGCAGATCGAGTCACTGACGCTTAACGCCTGGATTATTCTCACGTCATGGGTGCGCTTTCTGTGCACCACAACGGAAAACTCCACTCGACTCAGTGAAGAAGCCCTTCGTCGAGGCGTTTACCAAGTATTGATGTTGGAGCTGGGTTACGTCACACCACAGGCACGAAACTCTGTCGATGCCCTGTGTGCTGAGTTTTACGTGCCGCTGAATCGAGCGTTGCAGGAAGTCAGCTGAGTTACTTTTCCCTTTTCTTGTAGGAGCGGAGCCTGTCATGTCTATTGCGCAACTGATCACCCCGGAACAATTGGTGGCTCGCCTCGGGGAGCCGGGGTTGGTTATCCTGGATTGCCGCTTCGCGTTGGAAGACCCGGAATACGGCCATAGCAGCTACGCCGAAGGCCATATTGCCGGTGCGCTTTTTGCGGATCTGGAGCGAGACTTTAGCGGCCCTGTGACCAAAGGTGTGACGGGCCGTCATCCGCTGCCGAACCCCGCTGAACTGGTCCAGCGCTTTCAGGACTGGGGCATCAACCAAGACAGCGAAATCGTGCTCTACGACGACGCTCCAGGCGCATTTGCCGCACGGGGTTGGTGGTTGTTAGCGTGGTTGGGCAAGCGCGATGGCGTGTACTTGCTGGATGGCGGCCTGAAAGCATGGCATGGGGCGGGTCAAAAGCTGAGCCTGGATGTGCCTGTCGTCAAAAAAGGAAACTTCATCGGGCATGCAGACCCATCGCTGCTGCTGAGCGCTGAAGCGTTACAAGCGCGTCTGGGGCAGCCTGAAATGACCTTGATCGATGCCCGCGCCGAGCCGCGTTATCGTGGTGAGGTCGAACCGATTGACTCTGTCGCCGGCCATATACCCGGTGCCGTGTGTGCCGCGTTCAACGAAAACCTTGGCCCCGACGCGCGGTTTTTACCAGCCGATCAGCTCCAGCAGCGTTTTGCGGCCAAGCTGGAAAACCGTTCGGCCGACGACTTGGTGGCGTATTGCGGGTCCGGAGTAACGGCTTGCCATAACCTGTTCGCGCTGAGCCTGGCGGGTTACCCGTTGGCTAAGCTGTACGCAGGATCGTGGAGTGAGTGGATTACCGATCCACAGCGCGAGATCGCAACCGGTGCGTAATCCAGGCAACACGCCCCCTGTGTAATAGCCAACTTGTAGGCGAAGCGCCCTATGAAGCGTTACAAATCCTTCGCCAACACGTTGGCTCCTTGGATCTACAGAGGGTAGGTGGATTATTCATATTAAATCTGCCCCAACGCCCAGCGCAGCAGGAAGAACACCAGCAAGCCACCGCCGATGGTCGCCAGTAGATTACGACTGAGGGCAGCGACGGCGATGGTGGCTAACCCGGCCAATAGGTACGCGTTGTTCAGGTTCAACTGCCAGTGCTCGCCGTCCGGCAGCAACATGCCAGGCACCACTATCGCGGTCAGCACCGCTGTCGGGACGTAATGCAGCCCCTGGCGAACCACTGGCGGGAAGCGCAGGTTTGGCCAGGCGAACAGGCTGTAACGCAGCACAAACGTAATCATCGCCATACCGAGGATCAACCACCAATAATTCATGAGTGCACCTCGTTATTCGGCGTTTCGGTCGTACCGGTACGCCGCCGCTCCAACAAAACCCCCACGGCGATTCCGCTGAACGCCGCCGCCATCAGCCCAAGTTTGTACGGCCAGGCATGAGTCATTAGCGCAACTGCACCGGCCGCCAGCGCCGCGGCGATTTGCGGTCGATTGCGCAGCAAGGGTACGACAATGCCAATAAAGGTCGCGAGCATGGCGAACTCCAGTCCCCAGCCGGCCATGTCAGGCACGGCCTCGCCAAACAGGACGCCCACCAGAGTGCTGCTAACCCAGCAGGCATATAGCGAGCTGGCCACACCAAGCCAATACCAATGCGCCAACGCCGAACGGCCATGCACCAGGTAATAACGCTGCACTACTGCGAATGTTTCGTCGGTCAGCCAGAATGCCAATATCAGGCGCCAGCGCTGGGGCAGTTGGTTAACCTGGGGTTGCAGCGTGGCGCTGTACAGCAAATGGCGCAGGTTGATGATGACGGTAGTGAGCAAAATTACTGCTGCACTGGCCCCCGCGCCCATCAGGCTGATAACGATAAATTGGGCGGAACCGGCGTAGACGAACAGCGACATACCGACCGCTTGCCACAATGACAAGCCGCCTGCGCCAGCCAGGGTGCCGAAGATGATGCCAAAGGGAGCGATGCCGACCAACATTGGAACGCTGTCGCGAAGACCGAGGCAATACAACTCATAACGGGACATGTGTCTCTCCTTGTGCGCGCATCTTAGGCGGTAAGGAAAAACGTGTCTCGGATGATTTTATGGATTAATTCAGTCCGCAACCTGCGAGCCAACGCCGTGAGCGGTGCTCAACCATTGTGGGATCCGACGTTCGAGGTAATAGCTGGGTTTTCTAAGAGAGCCTTCGACGAAGCCCACATGTCCGCCTCGGGCCTGAAGCTCGAAGTGGGTGCTGGGCGATAGTTCATCGGGGTCGGGCAAACTGTGAGGAAACACAAAAGGATCGTCAACCGCATGAATAATCAGCGTAGGCGTACGGATGTCTCCGAGAAAGTAACGGCTCGAGGCGCGGCGGTAATAGTCTTTGGCGTCGATAAAGCCATTTAACGGCGCGGTGACCCGGCCATCGAAATCCCAAAACGTGCGCATATTTTCCAGCGAGCCAAGGGCAGACAGCTCTGCCAGCCCTTCACTGAGCCCCTCATGCTGGAAGCGCCGCTGTTTGTCCCGAATGTAGGCGAGCATTTCGCGCATGAAGTGCGCTTGGTATACCTTGGAAAAGCCCTGGCCAATACGGTCTGCACATTGGTCCAGACGAAACGGCACGGACACCGCGACGGCGCCTTGCAATGTGCAGCGGCTGCCTTCTTCGCCCAGGTATTTGAGCAGCACATTCCCACCGAGGGAGTAACCGACTGCATATAAGGGCGACAGCGGGCGCTTTGCACGAAGATGGGCGACCACGCTGGCGAGGTCTTCGGTGGCGCCCGAGTGATAGCTGCGCGGTAAAAGATTGGGCTCACCGGAACAGCCGCGCCAGTTCAGCGCCACACTCGCCCAACCCTGCTGTGCCAGCGCCTGTTGCAAGCCCACTGTATACAGCGAATGGGACGAGCCGGTCAGGCCGTGCAGCACCAGTACCAATGGCGAATCTGTTTCGTGGGGGCCATACCAATCGAGGTCGAGAAAATCGCCGTCGTCCAACCACACGCGCTCGCGCTCACGCTCCAGCCGAGTCTTTTTGCGCCATACAGGGCCCCATAACGTTTGCAGGTGCGGGTTCCCCAGGCCGAAGGCAGGGATGAAACGTTCGGACGGTGTCGGCAAAGCAGATCGGATAGGCACGTCGAGACTCATCGGCAAACTCACGGGACTGCTTGAACGCTACGTTGCCACAACTGCGAAGCGGCGTGCGGGGGTTTTTGACCAACTGTAGGAGGTCGCCCTTGGTCCAGACGCCTCGATGTCGCGCAGCAAACACACATCTGAGCGAACCTGTTCGCAATCGGCTGCGCAGCAGTCGTGATTCATTGAGTAGATTTTTTCCCGTTAAAACCGGGTATGGCATTTGGGATCGCTTCGCGCTCCATCGCCAACAAGTTGGCTCCGACAGAGGGCGCGAAGGGTTCGACACGGCAATCAGTTACCGCTGCCACAACGCGTAATACACCTGTCCTGCCTTTTTCTCGCGGTGCAGGCGCCATTTGCCCGGTACGCCGATGGTGGCTGGCGGTATTTCGCTTTCGGTATAGACCCATGCCTCATCGGCTAGCCAGTTGCGCTCTTCCAGCAACCCACAGGCCGCAGGCAGCAGGCCTTGATGGAACGGTGGATCAAGGAATACCACGTCGAACGGCTCGGCGGGCTGACCTTCCAAATGACGCAGGGCATCGGTGTGCACCAGCTGCCCGGTGGTACATTCAAGGGCGGCCAGGTTTTGGCGCAAGCTGGTAATGGCTGCGCTGCTGGAATCCAGCGCCAACGCCATGCTTGCGCCACGGGACAGCGCTTCCAGGTATAACGCGCCGCTACCCGCGAACAGATCGAGTACCCGCGCGCCCTCGATGGTTGGCGCCAGCCAATTGAACAGGGTTTCACGCACGCGATCGGGCGTCGGGCGCAGGCCTGGCGCGTCTGGAAATGTCAGGCGCCGGCTGCGCCACTGGCCACCGATGATGCGAAGTTGACCCAGGCCGTTGTGGCCCTTAGGTCTTGGATTAGCCATTAATGCTCCGGTACGCCAAGCGGCTGCTCGACGGGGTTGTCAGTAGGTGCTGGTAAGTCTTTCTGCGCGACCGTTGGGCCAGCAGTGACGATCACCATCTTGTCCACATTCAAATGTTTGTTCATCGCCGTTTTCACTTGCTCGACGGTCACGCTCTGCGCTTGTTGCATGAAGTCTTCGAGGAACGTCAGCGGCAAATCGTAGAAACCGATAGCGCCCAATTGGCCGACGATATCGGCGTTGCTCGCGGTGGACAGCGGGAAGCTGCCGGCCAATTCACGCTTGGCGTCGTCCAGTTCCTTCTGCGTAGGGCCAGTGAGGAGGAATTCTCGCACAATGTCCTGCACCAGTTTCAAGGTGTTTACGCTGAGTTCGGCGCGGGTTTGCAGGGCGATCATAAAAGGACCCTGGACTTCCATCGGCGTAAAGCCCGACGAAACGCCATAGGTCAGGCCACGTTTCTCACGGACCTCAGTCATCAGACGGCTGCCGAACCCGCCACCGCCTAGCACCGAGTTGCCCAGGGTCAACGCGACATAATCGGGATCGTTACGATCGATTCCCAGTTGCGCAAGCATCAGGTGCGTCTGTTTGGACGCGAAGTCGATGTGGGTCTGTCCCGCTTTCGGCGCTACAGGTTCGGCAATTTTCGGCAAAGCAGGCCCTTTCGGCAGCGCGGAAGAAACCTGTGCGGCGATGGCTTCGGCTTCGGCGCGGGATAAGTCGCCCACCAGCGCGATCACCGCATTGCCCGCCGCATAGGCTTTGGCGTGGAAAGCTTTAAGTTGCGCGACGGTAACCGGGGTCACGCTTTTGGCAGTGCCTTCGCTTGGATGTGCATAAGGGTGATCGTTGTACAGGCGCGTGAACAGTTCGTTGCCCGCCAATCGGCCCGGGTTTTGTTTCTGATATTCAAAGCCAGCCAGTAACTGATTTTTGATTCGTGTCAGCGACGCCTGGGGAAACGTCGGCTTGCCCACCACGTCAGCAAACAGCTTTAGCGCCGGCTCGCGCTTGTCTACAGCACTCAGGCTGCGCAGCGAGGCCACGGCCATGTCGCGGTAAGCGCCATTACCGAAATCTGCGCCCAGGCCTTCGAAACCTTCAGCAATCGCGCCAACATTTTTACCCGCCACGCCTTCGTTGAGCATGGCGTTGGTCAGCACTGCAATTCCGGGAGTGCCTTGGTCGTGACTGCTGCCTGCGGCGAAAATCAGGCGCATGTCGAACATCGGCAATTCCCGCGCTTCGACAAACAGCACCTTGGCGCCCTCGGCTGTTTTCCAGGTCTGAATATTCACCGTGCGGTGGGCTGGCGGTTTGCCGTCCAGTTCTTTCAGCGATTGCAGGTTATAGGCCGGCGCCGGAGTGTCGGTAACGCTGCCGTCAGCGTGGGCCGAGGCCGTGGTCAGCAAGCCAAGAAACGCCAGGGCGCCCATGCCGAGCTGCGCGTAATTCAAAGCCTTGCGCTCACTCATGTGCTTTCTCCTCAGGCAAAACATGCGCAACGCTGAGGCGCTCGCGGATGAAATAGGTGCGCGCGGCTTTTTGAATGTCGGCCGGGGTAACATTTTTTATCGCGGCCAACTCTTCGTCGATGAGTTTCCATGACAAACCGACGGTTTCCAGTTCGCCAATGGTGCTGGCCTGACTGGTGATCGAGTCACGTTCAAAGACCAGTCCTGCGATCACCTGTGCCTGAACCCGTTCCAGTTCGGCAGCGCTTGGTGGTGTGGTCTTGAGTTCATCCAGCAAACGCCAGATACCGGCTTCAACATCGGCCAGGGTTTTCTTTTTCTGCACGTTAGGTGCGGCATTGATCATGAACAGGCTGTCGCCACGGCTGAACGCGTCGTAGCTGGAGGACGCGCCCGATACCAATTCTTCCCCACGTTCCAGACGGGCTGAAATACGGGCGCTGTAGCCGCCGTCGAGCAGTGCGGAAATCAGGCGCAACGCGTTCACTGAGCGCTTATCTTCAGCGGTGGCCATGCTTGGCACATTGAAGCCGAAAATCAGGCTCGGCAGCTGCGTTTGCACATGCAAGGTGATCAACCGTTCACCGGGCTCTGGCAGCTCCATCGGGATTTTCGAGGGCGGCACGGCGCGACGCGGGATCGGACCGAAGTAGCGCTCAGCCAAGGCTTTGACTTCATCGGGCTGCACATCGCCAACCACCACCAGCGTAGCGTTGTTAGGCACGTACCAGCTTTCGTACCAATGGCGCAGTTCTTCGACCTTCATTCGGTCGAGGTCGGCCATCCAGCCGATGGTCGGCGTGTGGTAACCGCTGGCGGGGTAAGCCATGGCTTTAAAGCGCTCAAAGGCTTTTGAGCTGGGCTTGTCGTCCGTGCGCAGGCGCCGCTCTTCTTTTATCACTTCGATTTCACGGGTGAATTGCTCCGGCGGTAGCAGCAGGCTGCCCATCCGGTCCGCTTCGAGTTCGAAGGCGACACCCAGGCGATCACGAGCCAATACCTGGTAGTACGCCGTGTAATCATCACTAGTGAAGGCGTTTTCTTCAGCGCCGAGGTCGCGCAAAATCAGCGACGCCTGACCTGGGCCGACGTTCTTGCTGCCTTTGAACATCATGTGCTCAAGGGCATGGGACAAACCGGTCTGGCCAGGGGTTTCATAGCTGGAGCCGACTTTGTACCAGACCTGAGAAACCACCACGGGCGCGCGATGGTCTTCGCGGACGATGACCTTCAGGCCATTGTCCAGCGTGAATTCATGGGTAGGTTGCGGATCAGCGGCCAGTGCGGAGAAAGGCAGACAAACCGCGCTGAACATCAGGCCTGCAGCGCGGCGGGCTAAAGCATTCATTGATTTTTGAACCTGTGAGGCGGCCCGCTTGAACTTAGCGTAGGCAGGCGCGGAGGTGCTAGGATACTGATCCGTTTGACTGCCGACCACGGCTAGAACAGTTACTTATGTTTCAGTGGCCGGTCAGGCATGGACAAAATCCGCAGAAATGACGTTTCCGGTCAGCCCATTCGCTGCTTATCTATAGCGGCGGATGAACAAGCCGGGTCAAAAGCAGTCTGTTTCGCATTGACAGAATTTTCAGAGGCGCCGCTATGGCGCGTCGCTACCATGAGATAGCCGTCCTCCATGTTTGGTTCCAACGACGACAAGAAGACCCCAGCTCCGGCTGCAGAGAAAAAAGGCCTGTTCGGTTGGCTGCGCAAAAAGCCGCAGGAACCCGTTGCCGAACAGCCACAGGACGAATTTTCAGCGACGCCAGAGTCGGTCATTGACCAGGCTCCCGTCGTCGTTGAGCCGTCTGTTGCGCCGCAATCGGTCCCGGAACCGCTGCCCGATCCGGTTATAGAGCCCGTTGTCCACACGGTTATTGAGGCGCAACCGCCCGTCAGCCCGTCGCCAAAGCCTTGGCTGGTGCTGCCGGTGGCCGAAGAGTCCGTAGCGCTGATCGACGAGCTTGAGCCCCATGTCACGCCAGCGATTCCACTGCAAACCCAATCAAACCACTCGCACGCGCTGCCAGACCAGCCTTCGCCCGAGCCCGAGCGGGTCACTGAGCTGATCGTGACGCCTGAGCCAGAGATTGCTCTCGAGCCGCTTATCGTTGCCGAAACCTTGGTGGCCCCTCCCGCCGCAGCTGTCACGGTGCCCGTTGCTGCGCCAGGCGTCCCTGCGCCTTCTTTACCGGTTGCTGCTCCGATTGCCGCTCCCGCAACAATCGAAGCCAGCAAAATCGGCTTTTTCGCCCGCCTCAAACAAGGCCTGTCGAAAACCAGTGCCAGCCTTGGCGAAGGCATGGCCAGCCTGTTTCTCGGCAAAAAGGCCATCGACGATGACCTGCTCGAAGAAATCGAAACCCGCTTGCTGACCGCTGACGTGGGCGTCGAAGCCACGTCGGTGATCATTCAGAGCCTGACGCAGAAAGTCGCGCGCAAGCAGTTGACCGACAGCGATGCACTTTACACGTCATTGCAAGACGAGCTGACCGCGCTGCTGAAGCCGGTTGAACAGCCGCTGGTAATCACCGGCCTGCAAAAGCCCTTTGTGATTCTGGTGGTGGGCGTCAACGGCGCTGGCAAAACCACGACCATCGGTAAACTGGCGAAAAAGCTTCAGCTCGAAGGCAAGAAGGTCATGCTGGCAGCCGGTGATACCTTCCGCGCCGCCGCGGTGGAGCAATTGCAGGTGTGGGGCGAGCGCAACAACATTCCCGTCATCGCCCAGCACACCGGCGCCGACTCGGCTTCAGTCATCTTTGATGCGGTACAGGCCGCCAAGGCCCGCGGTATTGATGTGTTGATCGCTGACACCGCCGGGCGCCTGCACACCAAAGACAACTTGATGGAAGAACTGAAAAAAGTACGCCGGGTGATGGGCAAGCTGGATACCGAGGCGCCCCATGAGGTGCTGTTGGTGCTGGACGCCGGTACTGGGCAAAATGCGATCAATCAGGCCAAGCAATTCCATCAGACCGTAGCCCTTACCGGTCTAGCGTTGACTAAACTCGACGGCACCGCCAAAGGCGGGGTGATCTTCGCGTTGGCCAAGCAATTCGGTTTGCCGATCCGTTACATCGGCGTCGGTGAAGGCATCGACGATTTACGTACCTTTGAAGCCGAACCCTTTGTTCAAGCTCTGTTTGCAGAGCGGGAGCGCACATGATTCGATTCGAACAAGTCGGAAAGCGTTATCCAAACGGGCACGTTGGCCTGCATGAACTGAGTTTTCGAGTTCGTCGCGGCGAATTCCTGTTTGTCACGGGGCACTCGGGCGCCGGTAAAAGCACCTTGCTGCGCTTGTTGCTGGCCATGGAGCGGCCGACCACGGGCAAACTGCTGCTGGCCGGGCAAGACTTGGGCAAGATCAGTACCGCACAAATCCCTTTTTTACGGCGCCAGATAGGCGTGGTGTTTCAGAATCACCAATTGTTGTCTGATCGCACGGTGTTCAATAACGTCGCATTGCCGCTGCAAATACTGGGTTTGTCCAAGGGCGAAGTGACCAAGCGCGTCGATTCGGCCCTGGAACGCGTGGCGCTGTCGGACAAGACCGACCTGTACCCCGGCGATTTGTCCACGGGCCAACAACAGCGCATCGGTATCGCTCGGGCCATCGTCCACCGCCCGGCCCTGCTGCTGGCGGATGAGCCGACCGGTAACCTCGACCCACGGTTGGCCGCAGAAATCATGGGCGTGTTCGAAGACATCAACCGTCTCGGCACCAGCGTACTGATCGCCAGCCACGATTTGGCCCTCATCGCGCGCATGCGCCATCGCATGCTGACTTTGCAACGCGGTCGATTGATCGGCGACGGGGAGGCTGCGGTATGAGTGCTACACGCACCCCAAAAGTCTCGGAGCGGGTATCGCCCAAAGCCGTCGAACCGACGCCTGAGAAAAAGAAAAAGCAACGTGATGAAGACGACGGCCCGGATTTCAGCGCGCAGCTGAATGCGTGGCTGGAAGCGCATCGCTCCAGCATGGTCGACAGTCTGCGGCGCTTGGGTAAACAGCCGATTGGCAGCTTCTTTACCTGCCTGGTCATGGCTATCGCCTTGAGCCTGCCCATGGGCTTGTCTTTATTGCTGAGCAACGTCGAACGGCTGGGCGGTTCCTGGCAGCGTGCGGCACAGATTTCGCTGTATTTGAACATTGATGCCAACGCTGACGATGGCGCCCAGTTGCGCGACCAGATAAAAGGGATGCCCGGCGTGGCGAATGCCGAGTACATCAGCAGCGATCAGGCTCTGGCTGAGTTCCAGCAGCAATCGGGGCTCGGCGAGGCGCTGAAGGAATTGCCGCAAAACCCGCTGCCGGGTGTGGTGCTGGTCACCCCGCTGGAAGTCGACAAACCAGCGCTTGAGGCGTTGCGCGGTCGACTGGCAGAACTGCCCAAGGTGCAGCAGGCGCAACTCGATCTGGTGTGGGTTGAACGGTTGGCGGCGATTTTAAAACTGGGCGACCGGTTTGTATTCGGCTTGACCGTGCTGCTGGTGGCGGCGCTGCTTTTGGTAATTGGTAACACAATACGTCTGCACATCGAAAATCGTCGGACCGAGATCGAAGTGATAAAACTGGTGGGCGGTACAGACAGTTATGTGCGTAGACCGTTTTTGTATATGGGCGCGCTGTATGGCCTGGGGGCCGGTTTTCTCGCCTGGGGCGTACTTGCTTATGGCCTGAATTGGTTAAATGGTGCTGTAATTGACCTCGCCGGGTTGTACGGAAGTGACTTCTCGCTGGCCGGTGTGCCCTCAGCCGATGGTCTATCGCTCTTGCTTGGAGCTGTGTTGTTAGGGTATATCGGTGCTTGGATTGCGGTTGCCCGCCATTTGAGAGAGCTGGCGCCTCGTTAACCCTTATTTAATATATTGACACTTTCAGCTGTTTAGGGAACTTGCCCAACGGTTCCCGGTCAATTTCGCAGTGCTGAACTGCACGAGTCATGTGAGCGGAGGTTTTTTTCGTATGACCACTTCTTTGCAACCTGTTTATGCATTAGTCCCAGGCGCGAACCTGGAAGCCTATGTGCACACGGTCAACAGCATTCCATTGCTGACGCCCGAGCAGGAGCGTGAGCTGGCCGAGAGTCTTTATTATGAGCAGGATCTAGGGGCGGCTCGGCAGATGGTGCTGGCCCACCTGCGTTTTGTTGTGCATATCGCACGCAGCTATTCCGGTTATGGCCTGGCACAGGCTGACCTGATCCAGGAAGGCAACGTTGGCTTGATGAAGGCCGTCAAACGCTTCAACCCTGAGATGGGTGTGCGGCTGGTGTCGTTCGCTGTCCATTGGATCAAGGCTGAAATTCACGAATTCATCCTGCGCAACTGGCGCATCGTCAAAGTCGCCACGACCAAGGCCCAGCGCAAACTGTTCTTCAACCTGCGCAGCCAGAAAAAACGTCTGGCTTGGTTGAACAACGAAGAAGTCCATCGCGTGGCGGAAAGCCTCGGCGTCGAGCCACGCGAAGTGCGTGAGATGGAAAGTCGTTTGACGGGCCACGACATGGCGTTCGACCCGGCTGCCGAAGCGGACGACGACAGCGCGTTCCAGTCGCCTTCCAATTACCTGGAAGACCACCGTTACGACCCGGCGCGTCAGTTGGAAGATTCCGACTGGACCGACAACTCCACCGCCAATCTGCATCAGGCGCTGGAAGTGCTGGACGAGCGTAGCCGTGACATTCTTTATCAGCGCTGGTTGGCTGAAGAGAAAGCCACGCTGCACGACCTGGCGCAAAAGTACAACGTCTCTGCCGAGCGTATTCGTCAGCTGGAAAAAAGCGCGATGAACAAGCTGAAGCAGTCGATTCCGGCATAAGCAGTTGCTCGACACACAAAAACGCCCTGATCAGAAATGGTCAGGGCGTTTTTTGTGTGCAGCCTGAATCTGTAGAAGCCAACGTGTTGGCGAAGGGCTTGGTGCGGTGTGTCTGATGTACCGCCTCGCCAGCAAGTTGGCTCCTGCGGGTTTGGTATTACCCTCAGAACTTGCGGCTGCTGTTCAGCGTCACCAGGTAATCATCCCCGCCCAACTGACGCATCTGCTGGCGAATCCAGCCGGCGCGGCGTGACACGTAGCTGCTGGGGTGGCTGGCGCTCCATTCCCGTGGGTTGGGCAATACGGCAGCGAGGTAGCTCGCTTGCTGCAAGGAAATCGCACCAGCGCTTACACCAAAGTGATGCCGCGCTGCCGCTTCTGCGCCGAACACGCCGTCATCCCACTCAACGCTATTGAGATAAACCTCAAGAATCCGTTGCTTGGACCAGAACACCTCGATCAGGCCGGTGAACCATGCCTCCAACCCTTTGCGCAGCCAACTGCGGCCGGACCATAGAAACAGATTCTTCGACACTTGCTGGCTCAGCGTACTCGCGCCGCGCACTGAACCCCCAAGCTCGTTGTGGGCCAGCGCTGCCTGAATCGCATCGACGTCAAAGCCCCAATGCTCGGCGAATTTCTGATCTTCACCGGCAATCACTGCCAGTTTCAGGTCATTGGATATCTTGTCCCACGGCTGCCAGGTGCGTTGCAGGTCGATGGATTGGCCATCTGACCAGGATTCGACCTTGCGTTCAACCATCAGCGCGGTGCCGGGCGGAGGCACCCAGCGAAAGATCAATACCAGCACGACGCTGGCTGCTGCGAACCAAAACAGGGCTTTGACGAGTCGATTGAAGAAGATACGCAGCATAGAGATGGCTTGGCCGGAGCAGTCGAGCGGGCCATTATACAGACCCTGCGCAAATGACAACCGTTGACTGGAGTTCGACATGTTTCGTGGCTTTTTGATGCTAGCGGCTTTTTTTGGCTTTACCGGCGTGGCCTTGGGCGCGTTTGCTGCCCATGGCTTGAAAAACCGGCTCAGCGCTGAATACCTGGCAATTTTCCATACGGGCGTGCTGTATCAACTCATCCATACCCTGGCCTTGCTGGCGGTCGCGCTGATTGCCGTCCAAATTCCCGGCCGCCTTGTGACGTGGGCCGGTATTTCCTTTGTCATCGGTATCGTGCTGTTCTCCGGCAGCCTGTACGCGCTGACGCTGACCGGCGTCAGCAAACTGGGAATCATCACCCCATTCGGTGGCCTGGCGTTTCTAATCGGCTGGGCGTTGCTAGGCCTGATCGCATGGCGTCTAGGCGGGGTTTAAGGGGTCAATCCTGACTCCTAGGTCGAGCTTGAGACGAATGGCTCGGTTTTGCCTTGGTCATACGTACTGATCGGGCTAGAATGCTGGCCCCTAAAATGAAGGCTGCTGCCCGTATGCGCATTCAGTTGAACGGCGAATCCTTTGAACTGCCCGATGGCGAAACCGTCGCGGCATTGATAGTCCTTCTGGACCTGACCGGACGCAGAGTCGCGGTCGAACTCAATATGGATATTGTTCCGCGCAGCCAGCATGTTTCCACGACCCTGCGCGAAGGCGATCAGGTCGAAGTGGTCCACGCTATTGGCGGCGGTTAACCCGCGCCAGCCGATCAGCGGTCCATCAAACCCGATTTCAAGTCTGCAAGAACCTCAACCTTAAAGAGGATTTCCGATGAACACCTTTCGCACCGACAAACCTTTCGTTCTGGCCGGTCGTACGTTCCAGTCGCGCCTGTTGGTCGGCACTGGCAAATACCCGGATATGGAATCAACCCGTCTGGCGATTGAAGCCTCGGGCGCTGAAATTGTAACGGTCGCCGTTCGCCGCACGAACCTCGGGCAAAACCCGGGCGAGCCGAATCTGCTGGATATCCTGCCGCCGGATCGCTACACCATTTTGCCAAACACCGCAGGCTGCTACGACGCCACCGAAGCCGTGCGCACCTGCCGCCTGGCCCGTGAACTGCTCGACGGCAAGAATCTGGTGAAACTGGAAGTATTGGCTGACGAGAAAACCTTGTTCCCGAACGTGATCGAAACGCTTAAAGCCGCCGAAATTCTGGTCAAGGACGGTTTCGACGTGATGGTGTACACCAGCGACGACCCGATCATTGCCCGTCAATTGGCAGAAATCGGGTGCATCGCGGTGATGCCACTCGCGGGCTTGATCGGCACCGGGCTGGGTATCTGCAACCCGTATAACCTGCAAATCATCCTCGAAGAAGCCAAAGTGCCTGTTCTGGTTGATGCCGGTGTCGGTACCGCCTCCGATGCCACGATTGCCATGGAGCTGGGCTGTGAAGCGGTGCTGATGAACTCGGCCATCGCCCACGCGCAAAACCCGGTGATGATGGCGCAAGCCATGAAGCACGCAATTGTTGCTGGACGTCTGGCGTACCTCGCCGGCCGTATGCCGAAAAAACTCTATGCCAGCGCTTCCTCGCCGCTGGATGGCCTGATCAAGTAAGAGCCCTTGATGACGAAAATCTTAGAAGCAGCACCGATCCCGGAAGAAGGCGAAGAGCGCCAGCACCGCCGCATCAAGAGTTTCGTGATGCGCGCCGGACGTATGACCGAAGGCCAGCAACGCGGCCTCGATCAAGGTCGTCCGCTGTTCGTTTTACCGTTGGTCGATGCGCCCGTGGATTTCGATCAGGTGTTTGGCCGCTCTGAGCCGCGCACTCTGGAAATCGGCTTCGGCATGGGCCATTCGTTGCTGGAAATGGCAGCAGCCTCGCCCGAGCACGATTTTATCGGTGTCGAAGTGCATCACCCGGGCGTTGGCGCGCTGCTTAACGGCGTCCTTACTCAAGGCCTGACCAACGTGCGGGTCTACGAGTGCGATGCGATCGAAGTGCTCAACCGCTGCATCGCCGACAACAGCCTCGACCGCTTGATGCTGTTCTTTCCGGATCCATGGCACAAAAGCCGCCACCACAAACGTCGCATCGTTCAGCCAGAATTTGCTGAACTGGTACGCAGTAAGTTGAAGGTCGGCGGGATTTTGCACATGGCCACCGATTGGGAACCGTATGCCGAGTACATGCTGGAAGTGATGAACGTTGCGCCAGGTTATAAAAACCAGGCCGAAGACGCTAAATGCGTGCCACGTCCGGCTGAGCGTCCTGTCACCAAGTTCGAACGCCGGGGCGAAAAACTGGGGCATGGAGTTTGGGATTTGAAGTTCGAGAAGCTGGCTTAAGTAACGACTACCTCACCTGTAGGCGCCAACTTGTTGGCGAAGGGCCTGATGCGGTAAGCAGGTCTGACGCCTCGCCAACAAGTTGGCTCCTACAGGTCTTTTGGTCATCAAATTCAGCGGCGATCTGCAATAACCCCAATCAACACCAGCACCACCAACAATACCGGCGCCAGGCTGTAGTTGTTGAACTGGCTCAGGCCACGGATCACCCAGGGTGTGGCGTAGATAAGCGCCGCGCCGCTGCCGATGGTGCACAACAAGGCCATTACCGGTACGCGCAACGCGCCCGCCAGGCTGCTGATGCGCCCTTCGATCCAGCCTTTGATGTCCGCACCGAATAGCACCAGCAAACAACCGACCAGCGCCAACGAAATTTCCGAAAGATTACTGCGGCTCCAACGGGAAACGGTGGCGAGCAGGTCGAGTACAAGATCCATGCAAAAGTCCTTAAATCAAAAAGTAGTGCAGCAAGTCATTCAGGAACAACTGGCCTTGGGGGCTGGCAACCAGCCGCGTTGGATTTGTGTCCATAAGGCCACGCTGTTCGGCCTGTTTCCGGGCGCTGGCCAGCGTGTCGAGGCTTAGACCGGTGCGCTGGGGAAATAGCTCGGCGGCGACGCCATCTGTCAGGCGCAAAGCGTTCATCAAAAAGTCGAAAGGCATTTCTTCGAGGCTGACCAGCTTCTCACCGGCTTTAAAGGCTTTGTCCGGGTTCAGGTAATCCTTGGGCAGCCGCGTCTTCCAGGTGCGTACGATGCGTCCGTCCGGGTGGCTGAGTTTGCCGTGGGCACCGGCGCCGATGCCGATAAAATCACCGAAGCTCCAATAATTCAGGTTATGCCGCGCGGGCCTGCCGGGTTGGGCATAGGCCGACACTTCATACTGTGCATAACCGTGTTCGGCCAGTAGCGTTTGCCCGGCTTCTTGAATATCCCAGAGAATGTCGTCTTCCGGCAGGGTCGGCGGCTGATTCCAGAACACGGTGTTCGGTTCAAGGGTCAGTTGATACCAAGACAAATGCGTCGGCGCCAAGGCGATGGCTTGGCGCAAATCACCCAGCGCGTCATCCTGGGATTGATCTGGCAGGCCATGCATCAGGTCCAGGTTGAAGTTATCGAACCCGGCCTGACGCGCCATATCAGCAGCACGAATGGCTTCGTCGCCGTTATGAATGCGTCCCAGCGCCTTGAGCTTCTCTTCCTGAAAACTCTGAATGCCAATCGACAGCCGATTGATGCCCAAACCGCGATAGGCGCTGAATTTGGCTTGCTCAAAGGTGCCGGGGTTCGCTTCCAGGGTAATTTCGATGTCGCTGGCGAACCGGATGCGTTGCTCAACGCCTTTGAGCAGACGGCCCAGCGCGTCGGCACTGAACAGGCTCGGCGTGCCGCCGCCAAAAAAGATCGAACTCAGCTCCCGGCCATGAACGTGCGCCAGGTCCTGATCGAGGTCCGCCAGCAACGCATCAACGTATGCTTGCTCGGGCAATACCGGGCTGGCGGTGTGGGAGTTGAAATCGCAATAGGGGCATTTGCGCACGCACCAGGGAATATGGACGTACAGCGCCAACGGTGGCAGGTGCGGCAGAGCAATTCGAGGCGCTTGCGACGAAAAACCAGCCTCGCCCAAAAATAGCGGCTGTGCGGGCGAATCCTGAGTCATTGCAAACCCAGGCGTTGACGCAACAGCACCATGGCGCGGGCGCGGTGGCTGAGTTGGTTCTTTTCGGCAGGGCTTAGTTCTGAGCTGGAGCAATCGCGCTCCGGGACCCAGAACAGCGGGTCATAGCCGAAACCGTGTTCACCGCTAGCGACGGTCAGGATGCGTCCGTGCCACAAGCCTTCGCACAAGATCGGCAACGGGTCATCAGCATGCCGAACCAGCGCCAAGACGCAAACGAACTGCGCACCGCGCTGCTCATGAGGCACGTCTTTGAGCACCTCTAGCAGCTTGGCGTTATTGGCTGCATCGCCTTTGCCATCGGCATAGCGGGCCGAATAGATACCCGGTGCGCCGCCGAGAAAGTCCACGGCCAGGCCAGAGTCATCGGCCAGCGCCGGAAGCCCGGAAATCCGCGCCGCATTACGGGCTTTGAGAATCGCGTTCTCGACGAATGACAGGCCGGTCTCTTCCGGCTCCACATCACTGAATTCGCCGATGGAGCGCAGCTGCACGGAGCCACCCAGCATCGCTTGGAGTTCTTTGAGTTTGCCGGCGTTATGGCTGGCCAATACGAGTTGCGTGAAATTCATCATTCGCCTGGGAAAAGTTCCTGGTCAAAGCTGAAGCTGTTGGCGTCGTCGCCTGCTTTGACATTGATGTCGAAGGTCAGGGTTTCTTGCTGTTCAATGGGGAACTGCGCAATGTAGTCCATCGCACCCTGGTCAGCGATCTGTTTGAAAACCAGGGGGAGTTTGCGCCCCGTCAGGTCTTTGACCGTGCCGGTGATATTGGCTACCGCCGGTTTCCCTGCTTTGAGTGCAACAATAATCAACACGCCCTGGTTTTTACTGCGGATCAACCCCGCCGCAGAGGCGATTTCAGGCTGTAAATAGCTTGAACTGATCGCACTGTAATGCACGGTCGTGTCCCCGAACACTTCCTGGCGATCGGGTTTGGCGTAATCGGCGGCAAAGGCCGGTATAGCGAGGCAGAAGGCGCAGAGAAACAGAGCTAAGCGGCGCATGTATATTCTCCTTGTTATGGATGATCCCTGGAGCTGCCGAGGTTACGAAGGCTGCGATTGCGGTGTGTCAGGTAAATCGCATCGCGGCCTTCGTGCCTCGGCAGCTCCTACGGTTGGGTGTTCCCAGTTAAATCGCGATCTGGTGATCTTCAAAGCCAGGACTGCTGACCCGATAGATCCCGATCTCACCTAACAGGTTAGGCCAAAGCTTGCTGGCCCAACCGTGACGATGGTGCTGATCGACGGCTAACCGGTCAATGACCTGTGCGTCACGGCCCCGGCACAGCGCTTCGAAGTCTTCGAAGGTGCAGAAGTGAATGTTAGGCGTGTTGTACCAGGTGTACGGCAGAAAATCCGAAACCGGCATCCGACCCTTGCTCGCCAAGTACCAACGGCAACGCCAATGACCGAAATTGGGGAACGTAATGATGCACTGACGACCGACGCGCAGCATCTCGTCGAGTATCCGGTCCGGGTAACTCACGGCTTGCAATGCCTGGGTCATAACGACAATGTCAAAACTGTTGCTGGCAAAATTACCGAGGCCTTTGTCCAGGTCTTGTTCGATGACATTCACGCCTTTGGCCACACAACGGGCAATATTGTCCGCGTCGTTTTCCAGGCCGTAGCCAGTGACTTGCTTGTTATCGCGCAGCCACGCCAGCAGCTCGCCGTCGCCGCAGCCGAGGTCGAGCACCCGGCTACCGGCAGGGATCCAGTCTTGGATAATTTCCAGGTCGGCTCTCATGGTGTCCTCAGAGTGCAATTCGGTTCATGTAGCTGGTGAAGGCCTGCAAGTAACGCGGGATCGGAATCAGAAAGGCGTCATGGCCTTGGGGCGCATCGATCTCCAGGTAGCAGACGTTCTTTTTCGCTGCCATCAGCGCATCCACCAGCTCCCGGGAACGGGCCGGGGAGAAGCGCCAGTCGGTGGTGAAGGAAATCACGCAGAAGTCGGCCTTGGCTCCGGCAAGCGTCAGCGCCAGGTTATCGCCGTGATTGGCAGCGGGGTCGAAGTAGTCCAGCGCCTTGGTCATCAGCAGGTAGGTATTGGCGTCGAAGCGACCGGAGAATTCTTCGCCCTGGTAGCGCAAGTAACTCTCAACCTGAAACTCTACGCTGTGGAAATCGTAGTTAAGCTTTTCGCTTTTCAGGCCACGGCCGAATTTCTCGCCCATGGAGTCGTCGGACAAATAAGTGATGTGTCCGACCATGCGCGCCAGCATCAGCCCGCGTTTGGGAATAACCCCGTGTTCCTGGAAGTAGCCGCCATGGAAATCCGGGTCGGACAAAATCGCCTGCCGCGCCACTTCGTTGAACGCAATGTTTTGCGCGGACAACTTCGGTGCCGACGCAATTGCCAGGCAGTGACGGATCCGGTCTGGGTAACTGATGGTCCATTGCAATGCCTGCATGCCGCCCAGGCTGCCGCCGACGACTGCGGCCCATTGCACGATGCCCAGCAGATCAGCGAGGCGGGCTTGGCTATGGACCCAGTCCTCGACAGTCAACACCGGGAAATCGGCACCGAATGGTTTACCGGTCTCGGGATTGATGCTGCTGGGGCCGGTCGAACCGTTACAACCACCAAGGTTGTTCAGGCTGACGACGAAGAACTTGCTGGTGTCGATGGGCTTTGCGGGACCTATGCAGCTGTCCCACCAACCGGGCTTACGCTCGTCGGCGCTGTGAAAGCCCGCCGCATGGTGGTGCCCGGAAAGCGCGTGACAGACCAGCACGGCGTTGCTGCCAGCGGCGTTGAGCTGGCCGTAGGTTTCGTAAATCAAGTCGTAGGCGGGCAGTGAACGACCGCAGGCCAAGGCCAGCGGCTCGCTGAAATGCGCCATTTGCGGCGTGACCAGTCCAACAGAATCGGGGGGAAAGACCGTGGGCATCGACCCTGCTCTCGCATAAATGAGGCGTAAGTCTAAAGACCGCTGCCCCTAGCGGCAAGCAAACACGGTCCCTGTAAAAGCCAACGTGTCAGCGAGGACTTAAAGCGGTGTTTCAGCTACACCGCTTCGCGAACAAATTCGCGCCGACAGATGTTTGGCATGACGCATTCGGGATGGGTGCGAGTCAGATCAAACGCCACAGCACTTGCGGCATTTCTGCATAGGCAGCCAATGCGGGCATCAGGTAGGACTGGATCACCTGGATCGCGATAAAAGCGAAGATCGGCGAAATATCCATGCCGCCAAGGTTCGGTACTAATCGGCGAAATGGCGCCAGCACCGGTTCGCTAATCTGGTAGGCCAGTTCCGCAGCCGGGTTATGACTGCCGGGCGCGACCCAGGAAACGATCACCATGACGATCATCGCTACCCAAAAGATTTTCAGGAACAGTGAGGTGACGCCGATGATCGACCAGACCAGCAAGTGCGGGATATCGCCGATAGTGCCGTAAGTTATCGTTAATACCAGAGCCATCAACAACGCCTGGATAATGATCGCCAGCAGCAATGATGAGGTGTCCAGTCCCAGCACGCTGGGAATTATCCGGCGGATGGGCTTGAGCAGCGGTTGTGTGGCACGCACCGCGAATTGGCAGAGCGGGTTATAAAAATTGGCCTTGACCAGCTGTAGTACAAAGCGCAGCAAAACAATGGCCAGATAGAGACTGACCAGGGTTTGGATAACGAAAGTCATGGCGCCAGTAAGTGCATTCATACGTAGTTCCTTATTTACCGAGCTGTTCGGCCATCTCTGCCGAACGGTGCGCGGCAGCAGTGAGTGCGGTGTCGACCAGGGCTTCGAAGCCGCCGGCCTGGAACGCTTTGATTGCAGCCTCTGTGGTGCCGGCTGGCGAGGTCACGCGACGACGCAGCTCTGCCGCATCAACATCGCTGCCCGTGACCATCAGCGCGGCGCCCAAGGCGGTTTGCCTGGTCAGCTGAACGGCGATGTCACGTGGCAGGCCGAGTTTTTCGGCGGTGGCGGTCATCGCTTCGATCAGCAGGAAAAAATACGCCGGGCCACTGCCAGAGACAGCGGTGACGGCATCCAGTTGTTTTTCTTCGTCGAGCCACAGCGCGATGCCCACCGCCGAGAGCAATTGCTCGGCTTGGGCGCGTTGGTTATTGGAGACTTGGGCGGTGGCGTATAAACCGCTGACACCCTGACGCAACAGCGCTGGGGTGTTCGGCATGCAACGCACCACGGGGTGGTCGCCCAGCCACCTATTCATGCTGGCGCAAGTAATGCCAGCGGCCACCGACACTACCAACTGATGGGGCTTCAAATTCGGGCGCAGGGCGATGCACATCGCTTTCATCATTTGCGGTTTGACCGCGATCAGCACCACGTCCGCGCCTTCGATGGCCTCGGCGTTATCGGCGAACAGTTCGATGCCGTGTTCAGCCGCCACTCTGGCGCGGGTCTCGGCACCCGGATCGCTGGCGCGAATCAGTGCAGCGTCCACACCTTGGGCGCGCAAGCCACCGATCAGGCTGGTGGCCATGTTGCCGGCGCCGATAAAGGCAATACGAGTCGTGCTCATGACTGGATTCCTGTTAGCAAAGGGTTATGGCTGGCCGTAGTCCCGGGCGCCAAAAAGGGCTGTGCCGATGCGAACCCAGGTGGCGCCTTGTGCAATGGCGGCCTCCAGGTCGTGGCTCATGCCCATGGAAAGTGTGTCCAGCGGCAGGTTCAAGCTGTGTTGCAGACTGCTGACGGCAGCAAACGCGGCGTTTTGTGCAGCGCTGTCGTCGGTGGGTTCGGGAATGGCCATCAAGCCACGCAGCTTCAAACGCGGCAGAAGACTGATCGCCGCAGCCAGCGCAGGTAAGTCTTCCGGGGTGCAGCCAGACTTGCTGGCTTCACCGCTGACATTGATTTGAATGCAGATGTTAAGCGCAGGCAATTCGGCGGGGCGTTGCTCAGATAGCCGTTGTGCAATTTTCAAACGATCCACGGAATGCACCCAAGCGAAGTGTTCGGCAATAGCACGAGTCTTGTTCGATTGAATGGGGCCGATGAAATGCCAACACAAGGGCAGGTCCGCTAATTCAAGCTGCTTGCTCAAGGCTTCTTGCAGGTAATTCTCGCCAAAATCGTGCAGGCCAGCGGCATATGCTTCGCGCAGTGCGGCGGCCGGTTTGGTCTTGCTTACGGCCAATAGGCCGATGGTGCTCGGATCCCGTTGCGCCACAAGGGCGGCGGCGCGAATTCGCTCATCAACTTGGGAAACGTTGTCTGCTATCGTGGACATGATTTGCGCCAGCAGGGCTAAAGTCTGCGGCATTCTATGTGATTGGGGAGCTCTATGGATATTACCGAGCTGCTGGCCTTCAGTGCCAAGCAAGGCGCATCAGATTTGCACCTATCCGCCGGCCTGCCACCGATGATTCGGGTCGACGGTGATGTGCGGCGTATCAATCTGCCAGCGCTGGACCAGAAACAGGTCCAAGGGCTGGTCTACGACATCATGAACGACAAGCAGCGCAAGGATTTCGAAGAGTTTCTGGAGACGGATTTTTCCTTCGATGTACCTGGCGTAGCGCGCTTCCGGGTCAACGCCTTTAACCATAATCGCGGTGCCGGTGCGGTGTTTCGGACCATTCCGTCGAAGGTCCTGACCATGGACGATCTCGGCATGGGAGAAGTGTTTCGCAAGATTACCGACGTGCCCCGCGGGCTGGTGTTAGTAACGGGACCGACGGGTTCCGGCAAGTCCACCACCCTTGCGGCGATGATCGATTACCTGAACAGCACCAAGCACCACCATATCCTGACGATTGAAGACCCCATCGAATTCGTTCACGAATCGAAGAAATGCCTGGTCAGCCAGCGAGAAGTGCACCGCGACACGCTGGGTTTTGCCGAGGCATTGCGTTCGGCGTTGCGGGAAGACCCGGACGTCATCCTTGTGGGCGAAATGCGCGACCTTGAAACCATTCGCCTGGCGTTGACCGCCGCTGAAACCGGTCACTTGGTCTTCGGCACGCTGCACACCACCTCGGCGGCGAAAACCATCGACCGGGTGGTCGACGTGTTCCCGGCGCAAGAAAAGTCCATGGTGCGTTCGATGCTGTCTGAGTCGCTGCAAGCAGTGATTTCCCAGACGCTGCTGAAAAAAGTCGGCGGCGGGCGGGTGGCGGCTCACGAAATCATGATCGGCACGGCAGCGATTCGTAACCTGATCCGCGAAGACAAAGTGGCGCAGATGTACTCGTCGATCCAGACCGGCGGTTCGCTTGGCATGCAAACGCTGGATATGTGCCTCAAGGACTTAGTGAACAAAGGCTTGGTCACCCGGGAAAGCGCGCGAGAAAAGGCCAAGACCCCGGACAATTTCTAGTCGTTTCGAGCGAGGTCTTATGCTGGGCGCGACATTGGGGGTTTAAGCGGGGAAAATCGATGCGCCGAAGGAGCCCTCGGCGCTTTGACGCTGCACGGTGCAGCGACACACTCAACGCTGGCTGACGCGCAGAGTGGGCTGTGCCTTCTGTTTTGGCAGGACGCGCTTGGCAAGCACGTAGTGGTCTTCCCAATACGGTTTGCTCAGCGTGTCGATGGTCACGGCCTTTCCACGGCGAGGTGCGTGAATAAAGCGATCGTTGCCCAAGTAGATAGCAACGTGATTTACCTGACGGCCTTTGATGTTGAAGAACAGCAAATCGCCGGGCTTCAAGTCCTTGCGTTCAACGCGCTGCCCATGACCTTCGGCCATGGCATTGGACGTGCGCGGCAGATCAGCTTCTTTCACATCGCGAAAGGCGTATTTAACCAATCCACTGCAATCGAACCCTTTACTTGGGCTAGTGCCGCCCCAAACATAAGGCGTACCCAAGACGTTCACTGCCCGGCTCAACACAATACTGCTCTGTTTGGCGGGCATTTGCGGCGGCGCTATGGCGGCCACAGATGATTTGCCATGAGCGGAGTGACGGGAAGCCTGGTTGGAGGTCTTGCTGTGTCTGGACGTTGCGGCTTGTTTGGCGGGCTTATTTTTCGTGCTGGTCTGTTTGCTGGATTTCTTGTGAGAGGATTTCGCTGGGGCTGCCGTTTCGGCACTTTCTTCTTCGCTGGCTTCAGGTGTTTTTGAGGCGATGGTGACGGGCGAAGAATGGGTTTTCGATGTGTGGCCGTTGAAACTTGGCGGTAGTTGTTGCTCACGATTGGTGGCGTGGGCGGCCAGGGGCATAAATAGGCAGATGGTTAGCCATGTCTTAAAAATTGGACGCATTCGGCAAGGCTCTTTGTTGGTCAGCGCGCAACTTTATAACAGCTTTTCCACGGATTCCGACCCCACTTGTCGAAACTTTTACGCGGCGGCGCACAGATGTGTTGCGTTAATGTGTCACACCGAATTGTTCAAGCCCGCTGAAACAAAGACTTACAGCGGTGGTCCAAGCGCTTTGCCATCTGTCGGGGCGCCAAATTAAAGTCACACAAAATACAGATATTTTTTTCTATCGGCGTTGAAGAGGCAGTAAATGAACAGCTATCGACAAGATCAGCAACCGCAAAATACCCACAGCAAACTCCTTGGATATTTGTTGTGGATTGTCGGCTTCACCGGGTCGCATCGGTTCTATTACGGCAAGCCTGTCACGGGAACGATCTGGTTTTTCACCTTCGGGCTGTTGGGTATCGGCTGGCTGATCGACCTGTTTTTGATTCCGGCCATGGATCGCGAAGCCGACCTGCGCTTCAACGCCGGCTCGACCGATTACAACGTCGCCTGGGTATTGCTGACCTTTCTCGGCGTGTTCGGTGCGCACCGCTTGTACCAGGGAAAATGGATCAGTGGGATTGTTTACTTTCTGACCGGAGGCTTGTTTCTGCTGGGCGTGCTGTATGACTTCTGGACATTGAATGAACAGATTTCCGTGAAGAACGCGCAGCAGGGGTAAGCAACAATCCCTGTAGGACCGAATACATCCGGTAAGCCACGCCGCGGTATGTCAGACACACCGCAAGGCGAGGCCATCCTTCAAGCGCCGTAGCTTACCCGGCCGTCCACCAGGGTGTAACGCACTGCACTTGGCAGGCAGTGCCCAATGAATGGGCAGTTTTCGCCTTTGGATAGCCACTTCTCACCGGCAACGGTCGAGGATGTGGGATCGAATAGCACGATGTCCGCAGCGCCACCGACCGTTAGCCGACCGGCCGGCAGGCGCAACGCCGCCGCAGGGCCGGCGCTGAGGCGCGAAAGGAGGGTCGGCAGGTCAAGCAAGCCGTCTTCCACCAGGGTCATCGCCAGCGGCAGCAACAGCTCGACGCTGCTGATGCCCGGTTCGGTTGCGCCGAAAGGTGCCAGTTTGGCGTCCCGTTCGTGGGGTTGATGATGGCTGGAGATGGCTTGAACCACCCCGGACCTTACCGCCTCACGCAGGCCTTCACGGTCGGCGCGGGTGCGCAGCGGCGGCTGCACGTGATACAGGCTGGAAAAATCGATCAGCGCTTCGTCGGTGAGTATCAATTGATACATCGCCACGTCGGCAGTCACCGGCAGGCCGCGTGCCTGCGCCTGGGCAATCAGCTCGACACCGCGAGCGCTGGTCAACTGGCTGAAGTGCGCACGTACGCCGCTTTGTTCCACCAGCAACAGATTGCGCGCCAGGGCCACTGTTTCTGCGGTCTCGGGAATGCCCGGCAAACCGAGGAAGCTCGCCGTGGCGCCTTCATGGGCCAGGCCGCCCGCTGCCAGATCATGATCCTGAGAGTGAAAGATGATCGTCAGGTCGAACGTCGCGGCGTATTCCATTGCCCGGCATAGCGTGCGGGTATTTTGAAAGCTGTCCAGACCATTGCCAAACGCCACACAGCCAGCGTCACGCAACGCTACCAACTCAGCCAACTGCTCACCTTCCAGCCCTTTGCTGAAGGCGCCAATGGGAAATACCTTACAGTTGCCGGCTTCACGGGCGCGGTCGAGGATCAGCTCGGCGACGGCGGACGTGTCCAGCACCGGTTTGGTCCGTGGCGGGCAGCACAGGCTGGTCACACCACCGGCAGCCGCAGCCTGGGTTTCACTGGCAATCGTGCCTTTGCGGCTGTAACCCGGCTCGCGCAGGGCAACGCTGAGGTCGACCAGGCCCGGTGCAGCGACTAAACCCTGGGCTTCAATGGTCTGCACCGCGACGAATTCTGCCGGTGCGGCGCCGATAGCGACAATTTTGCCACCGTGCAGGTGCAAGTCAGTGACGTGGTCGAAACCGCTGACGGGGTCGATGACGCGAGCGCCGAGGATGCTGAGCTTCACTGGGCGATCTCCTGCTCGAATTGACGTTGTGCGGTTTGCCCGCTCATGGCCATGGACAATACGGCCATGCGGATGGCGATGCCGTAGGTGACTTGATTGAGAATCACCGATTGCGCGCCGTCAGCCACGGCCGATTCTATTTCTACTCCGCGATTGATCGGGCCGGGGTGCATGACGATGGCATCCGGTTTTGCTCCAGCCAGTCGTGCCGTGGTCAGGCCGAACAGGCGGTAGAATTCGCCTTCGCTGGGCAACAAACCGCCCTGCATGCGCTCGCGTTGCAGGCGCAGCATGATCACTACGTCGACGTCTCTCAGGCCGGTGGCCAGGTCGGTGAAGACTTTGACTCCATATTGCTCGATGCCCACTGGCAACAGCGTCTTTGGCGCTATCACACGGATGTCCGGGCAACCCAGGGCTTTGAGCGCGATCATGTTCGAGCGCGCTACCCGTGAGTGCAGGATGTCGCCGACGATGGCCACGGAAAGGTTTTCAAAACCGCCTTTGTGCCGACGAATCGTCAGCATGTCGAGCATGCCTTGGGTTGGGTGCGAATGGCGGCCGTCACCCCCATTGATGATTGCGACCTCGGGGCACACGTGTTCGGCGATAAAATGTGCGGCGCCCGAATCACCGTGGCGCACCACAAACATGTCGGCAGCCATGGCTTCAAGGTTGCGCAAGGTGTCGAACAGCGTTTCGCCCTTGCTCGTCGACGACGTCGACACGTTCAGCGTGATCACGTCCGCTGACAGACGCTGAGCCGCCAATTCGAAGGTAGTGCGGGTTCGGGTCGAGTTTTCGAAAAATACGTTGCACACGGTCTTGCCGCGCAGCAGCGGGACCTTTTTGACCGCCCGAGCGCCGACTTCAAGAAACGAGTCAGCGGTGTCGAGAATTTCAGTCAACAGCTCGCGGGGTAAACCATCAAGCGAGAGGAAATGGCGCAGCTGGCCCTGATGATTGAGCTGCAGCGGGCGCTTGGCGTGGAGAGGCGTCATCGCAAAGACTCTTTATAAAGGGCTAGAGGGCGGCGGCGGAAAGATTTTGATACTCAAGCGCGAGCGGCGTTGGGCCGAGCAGTTTGACCCGCTCGTTGGGCGGCAGCGATAAGGTTGCACCG
This sequence comes from Pseudomonas sp., assembly GCF_028293835.1. Lineage (GTDB taxonomy): Bacteria > Pseudomonadota > Gammaproteobacteria > Pseudomonadales > Pseudomonadaceae > Aquipseudomonas. The sequence continues at coordinate 48,579 of NZ_JAQGNX010000044.1, forward strand.
ACCACGTTGGGGCGAATCGGCAGCTCCCCGGCATTCAGGTCAAGCAGGCATACCAGCGTCACGCTGGCTGGGCGGCCATAATCGAATAGCTCGTTGAGTGCGGCGCGGATGGTCCGGCCGCTCATCAGTACGTCATCAATCAACACCAGATGCTGGCCTTCAATCTCGAAGGGCAGGGCTGAGGGCCGCACCTGCGGGTGCAAGCCGTTTTGGCTGAAGTCATCGCGGTAGAACGATACGTCCAGCGTGCCCAGCGGCGACTGACTGCCGAGCTCGTCGAGCAGTGCTTGAGCCACCCAGACGCCGCCGGTACGGATACCGATGAAGCGCGGTTCATTAATGCTGCGCTGGCTGAGGTGCGCCGTAAGGTCGATGGCCATTTGGCTAATCAGGGCGGCGGGATTGGGCAGGCTCATGGTTGCTCCTTCAATGGCCTGAGCGCCGGCGGCGCGGTTCGCTCAGGCTGAAACTTGGATTCTGGGGTCAATCAAACCAACCGGTTGCGGATCAGGCGTCGAACAGCGCGCCGTTGGCATCCAGCCAGCCCTGTAGCAGCAGCGCGGCGGCAATGGCGTCTACCGGATTGTCGCGGTAAGTGCCTTTTTGGCCCCCTCGGGCTTGGCGTTCTCCCTTGGCCTCAAAGGTCGTCAGGCGCTCATCGTGGGTAAACACGGGCAGGTTGTAGCGCCCGTTAAGTCGGCGCGAAAACTTTTCTGCGCGGGCGCTCATGTCGCTCGGCGTGCCGTCCATGTTCAACGGCAAGCCGACGACTATGGCATCAGGCTTCCATTCCCGGACCAGGGCCTCCACCTTGTCCCAGTCGGGAATACCGTTCTGGGCTTTCAAGATACACAGCTCGCGGGCTTGACCGGTTATGGTCTGGCCGACCGCAACGCCGATCTGTTTAGTGCCGTAATCAAAGCCCAGCAATAGACGTAATCCAGCCATCAGGCGTGGCCCGCCTGGCTGGTCAATAAGCTCAGGTTGACACCCAGGCGCGCGGCGGCGGCATTCAGGCGAAGTTCCATGGGCGTGTCGAACAGAATGGCCGGGTCGAACGGGCAGGTCAGCCATGCATTGGCCGACAGCTCGGCGTCTAGCTGGCCAGCGTTCCAACCGGCATAGCCAAGGGCGATCACGCTTTTTTCCGGGCCATGGCCGTCAGCGATGGAGAACAATACGTCTTGAGAAGTCGATAGTGCCAAGTCGCCGAGGTCCAGCGTCGCTTGAAATACCTGACCTGTGGGGTGCAATACAAAACCGCGGTCGGTTTGCACCGGCCCGCCGGTCAAAATAGGGATGTACTGGCAGCGTGAATGAGCCGTGACTTCGGGTCGCAATTGTTCAAGCACATCGGCCAGCGTCAGGCTTTGCGGTCGATTGATGACAATACCCATGGCACCTTCGGCGTTGTGCTCGACAACGTAGGTGAGGGTTTGCACGAAGTTCGGATCGGCCATGTGCGGCATGGCGATCAGGAAGTGATGCTTGAGGTAGCTCGCGGAGACGTTTTTCATGAGCCCTAGTGTGGCGCTGGTGGAGGGACCTGACAACTGGCTAAACGACTAGGCCATCAGTTACTGGACAGCTTGTCGTTGGTGAACTTCCAGGTTCGAATGATTTCCAGGCGGTCAATGTCGGCAAGATCGCCGGTGAACGGCGCAAATGGGGCGGCCAAACGCACAATACGCTGGGCGGCTTGGTCCAGTAGTGGTTGCCCGGAAGATTCAAGTACCAATATTTCGTAGATCGAACCGTCACGGTTGAGCGACACCATCATCCGTAAGTTGCCGCGAATTTGTTGGCGCCGTGCCTCTTCCGGGTAGTTGAGGTTGCCGACGCGTTCGATTTTCTTGCGCCAGTCTTCTTTATACCAGGCACCTTTATCGCGCATGGTCGAGGCGGCGCTGAGACGATGGATCTTTGGTCGCTTGGCGTACAACTGCTGTTCGTTGGACAGCTCGGCTTCCAGGCTGGAAATTTCGGTGGATAACTCGGCACTGTCGATGGTCGGCTCGGCCTTGGCTGCTGGCTGCTCTTTGACCTCTTCATGCTTGATGACCGTTTTCTGGGCCTTCTGTGCCTTGGTCGCCACGGCGGCTTTCGGCGCTTCGACCTTCTCCACCGGTTTCACGGCAGGGGGCGGCGGTGTCACCTTATTGATCTTGGTGTCCTGAAACGGTGCAATTTCAGTGGTCTTGGGAATCGCCTTCTTGTCCAGGGTGCCGCTGCCCTGCTGGTTGTCCTGGGCAAGGTAATCAGCTTTTTTCGGCGGCGCTTCACTGGCGAAGGTCGCAAGCGTGATTTCCAGGGTTCTGCTGATGTCCTGCGGTTTGACGAAGGTAAAGCCCACACCGAGGATCACCGCCACGTGGATCAGCGCCGCAATCATCAAGGTAAACCCAAGCCGATCCGCCGGGCGCACGCCGCTGCGGGAGAGTTCGGGGGGCATATCGTCAGCCAAGGCGTTCATCGGCAAGTCAGCATCACATTCCACGTTTCACAGGGCGCGCATGATAGCGCACTGGCCGGTTATTGCGGGGGACGCTGGTCTGGCGTGAGGTAGGGCGCACACCCCTCCCAAAAAAAAATGTAGGAGCCAACGTGTTGGCGAGAGGCCCTAACGGCGTGCCAGGCCGGGCGGCTCGCCAACACGTTGGCTCCTACAGAGTGATTTGCGGTAATTCAGTGGGTTATATAGGTTGGGGTAATGGTGTTACTTCGCCTTCAACTTCCCTTCGATCGCATCCATCAGCATCGAACCGATATTGGTGCCGAACGCATTGTCGATTTCGCGTATGCACGTTGGGCTGGTGACGTTGATTTCGGTGAGGTGCTCGCCGATGACGTCGAGGCCGACGAACAGCAGGCCTTTTTCCCGCAGGGTAGGGCCGACTTCGGCGGCGATCCAGCGGTCGTGGTCGGTGAGTGGGCGGGCTTCGCCACGGCCACCGGCGGCGAGGTTGCCGCGGGTTTCGCCGGCTGCCGGAATGCGCGCCAGGCAATAGGGCACGGGTTCGCCGTCGATCATCAGGATGCGTTTATCGCCGTCCTTGATCGCCGGCAAATAACCTTGGGCCATGATTTGCTGGTTGCCGTTGTTGGTGAGGGTTTCGAGAATCACCGACAGGTTCGGGTCGCCGACGCGGTGGCGGAAGATCGACGTGCCGCCCATGCCGTCCAGGGGTTTCAAGATCACATCGCCGTGCAAATCAGCGAAGCCGCGCAGAATATCGGCGCGACGGCTGACCAAGGTCGGCGGCGTGCACTGCGGGAATAGCGTAGCGAACAGCTTTTCATTGCAGTCACGCAAGCTCTGTGGGCGGTTGACCACCAGCACGCCAGCGCGCTCGGCCTGTTCCAGCAGGTAAGTGGCGTAGACGAATTCCATGTCGAACGGCGGATCCTTACGCATCAGGATCACGTCCAGATCGTCCAGGCCAGCGTCGATTTCGGCCTCAAGTTCGAACCAATGCGCAGGATCGGCAAAGACTTTCAGCGGTTTCATTCGCGCGCGCGCTTGCCCGGCGTTCTGGTACAGGTCTTGCTGCTCCATATAGAACAACGTCCAACCGCGAGCCTGGGCGGCAAGGAGCATGGCCAGCGAGCTATCCTTTTTATAGGAAATACGCTCGATGGGGTCCATGACAATTCCTAGGCGAACGCTCATGGGCAAAATCCTCTGATGGTTATGGGGCCGCTACGGCCTTAAAATAGGCGTCAGGGTGGCGCCGTGCATGCTCCGGGTCAAGGGGCAGGCGCGTGACAAAGGGCTTTATGGATTGCATAGGGAGAGTGTGCTAAAAAGGCTCGGCACTTGAGCTCGGACCCTGCTAATGCGGGGTTTGGCGGCAGATAGTGGCTCGTTGATGCCGGGCATATTGCAGTAAATGATTCGCCGCGGCGATGGTAGAGCTCACATGGATCAACATTCCACAGCTTTGAAAGTGATGGTTATCGACGATTCGAAGACGATTCGTCGGACGGCCGAGACGCTGTTGAAAAACGTCGGTTGCGAAGTTATCACAGCGATTGACGGGTTCGATGCGTTGGCGAAAATCGCTGATAATCACCCTAGAATTATCTTTGTCGACATCATGATGCCGCGTCTGGATGGCTATCAGACCTGCGCCCTGATCAAAAACAACCGGGCGTTCAAGTCGACCCCGGTGATCATGCTGTCCTCCAAGGACGGCTTGTTCGACAAGGCCAAAGGCCGGATCGTTGGCTCCGACCAGTTTCTGACCAAGCCTTTTAGCAAGGAAGAGCTACTGAACGCGATCAAGGCCCATGTGCCGGAATTCGTGGCAGTAGAACAACAAGTATCTTGATGCCCTTTGACCCTGTCGGTTGCGGGCGTCCACTGCATTTGGGGAACACCATGGCTCGCGTTCTGATCGTCGACGATTCGCCGACTGAAATGTACAAGCTCACCGGCATGCTGGAAAAACACGGCCATCAGGTCCTGAAAGCCGAAAACGGCGCCGATGGCGTTGCGTTGGCGCGGCAGGAAAAACCCGATGCAGTCTTGATGGACATCGTGATGCCCGGCCTTAATGGCTTTCAGGCGACACGCCAGTTGACCAAAGACCCCGACACGGCTTCGATTCCGGTGATCATCATTACCACCAAGGACCAGGAAACCGACAAGGTCTGGGGCACACGCCAAGGTGCACGCGACTACCTGACCAAACCGGTAGACGAAGAAACCCTGATCAAAACCCTGAATTCAGTGCTGGCAGGCTGACGGCCGTCGTCATGGCTGAGTCGCAAACCGCTTTCCAGTTGCTGCTTGAAATCGATCAGCGTTGCCGCTCGTTGGCGGCGGACCTGCCGTTGCAAGAAACCCGACAGCAAGACTGGACCGGGATCGGTTTTCGTATGGGCGATCAATGTTACGTCGCGCCCATGGGAGAAATTGGCGAGATCCTCCATGAACCGCGCTATGCCGTGTTACCGGGGGTGAAGCCTTGGATCAAGGGCGTGGCCAATTTGCGTGGACGTTTGCTGCCAATCATGGATTTATGCGCATTTTTCGGCCACGACCTGTCGCCTTTGCGTAAGGAGCGGCGGGTATTGGTGGTAGAGCATCAGGACGTATTCGCCGGGTTGATGGTGGATGAAGTGTTGGGGATGCAGCATTTTAATCACCGCAGCCTGATGCCGGAGCCGCTGGTGGCAGTCAATGCAGGGCTTGCGCCGTTCATTCGCGGACAGTTTTTGCGTGAGCAGGCCTGGCTGGTGTTCAGCCCTCGGGCGTTGGCACTGTCGCCGCGCTTCATGGATGTAGCAGGGATATAACGCTGTAATTTCGGTGGGCCTGGCCAGGCTCTTTATTTCTGGGATGCACAATGCAGTTGGTCCAGGCGGGCCTTATCAATGAGCAAGACAGGTAGGTCTTTAGAAGGTGCGCGCAGTCGGTCGCAGATCGTAGTGCTGTTTGTCGCCCTGATCATTTGCATCATGTTGCTGTTCGCTAACTTCGCCTATCTCAATGCCCAGTCGAATTACGACAAGCAGTACATCGGCCATGCGGGCGAATTGCGCGTGCTGTCCCAGCGCATCGCTAAAAACGCCAGCGAGGCGGCGTCTGGTAAAGCCCCGGCGTTCAAACTGCTGGCCGATGCCCGTAACGATTTTGACCAGCGTTGGGTCGTGCTGAAAAAAGGCGACAAGCTCACCGGGCTGCCCCCTGCGCCACCGGAAGTGAAAGACGAAATGCAGGCCGTGCAGCGGGACTGGGAGGAGCTGCGCAAAAGCACGGACGTGATTGTTTCCAGTGAGCAGACGGTATTGTCCCTGCACCAAGTGGCGGCAACTCTGGCCGAAACCATTCCGCAATTGCAGGTCGAGTACGAGAAAGTTGTCGACAGTTTGCTCCTCAACCATGCACCTACGACCCAGGTAGTGGTTGCCCAGCGTCAGTCGCTGTTGGCTGAACGAATTCTCGGCTCGGTCAACACCGTGTTGGCTGGCGACGATACCGCCGTGCAAGCCGCCGATGCGTTCGGTCGCGATGCCAGCCTGTTTGGTCGTGTGCTGAACGGAATGCTGGAAGGCAACGCGGCGATGAAAATCACCCAGGTTCAAGACCCCGACGCCCGCGCTCGCTTGAGCGAAATCGCCGAGCTGTTCCAGTTTGTGTCCGGCTCTGTGGATGAAATCCTCGAAACCTCGCCTGAACTGTTCCAGGTGCGCGAGTCCGCCAGCGCCATTTTCACCACCTCGCAAACCTTGCTGGACGAAGCGTCGGTGTTGGCCAACGGCTTTGAGCACCAGGCCAGCGGTCGATCCATGCACAGCATCGTCGGTTATGTGCTGGGTTTGTTCGCGTTGATGTCGATCATTTTGATTGGCATCGTGATGGTGCGTGAGACCAACCGCCAATTACGTGAGACCGCCGAGAAGAACGAGCGCAACCAAACGGCGATCATGCGTTTGCTTGATGAGATCGAGAACCTGGCGGACGGAGACTTGCGCGTTGCTGCATCAGTCACCGAAGACTTCACCGGGGCCATCGCAGACTCCATTAACTATTCCATCGACCAGCTGCGGGATTTGGTGGGGACCATCAACTTGACCGCCGAGCAAGTGGCGTCTGCCGTCGAGGACACCCAAACCACGGCCATGCAACTGGCGGCTGCGTCCGAACATCAGGCGCTTCAGATCGCTGCTGCCTCGACCGCGATCAATAACATGGCGCTGTCCATCGATGAAGTGTCGGCCAACGCGTCGGAGTCATCGGCTGTGGCCGGGCGTTCGGTGATGATTGCCAACAAAGGCAACGAGGTGGTGCACAACACCATCACCGGCATGGACAACATTCGTGAGCAGATTCAGGACACCTCCAAGCGTATCAAGCGTTTGGGTGAGTCTTCTCAGGAGATTGGCGATATTGTCAGCTTGATCGATGATATTGCCGACCAGACAAATATTTTGGCATTGAACGCCGCGATTCAGGCGTCCATGGCGGGAGACGCCGGGCGCGGTTTTGCCATCGTCGCCGACGAAGTACAACGTCTGGCGGAGCGTTCGTCCTCCGCCACCAAGCAGATTGAAACCCTGGTACGTGCGATTCAAAACGACACTAACGAAGCCGTGATTTCCATGGAGCAAACCACCAGTGAAGTGGTGCGCGGCGCGCGACTGGCGCAGGATGCCGGAGTGGCCCTTGAAGAAATCGAAGGTGTATCGAAAACCCTCGCGGCACTGATCGAAAGCATCACCAATGCAGCGCAGCAGCAAGCGACGTCGGCGGGACAGATTTCCCAGACCATGGCGGTGATTCAACAAACCACCACGCAAACCACGTCGGGCACTACCGCCACTGCGGAAAGCATCGGCAACCTGGCAAAAATGGCCAGCGAAATGCGCCGCTCGGTGTCTGGATTTACCTTGCCGCTTCAGTGAACGATGAAATGCCGGATATTGCATCTGTAGGAACTGCCGAAGGCTGCGATCAACCGGGCACCGGTTGCGACAGTTATACCTGTGAAGACCGTCCCGGCCTTTTCGCAGCCTTCGGCAGCTCCTTGTATGTTGTCCCTGTGCCCAACGAAAGAGGTTATGGTCACAGGTTACACACACAAGTAGTGCGTTTCTGGGGGAGGCCGATCGCTCCTAAAGGCAGGTTTTACACCTGACCTTGTCTGTA
>NZ_JAQGNX010000081.1 GCF_028293835.1 Pseudomonas sp.
TGGACCTGACCGATAACGAACTGGCCAAGCTGCATATTCGGCACATGGTCGGTGGCCATGCGGCTCGGGTCAGCGATGAAGTGGTGTTCCGTTTCGAGTTCCCGGAGCGTCCCGGCGCGCTGTTCAATTTCCTCAATAAACTGGGCGGGCAGTGGAATATCTCGATGTTCCATTACCGTAACCACGGCGCGGCAGACGGTCGCGTGGTGGCCGGGCTGGTGGTGCCGGAAGACGAGCGGCACCTGATTCCGGCCGCGTTGGCGGAAATCGGCTACCCATACTGGGATGAAAGCGAGAACCCGGCCTACACGATGTTTCTGGGGTAAAACCCGTATCCGCTGTAGGGGGTCGCCAACCGCGCCGCAAACACGGTCTCTGTATGGGCTGCCGAAGGCTGCGATAGGCCGGGGTCGCGGGCGGCTGGCACCCCTTCGGCGGTTCACAAGGGCGACCGGTTCCCGGTCGAATCGCAGCCTTCGGCATCTCCTACAGATTAACTTTTAAGTCAGTAAGTTATGCATTGTCTGATAACAGCCATTCTGACGTTATCGCAACTTATGGCGTTTTCGGTGCTTCAGTCGCGGCTGACGCTGGAGCGGCCTCAGGCGTAGGTGCCGGAATCGGCGCCGGGGCAGGCTCGGCAGTAGGGGCAGCAGCAGGCTCAGGTGTCGGAGCGGGGGTAACAATTTCCGCCTTAATCGCCTCGGGCTCAGCGGGCGCGGGCACCGGTTCGCTGATATCAGCCGCTGGAGCGGCCTCTACCGCAGGCTCTTTAGCCGGGATTGGGGCTGTCGGCGCAGGTTTACTGTCAGCCAACGCAGCGGCCGGGGTCGCAGCGTGGGCTACAGGCTCTGGCATGCCCAGATCAGTTTTCGGCTTTTCAGGAATATTCGCGGCCTTTTTCACTTCAGGCGGCAGGAAGTTTTCCACCAGCCCAAAGAAGCGGTCGTAAAATTTCGGTGAAGCTACCGTTTCGCTGGCCACCTTGACCATGGAGTCGTCAGTGGAGCCGATAGGCATCGACAACGAGCCCAATACGCCGACACCGAGGCTGGCCGAGTTATTGACCTTCTTCAGCGCGTAGCGGTCCTGCAGGGCGTTAGCGAACATGGTGGCGCCCTTGGTCGTGCCGTCCGAAGCACAGACCACACTGAAGCTGATCTCCATGTGGGTTTCACCGGTTTGCTGGAAACTTTTGTGCCCGCTGATTACTTTGGGATCATTACTGGTGATGATGTAACCCTGGCTGAGCAAGGCACGACGCGCCGCCTCGCAGGAGGTAGCATCAGTGACCGGGTAATTCCTCGAAAACGTCCCGGAGTCGTCGAAATTTTCATGCTCATACACCGCAGGCTTCTGCGACGAGCAGCCTGCGGCGGCCAGCAGGGCGGTGGCCCAGCATGCGGTACGAAAGCTCGGTAATTTAGACATTCAAAATCCTGGGAGAAAAAACTGACGGCAAAACTGTATATCTATAATACGGGGGAGTCAGTCTGCATCAAGGATAGCGTGGGATCAACGCCGTTCGGAAATACGGTCGACCTGGCTGACTATTGGGGATTCTACACGGCAATGCCGAATTGATCCGGAATACAAACTCCAGAAACTGAAAAACCCGCACTCGGCGGGTTTTTCAGCGTGTTGCCGGTTCACGAATGAACCAGCTGCACATGTATGGCGCAGCGGACGGGACTCGAACCCGCGACCCCCGGCGTGACAGGCCGGTATTCTAACCGACTGAACTACCGCTGCGTGTCGCTCGGACTTGCATCCGATGAACTCATTTGAAACCGGCTTTCGAGAGCCTGTTTCCTTGTAACCCTAAAAGGACCGCTTTAGAAGCGTTCCAGTCTCAGGCCGCACAAGGCGAACCTGAAGAATATGGCGCAGCGGACGGGACTCGAACCCGCGACCCCCGGCGTGACAGGCCGGTATTCTAACCGACTGAACTACCGCTGCGCATTGTTGGTTGGACTTGCGTCCAGCTTTCTCGCGAAAGCCTCAAGAAGTGGTGGGTGATGACGGGATCGAACCGCCGACCCGCTGCTTGTAAGGCAGCTGCTCTCCCAGCTGAGCTAATCACCCTTTGCTTCGTTGAGGCCGCGAAATTTACGTGGGTATCGAACCTAAGTCAATAGCCCCGTTGAAGTTTTTTGAAATCAGCGCAAAAACAGCGTCAAGCGACAAGCTTCATGCTACAAGCCAAAAGCACGATGCAATCCGCTTCTAACTTGCAGCTTACCGCTTGAAGCTTGTCGCTCCCTCCCATCACGCATACACCATTTTTTTCGTCATCCCGCCGTCGACGACAAACTCTTGTCCGGTGACGAACCCGGCGTTTTTCGACAGCAGCCAGGCCACCATCGCTGCCACGTCTTCCACCGCCCCTACCCTGCCCGCCGGGTGCTGAGCGTGGTCAGCCTCTGATAGCGGCTCGGCACGGCGAACTGAAGGGTCACGGGCATCGATCCAGCCGGGGCTGACAGCGTTGACGCGGATCTCTGGCCCCAGGCTGATGGCCAAGGCGTGGGTCAGGGCCAGCAAGCCGCCCTTGCTCGCGGCATAGGCCTCGGTGTCCGGCTCCGACTGGGCGGCTCGGGTCGAGGTCAGATTAACGATGGCGCCGCAGTGGGCGCGCAAGTACGGCGCGCAGTGCTTGGCCAGCAACATTGGCCCACTGAGATTGACCGCTAAAACGCGGTTCCAGTAGGACAGGGTCAGGGTTTCCAGGATGGTGTTGTGGGGATCGGCCACCGCAGCGTTGCACACCAACGCGTCGAGGCGACCGAATTGCCCGAGCACTTCGGCCACACCCGCCTTGACTTGCTCTTCGCTGGAGACGTCCATGGCGATGAACAAGGCGTTCTCGCCCAGCACCGTCGCCACCTTCGCGCCGCGTTCGCGGTCCAGGTCGGTGAGCACCACTTGCCAGCCTTCGGAGATCAACCAGGCAGCAATGCCCAAGCCAATGCCCCGTGCCGCGCCCGTGACCAAAGCAACCTTGCCGTTACTGGCAAGGGTGGCTTCTACCGCCCAGTCATTCACAAGGCCGCCAAACCACGTGCCAGATCCGCCTGCAAGTCAGCAACATCTTCGAGGCCGACTGCGACCCGGATCAAGCTGTCCAGAATACCCGCCGCCTCGCGCTCTTGAGGCGCCAAACGGCCATGGGACGTGGTGCTTGGGTGAGTGATCGTGGTTTTGCTGTCGCCGAGGTTGGCGGTGATGGAAATCAACCGCGTGGCATCGATAAAGCGCCAGGCGCCCTCTTTGCCGCCCTTGACTTCAAAGCTGACCACCGCACCAAAACCCTTCTGCTGACGCTTGGCCAACTCATGTTGCGGGTGACTTTTAAGGCCGGCGTAATGGACCTTCTCGATACCGTCCTGCTGCTCAAGCCATTCGGCCAGCACCTGTGCGCCGGCGCAGTGGGCACGCATGCGCAAATTCAAGGTTTCCAGCCCCTTGAGGAAAATCCAGGCATTGAAAGGGCTCAACGTCGGTCCCGCCGTACGCAGGAAGCCGACCACTTCTTTCATCAGTTCGCTGCGACCCGCGACCACTCCGCCCATGCAACGGCCCTGGCCGTCGATAAACTTGGTGGCCGAATGCACCACCACGTCGGCGCCCAGCAACAACGGCTGTTGCAGCGCGGGGGTACAGAAACAATTGTCGACCACCAGCAGCGCACCTTTGGCGTGGGCTACTTCGGCCAATGCCGCGATATCCACCAGCTCAGCCAAAGGGTTGGAAGGTGATTCGACAAACAGTAATTTGGTATTGGCCTTGATCGCTGCGTTCCAGCCGGACACGTCGGCCAGCGGTACGTAATCGACTTCAATGCCAAAGCGCTTGAAGTACTTTTCGAACAGGCTGATGGTCGAGCCAAACACACTGCGCGACACCAACACATGATCGCCGGCGCTGCACAGGCTCATGACGATGGCGAGAATCGCCGCCATGCCCGTAGCGGTGGCGACCGCTTGCTCTGCCCCTTCAAGGGCGGCAATGCGCTCTTCGAAGGAACGCACGGTGGGGTTGGTGTAGCGCGAGTAAACGTTACCCGGCACTTCACCCGAGAACCGCGCCGCGGCGTCTGCGGCGGTACGGAACACATAGCTGGAAGTGAAGAACATCGGATCACCGTGTTCGCCTTCCGGGGTGCGATGCTGACCCGCACGCACGGCGAGGGTATCGAAACCCACGCCTTCAAGGTCACTGTCCAGCCGACCGGCATCCCATTCGTGCGTCATGCCGTCTCTCCCTTTAGTTGTTGTACAGATCGATAATCGCGCTGACTGCCTGGGTCTTTACCTTGGACGCGTCGTTACGCGCCTGTTCAATCTTTTGCAGGTAGTGAGCGTCAATATCGCCTGTCACATATTTGCCATCGAATACCGAGCAATCGAAGTTGTCAATTTTGACCTTGCCGCCGCCTACCGCTTCGATCAGGTCGCTGAGGTCCTGATAGATCAGCCAGTCGGCGCCTATCAGGTCGGCAACATCCTGAGTGCTGCGGTTATGGGCGATCAACTCATGGGCGCTTGGCATGTCGATACCATAAACGTTCGGGTAGCGAACAGCGGGTGCCGCCGAGCAGAAATACACATTCTTCGCGCCCGCTTCCCGAGCCATCTGGATGATCTGCTTGCAGGTGGTGCCGCGTACGATGGAGTCATCCACCAACATCACGTTTTTGCCGCGGAACTCCAGTTCAATGGCGTTGAGCTTCTGGCGTACGGATTTTTTACGCGCAGCCTGCCCCGGCATGATGAAGGTCCGGCCGATGTAACGGTTCTTGACGAAGCCTTCGCGGAATTTCACGCCCAAATGGTTGGCCAGTTCCAGCGCAGCGGTACGGCTGGTGTCCGGGATCGGGATAACCACGTCGATGTCGTGATCTGGACGTTCGCGCAAAATCTTGTCCGCCAGACGCTCGCCCATGCGCAGACGCGCTTTGTAGACCGAGATACCGTCGATGATCGAATCCGGACGCGCCAGGTAGACGTGTTCAAAGATGCACGGAGCGTATTTCGGGTTGGTCGCGCACTGACGGGTGTGCAGCTTGCCGTCTTCAGTGATGTAAACCGCTTCGCCCGGCGCCAGATCCCGGATCAGGGTGAAGCCGAGTACGTCCAGCGCCACGCTTTCCGAGGCGATCATGTATTCGACGCCTTCGTCGGTATGCCGCTGACCGAAAACGATCGGACGAATGGCGTCCGGATCACGGAAACCGACGATGCCATAACCGGTGATCATCGCAACCACGGCGTAACCGCCACGGCAACGGTGATGCACGTCACTCACGGCAGCGAACACGTCTTCTTCGGTCGGCTGGAGCTTGCCGCGCTGGGCCAACTCATGAGCGAAGATATTGAGCAACACTTCCGAATCAGAGTTGGTATTGACGTGGCGCAGGTCAGATTCGTAAATCTCCTTGGCCAGTTGCTCGACGTTGGTCAGGTTGCCGTTGTGGGCCAACGTGATGCCGTACGGCGAGTTGACGTAAAACGGTTGAGCCTCGGCCGAAGTCGAACTGCCCGCGGTGGGATACCGCACATGGCCGATGCCCATGTGGCCGACCAAGCGCTGCATATGGCGCTGGTGGAACACATCACGGACCAACCCATTGTCCTTGCGCAGGAATAACCGGCCGTCATGGCTGGTTACGATACCGGCAGCGTCCTGGCCGCGGTGCTGGAGGACGGTTAGCGCGTCATACAGCGCCTGATTGACGTTCGACTTACCGACGATACCGACGATGCCACACATGCGACGCAACCCCTACTGAGTGAAACTGGAATACCGGGCACTTCTTACGGCTTTGCAGACGGCAAGAGGTGATCCTTGAACGGCAGATCGGCCGGTAGGCTGATACCGCTGGCTAGCCACTTGCTGGAGAAACCTAAAATCAGGTTTTTTGACCAGTCAGCAACCAATAGAAATTGTGGCAGCAGTTTCGACTGTTGCCACCATTGATCTTGTTGCACCGGCCCCAGGCTCAACAGCCCTACCGCTACAACTACCAGCAGGCCCCCGCGCGCAGCGCCGAAGACCATGCCCAGAAAACGATCGGTCCCGGAAAGCCCGGTGACGCGAATCAGTTCGCCGATAAGAAAATTGACCATGGCGCCTACCAACAGGGTGGCGACAAAAAGGATGGTGCAGCCCGCGATCACGCGCGCTGAAGGTGTTTCTATATACGTCACAAGGTACTGCGAAAGCGACCCGCCGAACATCCAGGCAACTGCGCCGGCAATGATCCAGGTGAGCAGCGACAATGCTTCCTTGACGAAGCCGCGCTTCAAACTGATCAAAGCGGAGATGACGATGATCGCAATGATCGCCCAGTCAACCGGAGTAAATGGCACGTTGCAGCCTACAGACGGATAAGGCGGCGCATTTTAGCAGAGCCCTTGCCTGTCGGTAAGCAGCGATTACCAATGGGACGCGAATAGACGTCTGATTTTAGCTACTGGCTTAGCCGCGCTCAGGCTGGAAGCGCACCACGAAACCTTTGAGTTTCTGCTGTTTGCCTAACTGGTCACGCAACCGATCCGCTTCAGCGCGCTCGATCAACGGACCGACAAACACCCGATTCATGCCATCCGAGGTGCGAATGTAGGCGTTATAGCCTTGGGCTCGCAGGGACTTCTGCATGGCGTCGGCGCTGTCACGATTGGACAGACTGGCCAATTGCACCGACCAACTGACCGACAATCCATTGACGTCGACATGGCTGGCATCGGCAGCCGCTGGCTTGGCCGGTGCTGCTGCAGGTGGCGCCGACACAGTCTTCGCGACGGGGGTCTGGGCTGTTTTGGTACCTGCGGCGGGCGTTGGCAGCGGCTGCATCGCAGGCACTGGCGCGGTTTGCGCAGGTCCGCGAGCCAGCTCTTCATCACTGGGCACAGGTTCCTGTGGCAGTGGTTGCGGCTCTGGAACGGCGACCGGATCGACTTTGATCTCGGTCGTCGTCGGCGCTGGCGGGGTGGCAGGCACCTCGACATGCACGCGCCGCGTTTCGTCTTGACGGGAAAACAGCATCGGCAAAAAGATCACCGCCAACGCAATCAGTACCAATGCACCGACCATGCGCTGCTTGAACACGTTAGCCAGCAAAGCCATTTGCAACTTCCTCCTTGGCGTACCGGGCCAGCCATTCCAGACCCTCGGCAACAGAATAAAAAGAACCGAACAGCAGAAGCTCATCGTCCGCGGTCGCGTTGGCGCACTGGGCATCCAAGGCTAACGCAATACTTGGGTAAGACGTCACCCTCGCACCAAGGTTCTGCAATGCCGCGTGCAAGTCAGCAGCGGCGTAGCTGCGAGGCGTCGGCAGTGGCGCAACCGCCCACTCATCAATGCTATCGGTTAACTCGCTCAGCACGCCGGGCAAGTCTTTGTCTGACAGCAATCCAAACACCGCCAGACGCCTGCCAATGACCGGACGCGCCGCCAAGCGTTGCGCCAGATAATGCGCGGCGTGTTGATTATGACCGACATCCAGCATCAACTGCAGTGACTTGCCCTGCCAATTGACCTGACGCCGGTCCAGGCGACCCACCATGCGGGTGCGACGGAGCGCGGCAATGAGCTGCGCCGGCTCCCAAGGCAACCCAAGCAAAGCGTACGCCTGCAGTGCCAATGCGGCGTTTTCCATGGGCAGATCAAGCAACGGCAAATCCCGCAGCTCGATTGACTGACCCTGCGCATCACGGCCGCGCCAATGCCAGACGCTGTCGGTTACGTCGAGATCGAAATCCCGGCCACGTAACAGAAGCGGGCAATTGAGTTCTTTAGCGCGGTCGAGCAACGGTGCGGGAGGATCGAGGTCGCCACAGAGTGCGGGGCGCCCCTCACGGAAGATTCCGGCTTTTTCGTAGGCGACTGACTCACGGCTATCCCCTAGATAATCAACATGATCGACACCAATGCTGGTAACCAGCGCCAGGTCGGCATCTATTATGTTGACGGTATCCAAACGGCCACCGAGACCGATTTCCAGTACCACGGCGTCCAAGGCAGCACGGGAGAACAACCAGAAGGCCGCCAGCGTGCCCATTTCGAAGTAGGTAAGGGAAACGTCGCCGCGCGCTGCTTCTACTGCGGCGAAGGCCGCACACAGTTCGTCATCGGTGGCTTCGACGCCCTGCACGTGTACCCGCTCGTTATAACGCAGCAGGTGCGGAGAGCTGTAGACGCCGACTTTAAGGCCCTGCGCCTGAATCAATGAAGCGACAAACGCGCAGGTAGAACCTTTACCGTTAGTGCCCGTTACCGTGATTACCCGAGGCGCTGGCCGGGTCAAGCCCAGCGCACGCGCTACCTTTTGCGAACGCTCCAGGCCCATATCGATGGCCACGGGATGCAGTTGCTCAAGGTAGGCGAGCCAGTCGCCCAGGGTCCGCACCGTCATACAGTGGCCGGGGCCGGTGGCACAACCATCGGTTCGATCGGCGCTGCGACGAACTTGGGTGTCGGCAGGTTCATGAACTGAGCCAGCAGATTACCCAGGCGTGGACGCAGTTCCTGACGATGCACGATCAAGTCGATAGCGCCGTGGGCCAGCAGGAATTCGCTGCGCTGGAAGCCTTCTGGCAGTTTTTCACGCACGGTTTGCTCGATCACCCGCGGGCCAGCGAAGCCGATCAGCGCTTTAGGTTCTGCAACAATCACGTCGCCGAGCATGGCCAGGCTGGCGGATACACCGCCGTAAACCGGGTCAGTCAGTACCGAGATGAACGGCAGGCCTTCCTCACGAAGACGCGCCAACACCGCCGAGGTCTTGGCCATCTGCATCAGCGAGATCAGGGCTTCCTGCATCCGCGCACCACCGGAAGCGGCGAAACAGATCATCGGGCAGCGATTTTCCAGCGCGTAGTTGGCAGCGCGAACAAAACGCTCACCGACGATGGCGCCCATGGAACCGCCCATGAATGAAAACTCGAAGGCGCAAGCCACTACTGGCATGCCCAGCAGGGTGCCACTCATGGAAATCAGTGCATCTTTCTCGCCGGTCTGCTTCTGCGCAGCCACCAGGCGATCCTTGTACTTTTTGCCGTCGCGAAACTTCAGGCGATCCACCGGCTCAAGCTCTGCGCCCAATTCGGCACGGCCGTCAGCATCGAGGAAGATGTTCAGCCGCGCGCGTGCACCGATCCGCATGTGGTGGTTGCATTTGGGGCAGACGTCCAGGGTCTTTTCCAACTCGGGACGATAAAGCACCGCATCACAAGACGGGCACTTATGCCAAAGCCCTTCTGGCACCGAGCTTTTTTTCACCTCGGAACGCATGATCGAAGGGATCAGTTTGTCTACCAACCAGTTGCTCATGCTTTCTTTCTCCAGTACCGATGGCTCGAACGCTGGGGCGATCAACAGCCCCGCGTATGCCCTTAAGCTAAATTCATATGTGCAGTGATGTTGGGGCCATACAAGGGTCGAGTCGTGCCGAACCTGCCTGAAATTAACCCACATCACCCACCATTGTGACGACGCGCAACTGCTTCGTCGCCTCTCATTCGATGCCCGCACGCTTTCGCTGCGCAAGGTTCATGGACGGTGGCTATACGCCAACCGTCACATCACCTCATTTATCGGCATTCAAGAACCGTGCACCGTGTCTATGAACGCGCGGATTTTGGCGTGATCCTTAATGCCCTTACTCGCCTCCACCCCGCCGCTGACATCCACCGCGTAAGGTCTGACCTGGGCGATGGCCTGGGCAACGTTGGCCGCGTTCAGACCGCCCGCCAAAATAATCGGTTTACTGAGGTTCTGCGGAATCAATGACCAGTCGAACGCTTCGCCTGTACCACCGGGTACGCCAGCCACATACGTATCGAGCAATATGCCGCTGGCCTTGGGGTACGCACGGCAACTGGCGGCGATATCGTCACCCGCCTGCACGCGCAACGCCTTGATGTAGGGCCGGTGATAACCCTCGCAGTCTTCGGCTGTTTCGTTACCGTGAAACTGCAGAAGATCCAACGGCACCACTTCAAGGATTTCGGTCAGCTCACAGCGGCTGACATCAACGAACAATCCAACCGTGGTCACGAACGGCGGCAGAGCGGCGATGATTTCCCGCGCCTGCACCGCGGTTACAGCCCGGGGGCTTTTGGCATAAAACACAAAACCGATGGCATCTGCACCCGCGTCTACGGCGGCCAGCGCATCTTCTATGCGAGTAATCCCGCAGATCTTGCTGCGAACGGCTGACATATCGTGAAAACCTCACGCTCGGTTCAGGAAAGCCCCAGATGTTAACAAATGCTTTTCCGGGCGTCAGCCGTCAAGTTCAGTGAAGCCCGTCAGAAAGTGTGGGCCAATGTAACGCTTCGGCAAGTCAAATTCGTCGTGGTACTGCACTTGCACCAGATACAAACCGTATGGATGCGCCGTAACACCGCCGGTACGACGCACTCGACTCTCCAATACTTCCCTGGCCCATTCGATGGGGCGCTCGCCCGTGCCGATGGTCATCAAGACGCCCGCCAGGTTGCGCACCATATGGTGCAGAAACGCATTGGCCCGGACATCGATCACAATCATCTGCCCATGCCGCGTGACCCGCAGGTGATGCATCTGCTTGATAGGTGATTTGGCCTGGCATTGCCCCGCCCGGAACGCACTGAAATCATGGGTACCCACCAGATACTGCGCCGCCAGGTGCATGCGCTCGGCATCCAGCGGGCGATGGTTCCAGGTGACTTCCTCGCCCAAATGGGCCGGCCTGATCGGGTCGTTATAAATGACGTAGCGGTAACGCCGAGCAATTGCCTTGAAGCGCGCATGAAAATGCGCGGGCATGACCTTGGCCCAGCTGACGCTGATGTCGTGGGGTAAATTGATATTGGCGCCCATGACCCAGGCCTTCAGTGAACGCTCGGCCTGAGTATCAAAGTGCACCACCTGCCCGCAGGCATGCACGCCAGCATCGGTGCGCCCGGCGCAGAGCAGCGAGACCGGACCATCGGCGACTTTGGACAGCGCTTTTTCGAGGGTTTCCTGAACGGTTAGCACGCCGCAAGCCTGACGCTGCCAGCCGCTGTAACGCGAACCCTTGTACTCGACACCCAACGCAATTCTGGAAAAACCGGCGCCAGCCATTTCGTCTGCCGCAGTTGTGATATTTTTCAATAACTTACGCCATTTTCGTTTCCGTGATGGCGTTCATTATACGGCCCCGTGGGTCCAGCGCCACGCGGGGTCTGTTTTTTGTACGAAAGGTGTCAATGCAGGCTGGCGAGCATTTCCCGTGCTTCGGTTTTCTGGGCTTCATCACCCTCACCCACCACTTCATCAAGAATGTCTCGGGCACCGTCGCTGTCGCCCATTTCGATGTAGGCACGGGCCAAATCAAGCTTGGTCGCTGCTTCATCGGTGCCGGCAAGGAAATCGAATTCAGGCTCATCGTCTGCATCCAACGCATCGTCGGCGGTAAAGCCTGGCGGCGTCGCGAACGGTTTGGACACGGGCAACGGGGCTCCGGGCGGCTGATCCATGCGCTCGGACAGACGGTCCAGCTCAGCGTTGACGTCATCAAGTTCGGTAGTGAACGCATTGGGTGTCGGGTCGGCCTCGATGTCATCCGCTAGCGACAGGTCGAAGTCGTCAGGCAAATCCATATCGTCATGTGGCGCTTTGGAGGTCGCAGCCGGATCAATCGCGGGCGTGTCATCAAATGCAGGCAGCTCGCGCAGATCGTCCTTGAGGCTGAGGAGGAAATCATCCTCGGCGGTCAATGAAGGCGGCTCCTCAGACAGGTCCAAATCAAAGTCAGCCAAATCGTCAGGCATTGTTTGTCTGGCTTCGCTCTGTTCAGGCAACACCGACTCAAAACTCAGCTCATCGTCTTCGAGCGCGGGCTCGTCCAGCACCGGCACCGTCGGATCTTCGACGATTGTCGGAGAAGCTTCTTCGAGTTCGTCCAGGCTTAAATCGAAATCGTGGTCGAAGGTATCGAGTTCATCAGCCGGTGGTACCGGAGCGGGTGCAGGCGGCACAACCGGTGCAACGACGGGTGCTGGCGCTGGCACCGGCGCTTCAGCCGTGTCGAGCATCAGATTCTTGACGTAATCATCATCCAACTCCGCAGCCAGCGCTGCAGCCCCCAGGCCCGCGCCTGCGCCCGCCATCAGCATCATCGGAAAGCGGCTTTTCAGCTGTTCCACCTCCGCGTAGTTTTTACCGTTGGCCACTAGCTTGCGCTCTTGGGCGGTGAAGCCACTGCTGTCGCCCTGCTCCGCGTAAATCTCCATCAGCTTCAGGCGCAGCTCGCTGCGCTGAGGCTCATACTTGATGGCCTCTTCCAATAATTCGGCGGCCTGATTCAGACGGCCATTAGCCACATGCACGTTTGCCTGATCAAGGGCATCAGTTGAACGTTCACGTACGGGTTCTGCGATCACCGGTGCCGGCACTGCCGCGGGCACCGGCGCCAGCTTTACGTTTGGGGGCGCAACATCCAGGCCTTCGAAGCTGGATTCCGGCAAGTCCATGTCGCTCGCAAACTCTGACTCTTCGGCCAGTGCACGCGCCATGCGCTTGTGTTTTTCTGCCTCCTGCTGGGCATTGCGGCGCCTGGCCAAAAGCAGCAATAACAGCAAGATAATCAGCAGCGCGCCGCCCCCTACCAGGCCCAACAGCATTGGGCTGGCGAGCAGCTTGCTCATCGCACTGTCGGTGTCGGCGTTGTCCACCAGCCCACCAGGGGCAGGGGCAATCGGCGCCACCTCGGGGGCTGCGGTGGTTTGCGCACCGGGAGGTGGCATCGCGTCTTCCGGCGCGATCTCACCGGCAGGCTTCACTGGGGCGTCGGCAGCCGGTGCAGGCGTTCCGGCGACCAATGCGGCTGGCAACGCCGGCGGCGATCCGACGGCTGGCGCTGTGTCGGTAGCCGCCGGGGCAGCCCCGCTCTGAGCCTGCATTTTTGCCAATTGATCGTTCTTCAGCTGAATCAACCGTTGCAGCTTGTCCAGCTGACTCTGCAGATCGGTCATGCGGCTTTTCAGTTCGGCATTGTCACGGCGGGTTGTGTCGAGGTTTTCCTTGGCCACCGCCAACTGATTATTAAGCGCCTTGCTGTCACCGGCCGCACCTTTTCTACGGGACTTAGTGTCACCCGACACTAAACTCAGGTTGTCCCTGGTCTCAACATTGGCCGGGGCGGCGTCGGCTTTGGCGTGCCGGGTCGCGTCCACCTGGCGTGCCTTGGAGGGTAAACTGCGACGCTGACGCCAAGCCAGGTTTTGCTCAGCCACTTGTGCGACAGCTTGCGGTTGTGGGGTGGCGGCAACTTGTTGCTGATCAGGGAGGCGCAGCACTTCACCGATTTTCAGTCGGTTAATATTGCCGTTGATGAACGCCCCTGGGTTCAGCGCCTGAATGGCCAGCATGTTTTGCTGAACCGAACCGCCATTGCGGACCCGCGCAGCAATATCCCACAACCTGTCGTGCCTGGCGGTGGTGTACTCGGTCGGCTTGGCTTCAACGGCAGGGGTCGGTGCAGGCAGCACCGCCGCAGTTGGCGCTGGCGGTGTATCCGCTGCGGCAGGCGCTTGGGTCTGGGCAGGCGTAATCACTTGAGGCTGTGCAGCTACTGGCGCCGGAGCGGCTGGCCCAGGAACAGCTTTTTGCGGATCCAGCGACACACTGTACTCGCGCAATAGTCGGCCGTTAGGCCAAAGAACCTGTACCAGGAATTTCATGTACGGGTCGCGAACCGGCTTGCTTGACGTGATCCGTAATACACTTTTACCGCTGGCGTTAATTACCGGGGTAAAGGTCAAGTCGTCAAGAAAGGCTTGCCGATCAACCCCTGCATGGGCGAAGTCAGCCGATGTGGCCAGGCTCGGAATGACCTGAGCGGCGTTCAAGTCACGGGCATCGAGCAACTCGATTTCCGCGTTCAGCGGCTGGTTCAGGGTCGACTTCAGGGTCAAATCCCCGAGACCCAGGGCATTTGCCATACCGGACGACAAGGCCGAAGCGGCAGCTATTGCTAATACCAGTTTACGAACCTGAACCATAGCCCATCCCTTGTCTGAATATTCCTCGGCAACCGAGAAGGTAAAGCCTGCTTAGATCGTCAAGCCAAAGTGATTCATTAATTGTTGCCAAGTATCTTTTACATGGGGTCTTTTATCAACAATTCAGCCACTTGCACAGCATTCAAAGCGGCACCCTTACGAACATTATCAGATGTGATCCATAAGTTAAGTTCCGCAGGGTCGTCAATTCCCCCACGGACTCGCCCGATATAGACCACATCCTGCCCTACTGCATCGCCCACAGCGGTAGGGTAATCACCGGCCTCGACCAGTTCGATACCCGGCGCAGCGTTTAGCGCAGCATTGACCGCGGCCAGATCCACCGCCTCGCTGGTCTGCAGCGAAACACTAAAGCTATCGCCGAAAAACACCGGCGCTTGAATACAACTGACGGAAATCTTCAGTAAAGGCAGCGCGAGCAATTCACGCAACTCAGACAGCAGACGCTTCTCAAGCGGTACATGCCCTTGTGCGTCGGGAGTACCCACTTGAGCGAGTAAATTAAAGGCCATCTGGCGGTCAAAAAACCGCGGCTCCATTGGTCGGACATTGAGCAGCTCGGCCGTCTGCCGAGCCAGTTCCGCCACACCTTCCCGGCCTTGACTGGAAACGGCCAGGCACGCAGTTACATTAACCCGCACGATGTCCAGTAAGCCGCGCAACGGGGCTATTGCTACGGCCAATGCCGTTGCAGAGGGGCTTGGGCTGGCGACTTGATAGGGTTTTTTCAGTGCGCCCAACAAGGCTGCATTGATTTCCGGGACAACGTTGGGAGCTTGCTCCACCGGCAAGCCCGCCGCCAGATCAATCACCATGCAGCCAGCAGCGGTGGCACGTGAGGCATAGCTGCGGGTAATTGCAGGGCCAGCGGCGAAGAATACGATTTGCACTTTGCCGAAATCGAATTCATCCACCTCACGCACACGCACGTTCTTGCCGCGGAAAGGCACGGAATGACCCGCCGATTCAACGCTCGCCAGAAGGTGCAGATTACTAACAGGAAAATCACGTTCTTCAAGAATCTGCACGAGGGTTTCGCCGACAGTGCCGGTGGCGCCGATCACGGCAATATCAAAGGACTGGGTCATGCAAAAGCCTCAGGTGAATCAGGGACCGGCACTTTAACCGTCGAGGTACTGACAGGCAATTCCGACGGTCAGATCATGGTTCCAGGCCGATGGGGAAAAATTCACCGTGGCTCCACACCCCTAACCAGCGCTGACCGTCGATCTCCCGGGTCTGCGCCAGTTCCACCAGTTGATAGAAGACATTGCGGTGAATCAGCGCCTCCAGGTTGACCCGCACATGGATATAGGGCGCGGGTTCCTGGGTTTGCGGGTCTGTTTCTACCCGCAAAAAATGCTCGGGACCTGCTTCGGTCTCATCGTCAACGTTCGTGGTGAAACGCAGAACTTGCTGTTCGCCCTCGCCTTCGACCTCAAGACTGACAGCCACAAACGGCGCGTCGTCGACCTTGATCCGAACTTTCTCCACGGGCGTGATCAGGAAGTAATCGTCATCGTCGCGACGCATAATGGTGGAGAACAAGCGGACCATAGGCTTACGGCCTATTGGCGTCCCCAAGTAATACCAAGTCCCGTCTCGGGCGATACGCATATCGATATCACCGCAGAAATCGGGGTTCCACAGGTGAACGGGCGGCAGTCCCTTTGATTTGGGAATCTGTGCAAATAGATCATTGGCCTTGCCCGAATCACTCATCGTATTGGTCCTTAAGGGGGATTGAGACTGACACCCATCAGGCTACGAGCGTAATCCGCCAAGGGGGGACCAAGCAAATCTTCAGGTTTGGTATTGCGCATCGTCAGCAATCCGCCGCGAGTACGAATACGCGCCGTATCGATGAGATAACGGGTAGTGGTTTCAATCACCATCAACTGGATCACGCCGCTGTCGACGCCCAGACGGTCGACGGCTTGCTGATCGCTCCACTCGTCGCTGTTGCCGATCCGGTCATCAGCCTTGGCGAAACGGGTGTACAGCAGATAGTTGGCACCGGCGGCCCGAGCTTCAGTCAACGCCTCGTCAAGGCCCATAGGCGCTTTAGCGCGGCGGACCATGGGGAAGTACTCGATGAAACCATCGAAAGCTTCTTCGGCGACGACGTTTGGCCGCGGGTAGGCGTTGCCAGGTGGTACGAACGCACCTTGGGCAATATAGATGAAAGAGTCTGGCTGCAAGCGGCGGTTGTAGGCTCTATTGGTGTTGCTGTGATCGAGCAAGCCCGCATCACTCAACTGATCATGAGCACCCTGCCCCATGTCGCTGATACTCATGCAGCCACTTAACGACAACAGCGTCAGTAGCAAAACCAGGCTACGCATCATCCCCTCCAGGTGCCGGTGACGGAAAACCGGCGAATAAGCGACTAATGCAGCTTCCGCGCCACCGGAGGAAAAAGGGGTAAGGTTATTACCAGCTTCTGATTTGAGTGTTAAATCGCTGGCACACTTGTGACAGAACGGCTATGTCCTGCGCATTCATACCTGCATCTTTGAGAAATTGATCGGCGCGCTCCGTGACATTGCCTATATCGACAATTATCTGCTTTGCCTGATCTCGATGGAGTCCGAAACGCTCAGGAGCACTAAGCAAATTATCCAGAGTGGACAATCTACCTTGCTGGCCAATGATCAAAGCCTGTAAGCCAGGTTCATTAGGATGGGGTATCAGATCGAATGCAGGCGAAAGACGGTAGGTGCCAGTTCCGACCATCAGGCATCCATGGTTGCGAAGGTGATCGTCGGTATTGCCGATCAGCACATTGAAAGCCATGCGTCGGTACAGATCACCCAGGTCCTCCAACGCGTCGTCACTGATTTTCTTTAGCACGTCTGCAATTCGCAGATAACTCATAGGGCCATCATTATCGCCCACTCGCATCCGGTGCGTATTGATCGACGCATAGGCGCTAAGGTAGTGACTTCGGCCTGCGCGCTGTCGGTCAAAACGTTTCACCAGCAGCACCGCACGGCCGGCTACTTCCAGCAACTCGTGCTCAGGAACCACAACGCCCGCAGCCTCGGCCATGTTCAGCGTTGCGAATTCTGCTCTTGCCTGGTCAAAAATATCATCGCGCCGACCAAGCTTTGCAATCCATTCCCCGCCACGAAAATGAACGGTTACTTTGGGCCGGGCACCGCCCATGGACGAGCCGTATTCCAATAATTTGGCCATTTCGTCACTGGGATGATAATTACCTTGATCAATCTGCTCAGCAGCAAGAAGGAGCTTCTCCAGGATTTCAAAAGGTGGAGCCTCATGAAGCGGAGGAAGCTGATGGCGAGAAGCACTGAACAGCAGACAACCCACCCCTGCTCCA
Organism: Pseudomonas sp.; assembly: GCF_028293835.1. Taxonomy (GTDB): domain Bacteria; phylum Pseudomonadota; class Gammaproteobacteria; order Pseudomonadales; family Pseudomonadaceae; genus Aquipseudomonas. The sequence goes on from NZ_JAQGNX010000081.1 coordinate 17,401, forward strand.
CGAGAAGCGAGCAGCCATTCAATCTCGTTTTGAGGATGCTGTTTGTGCGTCGCGAGAAGAACCTTCCTTCCCCAGTTATCAGGGGTTGAGTCCTCGAACGCGCCCCATAGTTTGGGCGAACTGAGTTGTTGCTCGCTCAACGGCAAATTAAGCGGGTCCAGTGCAAAAGATTCCGGGCTTGCAAGCCAGCTGTTTGCGTATCTGAACGCAAACCCTCTGGCCTGAATGGCGATTTGCCCGACCGGGACGGGGTCGCCATCTGCGTGCGCTGAATAGACAAACGCACTACCAATCGGGGTCCAGATTGCCATCAGAATCTCCTTCGTGGACGCGGGCAGGTTGCAGCGCCCGCTCATGCGCCAGCCCGGTAAGGTCCAGCTCTGGCGCTGCCAATGCGCTAATCATCTCTTCCATGTCCAATGCGCTGAGTACGTTCATCAGTACTCCCAGGGAAACGCCCTTCTCACCTTTTTTTAAGCGCTGGTAGGTTTGACCAGTGATTCCGGCCCGTTTACAAATAGTGTCCACTTGCAACCGCCGACGCTTTCTAGCGAGATCGATATTTTCCCCCAGCATGCTCAGTAATTGCTGAGAACGGTCAGATAGTAAACCGGAATGCTTATGCATGATATTTCATCGGTAAAGCGACCTAGAAGATGATATTTCATCTTAGGCCATTTGCAAGGACCGAATGAGGAAAATCGGGATCTGCGCCCAAATCACACCTAACCCCCAATAATCTTCATCACCGTAGCGCCGCCTGAAAACGCGACTTCCTGCTTGTCGCCCAATGCTTTGACCAACAGCCGTTGCAGCGCTGGCAGGGCTTCGTGGCGGGGTTTGTCCAGCAGGTCGCCGACGTAATGGCGGTTGCTGGACGACAGACAGCCGTGCAACCAACCCGTACTGGACAGGCGCAAGCGTGAACATGTCCGGCAAAACGGCACGCTTTCGTTGGCGATTACGCCAAAAAAACCTTTGCCGGGGATTTGATAACGCACGGCCGTGGCATCCACGGGTGCGTCGGCCTGAAGGTATTCGTACTGCTCACCGATCAGGGTCAGCAACTGTTGCAGGCTGACAAATTGCTGCACAAAGCCATTTGAATCGCTGGCCAGATGCCCCATACGCATCAATTCGATAAAACGCAGCTCGTAGCCCCGCTCAAGGCAATAGTCGAGCATCGGCATCACCTGATCGAGGTTTGCCCCGCGCAACGGCACCATATTGACCTTGATTTTAATCCCGACTGCGCTCGCCTGGGTCATGCCGTCGAGCACGGTAACTAAATCGCCGCCACGGGCGATGGTGCGAAAGGCGACGGGGTCCAGCGTATCGAGGGACACATTGAGCCGACGAATATTGGCGTCGATTAACAATGGCAACTTGCGAGCAAGAAGTTGGCCATTGGTCGTCAGGCTGATGTCAGCCAAGCCCATCTGCCCGACCTGACCCATAAAGGATTCCAGTTTCGGACTGACCAGCGGCTCGCCACCGGTTATGCGCAGACGCTCAATGCCCGCGGCCTCGATCAGGTACGCCACACCCCGCGCCATGGCATTGGCCGACAGCTCATCCTGCGCGGCAATCAGGCGCTTACCGTTAGGCACACAGTAGGTACACGCGTAGTTGCAGGCGGACGTCAGGCTTATTCGCAAATTGCGAAATTGCCTGCCTTGGCGGTCGACGATCATGGGCAGCTCCGGCAGAGAAAGGGGGACCCGCTAAAACTTGACTAAGATATCAAGTTTTAGCGAACACTGCCGAATGACTCAACTGCTCGGCGGGGTATCGGTGTCACGCTTGCGTTTGTTGCCCATGCGCACGCCGATGTCCATCAGGAACTGGAAGAAACCTTCCTGATCTTCAAGCACATTACTCCAGAACGGCGAGTGGTAGAGCGCAACAGCGCCATGCACCAACGCCCACGAGGCGCAGAAGTGGAAATACGGCGGCACATCTTCCAGCTTGCCTTCGTTGATTCGACCTTCGATCAACAAGGTCAAGCGCTCAAAGTTAGAGGCACGGATCTTGTGCAACTCCACCACCATCTCTGGCACTTGATTGCCCTTGACCACTTTTTCTTCCAGACGATCGAATAATCGGTAGCGCTGAGGATCACGCATGCGGAATTCGAAGTAGGCGCGGGATAAAGCTTCCTTATCCTTGTCGACGTCGGCAGAGTGGAGCAACTCGTTCAGATCGCGCTCGTAGTCGAGCATCAGGCGCAGGTAAATCTCCGCCTTCGACTTAAAGTGCTTATAGATGGTGCCTTTGCCGATACCCACGGCATCAGCGATCATCTCGACGGTGACACTGTCTTCACCTTGATCGAGGAACAGCTTTAGCGCGGTATCGAGAATTTCTTGCTCGCGGCTACGAAACTCACGGACCTTACGAGGTTCTTTCTGCATAAGAAAAGGTCTGTTGGTGGTCAAAATCGAAGCCGCGTATTCTGCCTAACTTGCGCCAAATTGCACGGATCATCCGACCATGTCTACGTTTCTTGATGAATTTACACAAGCCCCAGGCCTGCGATATTTAAACCACGCGGCTGTGGCTCCATGGCCAAAACGCGCCGCAACTGCCGTCACTCGCTTTGCCCAGGAGAACGTTTTACTCGGCGCGCGGGATTATCCAGACTGGATGATAGTAGAACAGCGCCTTCGTGAACGCTTGATGCGCCTGCTGAATGCGCCTTCGACCGATGACATCGCGCTGGTCAAAAATACATCGGAAGCCCTGTCGTTCGTTGCGTTTGGACTGGACTGGAAAAGCGGCGATCAAATCGTCATCAGCGATGAAGAGTTTCCGTCCAACCGTATCGTCTGGGAGGCGCTGAAACCTCAAGGCGTGGAAGTGATTCAGGTCAGCCTCAAAGTGGACGACCCGGAAGCCGCATTGCTTGCCGCTTGCGGTCCTCGCACACGCTTGCTGTCGATCAGCGCGGTGCAATTTGCCACCGGCCTGCGCCTCGACCTGGAAGCGTTGGGCAAAGGCTGCCAGCAGCGCAACGTGTTGTTCTGCATTGATGCTATCCAGCACTTGGGTGCTTTGCCGTTTGACGTTCAAGCCAGCCAATGTGACTTCGCCATGGCCGACGGCCACAAGTGGCTGCTGGGTCCTGAGGGCTTGGGGGTGTTCTATTGCCGCGCCCAATTGCGACCACAGCTGAAGTTGAGCGAATTCGGCTGGCACATGCTTGAGCACATGGGCGATTACAACCGCACCACATGGGAGCCGGCCTTGTCGGCCAGGCGTTTCGAATGCGGCAGCCCTAACGTGCTGGGCAGCATGGCGCTTGAAGCAAGCCTCTCCTTGCTTGAAGAGGTAGGCATGGACCAGGTTGGCAAAGCCATCGCTGAGCGCATTGTGTGGCTGGAAGAAGGGCTGAGTTCAATTCCAGGCGCTCGCTTGCATACTTCAAAAGACCCTGCCCGGCGCGCAGGTATTTTGTCGTTTAGTCTGGATGGGGTAGAGAACTCGGCGTTATTCGAGCACCTTAAGCAGCATCAGGTGGTTTGCGTGCAGCGCGGGCCCGGCATTCGTTTTTCCCCGCATTTTTATACAGAATCCCGGGTGATCGACGAAACATTGGCGCTGGTGCGCGAATTGGCTGTTCTGTGAGAACTCAATTGAAGCCCAGGTATTCCAAATCCGTTTAAGAAACATCCGAATTGGGCTGGACGCCCGGCGATCGTGATCAATACTTAATTCGTTGGCGCGGCATCTCCCCCAAGTGGCGCGCCAATAAAGGCACCAACGGATCGTGTGCCTTTGTTTACTCCTAATGGTCTTAACCCGGATTCACCCCCCAGAACCCGGGTTTTTTTTGCCTGTAATTTGCGCAAAATCGACCTCTGCATCTGTATGAGCCAAGTTGCTGGCGAAGCCCTATGAACACCACTGAAAACGCCTCGCCAACAAGTTGGCCCCTACACTTAGTGAGCGTTGAGCAGGTCGTCAGCGCTTGAGGTGGGCCAACGGGAACAGGCGTGCGAAGTTCTCGGTGGTTTGCTCGGCAAAACGTTCGTAGGTCTCGCCGCGTAGCATCGCCAGGTATTCAGCTACTTCGCGTACGTATTGCGGCAGGTTTGGCTTGCCCCGATAAGGGATTGGTGCCAGATACGGCGAGTCGGTTTCAACCAACAAGCGATCCACCGGCACCTGTCGGGCCACGTCTCGCAAAGCGTCGGCATTGCGGAAGGTAACGATGCCGGACAGTGAAATATAGAAGCCCAGGTCCAGCGCCGCTTTGGCCATGTCCCAGTCTTCAGTAAAGCAATGCAGCACACCGCCTTGTGGCAGCGCGGCTTCACGCAGCAAATCCAGGGTGTCAGCACGGGCACCCCGGGTATGGACGATCACGGGCTTGCCGGTCAGATTGGCAGCTTCTAGGTGCAAGCGAAACGACCCCTGCTGAAGCTCCGCGGCTTCAGGCTCGTAATGATAATCGAGCCCGGTCTCGCCAATCGCCACCACGCGAGGGTGGTTTAGCTCTGCCAGTAACCAATCCAGCGCAGGCGCCGCGCCCGGCTTCAGGTCTAGTGGGTGAATGCCCACCGAACAATCCACGTCGTCATACCGCTCGGCCAAGGCTTTGACCGCGCCAGCGTTTTCAGCACTGACCCCGATGCACAGAAAATGCCCAACGCCTCTTGCCCTCGCGGCATCAAGGGCAGCGTCCAACGAGCCTGCGTGGGAGGCGAGATCAAGACGGTCGAGGTGGCAATGGGAATCTACAAGCATGGTCAAAGTGGCAACTACATCGTGTGGGTGGGACGATCCGACTTAAGAGCGCCGGCCAGATACGTTTCGATCTTATTGCGGGCAGCGTTGTCGCCGTCGTTGAATTGCACGCCGACACCTGCGGCCCGATTGCCTTGGGCGCCTTTGGGCGTGATCCAGGTGACTTTACCGGTCACCGGGATCTTTTCCGGCTCATCCATCAGGTTGAGCAACATGAACACTTCGTCGCCCAGCTTGTAGCTTTTGCTGGTGGGAATGAACAAGCCACCATTCTTGATGAACGGCATATAAGCGGCGTACAGCACCGACTTGTCCTTGATGGTCAGGGACAAGATGCCGTTACGTGGGCCAGGACTCAGCGGCACACTCATTACGTCTCCTAAGGGCTAAGGCGTGATACGAATACGGAGTCTAACCTTGTCCGGGCAAGCCTGCCCACTGCACGAGCAACGCTTCAAGCAACAAAACCCGATTAAGGTTGGCTTTAGACATGACTTTTTGACGTTGCAACAACACCCAGTCCTGAATCGCCAGCACTTTGCCCTGGCCAGACTTCTGCGCCAAATATTGCAGCACCTTGCGCATATCGTTCAAACCAAGGCCGGTTTCGTCTTCAGTCAGTTGATAACGCAAGATCAGCAGCGACCAATCGCTGAACCAATCGAACAGCAGCAACAGTGGAATATCTTTCCAGCCTTCGGCCAACTGAGTCGGTGATTGCTGCTGTTTAAGCAGCTTCTTCACCCCGTCCACCACCAGCGCCCGCTGCTCACGGACGCCTTGCGCTTGCAGGCTGACCGCCGCCAGAGGCGATCCGGCCGCCAAGGTCAACAGTTCGAAACGATCCTCTTCGGTGCAATCAGGCAGCGCCTTGGCCAACCATTCCAGGCTCATCGTCTCACTGGGCAGCGGGCAAGCCTGCTGCACGCAACGGCTTCTGACCGTAGGCAACAATCGGCTCGACTGATGGCTGACGAGCAACAGCACGGTATTGCCCGAAGGCTCTTCCAGGCTTTTAAGCAATGCGTTGGCAGCGTTGACGTTCATGGCCTCGGCAGGCTCGATCAACACCACCTTGCGCCCACCCATTTGCGCGGTCTGCACGACGAAACTCACCAGTTCGCGAACCTGGTCGACCTTGATTGCCTTGTCCGCTTCCTCCGGTTCCAGCACGTAGTGGTCGGGATGGCTACCGGCTGCCAGCAACATGCAGGATTTACACTGTCCACAGGCGTCCAGTCCTTGCGGCCGCTGACACAGCAAGCGCGCCATCAGCCGCTCCGCCAATGCACGTTTACCAATGCCCACCGGACCGTGCAGCAAATAGGCGTGGGCATGCTGCCCCCGCCCGGCCATCTGCTGCCAAAGGCTTTCCTGCCACGGGTAAGCCTCAGCCACGGTGCAGCTCCAGCAGTTCAGGCAACAATCCATCGAGGGACTGCTGAACCTCGGGCAGTGACAACGCTGCGTCTACCAATCGATAACGCGCCGGATTAGCGGCGACGCGGTTTAAATACGTGCCGCGCACAGCATCGAAGAAGGTCCGGCCTTCCCGCTCGAAGCGGTCAAGTCGGCCACGGGCTGTAGCGCGGGCCAGGCCAACCTCCACCGGCAGGTCGAACACCAGGGTCAAATCAGGTCGCAGGTCACCCTGAACAAAGGCTTCCAGCGCTGCAATCCGATCATGGGACAAACCACGGCCGCCGCCCTGATAGGCATACGTTGCGTCTTGTATCTCTTCTTGCGTGTATGTAAACATAGCCCTATTATATGCTCCTTGAGATAGATGTAAACATACCCCGCCAACCCTCAAAGCCTCGGAAACACGGGCTTCGGAGCTAGAAATGCCCAACATCATCGGCTTGGCCGCAGTCGCTCGCTCCGGGAAGGACACGGTTGCTTCGATGCTTTTGGAACATCCTGGGGTAGCTGCGTACGCTTTAGCCGATCCGCTCAAAGCAGGGTGCCAAGCCTTGTTTGGCCTGACAGATGAGCAGGCATGGTCAGATGATCTCAAGGAGAAAACAATCCAATTATGGGGTTTGTCCCCTCGCCAGATGTTCCAGCGAATGGGGACTGAATGGTTGCGAGATCATAACCCAGACCACTGGTTGCTGCGCGCAGATCGCCAGCTCAATCATCCCAACATCGATACACGCCCTCCTCTGCCCGAGGATCTCACCTCGCCCTCTTCATCTATACGGCTAGCTGTGCAAATGATTTGGGGCCTAAGCTATGAACAGGTATGGCAGTCCGATCGACGAGATCAGCCTGACGCCTTTTGGTCGATGACCCCTAATGAAATGTTTTCGATCTTATCGACGTATGTGCATCGGGACTTCCCGGGGCACGGAGTAACGAGAGCGCAACTTCCGGTAACGCCTTGTACAGCCAAGTCATTAGATACGACGGGGAAACATACCTTCGTCATCAAAGATATTCGGTATGAAAATGAAGCATCGTTTTGGCGCGGTCATTGCGGTGTAATTTGGCATATAACCCGAGACATCGCGATGAAAGTTCATTCCCACTCTTCGGAGCTTGGGATAAAAGTTGGCACTTCCGATTTACTTATTGAAAACAATGGTACAATCGAGGAGTTAAGAAAAAAAGTGGATGACGCTTGGGGAAGCCTTCCACACTAATTGAGCCAACTTGAATGAATATAGATGAGTTTCTCGCGCTAGACACTGTTGAAGCGCGCTGCGGAATGATTATTCCTTTACCCTTTGTGAAACATGCTTACTACAACACCGACTCGAATCTCTGTCTGACGCTTCACTACATTTTTGTGCGTTACGCTTCTACTGTTGTCGCTCAGAATGGCTATAGGTTGAGTTGTGCCATATGTCTTTTCTTCGACTACCTAATTGAACATCGAGCTATAAACCCCGTCGAACTGCAACCTAATCAGTTCACTGATATTTCTATAGAGATTGTTCTCGGCTATCAGGATTATTTGCTCCGAAAAAAAGAACCGATTTCAAACGCTGAAAAGCTAAAGAGCGCTTTCGCTAATGTCGCCAAACAAAATGGCACGATCCCGCTGCTGCTCTTTCCTATTATTAGGCGCCCAAAAGGCAACAAAACAGAGCCTTTAAGCAGTGACGCATACGAGTCACTCAGAATCGCACTGATGACTCATATCGATCGACTTTACGAGAAACTTGAATTTCGAAAGCTCGTTGAGATTGCATTACCCTACGAGTTCGATACCCTTCCCGTTAACGACAAGGAAAATCCTGTAAAGATCCGGCCATGGGATGTTGACCACACCCGAAGCCTGAAAACTTTTTTGGATCATGGATTTCCCATGTCGATGTCGCTAGATGAGGTCTCTAAAAACGTCACCATTTCCTACATCACAAGCTTCAAGCGGGACTGCGACAGCGTGATTAAAGTGCTTACGCATAAGTATACAGTCTGCGCCAATTACAATGGCAGCTTTAGCTTAGATCAGCTTCTGGAGATGTATTTTCCGACATCCATGGATCAAAGTGCGATTGTGATGTTTCTTCTCCTACAATCGGGATGGAATAAAGAGACCGTCTTAGGGATTGATGGCACCGACTTTGAACATATTTTGACAGGCTCGATCGATGAAAATCTCGCGGTCATTTTTTCGGAAAAATTTCGTTCTCAAGGTTTAGACAAACCGTACGATGCGCCGAAGCAGATTACTGCTTCGAGCAATCGGGAGGATCGATATTCCATCTATAGCCTCATCAAACTGGCTGGGAATCTCTCTGCACCGCTCAAAAGCTTTCCGTTCGACACCAATCCTTTTCAAAAGGCTTGGGAGGAACGAAACCCGCTTTATCTGTTTCTGAGGGCTTGGGGTGATTGGTTCAAAAATAAAAGCCGACACTCTTCAATCTCAATTCTCAATTCATATGTAACGGCGTTGAACGTTTTCTGAAGTCATATGAAGTCACGGAGAATGGGAAACGATTGCTAAGGGCGAGCGAGATCACCACACGCTTAAGGCCAACATGGTCACTCCATAAAAAACGGACCACCCCGCTCAGCATTATCTCCACTCATTTTGGCCACGAGAAGATTTCGACTACGGACGTTCATTACGATAGCTCAGGTGCCGCGATGCAAGAACGCGAGGAGCGCTTGCGAAACGAGTTAGATGCGGTGGTGACGCTACTCGTCAATCGGCAATTTAGTGGCCTGCTGGGAAAACGAGCAGCGGAGCGTGCTAACGCCTCCGTCAAGGTCTTCACCATGCCTGGAAAAGATCGCCCACTTTGGGGCTGCGAAGATCAATTAAGTCCAGACTGGCTTGGTCACGAAAACTTTGTCGAACCTGGCCGGAAGTGCTTCCGGCTTGAAAAATGCGTCGGTTGTTCCCGCGTAAGGATTTATGAGGACTCGCTCCCCTACCTAATGGAGATGCTGGCTCATATCGAATATGAGTTGGAGAACGAGAGCGAAGGACCACGAACCGCAGATTTGCTTTGGAGAAAGCAAATCCTGGAATACCTGATCAACGATTGCCACGAGGAGGAGACCATCAAGCTCGCCGTCCGTTACCGCCGGAAGCATTCCCCATTGCTGCCCCGAGACATGTCGAGCCTGCGACTGATTTTTGAAGAGGAGATGAGCGATGTCTGATTACACTGATGAACAAGACCGCATCATCGCTGAATTCGAAGCTGACGCGGAAGAGGCGGCACTGGCTACCTTCGAGGCTTTGCTGGAAGAAACGACCGGCAATTTGGAGCTGGGCAAGAGTGGATTTTTGAATAAGTTTAGGCTGTTTCCCGACGGAAATTTTCCGATCTCGCTGTATTCGAAATTCAGAGACCCCATTTGGAAATTTACGGACGAATCAAAGGGTACGCCACAGAACCTTTATTTCGACCGAGACATGCCGGGCTCAAATGAACTGAAACGCGAGTTGGTCTATCACTTGGTACCAGCATTCACACCTTTTGCACGCATTAAGTCGTTCTCCTCTACACGTGCAAAGTCTTATGACTACAGATTCATTGAGATGTATTTGCTGGAGCCCAACAGGCTGACCGCTATCCCAGAACACATCCGGCTCATCACGATTCCAATGCTGAACCAAGCATTGGACGATGCGAAAGCTAGTGGTCAGTCGAGCCACTATTCTGGGCTTTTCTTTTTTCTGCGCTTTTGGTCGTCGCTCTCAGCTCACAAGCTTCTATCTGAGGGGTTTCGTCTTTCACCTGAACTCACGGGTATTGAAACCAAAGAACGGCACAAAGACGTCCTTCAGACCTTCGCTGATTCGTTGCAGACTTGGATTCCTTTTTCAGAGCTGGAACTGGAAAAGCTGGTTAACAACGCTTTGTTTTGGCTTGAGGAAGCGACACCACGGCTGCTGGAGGCTCGAAATTACATAATCGAATCAGGAATTGAGCATTTCGCGAAAGGTGTCGTTAGGAGAGTTGGTAGACAGCCCGAATTTGAGCAAGCGATGGGAATTGAGATCAACGGGACTACAGTCCTGAGCTACAGTATGACCAACTCGTTTAGCAATAAAATACCGACAATTTCTTACCGATGGCTTTCCGACTACGCAGTCGCGATTGACAAGGTTCGAAACGCGGTGTTCGTATTCGTAGCCCTCGTAACGGGCATGCGGCGCAATGAACTCGCAGCGCTGACATTCGATGATGTGACCTGCGACCAGATCGGCCGATACTGGATAGATGTAACGCGGTTCAAAACGGCTCATGACCCCAACTACAACGGTGAAAAACAGGCGCTACCACTTCCGACTTACGTTGGAAAAATCATCGAGAATCTCAAAACCCTCAGAAGTCTCCGTGATTACTACAAAAATGGCCTGATATTTCAGACGTCTTTCAGCGCTACTGCTGTGGTGAATGAGCAACCGAACTTGCCTCAGAACATTATCTGGGACCTTGAAAAGGTCACCGGTATCGAGCGCATTCACCCTCACCGCTTTCGGAAAACTATCGCCGAAATTTTGATCAATCGGAGCGAGCGAAACATTGATGTCATCCGTTTGCTCTTTGGTCACCATAGCTACGCGATGACGCTGCAATACATTTCCCGGAACCCTTATTTGGTGCGATCAGTCGCTCAGGCTTTGGAAGAAAGCTACTCCAAAGAGTTTCACGAAATAGTCTCCGCCGTACGCGATGGTAGCTACTCCGGGGACGCTGCCGATCGCCTTGCGAAGCAAATCGTTAAGCGCCCTGAGGAATTTAAAGGCAAGCGCCTGAAAGTCTCGATCCTCATCTACGTGTCCCACTTGCTGAGCGCCGGGACTCCAATCTACGTGGGACGTACCGCCGTTGGAACCTATTGCGTCTCGGCTGATGATTTCAATGAGACCAACCTTCCTCCATGCCTCGTTGGAAGGTCAAGACCCGAAGGCCGGGTTCGTCCAGATCCAACGAACTGCCAGATCGAATGCCGTAACACCGTTGTGGTGGGTAAGGCGGAAGCGGCTATGGAAGAGAATGTCCGCTTTTATGAGGGGCTATTGGAATCCGGAGGTGACGCCATCAGCGCCAGGGCACGACGAAACATTCAGAAAAAAATTGATGCGCACAAACGTCATTTGGAAAATCTCCATGACAGCGTAACGCTGAAATCGCTGCGCATCCCAGTGCTTGAGGTGTCC
>NZ_JAQGNX010000083.1 GCF_028293835.1 Pseudomonas sp.
AACTCAGTAGTGAAACGATGCATCGCCGATGGTAGTGTGGGGTTTCCCCATGTGAGAGTAGGTCATCGTCAAGATTAACTTCCAGAACCCCTGATCGCTTACGCGTTCAGGGGTTTTGTTTGTGTGCTGATTAAAGCCTGCCAGCTGACACCACCACCACCATCACATCACCATCACCAACTACAACACACTTCAGCCAGGCATAAAAAAACCACCGCAGGGGTGGTTTGTCGTATGCATATCACTGTCAGCGACGGATTTAACTGCGAATGCCCTGGCGTCGAACACAGCACCACGTCAATCGGAGTCAATCCCGCCGCTACCAGTACCCGTTGATCAAGCCAGCTCAGGCTCTGAATCAACTACCGTCTTCACTTCGTCGTGGCGACGGATGTACTTCCAGTCCGCCTCATCGATGTAGATCCCGTTAGGTCCGCTGCCGCCCTCAAGATCAATGGCGACATGTGCCGACACCTGCGGTTTAACGCTGGCCAGGATCGGGACGAAGCCTAGCTGCAAACTGGTTTCCAGCAACGCCGCCTGGTTCTTCTCATCGATATCAGCCGCTTCGTCCAAGTAGTAAGGCAAACGAACCCGCCCGGCCTGATCGCGATCCATCAAGTGCAGCAACAGGTACATGTTGGTCAGCGCCTTGATGGTCATCGTGGTGCCGTTGGAGGCCGCACCGTCGATGTCGGTATGGATCACCGGAGGGCCGTTGACCTTAGTGATCTCGAACGCCAGCTCGAACAAATCCTTCAAGCCCAGTTGATTGTGGTTCGCTGCCACCAATCGCGCGAGGTACTCTTTGGCTTCTTCGTTCTTGTTGTCTTGATCAGCACTTTGACTCAGGTCAAACACTGACAGCGTCTCACCTTCTTCATACTGGCCAGCGCTGTGGATGATCTGATCAATGTGCTTGAGCGCCTCTTTATTCGGCGCCAAAACAATACGGAAGCTCGCCAGGTTTGACACTTGGCGCTTGTTGATCTCGCGGTTAAACAACGCCAGTTGATGTTCCAGGCTGTCGTAGTCGCTGCGGATGTTGCGCAATGTGCGGGCGATGTCGGTCACCGCTGCGCGCCGTGCTTTACCGAGGGTCAGCGCCTCGTCTTGTCGGTGGGCATAAGCATTGATCAGCAAATGCAGGCGACGCTCCATGTCGTCTTCACTGTCAAACTTCGCCACACCCTTGAGGCGAATCTGGGCATACAACGCTTCGATCTGATTATCGGCGCGTTGCAAGCTTTGCCAGCTGTCCTGATAGTCATTGAGCAGTGGCAGCAGGTTTTCCAGAGAATCATCCACCGCTTCCATGAACGGCGTACCGAACGGCATGTCCGCTGGCAGCAACTGACGGCGACGCAATGCATCGTCCAGTGTGCGCTGCTTGGCTTCCATGTCACCGATCTGCCTGCCGACCAATTGCAGCTTGGCGGACAGCTGTTGGACGCGTTCAGTAAAGGCATCGCTTGAGCGCTTCAGTTCGTCTTGCGCGGCTTCCATCTGCGCCAGTTGCTCAAGCTTTTCCGGTTCCTCAACGCTGAGGGTTTGACTGCGGCGAAAATCTTCCAGGGCTTTTTGCGCGTCCAGCACTTGCTGATACAGCGCTTCAGTCTGGGATTTACTCGCGGCACGGTCAGATGCTACCGCTTGCTGAACTTTGAGCTGTTTGAATTCTTTTTCCAGACGCTCTTTTTGATCGCGCAATGCGGCGCGGTCAGCCAAAGCTTGCAACGCTGGAGGCTCGATGTGTGACAGGTTGATCGTCAGGCCCGGCACTTCGAAACGCTCACCCTTGAAGCCGTCGAGGATGCGCTCCAACGATTTAACCCATGCGTCGCCGTCATCCAGCGCAATGCCTTGTTCGCCAAGCGGCAGGCTGAACAGTGCGCTGTTGAACAGACGCATCAAGCGCTCGACGTCAGGCTGAGAGAACTCTTCGCGCAGGCGCGCATAGCTATTGTTGTCAGCGTGATCGAGCTGTTGCTTCACAGCCTTCAGGCGTTTTTCCAAATCGCGCAGGCGCTCGTCCAAATCTTCAGCGCTGAACTGCCTCGACTGGGCCAGGGCGCCGGCCAATTCATCGTGAGCGTCTTTGGCTGCCAGCAATTGCTGTTCCAGCACCCTAACGTCGTTGACCAGTGCGAAGCGATTTTTCAGGACGGACAGTTCGCCAATCCAGCGCTGAATGCCACTGATCTCGCGTTCCAGGCGCATCAACTCCTGTGTGCCGCCACGCTGATCGTTTTGCAGCGAATCTTGCTCGTTACGGTAATGCTCGGCGTGAATCACCAATTCGTCTTTGCGCGCGCTGGAATAGTCCTGCCATGTGCCTAGCAGCGAATCGAGAAGCGGTGAAATACGGTGCAGTTTGCCGCGTAAGACTTCGCGCTGTTTGACCCCGGCAGACAGTGCCTCCACCAACGAACCGGCCAGTACTAGCGCGTTGTAGTCCTGCTCCATGCGCCGTACATCACGAAAGGCTTCCTCGCACGCGGCAATGTAATCGACGCTGCCTGAGCGCAGGCTGTGTTCGAAGGCGTCCAGAAACAATTGTTTAAGTTTTGCCGCAGTGATTTCGCGCATGTGCAGCAGATTGATAAACAGCGCACGGAAGGTTTTCATGCTTTGTTCGCTGGTGGACCGCAGCGGAATCAGGGTCAGGTCCAACGGGATCGACGTATGCCCACCCACCAGCAACCGACGTAATTCGTCAGGCTTGAGTTCGTAGGCTTTCAGGCCCTGGCTTTCCAGATTGCTGAACAGCTCTTTCTGGCGCAAACAGGTGTCGTTTTTCTGGTAATGCGCCAGATCCAACTTGCCGGCATAGGCGAAGAACTGGTGACCGAAGCCGCCGCCAGGACCCCGGCCGACGACGCCAATCACATGCGGACCATGGGGCAAGGCGACTTCAACCAGGATGTAGCTGGTGTCGGTGGCGAAGTAGAAGCGTCGAGATTGTTCGAGGCTGTATTTGCCGAAACTCATGTCCGACATGCGCGCCAGAATCGGGAATTGCAGGGCGTTGATCGAGGCGCTTTTACCAAGGTTATTCGCGCCATAAACCGACAGCGGGTGTTCCAGCGGGAACAACCCCAGGCTGTAACCGGCCGTGTTCAGCAGCGCGAAGCGGCGAATTCCATAGCGTTCCTGGCTCATGCATCCAGCTCCTGTTGTTCAGCGGCAATGGCTCGTGCCAACGCTTGCGATTCAATTTCTTGTGGCTCGTCAAATTCAGCGAGGTCCAGCGGGTCGTCGGTAGCGAGCAATGCTTCATCACTGTCGTAGTCTACCAGCACCGGCGTCGGTAGCGGCAGGACGCTGTGCAGGCTAGCCGCAAGATCGCGGTCCTGCTGCACCGACAAGCAAACGTCAAGAAAACGGTGCATCGGCGGCAAGAACCGATAAATACCGGTCTCTTCACTGGCGAAACCGAGCTGGGTCATGCGGCGCATGATTTTTTCTTCCATCTCTTCCTGGGTCTGCACCTCGGCTTGCACAAACAGATCGCGGTATTTTTCCAGCAACGAAGGCAGTTCGTCACGGCCCAGACTGCCGCCATCCAGCACGGCGACCGGATCACGGCCCTGATCAGCCAGGTGCTCGACGATGATGAACGTGAACAGCGCCAAACGCTGTGCGGTTTTGTTGACCTGTGCGGCCGCAAGCTCGGGCACGAAGTAATAGAAACCACGGGTATCACAGACCAGTTCGTAGCCCAGCGCTTTAAACAGCGTGCGGTATTGGTCCTGGCTGTTGGACAGCTGCGCATATAGCTCAGGATCGCGACGGCTGATGTGATAACCCTTGAGCAGCTCACGAAAAATGGGCGCCAGTTGGGACATTTCGGATAGATCAAGATGCATGAGGTGTGCTCGCAGATGTCTCTAGATGCTCGTCTCGGCTAGAGAGCAGGGCGAAGGAACGCAGGCTGACCTGATGCTCCTGAGTGTGATAATCGCGCCGCTCAAGGCGTTCGCGACTGAAGCGTTTGTCCCGCGACAAGCGGGAAAACCAGTACAGCAATTCGTCGGTGGGGCCGTTCGGCTCTTGCTCCAACAGCCAAACCATCAAGTCCGGCATCGGCAACGCATTTTCACAGCGTTCGAGCATCTCCTTAACGGTACGCGGAGCCTTCGGAGGCTCGCCCTTGCGGGTGCTGACGTTGGCCTTGGGAAACTTCGCCGGCTTGGGTTCGAAGCGGGCCAAGGCATAAACATACGCTTCGACTTGGCTGGCACTGCCGAGAAAGGTGCTTTGCGGCCGCGTGAACATCAACATTGCGGTGTGCGGCACCGCATCGATGCCGCGCTTGCGGATAGCCGACAGCGCCAACGCGGCGCCACGGGTTACAGCGTTATGCCGACGCGCTTCTTCACGCAGGGGCAATAGCAGCTCACGGGCATGGCGCAGGGTTAATTGCGCGCTGGTTTGCATCTCAAGGATGCGCGCGTGGGTGCGCAGCAACATGTCATCGTCGACAAGATGGCCGAGCCGCTGCTGTTCGGTCAGCAACCGCAGCAGGACGTTCTCAACCTTGCGTACGCCTTGTTCGAACGCGCCGTCGGCATTCACCAATTGAATCATCGGCTCGATGTATTCATCCCACGTCGCCAATACCTCGGCATAACGCTGACGCAGAGGGATTTGCCGATCACTGGTCTTGGCGCGTTCCGCCACGGCGATCAGCGCTTGCTCATCGTTGGCGAGCTTTTTCAAGACATCACGGACACGCATGTCCAGCAAGCGCAGTTGCCGCGCCAGGTCATTGGCATCGCGGATTTCAAACGCGTCCTGGATATACCCGGCTAGTCGCTCCAGGTGGCGCAAGTACGCTTCGATCTCCAGGCATAGCCCTAGGCGATGTTCGCGCCTGAGGTAAGACAAAAAATCATGAATCTGAGCATTCAATTCAAAACGGTTCGGGCTTTTCGCCACGGGAACCAGAATGTCCAGGCGGATCCACACGTCCAGCAGATGGGTGATGTCCTGCGGGGTGCTGTCCAGTTGCTGAGCGGCTAATTGCAGGCGCAGCTCGCTCAGACTCAATGTGCCCTGGTCGAAGTGTTCGCACAGTGGCTCTAGCAACGCCCAGTGTTCGGCAAGGGCGCGCAAGACGCGCTTAGGTTCGATCATTGGATTGGCCGGCTGTTGGCAAATAAAAGCAGCGATTGTACTGCATCGGCCGGTCAACATTTCACCCCCAGGCGATCAACTGCGGCGGGACTCGGCGAAGGGCGGTAGAATCCCTTCTTTACTATCCACAGATGGCCGACCTTTGCTTAATGAGTCCCGCCGCCGCGCTTATCTGACCGCCATGCAGGTGGTCAACTGGCTGCCGCGCACAGAGTTGCCCTTTGCCGCGCCCTCGCGTCCGGAAGTAATGACGCCCGTGCCGCCGCCCATTGAACCGCTTGCGGCAGTGGCAGCACCGATTACGGCTAAGGCCGCATCGGCCAGGCCTGTGTCAGTTGCTGTGACTCCCACAGCGCCACCGGTAATCGAGCGACCCAGAGTCGAGGTGGCTCGTCCGTCGCTCGCCAGCACCCGAACCAACACCGTCGCCGAAGCGCAAGACGTTGCGCCTGCGCCCAGCAAAACCGCAGTTGTGCCGCCACCGCGCTTTGCCCTGCAACTGCTTCGTGCCGGTCCCTGCCTGTTATTGGTCGAGTTACCCACAGGCGAAGCGTTTCAAAGCCGCGATCCCGCTTATCTGTTGCTCAAAGACATGCTGCGCGCCGCGGGCTTGCCTGACAGTCCACGGATCATTGGCGAACCGGTGCGCTGGCCGTTACTGGTACGGGGTCAACTTGATCAAGGGCCTGACTCGGCGCGTGATTTCGTCCAGGGGTTCGTGCTGGCCCGGCTCGAAGATGAGCCGTGCGCCTGTCTCTGGCTTATCGGTTTGCCATCGATTCGATTTGCTGGCGAAGCCAATGCCGAGTCCTTCAACCGAGAATTGCAGATAGACGGACTGGGTAGCGCTTGGGCCTTGCCCGGTCTGGAATTATTAATGGACGAGCCGCAACGCAAAGCTGATGTCTGGCTGGCCATGCGCAGGCTGATGACACGCTGGAAGACGATTGAATGACTGAAGTTTCGAAGAACCCTGGGGCAAACGCCGACTCGGTAACGTTTCGTCGAATGACCGAAGACGATCTTGATGCGGTACTGAAAATTGAATACGCGGCGTTCACCCACCCGTGGACCCGAGGCATTTTCCTCGACGCGCTCAAATCGTATGAAATATGGCTGATGTTCGAAGGCGCCCAGCAAGTGGGACACGGTGTGATAAACGTCATTATCGACGAAGCGCATTTGCTCAACATCACGGTAAAACCGGAAAGCCAAGGCCGCGGTTTGGGTCTGCGCTTACTGGAAAGACTCATGTCACGCGCCTATGAGCTTAACGGGCGCGAGTGTTTTCTCGAACTCAGGGCCAGCAACCTGTCCGCCTATCGGTTATACGAAAGCTTCGGCTTCAACGAAATCGGCCGCCGTCGGGATTACTACCCGGCAGCGGGCGGACACGAGGATGCATTGGTCATGGCCTGCACCTTGTTTGAGTAACCGTCAGTCGCGTTTGCGCGGTTCCGGTTTGCCGTCCATCGGGTCGAATTCTGCCAGCTCGGCCTCGTCCAGGCCGTCGCCACCACCGATGTCATTTTCGTCAACGATACTCAGGTCCCAATCAGCGGGATGATCTTCGCCAGCTTCATGGGCTGAGCGAGCGCCGTCTTCGTCGATCAAGGTTTCCGGGCTCATGTCGTCATCAGTCGAATGGTGATCCGACGTCGAAGCTCCAGTCATTCCCGCCTCACGGACACGCTCATCGGGAATCTCTTGGGCGAGTTCGTCTTCGGGGATCAAATCACCGATACGAGCGGTAGGCTCCTCTTCGTCGAAGTCGAGTTCTTCCATCGAGCCCATGCGGTCTTCGTTATCGTCAATTGGTTCAGGCTGCGTAGCGCCATAAGGGCGACGTGATTCAGTCATGGTAATTCCTCGTTTTTTGGGGCCTTATTGAAGTTGACCGAGCTTCCCCGTGAAGATTCCTTTTGTTGGTTAGCTACGTAATGGTAGAGCAGCGTGACCTGGACCGCCGAACGCCAGTCAAAGCTGGGCATCATCTTCGAGGCGTAAACATATGAACGAGCTACAAGACCTGATTGATAATAACGAGCGTTGGGCCGACGCGATCAAAGACAAAGACCCGGAATTTTTCGCGAAGCTGGCTCGTCAGCAAACGCCTGAATACCTGTGGATTGGTTGTTCCGATGCCCGCGTGCCCGCTAACGAAATTGTCGGCATGTTGCCAGGCGATCTGTTCGTACACCGTAATGTCGCCAACGTGGTGCTGCACACTGACCTTAATTGCCTGTCAGTGATCCAGTACGCAGTGGACGTACTCAAGGTCAAACACATACTGGTTACCGGCCACTACGGTTGTGGCGGTGTGCGAGCATCAATGCAGGACCGTCAGTTGGGTTTGATTGATGGCTGGCTACGGTCGATTCGCGACCTGTATTACGAAAACCGTGCGCCATTGGCAGCGTTGCCGACCGAAGAGGAGCGCGTCGATCGGTTGTGTGAGCTGAACGTTATTCAACAGGTCACCAATGTAGGCCACACCAGCATTGTGCAAAATGCCTGGCATCGCGGGCAGAAGCTGTCGATCCACGGCTGCATCTACGGCATCAAGGACGGACGTTTCAAAAGCTTGAACGCCACCATCGACGGTTTCGAGCAACTGCCGCCGCAGTACCGACTGCGCCCGCTGGGTGAATAGTTTGAATAAAATTGAAGTCCTTTAGGAGTCACGTGTTGGCGGGGCGTTGTCACTGACACACCGCGACCGGTCTCTCGCCAACAAGTTGGCTCCTTGGTCAGGGATTGCAATGGATTATGTGGCCAATCTACAAGTAAGGCTGAGTCAGCTCCGGGCCAATGGGCTTTTGCAATTGCTCAAGCACGCTTGATACGGGGCTTGTGCTGCATTTGGCCTTGGCCTGTTCAGGCGTCAAGCTGCGGACCGAGGTGTAGAACAGCTCACATGTCTGCACTTTGTCTGTCACCTGCCAACGTTGAATGCATTGGCCCACCATTGCCTGTGGGTCGGCACCAGGTGTCTTGCCCATTCCCGCCTGCCAGCACGCCGCGCTCAAATCCTGCCCCATGACCTTAAGCCCGGCAGCATCGGCCTTGTCTTGGTCGCCGTCATAGTTTGCTTTGTCGGCGGCATACCAAATGTAACTGGGATGGTTAGAGCCAAGTACCGCGACCTGTTCTCCTGCGCTCGGGCTGATACTTGCTACGCCCAGCACTGGCAACGTGACGCTGTATTGTTGCTGGACCCACGTGCGGACCGGCGAGCCAAACGCAACCATGGGCAACGAGTTGCCTTTAGTCGTTTGGGTAAGCTGCCTGACCATGGTCGTTTGGTAATCGGTGAAGTATTTGTAAACGCCCTCTAGATCCTTGCCGGCGGTGGACGGCGCAGCAATCGGCGCGATGTCGATGATGGTTTGATACGCCGGCGTTTGGTTGGCGGGAATGCCGTTGTCGGTCAACAATTCGGCCCAGCGATCAGTGGTGGAAGAGTTCAGATAATCCTGAAACTCAGTCAAGGAATAATCCGGCGGAAAATGCAGCAGCTCAACGCTTTTGCGATTTTCCAGGGCCATGCCTAACGGCAAAAACAGGTACCAGTTGAACTTCCATTGGCCATCGGCGTTAAGGTTGCTGGCACCTTTGTAGGCCAGTTCTCCGGTATCCAGTAAAGCCTTCAGCGGCTTGCCGTAGTCATCAGGTACACCGCTGATCATTGCGACCACCTCATTGCCCTGGGTTTGCACACGCACCTTGGCCGCACTGTAACCGTCACGTAGTACGCTTTGGCTCAGGTAATTCTCGACAGTTTGGTCCAGCGTCCATTTGCGAAAACAGATGGTGCTGCAATTGTTCGGATAAGCAAAAAGCTGGGTGACGCGTTGCTGACTGCCCAGCTTGACCTGGACATCCGCGTGAGCAGTGAGGCTCAAGGCTAATGAGATCAGTATGGTGGCGATGAGTGTGGGTTTTGGCATTACCATTCCTTGTCTGCGATAGCCCTGAAGGCGTGTGGTGCTGCAGACACTGAAACAGGAGTTAGAACATTAGGGAAGAAAAAAGAAGGCTTTTTGATATCGCGGTTGAAAGTTGTGCCGCAGGTTCCCTAAGCGTTTATCAATCAGTCATGACCCACGCGTTTCAGCGGGAGCGCGAACGCAGCAATCGAGATTTTTTTCGACCGGTACATGGCGTCGTCGGCGTATTTAAGTAACTGTTTATCGTCCAGGCCGTCATCGGGATAAAGCGCGACGCCAATGCTTACTTGCGCGTTTAACACGTGACTGTCCAGCGTCAGCGGCAGACTCAGCGAACGGTGGATTTTTTCTGCCACCAACAGCGCATCTTCGGAACGCTGAATTTTCCCCAACAGCACGACAAACTCATCGCCACCAATGCGCGCCACGGTGTCCGAGTTGCGCACACTCTGTTTCAGCCGCTGGGCAACTTCCTGCAACAGCAAGTCACCTATGGCATGCCCCAAGGTATCGTTGACCTGTTTGAACTTGTCGAGATCAAGGTACAACAGCGCAAACTGACCCTGCTCGCCTTGCGCCCAAGAGAGCGCGGTCTGCAGCCGGGCGTGAAACAGGACGCGGTTAGGCAATCCTGTTAATTGATCGTATTGCGCCATGTACTGCAACCGCGCCTCCAGTTGCTTACGTTCAATTGCGGCGGCAACCTGCGTGGAAATGAACTGTAGAAGTTCGAGGTCTTCCTCCGTATCCCGTGCGCTGCCAGCGCCGCCTCTGACCACCAGCGCGCCGACCGTGCCGCGATGCGCGAGCAATGGCACACCCAGCCAGCACAGATCATCGACGTCAACTAACGCTTGTAATGAATCGGGGAAGTCGCCCATCGTCTCGGCTGTTAATCGCAGCGGTTGACCCGTGCGTACTACTTCGGCACTCAACGTGGCCTCAATGGGCTGCATGCCGGTGGTCTGTTCCAGCTTGTTCATGTGATAAGCGAAACGTAACTGATCGGTTTTTTCATCGCAGAGTGCGACGGAAAAGCTCAGCACCGGCAGCAGTTCGCCGATGATGTGGTGAATACGTTGAAACAGTGTCATCAGGTCTTCGGCGGCTTGAACGGCCTCCGAAATCGAATAAAGAGCGGCCTGCCGCGTTTCGGCCTGTTTGCGCTCGGTTATATCCCGGGCGACGCCGATCCGTAACTGATCCACGTCAGACCAGCGTGCCGACCACATGATATGAACGATTTCACCGTCTTTGCGGACATAGCGGTTTTCAAAATAAGATTTGGCCTGACCCGAGGCGACCTCGTTCGCGGCCGCAAGAGTCCGCGCCCGATCCTCAGGCAGCACCATGTCCATCATCACTCGACCGATCATTTCGTCAGGCGTATAGCCGAATATGCGCTCACACGCGGCGCTCACAAATACAAAACGCCCGGCGGTGTTGACCACACAGACAGCGTCGAGCATCAGGTCGACCAGGTTATTGAGCACCGCGTTGTTTTTTTTCATAGAGGAGGCGAAGGCCTGAAAGAGTGATGGCCACTGCTCAGCGTCCAAGCCGTCAGGCTGCTACAGATTAACTGTTAAAGCAACGCATTTGCGAAAGGGTGCGGCGTCGGGCTATACGCTCGCCATTGAGCGCAAAGATAGCGATTCGCACTGGGCCTGCACCCTGAAGGTGCAGGTAATAGAGCTATTGAACCCAAGCGCGCAGGGACTAAACCAGCCCTCGGCCGGTCAGCCGTTCAAGCACCCGAAGCGGCGCCTGGGCAGGATGTTGCATGTACTCGACCGGCAGCAAAAAGGTTTGCTCAAGCACGAATTGACCACTCATGGCGGCATGGGAGACCTGGTCAGTGAACACCATCCAGGTCGTGCCTGCGGCAAACAGCTGTTCCTGATGGGAGGGTTGCGTCTGATAGTCCTGATCGGCCTTCATGTGGTCATGCAGGCGCAGCATGTAATGGTCGTACGCACTGCGCGGGCTTTTGGTGATGCCCAACGCATTCATGATCTTGCTCGCGCCCCAAAGCGGTTTGGGCAACGACGCCAAGTAACGTTGCGCGACGGTTTCGAACGGCTCGCCGAGTCGCCAGACACGAGGCTGGTTTTGTGGATTGATATTGCTGAATACGCGCAAAATCCGCTTGCCCAAGGTAGGCGATGACGGAAAGTTATCCACATGCAGTCGGGTATCGTCCTTGCGCCAAGAGGTAGGCCGGCCAGCGATTTCTACCGGGCGAAAGCTGGCACGGGCTTGCTGCAGACCCTCTTCGTAAGGGCTAAGCAGATTATTGGCCAAGCTCTTGGTGGAGGCGGCGAAGCGCATCATCATCGCCTGCAACTGGCGTTGTTCGGCTTCGGTGCCTTTACTGCCTTTGAATGTCCCGTTGGCCGGTGCCAGACTCACGTTTTTGATGCCCTGAATCACATTGGACTCGAGCAAAGGACGCTCATCCTCACGGACGACAAATGGCAGTTGAGGCAGCAACACAACGTTACCCGCCTCCAGCGCTTCTATCGCTAGCGTCTGGTTGGCACTGCTGATGGGTTGATCCCACGACGTGATAGGTAGACTGACAATTGCAGTCATGTTACTTGCCTCCGAAGTGACGCTTGCGCGCGCAGTCACAGGGAATGGCTTTCGCGTGAGTGCGTCAAAAAAGTTGCCATCGCCGCTCGGCGGAGATGTAACAAACTATGTATCAAGAGGTATAGCGTACAAATTCGTAATGCAAA
This sequence comes from Pseudomonas sp., assembly GCF_028293835.1. Taxonomy (GTDB): domain Bacteria; phylum Pseudomonadota; class Gammaproteobacteria; order Pseudomonadales; family Pseudomonadaceae; genus Aquipseudomonas. Next base: position 11,831 of record NZ_JAQGNX010000083.1, read on the forward strand.
GGGCAATTGATTTGGCGCAAATCAATGCAGGTTTCACCTAAGGTCTTAGACGAGCGGCCCTTGTCACCGCTGCCTCTCACATGCATTGGGCGGTCGGCTCGGCCATTTTGAGAATCGGCTACGTCTTGGCATTGGCGGCCACTAAGCAACGGTGTGTTACGTGCGAAGTCCTATCATGTATCCTGTGACTCTGCGTAAGTAACGTCTGGCTGTTAGGTCGGACGGATGATTAGCGGCTAGAGTGGTGAAACAGTCAGGGAGCGTCGGTAAATGAACGGAACTGGACTGATCAAGGACCTGCTCCATCTGAGTTTGTATCTGGTAACGATTGTTATCTGGATGCACCTTTGGCTGATTTGTGTGTTCAACGCCACAGGTCCGCTGAAGCGATTTTTTGGTGCGAATGCGTTGATCATCTGCGCCTTGGGCGTCCCGGCGTTGGCAGCGATTCTATTTGGCTCCGCATACGGCATTTTTGGCCGGGAAGGCATGGTCGGCAGCTTGATCGTTGTGGGCTTGGGCTTTCCGACAGTGACGCTTGTGCTTCTGCGTCGACAGGCCCGTAGCGCCCATTAAAAGCGCCGGTGCAGATGGTCAGGTCTTTGAATGCTCGAGCGGGCTGGGCCATAATCGCGGTCTTATCCGTACCGGTAGTTCCTATGAAGCAGATCACCTCCGCCGACCTGAAGGCGCTTGCAGCCCAAGCTCAGCAATCTCCTCGCCTGCGTGCCAACCGCAACCTTCATGTTGAACTGTCCGATCCGATCCAGCGTTTGGCGATCGCCATGGAACCTGGCACGTACGTCCGCGCGCAACGCCACCCGCATACCTGGGAATTACTCAGCGCCCTGAGCGGCCGTTTTGTCGTCTTGAATTTCGATGAAGAAGGACGCGTCACTCAGCGCACCGTGCTTGGCGAAGACTGCAAAGTGCTGGAAATCCCAGCCGGTTGCTGGCACGCCGTGCTGTCGCTGGACGTGGGCGGGGTGATCTTCGAAGTCAAACACGGTCCTTATACGGCCGTTGCTGAGGAAGATTTTGCCAGTTGGTCCAGCGCCGAAGGCAGCCCATCGGCGAGCACCCTCATGCAGTGGTACGCCACGGCCCAAATGGGTCAGCGGTTTTCTGGCGTCCAAAGTGCGTAGTTAATGGCGCAGAGCATCGGTTTGGCAGGCTTTCGTTCGGGTTTGAGTCGGGATTGTTACCTGATCCATGTCAGTGACGACGCTCTTCGCTTCGGGTATTCTGCGCGGCTTCGGCGACCCTGCCACCTGCGGTAAGGGTCCCACGTCCCAAGGGACAGGAGCCACCGCATGACCGATAGCCCCGCGCCTGTTCTACTTGAAACGACCCATGCTGCGGCCAGCCTGCGCGAACGAATCCACTACGGCGTTGCGGTTATGGACCTTAAAGGTCGCGGCCTGCTATTGATCAGTGGCCTGGTGTTCCTGGCCTGGATCAGCTCTGGCATTTACAAAGTCCAGCCGGACGAGCAGGGCGTTGTTCTGCGCTTTGGTCGCTGGGCCGACACTACCGCCTCGGGCTTGCACTATCATTTTCCTTACCCGATTGAGACCGTGTTACTGCCCAAGGTGACTCAGGTCAACCAGTTGCAACTCGGCAGCGCCAGCACGGCATTGAGCACCGGTAACAGCGGCTCGCGGGATAAACAAATGCTGACCGGCGATGAGAACATCGTCGAAGCCGATTGCACCGTGTTCTGGCGCATCAAAGACGCCGGGCTTTACTTGTTCAAAATCAACGAGCCGGAGCGTTCGGTAAAAATCGCCGCCGAAAGCGCCTTGCGCGAAGTCATCGGCCGCACGCCGATCCAGGCGGCGATGTCGGATAAACGCGCGCAAATAGCCGACGAAACCCGCGATCTACTCCAGCAGCTGCTGGACAGCGAACAAGCTGGCATTTTGATCACTCAGGTGCAGTTGCAGCGAGTTGACCCACCGCCGCAGGTTATCGATGCCTTTAACGACGTGCAGCGTGCCCGCGCCGATCAGGAGCGCGCGCGCAACGAAGCCGAGGCTTACGCCAACGATGTGATCCCGCGAGCGCGGGGCGATGCGGCGCGAATCACTCAAGACGCCGAAGCCTACAAGGCGCAAGTCGGTAATCTGGCAGAGGGCGAGGCCAAGCGCTTCCTGTCGGTGTATTCCAGCTACGTGCAATCCAAGGACGTCACCGCGTGGCGGCTGTACATGGAAAGCATGGACGAAGTGCTGAAGAAAGCCTCCAAAGTCATCATCGATTCGTCTGGCAAAGGCATGTCCGGTGTAGTGCCTTACTTGCCGCTTTCCGACCCTGGCAAAACCGTACAGAAGGACGCCAAATCGTGACCCCGACGCTAAAGTGGCTGGTTGTGGGTGTCGGCCTCGCGGCACTGTGGGCGCTGGGTTCGTCGGTGTATGTGGTCGATGAAACCCAGCAAGCGCTGGTTATTCGCTTCGGTGCTCCAATGGGTGTGGCCGGCGCGCCGGGGCTGAAGTTCAAGATCCCGTACAGCGACTCGCTGGTATTTTACGACAGCCGTCTGCAGATACTGACCTCACCCGCCGAGCAAATCATTCTGGGTGATCAGAAGCGTGTGGAAGTCGTGACCTATACCCGCTTCCGCATCAGCGACCCACTGCGTTTCTATCAGGCCGTGGGCACATTGGATCAAGCCAACGCGCAACTGACGCAGATGGTCAGCTCGTCGCTGCGCCGTGAGTTGGGCCAAGTGACGCTGCGCTCACTGCTATCGGATGACCGTCGTCCCGAGGTCGCCATCATCGAAAAAGACGTGGCTGACAAAGCGCGAGCGCTCGGCGTCGAAGTGACCGAAGTTCGCCTGCATCGCGCCGATTTGCCATTCGAGGCCAGCCAAGCGATCTATGACCGGATGAAGTCCGAACGCAACCGTGAAGCCAAAGAATTGCGCGCCCAGGGTTTCGAATGGGCGCAGCAGATTCAGGGCCGGGCTGACCGCGACCGGACAGTGCTGCTGTCTGAGGTGCAGCGTCAATCGGCGATCACCCACGGCGAAGCCGATGCCGAGGCCAACCAGATTTTGTCGGCTGCGTTTAGCAAAGACCCGGAGTTCTACAAGCTGTACCGCTCGTTGCAGACTTACCGGCAAGCCTTGGCGGACAGCCAGCCCATGTTGGTGCTGACGCCGGACGCCGAATTCCTCAAGCAGTTTCGCTCGGGCCCTGCTGCGACCGTTCCCAAACAATAACGCGAGTAAACCCGCTCCATGATGTTTGACGGTGTACTGCATGCGCTTGGCGTAATCTTCCAGATAGGTTTACTGGACCTGATCCTGTCCGGTGACAACGCGTTGGTCATCGCACTGGCTTGCCGTGGGCTGCCGACGGACCAGGTCAAAAAAGCCGTCATGATCGGCACCAGTGGCGCAATCGTACTGCGGGTTTTGCTGACCACGCTGGCCGGATGGCTATTGTTGGTGCCATTCCTGAAACTGGCCGGCGCCGGGTTGCTGATTTTTATCGCCATCAAGTTGCTGATCGAAGAAGGCGATAACAACCAGGACGGCCCGGTCCAAAGCATTACCACTACCTTGTCCGGCGCTGTGGCCACCGTACTGATTGCCGACCTGGTCATGAGCATGGACAACGTTGTCGGGCTGGCCGCGGTAGCGCAAGGCAGTGTGTTCTACCTCGTGTTGGGGTTGTTCTTAAGCGTGCCGCTGCTGATGTTCGGCAGCGTGCAGATAGCCCGATTGCTTCAGCGCATTCCATTATTGGTCTCGGTAGGCGGCGCTTTATTGGGGTACATCGCGGGCGACATCGCTGTTTCCGATCCGGCAATAGTGGGGTGGGTCAACAGCCAATCCCCGGCGTTGAACGACATCGTACCGCTGCTGTGCGCGGCATTCGTGGTCTTGCAGGCGCGCATCGTTCGTGTACGGCGCACCCATGTTCCAAGACCTGCGCCACGGCTTCGAATAGTTGCACCGGCGCTGGCGGCCGCTCCGCCGCTAGCGATCGCTGAAGCTGCGCTTGATCAGGTACTGACCGATGCCGTCGTGGAAGCCCTACGCATCGAGCCGCCTGCTGCGTCGGTATCTGACCGTTCAGCGCCTGACATAAGGCGTCGAGCCCTTAACGGACCGGTCCGTATTCTATTGAGCCTGGCTGCAATCTTCGTTGTGAGCAGTTTGGTGTACAGTTTTATCGGCAATATCGCCATCGGTCTTCTGCCTAAGCCAGTAGCCGACAGCGCCTATGTTTGTCCGGGGTCAATTGCGACGGTCTACTATCGCCCCGGCGGCAGTTCAATCCGTATCGTGACCGGAAACGGCGAAGCGTCAGGCTACGTGAGCCTGCAAAAAATCCTCTGGGAAAATCCGGCCGCAGCGGTCAGGGACCTTCACCTTACGCCTCCCACCGAGCTTGAAAAAACCAACGGCTACGTGATAACAGTCAGTGGTGGCAGCTTCTCCCAGATTCAATGTGTACGCGACTCTGTCCGTCACGTCGGTTAGCCCAGTGATAATTAATCGAACTGAATTCCAGTTGTTCGTGAGGATGTCCCAAAGTGTCTGAAATCGAGCCTGTTTCGGCTGGAAAATCTGGGGGCGTTGCAGAATAATGGGCACCTTGGGCGAGCCTGCGATGGGGTTTGCCGGTTGATATTCCTAACGTCATGGAGACCTTCATGCTTGAACTCAGACCTAGCTGCGAGCATTGCAACACAGCATTGCCTGCCCACAGCACCCAAGCGCTGATTTGCTCGTTTGAGTGTACGTTTTGTGCGCAATGCGTAGATAAGGTCCTGGCCAACGTGTGTCCCAATTGTGGAGGCGGATTTGCGCCGCGCCCGATTCGTCCGTCCCATATCGATGTTAGCGGTAACACGTTGTCGGCGAACCCCATGAGCGCAACGGTTCGCCATCGCCCGGTGGACCCGCACAAGCAGGCGTTGCTGGTCGCTGCCGTCGGCGCCATTGCCGCAGAACTCAGATGACCTTTGACGTCCGGCCCTCTGCACGCGGGTATCTGGCCATTGCAATACCTGCCCAGCATTCGCGAGGCTGTGGCTGGAACAGCATTGATGCCCGGAAATAACGTCACCCAGGCCGCCGAACGCGCCGGGTTTTAATGACTGCCGACTGGTTTCCAGCATTCAACCAAAATAGACTGGCTCGCAGACCATAAGGGGCCGACATGCATACCGACTTTCCGACACACGTCAGTTACCACACGCAACGCGAGCAGTTTCTGGCTGCGGCGACAGCTGCCGGCGCAAGCCTTACCGAATATTGGCATCCCTTGCCGGGGCCGTTCGGCGAGGCTCTCAGCACCGACGTCGCCGTATTGGGTGACCCTGGCGCCTCGAGGTTGCTGGTATCTATCAGTGGCACCCACGGGGTTGAAGGTTTCTACGGTTCGAATTGTCAAACCCGGTGGCTGCAAACGCTGGACCGTCATTCATTGCCTGCCGACACTGCCATCGTGATGATCCACCTGATCAATCCTTGGGGCACTGCCTGGCTACGCCGGGTCAACGAAGACAACATCGACCTGAACCGTAACCACTTGGACTTCAATCGTTCGCTGCCCAACAACCAAGCCTACGCGGCGCTTCACGACATCTACAGTTGCGCTGACTTAAAGGGGCCGCAACGCGAACGCGCCGATTTATTGCTTGACGAGCAAGTCCAGCTGCACGGGTGGCCGAGGGTGATGTCGATTGTCGAAGGTGGACAACACAGCCATCCTGACGGACTGTTCTATGGGGGCGTTGCGCCGAGTTGGTCGAACAGCACCTTGCACGCCATCGTCCAGAAATGCCTGTCAGGCGCCAAAACAATCATGTGCTTTGACCTGCACACCGGCGCGGGCGCTTATGGCCATCCGATGCTCTTGACCGTCGCCGAGCGAGCCTACCCAGCCTTGGCCGATGCCCAGGCCGCTTACGGCCCCTGGCTTTACACCGTGCTGACCGGAGCGCAAAACTTGAGTGAAACCGGTATCGCCGCCACGGCCACGGGCTATACCTCCCAAGCCGTGATTGATGCGTTACCCAACGTCCGCGTGATGCCCTTCGTCATCGAGTGCGGCACGTACCCTGGCGAGGAGGTGCATCGCCACCTGCGTGACGATCAGTGGTTGCACCTGCATGGCAATCCACTGGATAGCGTCGGTCGACAGATCAAGCTAGGTCTGCTTGAACAATTTTACCCGGCGGACAAAGATTGGCAGGAAATGGTCTGGGTCAGGACGCGACAAGTGTGGGAGCAGGGGCTGTCGGTTTTGGCAGCCTGCGACTGAAAATCTGTAAGGACCGAATATATTCGGGACGCAAACGGCGCGATATGCCTGACATACATTGACTTAAAAATAATCTGTAGGAGCTGCCGAAGGCTGCGATTCGACCGGAAACCGGGCGCCCTCGTGAAGACCGCTGAGGGGGTGCCGGTCGCCCGCGACTCGGCCTATCGCAGCCTTCGGCAGTTCCTACAGAGTGAACTGCGCCCCAAAAGTTAGACAGTGATCGTATGGAGTTGCTTGCCCATCATCCCTCAGCGCGCCGCCCCCGTGCGCAGAACATGCCCTGCTTAAATTGTTCGCGTTCTTCAGCCGTCATCGCTTCCCATTTGCGCCAGTCCCTGCGGCCGTGCCATCCACCGCGTCCACGGAAACCGCCAAACAGGATTCGACTTAACAACAGCAACCCCAGCGCGTGTCCGTAATCAATAACTCGTCCACCGGCGAAGAGTTCCGGAATCACCCAGTTCCACAGCGCCATAACCAGCCAGCCCAGAACCGCCACCGCCACGATGCCCAATAGAATTCGCGCCACAAATCTCAGTCGATATTTCATTGTTCCCACTCCGTTACGTATCAAGTTCGTCGTAAACCGTTTGCAGCCGATTGCGCAGATGCAGAACTGCATAACGCTTTCGTGCCAGTAAGGTGTTCAGTGCAACGCCGCTTTGTGCCGCTATTTGCTTAAAACTATTGCCCGCAATCTCGTGGGCTATAAATACTTCGCGCTGATTTTCCGGCAATTCATCCAACGCGTTCTGCAGCGCCTCAAGCACCATTGATCTGGCGAAAACCGCGTCAGGTCCGGCATCCATCGACGGCAACGCCAAGTCGAGCCGATATTCGTCTTCATCCCTGTCCAAGTCTTCGCCCATGCTGCTAATGGACTGCTCTTTCTTCTTGCGAAATCGATCAATAATCCGATTTCTGGCCACCCGGAATAACCATGCGCTGACCTGTTCGATCGTCTCTGGAAGGCGGTACGCCTCGACGAATTCATAGAAGACGTCCTGCAAAATGTCATCGGCTTCGGTCGCGTCACGCACCCTGCGCCGAATGAAATTCCCCAGCTTTGTGCGCTCACGCAAAACGGTCGCGGTGATGTCGCTGTTTCGATCATTCATCAGGTCTTGGCTGCGCGAAAGGTCCATGAGAGTGAAGACGTTTCATCGGCGGAAATATTGTGGGATGTCGAAAATATTGTTTTTTGCAGGCAGATGCATGGGTGTGGATATTCCCCGTTTTTCTAGCCGGGCTGTTGCGTCTAAGCACTGGTCTGGGGAGTCGGTGTCGCTGCGGTTCTTGAGGGGGATCGCATTGATGACGCCTGGCGTTTGGATTCATCTGACGGGAAATCATGCTCCTGACCGTTCGCACGATCATTCAGACATCGTGATTAATCACCGACACTGACCCTCAACGACAAACTCCGCCGAAGCGGAGTTTGCTGATCTGACTAACGCTACTGCATTACGCAGTGACGCTGATGGTCTGGCCGATGGCCTGCCCATTGCTGCCTACAGAAGGTGCTGCGCTAGACGATGTGGTTGTGCTGCTTGGAGTGCTGCTGGGTGCCGCATGACGGTGATGATGCTTGGTTGTTGCGGTGGTGTTGCTAGCGGCAGTGCTGGCAGTGCTGCTGGCAGTGCTGCTGGCAGTCGCGGATTGCGCGGCTGTCTGGCTTGCCGTGGTCGCGGCTTGAGTGGACATGGCAGGGGTTGAAATCGAAGCTGAGATTGCACCAATAGACATCGCTACCTCCTGAATACTTAGAACCTGAACGCGCCGTCAACGCACAACGCCAGTGCAGGTAACCAAGTGTTATCTCTGAATTATTCGACCATTCAGCGGGGCCTACTGCGGGGGATCCCGAAGTCGACCAAAGGTAGCATCGCCGCTTTAATGGATTTGTCAGCGGCATGTCAGGCCTGGGTAAAGTTTCTAATACAGGATGTTCAGGAAGGAATCGAGGTTTTCTCCCTTTGGCTAGTTTTAATCGCCTGAGGTCCGTAATCGACATCCCGCCCTGCCTATGACGCCGCGCAGTCGCGCAGCGAACACGGTGCGCCAATCAACACGGATGGGAAATAAGGGTTATAGGGCTACAGCCAGAAACAAGAAAGCCCGCACGAGGCGGGCTTCTTGTTGTTCCATGCGCATCGAGCGATGCCATGAAACTGTACTTGGTGGCTACACAGGGACTTGAACCCCGGACCCCAGCATTATGAATGCTATGCTCTAACCAACTGAGCTATGTAGCCAAGTGGCGCGCATTATTCGCGGATACTGGAAATGTGTCAAGCGTTGTTCTTGAAATTTATGCGTGTGATCAAGCGGTTAGCCCCAGATGCCCGTCCAGCCCTTTAAAACGGCTCGGCACAACCCATACCGCGACTCCCTTCCGACACGAATGCATTGTTCCACGCTCCGCTATGTGCCGAAGCATTTCGCTGAAGCAGAGGGTGCAGCGGTGTTTTAGCGCTATGAAACCTCTGGGCGTCATCCAGTTCGCTCTCGCGACGTGGCCCGGTGGTCGCCAAGTCACGATAAAAGAACGATTCGTAGATAATCTCCCGCCTGTTTGTGCCGATAGAGTGTTATTGGCGCCCATATTGGTCGACGTATTGCGTAACGCTATGGACGCCAATCGAAAACTCGCACCGCGCTAAATCAGCCCGTAGAGCCCTGCAGGTTTCTTATTAGCGGTCCGGTTCTTGCTTCAAAATCGAATATCGACGGCGATCCGCCGGATTGTTATAGCGGTACTCTCCATGGCCACAAGCGATGGCAAGGGTCCAGATGAGAGGTTTGGAAATGCTGACACTTTTGTCCCCAGGGATTCGCCTGTTAGGGCGTTTCGGATTTGCTCGAAAGTTTCAGCTGCTTTTCCTGTTGTTCATGCTGCCGCTGGTGGGCAGTTTATGGATGATTGGTCAGGATTATCGCGACAAGCTGGCCCTGATATCGGGCGAGCGTGCAGGCGTGCGGCAGCTATTGGCGTTGGACACGCTGGATGATTTGCTCGCTGCTCAGCGCGACCGCGCGGCACGCTGGAAGGCTGCTGATATTCTTCATGAACCCACCCCGGCGGCGCGTGAAGCCATGGCCGCCCTCGATGCCGCGAACCCCCTTGTCGCCCAGGCTTTAACGCAACTGGGGACTGATTTGCACACTAACAGTGCGCAGACCGACACACTCAATCGTTACCAGACGCTACAAGGTGCCACCGCTGGTTTGGATTCTGCTGCTTTACGCGCAGTGGGCTGGTGGCCAGATGGCTACGAGCGTTTTACTGCCGCCTTGACTGCCCTGCAGAACCTGCGCGAACAGATCGCCTTGGACAACGGACTGAACATTGATCCGTGGCGTGAAACCTACGTATTGATGCAAATCTCTACCCAACAGACTCCGGACCTGATCGAGCGTGTCGGTCGGCTGTCCAGCGTTGGGCAAACCTCCATCGCGTCCGGTCAGTTCACCATGCAAAGCCGTTTGCAGATGCGAGACCTGCGCGGCCGTCTGGGTGATGCCCGTGATCAGCTGAATAAAACCGGTGCTTCGTTGGAGGCCAGGCTGCCACGAGAAATGCAGGCGTGGGCTGACCAGTATCATCAAAGCCAGCAAACCCTGGACCGCGAATTGAAAGTGCTGGATGACGGGGTTTTTGGCGGCAGCATCACCCTCAAGACCGAAGGCTTCGATCACAGCATCGATGTCTTGCTTGGCGATTTGGCCGCCTTGCGGCACCAATCGCTGGTGTCGCTGAATGATCGCCTGGGCTATTACCATGACCAGTCCCTTCGGCAGTTCATTCCGGTGGCTGCAATGTTTGGGTTCTTGCTACTGGCTGCGCTTTACCTGTTCGTGTGTCTGCAGGCGTCGATTCGCCGCAGCGCCAGCGGCATTACCACCCTGGCGCAGTCGTTGCGCGACGGCAACTTATGCGTTCAAGTGCCCGTGGAAGGGCGTGATGAGTTGGCGGCAATCAGCACTGCACTCAACGTGGCGGTAGTGCAGCTACGCACCAGCCTGCTCGGCGTCGATCATGAAACGCTGCAATTGAGTGGCGCGGTACAAACCCTCAATTCGCAATCGAGTCGCACATTGAATGAGGTCGAGGATCAGCAACTGCAGATCAGCCAGATCGCCACGGCAGCCACGCAATTGGCGGCGACGTCCCAGGGTGTCGCGAAGAGTTGCGAGCAAGCGTCGGTCAGTGCTCGGCACACACGACAAGTGGCTGAGGAAAGCAGCCGTGACAGCCTTCGCACCACCGAAAGTATCCAGCAGCTTAACCAGCGCCTGACGGACACCGCCGCCGCGTTGGGACGTGTCAGCGAGCAAGGGCAGCAAATTCAATCGGTGGTGGATGCGATTCGCGGCATCGCCGAGCAGACCAATCTGCTGGCGCTCAACGCGGCCATCGAGGCGGCGCGAGCAGGCGAGCAGGGCAGGGGTTTCGCCGTGGTTGCCGACGAAGTTCGTAGTCTTTCACAGCGCACTCAAGCGTCTACCGCGCAAATCGCCGGAACGGTCGACAGCTTGCGCAACACCGTGAGCCAGGCCGTAGGCTTGATGGACGCGGCGTGCGGTCAGGCTGTGAATGATGCCGCTGCGGTAACTGGCCTGGGCCAGCGGTTGGGGGAAATCGCCAGTGCCGTACAAGGCGTTACCGACACCTTGGCGCAGATATCCACAGCCGTTGAGGAACAGGCAAGCACTGCCGATGAGGTCAGCGGCAACATCCAGCAAGTCGACCAGGCGGCCGGCCGTTTACTGGATGGCGCTCGAGCGGTTAATCAGGCGGCCGACATGCTCAGCAAAGGCAGCCGAGCGCTCAGTGACAATACCGCGCGATTCCAATTGAACTGATCGCTACGCATCTGCCCTAAACAAAGCGTCCTTATGGAAGGGCGCCTGGGGGTTGAATGAAGGTAACAAGGATAGCAATCGCCACCGTGTTTGTTGTCCTCTGTATCGGTGCCGGGTTTTGGGTCGCTAGCGAGCCGGAAATTCCGATGCTGACGGCTGCTGAACGGCAGAAGCCGGTATTCGAAGTTAATCAAAAACTGATCGAGCATGGTGCCCGGTTGGTTGCCGCAGGTGACTGCGTGGTATGCCACAGCAGCAAAGGCGGCCAGTTGTTTGCCGGTGGACTGAAACTCGATACGCCCTTTGGCGCCATCTATTCAACCAATATCACCCCGGATGACGAAACCGGCATTGGCACCTGGTCCCCCGATGCGTTCAAACGTGCGATGCGCAAAGGCATCTCGCGGGACGGTCATTTGCTGTACCCAGCGTTCCCATATCAGCATTTCACCCGGACCAACGCCGCCGATATTGCCGATATCTATGCATATCTGATGAGCCGTCCGCCGGTGCATGCGGTCACGCCGGCCAACCAGCTTATTTTTCCACTCAACATTCGGCCGTTGGTGGCTGGTTGGAATCTGTTGTTTTTGAAAGGCGGCGTGGTGCCTGACGGGGCAACGCAAAGCACAGAATGGAACCGCGGGCGCTATCTGGTGGAGGGCCTTGGACACTGCGGCGCCTGTCATTCCCCGCTTAACCTGTTGGGCGCGGAGAAGAAGGGCCAAGCATTCGCCGGTGGCTCGATTGATGGCTGGGACGCGCCAGCATTGACCCGGCTGTCAGCTGCGCCAGTGCCTTGGACCCCGTCGCAACTGATCGACTACCTGCACACCGGCCTGGCTTCCGAACACGGCGCGGCAGCGGGGCCGATGCGCCCGGTCAGTCAAGAGCTGGCTGATGCACCGCGCGCCGATGTCGAGGCGATATCGATTTACCTGATGTCGCTGCAAGCGCCTGCGACACCCGTCACCCTGCCGACCGCTGCGCAACAGGCGAACCCGGTAATCCCGACCGGGTTAGACGGCGCCCACGCACTGTTTATCGGTGCCTGTGGGGTTTGCCACGAAGCAGGGGCGCCGATGTCGACCCTGGGCGGCAGGCCATCGCTGGCGCAAAGTACCGCAGTCAATGCTGACAGCCCAACCAATACGGTCCGAATGATACTCGACGGTAACGGCTGGCATGCCAGCGAGGCTGCGCACTTCATGCCCGCGTATGCCGACACCCTGAACGACAGGCAGATTGCCGACCTCGGCAATTATTTGCGTGCGCGATACAGCACCCAGGCGCCATGGGCGTCGCTTGGTGAACAAGCCGTTGCCAAGATTCGCAAGGAGACCCCGGCACCATGACCACACTCACTGTGAACGGTGTTCAGCATACGATTGATGCCGATCCGTCGTCGCCGTTGCTCTATGTGCTGCGCAACCAGCTACAACTTAACGGCGCGAAGTTTGGTTGCGGCCTGGGTCAATGCGGCGCCTGCACCGTTATCGTCGGCGATAACCCAGTGTTCTCATGTTTGCTGCCGGTCTCGGCTGTGGGTGGACGCCCGGTTCGTACTATTGAGGGCTTGGGAACCGTAGAGAAACCGGGACCGCTGCAACAAGCGTTTATCAATCAGCAGGCGGCGCAATGCGGGTATTGCATCGCCGGGATGGTAATGCGTGCGCAGGCGTTGCTCGACAAGGTTGCAACGCCCAGCGACGAACAAATTCGCGAGCATCTGCAACCCAACCTGTGCCGATGCGGAACGCACATGCGGATTCTCGCGGCGATGCGAGAAGTGGCCGAGTCCAACGCGGCAGTCAGTTCGGGGGGCAAATCATGAAGCCTGAAGATTTCCGGGAGGTGTTGGTCAGCCCCGGTCGTCGGCATTTCCTAGTGGCGAGTTCACTGTTGGTCAGCTTCTCATTGTTGGCGAGTTCACGGGTATTTGCAGTCACCTCGACTACTGAGGCGGGGACGTTTACCACCACTACACCCAGCTTGCCCGGCAGCTTGAAAACGGAGCCGAACCTTGATGCGTGGATAAAAATAGACGCCCAAGGGCAGATCACTGTGTTCACCGGCAAGGCTGAACTGGGCACCGGGATTCGCACGGCCATGATGCAGATCGCAGCTGAACAGCTCAACGTCGCGCCCCACGGCCTCGTGTTGATCACGGCGGATACCGCGAGGACGCCCAACGAAGGCTACACCGCAGGCAGTCACTCGATTGCCGACAGTGGTACGGCAATCTTCAACGCGGCCGCTCAAATACGCAGTTTGCTGGTTCAAGCGGCAGCCACTCAATTTGGCACAGACCCCCAGGCGTTAACGGTCAAAGACGGCACCATCACCGCGCCCGATGGCCGTCATGTCAGCTATGGCGAGGTGGTTGGCAGTGTTAATTTACATCAAGCGGCCAGCGTCGTTTCAGCGCTGAACGATCCCAAAACCTTTTCGGTTATTGGCCAATCCATGCCTCGGGTCGATATTCCCGGCAAGGTGACAGGCGGCCCCAGCTACGTTCAAGACCTTCGTTTGCCCGGCATGCTTCACGGGCGGGTGGTACGCCCGTCTTCCGTGGGGGCGACCTTGGCGACTCTGGATATTCACCCCATCGAGCAAATGCCCGGCGTCATCAAGGTGCTGCGCGACGGCAACTATCTGGCCGTGGTAGCCGATGACGAGTGGCGGGCCATTCTGGCCATGCGCGCATTGGCCAATGCCGCCACCTGGAACCTCGGGCCACCGCTGGCCGACCAGGCAACGATCCATCAGCAACTGATGGATTCGCCGATCCAGGAAATCCCCGTTGTCGACCAGCATCGCCCTGGGGCGCCAGCCGTCAAAACCCTGCAGGCGCGTTATACCAAGCCGTATTTGACCCACGGATCAATCGGGCCGTCCTGCGCGTTGGCGCAATTGACAAACGAGCAATTGACGGTCTGGACCCATACCCAAGGTGTTTACCCGCTACGCGCCGGCCTGGCGGAATTGCTGTCGATGCCGCTACAGAATATTCGCTGCGTGCACGTCGAAGGCTCCGGTTGCTACGGGCACAACGGCGCCGACGATGTGGCCGCCGATGCTGCATTGATCGCCAGGGCAGTGCCAGGGCATCCAATTCGCGTGCAATGGATGCGCGAGCAAGAACACATGGGCGAACCATTGGGGCCGGCCATGATCACCGACATTGTCGCGTCGCTGGATGCTGCGGGGAAGATCGTCGACTGGAGGTTCCAAGTCTGGAGCAATACCCACAATTTCCGCATAGCCAATGCCGGTCGCTTCATTCCGGCATCGCTGCTCTCGTCGCCGTTCAAACCCGCGCCGCCACAACCGATCCCGATGCCTGAAGGCGATGGTCAACGCAATAGCGTCCCGCTGTACACGATTCCTAATATGCAGGTGCAGTATCATTTTTTGCCGACCATGCCGATTCGAGTCTCAGCCATGCGCTCGCTGGGGGCATACCACAACGTGTTCAGCATCGAGAGCTTCATCGATGAATTGGCGCTGGCTGCTGAAACAGACCCGGTGGCCTTTCGCCTGGCTCACCTGGACGACCCCCGCGCGCGGGACGTGATTGAGCTGGCGGCAAAAAAGTTTGGCTGGCAATCCGGCGCCAGGCTGGCCCAGGGGCGCGGTGTCGGTTTCGCCTTTGCGCAGTACAAGAACCTCATGGCTTACTTCGCCATCGCGATGGAAGTATCGGTCGAACCGAAAACCGGGGACGTGCAGATAGAGCGGGTGGTGGCGGCCTGTGATTGCGGACAGTTGGTCAACCCGGACGGCGCACGCAACCAGGTCGAGGGCGGCATTATCCAGGCATCGAGTTGGGCGTTGTATGAGCAAACCCATTGGAATGCGCAGAACATCACCAGCTTCGATTGGAGTACTTACCCCATCTTGCGTTTCTCCTCAGTGCCAAAGTCCGTCGAGGTTCATATGATCGATCGACCCGGCATGCCGTTTCTCGGGGTTGGCGAAGCATCCCAGGGGCCAACGCCTGCCGCCATTGCCAACGCGATAGCCAATGCGACGGGCAGGCGGCTGCGTGATACGCCATTGGCTGGGGCGCCGCTGAAGGTGGCTGGAAGTTGAGCTGCCGCTAGTCTCCAAACTCGTAATTTCCGGGAACTTGCTGGGTGATTCCGCTCGTCGAGAGAAGCGGTTTTTGTTCAAACTTTTGGTTTTCGAAGCCCTCGGAATTAGACGAGCCAAGGAGCTCGTTACAAACCAAAAGAGGTGAACAGTAATGGCTAACACCGGAAACAATAACCCCGGGAACTTTGCTAACGACCGGGAAAAAGCCTCCGAAGCCGGCAAAAAAGGTGGTGAGGCTTCAGGCGGCAATTTTGCCAACGATCCACAACGCGCCTCTGAGGCAGGTAAGAAAGGCGGCGAAAACAGCCATGGCGGCGGGCGCCAGTCGGCAAGCGATGCCGATAGTTCGAGCGGCGGGAAGGGCGGTGGACGCGGAGGCAACTTCGCCGAAGACAAAGAAAAAGCATCTGAAGCTGGCAAAAAGGGCGGCGAACACAGCCACGGCGGCGGACGTAGTTCCTGACGCGCTGTAACTGGCTGAATCAGGCCCCGGGGACCACCTCGGGGCTTGAACGCCAAACGACGCAAACTGCGCAAACTGCGCAAAACTTAATTGTAGGAGCGAGCGGGCTTGCTCGCGATCGAGCGCGAAGCGGTCCCGAATGCTCTGGCTAGTTCCAGCTGGAAGAGCCGAACTGACTCATTCACGACTACTGCAGCGAATCGCGAGCAAGCCCGCTTTCCAGATTCTGTGTTGTACCGCCGTGCGGCGCCGGGGTGCAATTACACGTTAAAACGGAAATGCATTACGTCGCCATCTTTAACCACGTATTCCTTGCCTTCCAGACGCCATTTACCGGCTTCCTTCGCGCCGGCTTCGCCTTTGTACTGAATGAAATCGCTATACGCGATCACTTCAGCGCGGATGAAGCCTTTTTCGAAGTCGGTGTGAATCACGCCTGCGGCTTGTGGGCCGGTGGCGCCGACGCGAACGGTCCAGGCGCGCACTTCTTCAACGCCAGCGGTGAAGTAAGTTTGCAGGTGCAGCATCTCGTAACCGGCGCGGATAACGCGGTTAAGACCTGGCTCTTCAAGACCCAGGGCTTCGAGGAACATGTCCTTTTCTTCGCCATCATCAAGCTCGGCAATTTCTGCTTCGATCTTGTTGCACACTGGCACGACGATGGCGCCTTCTTCTTCGGCGATGGCGCGGACGACATCGAGCAGCGGGTTGTTTTCGAAACCGTCTTCAGCAACGTTGGCGATGTACATGACCGGCTTGGTGGTCAGCAAATGAAAGCCACGAACGGCTGCCTTTTCGTCGACGCTCATGTTTTTCATCAGGCTGCGCGCTGGCTTGCCTTCAGAGAAGTGCGTGATAAGTTGTTCCAGCAGGCCTTTTTGAACGACCGCGTCCTTGTCACCGCCTTTGGCGTTACGCGTGACTTTCTGCAACTGCTTTTCGCAGCTGTCGAGGTCGGCGAAAATCAGCTCAAGGTCGATGATTTCGATGTCGCGCTTCGGGTCGACGCTGTTAGAGACGTGAATCACGTTCTCGTCTTCGAAGCAGCGGACCACGTGAGCGATGGCATCGGTTTCGCGGATGTTGGCGAGGAACTTGTTGCCCAGGCCCTCACCCTTCGAGGCGCCCGCCACGAGGCCGGCGATGTCGACGAACTCCATGGTGGTGGGCAAGATACGCTTTGGTTTGACGATGGCGGCCAGCGCGTCGAGACGCGCATCTGGCATCGGCACGATACCGGTGTTTGGTTCGATGGTGCAGAAGGGGAAGTTCTCTGCCGCAATACCGGACTTGGTCAGGGCATTGAACAGGGTGGACTTGCCGACGTTAGGTAGGCCGACGATGCCGCAATTGAATCCCATGATATTTCCCCTCGGAGTTAGTCAAGCCTTCTGGCTGTGCAGGTTTTTCATCGCGCGGTTCCATTCCCCCGCGAAGATATCCGGCAGCACGCCGAGGGCAAAATCGATACTGGCGTCCAGTTTTTCCTGTTCGGCGCGAGGCGCTCGACCCAGGACAAAACCGGATACCTTGCTGGCATCACCCGGGTGGCCAATGCCAAGCCGCAGACGGTGAAATGTATTCTGATTGCCGAGTTGCGCAATGATGTCGCGCAATCCGTTATGACCGCCGTGGCCGCCGCCCTGCTTGAGCTTGGCAACGCCGGGTGGCAGGTCAAGTTCATCATGCGCCACCAGTATGGCGTCTACCGGGATGCGATAGAAGCCGGCAAGCGCCGCGACGGATTGACCGCTGCGGTTCATGAACGTGGTGGGAATAAGCAGACGAACGTCCCGACCAAGGTGAGTGAAACGCCCGGTCAGGCCAAAAAATTTGCGCTCAGGAACAAGGTTGACACCTTGAGCCGCAGCGATACGCTCAACAAAAAAAGCCCCTGCGTTATGCCGGGTCTGTTCGTATTCGGCGCCTGGATTTCCCAGGCCAACGATCAGTTGTATGGCAGTCACGACAGGGGCTCTTCCTTGGAAGACGTTACCGAGTAATTACTCGGCGGCGTCTTCAGTTGGTGCTACACGTGGAGCGTGAACGTTGGCGATAGCCAGGTCGTTACCGTGCGCCAGTGCTACGAACTCAACGCCATTAGGTGCTTTGAGGTCTGACAAGTGAATGATCACGCCAACTTCGGCATTAGCCAAGTCAACTTCGATGAACTCAGGCAGATCTTTTGGCAGGCAGGTCACTTCAACTTCAGAAACAACGTGCGAAATTTCGCCGCCTTTCTTGATGGGTGCTTCTTCGTTGATGAAGTGCACTGGTACGTGAGCGGTCAGTTTCTGGCCTGCAATTACACGTACGAAGTCAGCGTGCAGCACGTGGCCTTTAGCTGGGTGACGTTGCAGCGCCTTGATAACGACGTTCTGCTTGTTGCCGCCAACGTTCAGTTCGATAACGTGGCTGAAAGCAGCTTCGTTTTCGAGCAGTTTGGCAACTTCTTTAGCGGTCATGCTGATGGATTCAGGGGCGTCTTTGCCACCGTAAACTACAGCTGGAACCAGGCTAGCGAGACGACGAAGGCGGCGGCTCGCACCTTTCCCCAAGTCAGTACGCAGTTCAGCATTTAGAGTAAATTCATTCATGGTGTTTCTCCAAAATAACCACATTCGCCCAGCGTTTGCGACCGGCGCTCAGGCGATATGGGCAAAAAAGCCCCGCCCCAACAAAAGGTTGGGGCGGGGCGCTTTTCGACAACGAGATGCAGCGTAGGGCAGAGCCCTTAGCGGAACATCGCGCTGATCGATTCTTCGTTGCTGATGCGGCGAACCGCCTCGGCGACTACCGGTGCAATATCCAGTTGACGGATACGTGCACAGGATTGTGCTGCAGCGGACAACGGGATGGTGTTAGTCACCACCAGTTCGTCCAGCACGGAATTTTCAATGTTCTCGATAGCCCGACCTGACAGCACAGGGTGTGTGCAGTAGGCGAAAACTTTGGCAGCGCCATGCTCTTTCTGGGCCTTGGCCGCGTGACACAAAGTGCCGGCGGTATCGACCATGTCATCAACCAGAATACAGGTACGCCCTTCGACATCACCAATGATATGCATCACTTCCGAGTGATTAGCTTTTTCACGGCGTTTGTCGATGATCCCGAGATCGACGCCCAGGGATTTGGCAACAGCACGTGCACGCACGACGCCGCCGATATCCGGGGAAACGATCATCAGGTTTTCGA
>NZ_JAQGNX010000084.1 GCF_028293835.1 Pseudomonas sp.
GGCTGTAGCAAATTGCATCTGTTGTGGACTATCCAATGTGTAAGGGTTATTGCCCGGTCCGCTGGACAAGTTGGCAATTTGTTGACCATAATCGGATGTCATGAAGTCTGATAGATGTTTACCAAAACCTGGGAGGTGGCTCATATCTAAACCGGACGTGTCATAAGGTATCTGTCCAGCGGCGTTACTTGCAACGCCATCTAACTTACCTGTGAAGTCGCCTTCTTTCGGTCCAGTATCTTTACCTGTCATCCAGTTCCACAATCTATCTACGGGGTCTTTCATACCCTTGTGGCTACCATCAGCCTCTTTAGGTGTTCCCAAGTCTCTTGGGTCGATTCCGCCGTAGCCTTCGATAGTGCCTCCTGCACCCACATCGTTGGATAGCTGGTCTTGGGTCTTGACTGTGTTATCAAGGTTACGGCCAGCCAGCAAACGCATAGCGCCTGTTTCCAGTCTGGTGAAAGCTATGTCTAAATTGCGTGATACCTCAGACAATCCCTGCGTTGCTTTAACTAATTCACGCTCGGAATCAAGCCGATCATTGATCGCTTTAACCAGATCGGAGTCTTGCTGCTGCCTGTCTGTCTGGAGAAACTTATCAGTCTCAAGATTTTGTGCATTAGCCTCAATGGACCCAGCGTGGCGCTCCACAATATCCTTGTTCTTAACAGCTGTATATGCAAAACCTGCATCTAATGCTTTGGGCGTAATCTCACGTTTCTTCTGAGCTGCCAACATAAACGCTTTAGCGTCTTCGTCCTTACCCTTGAACCCTAAATACTTTGCAGCCCCTACGTCGATATCACCAGCGAGTTTAGAACCTAAGTTGTTTGTCAAAGCTTTGTAGTCGATACCAGATGCATAGCCTTTAGCAACTACGTGGCTCATTTGGTAATTGACACGCTGTGTAGATTCCGGGTCTAAGTTAGCAGCGCGGAATACAGCCATACGGTTGTGCAATGTAGTTGCAGCCGCATTATCGTCATATCCGTGGTTCATCAGGCCAGCAGCGGAATTTGAATACTCTCTTGCAGTATCTTTATTAACTGCCATTCCAAAAGATTTAGAGTCTCTAATGTATGCTTCGTTTAATTTTTTGCGTTTCGCTAAGTTCTCCGAGACAGCCATCAGTGCAAAGTCGAACTGTTGAGTGTCTGAGGTAGACTCTTGGCGCTCGTGTATACGTTCGTTAACCAAACTGGCCGCCTTACCAATAGCATACGCAACAGCAGCAGCGGCACCAAGTCCAACACTCATTCCCAGGCCACCGGATGATTCACCCTGCTTCGCGGCGTTAGCTGCCCAATTGGCTTGGCGAGATTGTGCCCAGTTGAAACGTTCGTCTTGCTGATGGGCTTTCGTGTCTTGGCGGGCCATTCTCAGCTTGCGGGATTCAACACTGGCTAGATGCTTTTCAACACTGCGTTGACCGGCTTCCCTTGAGCGTTGCAAGCTCTCTTCCATCCGTTGCATGGTGGACAGGCCAAGCTGTCTCTTTTGCTGTAGCAGAGCAGTGCGCTCGTTCTGTGTGGCTAACATAGCCTCAAGTCGAGTTTGTTTATTCTTAGCAGCAGTAATGGCCGCTTCGTTTCTTATCGCCTGTGCTTGAGTCTTCAATTGGTCCGTTGCGGCTCTTGCTTCCTTAGAGGCGAGTACAGCAGCGTATTGCTTATCCTTCAATGCTTGTGTGGCTAAGAATGATGACTCTTTGGTTCCAGCACTCGTTAGTTTCTGTCCCTGTAGCTCTGCGGCGAATGTTGCACGTCTCGCTTTCTGAATTGCTAATTCAAGTTTCAATTCACGAGCTGCTGACGCTGCAATAGAACTATCAAGCTTTGCTCTGTCTGTATTACTACCACGTACACCTAACTTAAAGTCCAGCTTCTTTTGCAACTCTGCTGCTTCCCTACCAAGCGCTTTCATCTGAATAGATGCACGCTCCATCAAGCTCAGAAACGCTTGTAAGGGTGCAGTCTTAACGTCAAATACTAACTTACCCGTTAACTGGGCAATCTCTTCATTCAATCCACTCATTATTTATGACTCCCGTAGCTTCTACCAACTTTCACATACAATAGAAGAGCCTTATGAATTGATCGGATGAACGATAACTGTCCGTGACCTTCGTAAAACACCTCAACTGCGTTGAATAATTCTTTCTGAATCCCTTGCTGCAACATTAGCGGTAATGCGTCAAGCGCTGCACGATGTCCACTCACTGTGAACATTACACCTCTCTCTGTAGTGAACCAAACAGAGGCGAATGTAATTGTTGGGCCAAAATAGCGAGCTACGTATTCACGGTATAACTTCTGGAACGCCTTTACATTTACAGTTCCGATTAGCTCTATCACTGCATAATGTGTTCCACTGTTATGAACCAGTGCGGTGATGCTTTGATTAAGTGAGTTCATATTAAGACCACATAGCCAAGTGCGAAGTTGACGCCGCTTTATGAATCAACACTTGCTCGATAACTTCCCTCTCAACTTCTAATGATGTAGGAATTAAGACGTTTTCAATGGCTTCAAGGCTTAGTAGTTTTGCTGGGTCGTATTTCTCTAAAAGAATACGTGTTAACTCATCAATCATAATGCTGCTCCTAATGCTGCTCTAACTTCTTGTGCTATACGGGTACGGTCTTTCGCCGCTTGTTCATCTTCTAGCTTCTGTTTGCGGTTGTTCTCAATTCGAATCTGTGCTTCGATTTCCTTTTCAATAACTGCACCATTGAAGGCTTCAATCTCTTCACGGTATCGCTGTTCAACAAAGGCGTATTCCTGCGCTAAGTCTTCTTGCTGCATACACTCTGGTTTATATAAAGTGTATTCAATCATGTGTCCGCTATGGACGCGAGAGAACACCTGAGAGTTTGTATATCCAACGTTAAGCTTCTCGCGATATGTATCCAGCCCTTCCTGAATTGAACCACTCATGAAGCGCTGTAGGGCACCTGTGACATAGCGCTGCTCAAAGTGCCCATGTCCATCTGCTCTAACTGAGTAGTTAACTTGAACAACGGATTTACGAGCGTCTAACTCTGTTTGATCGAACTTTTGTAATACTGACGGCATAGTGTTTATTCCTTTATTTATAGTTGGGGTGTTGTTAATGTTAATGTTTAAGTCAACTGGTTTACGTTTTGCTGCTCGCGACTGCTGCATATAACAGCGATGACTGCAAGTTTGCTTGCTCGCTCTTAATGTTTGCATTGGTGCATCGCAGACAACACAGGGGCGTGTAACTGGATTAGCCATGTATGGCCTCCTTTGGGTTAGCGGTATGTGAGAATAAGAATGTCCGAACAAAAAAGATGGCAATAGAGGATTAGACTATTGCCATAAGAGTATGCATGTCAGCATCGTAGTTTGTAGCGAAGGGTAGAACGTAATTAATATTCCTGACGGCCGATCAGAGCGTCATTAAAGTTATGGAATGGGTAACTCAAGGTGTAGGGAAACACCTTTGCAAGTTTCGACAGCGCTACTCGGTGGAGCGCTTGGGGGTCATTCTGAAAAACCCTGTCTAAACGAATCCGCCAAGGATATTAAACTTGGGGATCTGTATTCTGGAAGTTGGTGTAGTGCGGGAAGGGAAGTGTGTGTAATAAACTCTCTCTGTATATTATTATACCATGTAATTTCTAAATTACAAGTAGTACCCTAACCAAAGTCAATATTTATTTCGTTTATTTTAGTGCGTTATTTCCGCAAATCTCCTGAACGCCTTATATGTACTGAGGTGTAGGCAAGATGGTTAATTTCACTATTGTTCTTTATTTATGTCTCAACTACACCGTAACTTCCTATGATCATATGTGAACTACGTTCATCACTTGGCACTGTAACGAGCTGTATGTGCCCTACGGCATGGATGGGACAACTCAGTGCTGGATACCAGTGGCGGGTCAGGCGATGTCCAGCAGGCCACGCCGAGGCGGCTGGGTAAGCCTTATGTTTTGTAACCATACACAAACTCTTGTTTAGCGGACCTCCGGGCACCGGGAAAACCCTGCTGGCGAGTCGGCTGCCTGGTTTGTTGCCGCCCCTGGACGAACATGAGGCGCTAGAAGTGGCAGCGATTCAGTCGGTTG
This sequence comes from Pseudomonas sp., assembly GCF_028293835.1. GTDB lineage: Bacteria > Pseudomonadota > Gammaproteobacteria > Pseudomonadales > Pseudomonadaceae > Aquipseudomonas. The sequence continues at coordinate 4,097 of NZ_JAQGNX010000084.1, forward strand.
CCAGTCAATCGCCCCTGACCAGTTGGCCGCTGCGGCCGTTTCGGCAACCCCATCATTCGGCCTCCGGTGCGGCCTTGGTGGGTGGTGGCAGTCGACCCCAGCCGGGAGAAATCACCCTCGCCCACCACGGCGTGCTTTTCCTGGATGAACTGCCCGAGTTCGACCGCAAGGTACTTGAGGTACTGCGCGAACCACTTGAGTCGGGTCACATCGTCATTGCCCGCGCCCGTGACCGAGTGCGCTTTCCTGCGCGCTTTCAGTTGGTCGCCGCAATGAACCCGTGCCCGTGCGGTTATCTGGGCGAGCCCAGCGGTCGTTGCCGCTGTTCGACGGACCAGATTTTACGCTACCGCAACAAATTATCCGGCCCGTTGCTGGACCGCATTGACCTGCACCTGACCGTTGCCCGGGAAATCACCTCGCTCAATCCCGGCCCACAAACCGGAGACGACACTGCCAGCGCCGCCGTGCTCGTCGCTCAGGCTCGCCAGCGGCAACACACCCGCCAAGGCTGCGCCAATGCCTTCCTCGACATGCCGGGCCTGCGTAAACATTGTCCGCTGTTGGCGGATGACGAAGCCTGGTTGGAAACTGCTTGCGAGCGCCTGACGCTGTCTCTCAGGGCCGCACACCGCCTGCTGAAAGTAGCGCGCACCTTGGCGGACCTGGAGCAAGTTGCTGCGATTGCCCGGCATCATTTGGCGGAGGCGTTGCAGTATCGGCCTGCGAGTAATTGAGGTGTACCGAGACCTGTAGGAGGGTCCGCCATGTCTTCGACGCCGCGCTGTCGCGCAGCAAACACAAAACGTGCAGGAGCTGCCGAAGGCTGCGACAGGCTAGGGTCGCGGGCGACCGGCACCCCTTCAGCGGTATAACGAGGGCGACCGGTTCTCGGTCGAATCGCAGCCTTCGGCAGCTCCTACAGATTATTTTTACGTCAGTAAGTTATGCGTTGTTTGATAAGAGACAACGTGTTGGCGAGACGATTGACCGGACACAGCCGACACCGGTTAGTTACAGGATGCCAGCCGCGACCTCATCCACTGCCTCTTTGGCGATTCCAACGATCAAATCCGCATCTGCCCGCGTCAGGATTAACGGAGGCGCAAAACCCAGAATGTCGCCGTGGGGCATTGCCCGGGCAATCATTCCGCGCGCCAAACAGGCTGCCGATACTTTCGGCCCGACCTTGAGCGCAGGATCGAATGGAGTGCGTTGTTCGCGATCGGCCATGAACTCCACCGCCGCCAACATGCCATCGCCACGCACTTCTCCCACCAATGGGTGGCCACTCAACGCCTCGCGCAGACGAGTATTCAGATAGGCGCCGACTTGCTCAGCATTCTCAGTCAGGTTCTCCCGTTCAAGAATATCCAGATTCGCCAGTGCGGCCGCCGCACAGATCGGATGGCCTGAATAGGTCCAGCCATGGCCCATGGCGCCGTCCCTGACGGAAGCCTCATCAATCACGTTCCAGACTTTTTCACCGACGATCACCGCAGAAAGTGGCGCGTAAGCGCTGGTCAGTCCCTTGGCGGTGGTGATCAAATCCGGCTTCATGCCGTAGCGCTGACTGCCCATCTTCGATCCCAACCGACCGAATGCGCAGACCACTTCGTCAGCGATCAATAGCACGTCGTACTTATTCAGCACCGCCTGGATCGCGGCCCAGTAACCTTTTGGCGGAACAATAATGCCGCCGGTGCCCATCAACGGTTCGCCAATGAACGCGGCCACGGTGTCCGGACCTTCGGCGAGAATCATCTTTTCCAGCTCATCTGCGCAATAAAGAGCGAACGCTGCTTCATCCATGCCGATGGGCGCCTTGCGGTACCAATGCGGACAAACGGTGTGTTTGATGCCTTCAGCAGGCAGGTCGAAGTGCTGATGGAACGACGCCAGGCCAGTCAGGCTGCCAGTCATGATGCCCGAGCCGTGGTAGCCACGGTCACGCGAAATGATTTTCTTCTTCTGCGGACGGCCCAGTACGTTGTTGTAGTAACGCACCAGTTTGATCTGGGTTTCGTTGGCATCAGAGCCGGATAACCCGTAATAGACTTTTTTCATGCCTTCCGGCGCCCAGTCCATGATGCGACTCGACAACTCAATGATCGCTTCGGTCGAGTGGCCGACATAGGTGTGGTAATACGCCAGCTCTTTAGCCTGCTTGTAAATTGCCTCAGCGACTTCGGTCCGACCATAACCGATGTTTACGCAGTACAAGCCGGCAAAGGCGTCAATGAATTCGCGGCCTTCGTGGTCACGAATGCGAATACCCGAAGCGCTTTTGATAATCCGTCCCTTGATCTCGCCGCTGGCATGATCGTGGGCGTGGGTCGAGGGGTGCATGAAGTGCGCACGGTCTTGTTCGAACAGCGAAGTGTAATCCTGGCTCATGCGGGTTCTCCTGAGAACTGCCCTTGGTGATGCAGGCAAAAATATTTGGTTTCCACAAACGGCTCGAAGCCGTCGCTGCCACCCTCGCGACCGAGGCCCGAGGCTTTCATGCCGCCGAACGGAATCGGGTGGCCGGTGAACTTGACGCCGTTGACGGCCACCATTGCGTGGTCGAGACGGCGGATCAGCGGGTAGATCACGTCCAGCCGGTTGGAGCAGATGTAGGCGGCCAGACCGTATTCGGTGTCGTTGGCCATCTGCACCGCATGATCAAGCGTGTCAAACGGCATGACCCCGGCAATTGGCGCAAAGTTTTCTTCCTGATAGATACGCATCTGCGGCGTCACATTCGCCAGCACGGTGGGCTGGAAGAAAAGCCCACCCAGCGCGTGCCCTTCCCCACCTACCAAGCGCTGCGCACCGAGTTTCACGGCGTCAGCGACCCGCTGGGCGGTACTGTCGAAGGCCGCCTGGTGCATCAACGGGCCGATCTGGACTTTCTGCTCGATGCCATCCACGGTGGCGGGACCGACCTTCAAGTCCCGCACTGCGGCCGCAAAACGAGTCAGAAACGCTTCATAAACCGGGCGCTCGACCATGATCCGATTAGCCGCGCAGCAATCCTGACCCGAGGTCTGGAACTTGGCCTCGACCGCGACTTTTACTGCGTGATCCAAATCAGCATCGGCGCAAACAATGAACGGCGCGTTGCCACCTAATTCCAAACCCACCTTTTTCACGTCTTGCGCGGCGGCTTGCAGCACCAGCTTGCCGACCCTGGTCGAGCCGGTAAAACTGACCGCGCGTACTCGGGAGTTCCTGACCAGGGTTTCCATGACCATTTGCGGCTCGCCCAGTACAACGTTGATAACGCCTGCCGGGAACCCGGCGTCATGGGCAAGTTGGGCGAGAGCCAGCGCTGAAAACGGTGTTTCATGGGCCGGTTTGATCACCACCGTGCAGCCTGCGGCTAATGCGGCAGCGGCTTTGCGGGTAATCATCGCCGAGGGGAAATTCCATGGCGTCAGCAACGCGCAAACGCCAACAGGTTCTTTCACCGTTCCTAAATGTGCACCTGGAATGTGGCTGGGAATATTCTGCCCGTACAGCCGTCGCGCTTCTTCGGCGAACCATGGGATAAAACTCGCGGCGTAGGCGATTTCCCCACGGGACTCGGTCAGCGGTTTGCCCTGCTCGCGACTCAGAATTTGCGCCAGTTCTTCGGCATGCTCCAGTATCAGCTCGGCCCAGCGGCGCAAGATCTTGCTCCGGGCATCCAGACTCATTGCACGCCAGCCGGGAAAAGCCCGATGTGCGGCGTCTATGCTGGAAATGATCTGAGTCTGGTCGAGCATCGGCACCCGGCCAATCAGCATTTGCGTTGCCGGGTCGCAGACGTCCACCTGGTTTGAACTGTCGAGCCACTTACCATCGACGTAGCACATCGACTTAAACAATTTGGCGTGTTGAATATTCATCAATGACACCTCTATGAAGCAAACACCCACTCTTGGATTCCAGAGACGTGTGCTAATCAGCACCGCAGGTCAGCTCAACACGTCAGCAATGACCGCCACTGTGTCGCCACATTGCACCAATCCCGGAAAATGCCGGGCCGCCAGCACCCCACTGCGCCCCGCGCGATATTCCACGGGTGCCACGCCGGTGCGTTTGATGTCGTGAATTCGCGCGACAACCTCACCTTTACGAACCCGATCACCGAGATCGCGGCACATCTCCAGCAGCCCGTCATGCTCACTGGCGACAAAGCAACTGCCGTCCGGCATATCAAGCATCACGGTCGCTTGCAGCTCGACCTTGCCCTCAAGAATTCCCGCATGCACCAGCAGATTGCGCACGCCGCGTTCGGCAATCGCCACGCTGCGGGCGTTGGACGAGCCGCCGCCGCCCAGCTCAGTGGTGACGAAAATCTTGCCCTGCTGCTCGGCGGCGGTGTCGTACATTGCTCCGGCGTCCAGCTCCAGCATGCGCATGCTGAACGGCGCGTTGAACGCCTGCATGCCCGCTTCGCACTGCGCCTGCTGCTGCTTGTCCGGCAATACATGGCACGCCGCGAAGGGTAAGAAATCCAGGGTCCGTCCGCCGGAATGGATGTCCAGCACGATGTCCGCCAAGGGCAGCAAGGTACGGCGGAAATAATCTGCGATCTTCTCCGTGACAGTGCCGTCGGGCTTGCCCGGAAAGCTACGGTTGAGATTGCCCTTGTCGATGGGCGAGGTACGGCGCCCGGCATGAAACGCCGGGGTGTTCATGAAAGGAATGATGATGACCCTACCGCTCACTTCTTGCGCACCCAGACCCTGCGCCAGCTTACTCAGGGCCACCGGCCCCTCGTACTCATCGCCATGATTGCCGCCAGTCAACAACGCCGTGGGACCATTGCCGCGCTTGATAACGCTGAGCGGAATCATCACTGCGCCCCAGGCCGAATCGTCCCGGGAGTACGGCAGTTTGAGAAAGCCGTGCTGCACGCCGTCGCGATTGAAGTCCACCGTGGCGCTGATGGGGTTGTCGGATAAATCTTTCATTGATCAGTCCTTCACGAACAGCTGGCGTGGGACGTTACACAACGTCTCGACACCGGTTTCAGTGATCAAAATGCTTTCGGTGATCTCAAGGCCCCAATCGTCCATCCAAAGTCCCGGCATGAAGTGAAAGGTCATGCCCGCTTGCAACACGCTGGTGTCGCTGGGACGCAGGCTCATGGTGCGTTCGCCCCAATCTGGCGGATAACTGATCCCGATCGGGTAACCGCAACGGCTGTCTTTATGAATGCCGAATTTCTCCAGCACTGAGAAAAATGCTTTGGCCACATCCCCCGTGGTGTTGCCCGGTTTGGCCGCCTCCAGCCCTTTGGCGATGCCTTCGACCACTGCCTTTTCGCCGTCGAGGAAATGCTGCGGCGGTTTGCCCAGATAGATCGTTCGTGACAGCGGGCAGTGATAACGCTTGTAGCAACCGGCGATCTCAAAGTAGGTGCCGGCGCCCTTTGCAAACGGCGTGTCGTCCCATGTCAGGTGTGGCGCACTGGCGTCGGTTCCGGTGGGTAGCAGTGGCACGATAGCCGGGTAATCACCACCATGACCGTCTGCACCGAGGATGCCGGTGCTGTAGATTTCAGCCACCAACTCGTTCTTGCGCATCCCCGGCTCAATACGCTCGTAAATACGCGCGTGCATTTTTTCGACAATGCGCGCGGCAATGCGCATGTACTCGATTTCCTTCGGCGACTTAATGGCCCGCTGCCAGTTCACCAGCCCGACGGCGTCCACCAGGGTCGCGTGGGGCAGATGTTTTTTCAGCGACAGGTAGGCGGCGGCGCTGAAATAGTAGTTGTCCATTTCCACGCCGATGTTGAGCGAACTCCAGCCACGCGGGGCAATGACTTCCTTACACAGGTAGTCCATCGGGTGCCGCTCCCGGGACTGCACATAGATATCCGGGTAGCCGACAATGTTGTCGTGCTGCATGAATACCGTGCGTTTGGCGCCATTGGCGTCCTGACCTCGCCCGTACCAGACCGGTTCGCCGTCCAGCGCCACCAAGACGCACTGATGCACGTAGAACGACCAACCGTCATAGCCGGTCAGCCAGGCCATGTTCGACGGGTCGGTGACCAACAGTAATTCAACACCCTGCGCTTGCATGGACTGGCGGACTTTGGCCAGACGCTGGGCGTATTCCTCCCGTGAGAAGGGAAGATTGACGACTATCTGAGACATGCAGATGCCCTCTCTAAATGACGCACTGATTGAAGTTGTTTTGAAATCATGGCGCGGCGCTCAACCACCGAAACGAAATCCTTTGCCAGCCTGTAACGCTCGTTCAAACGCCAGGTTGGCGATGGCGGTGTCCTGCGCGCCGGTGCCTGTGAGGTCACACAAGGTGACTTGTCGGTCATCGCTGCGACCCGGTCGCTGACCAGCGACCACCTGGCCCAATTCGACGAAGCGGGTGTCGTCGCTGACAGCATTTGCTTGCAACGCGTGATGCAACTCACCCAATAACCGGGTCTGGCTCAGGCGGTCAGCAACGTAGAGGTCAACGTTTGCCAGCACTGCTGGGGCAATTTCATTCTTGTGCTCGGCATCGGCCCCCATGGCTGTGATATGCAGGCCAGGGTGGAGATGGCGGGGTTGAATCAATGGTTCGCGGCTCGGCGTGGAGGTGACGGCGATGTCGACACCCTCCATCGCCTCGTCCACGCTGGAACACACTCGGACACTCAGCGCGCCACCATATTGGAGCTCGGCAGCGAAGGCCTCGGCCTTTGCCGCGTTCCGCGCCCAGATGCGCACCTCGCTGATCGGTCGCACCAGGCGCAGGGCCTGTAATTGCAAACCTGCCTGCTCACCGGCGCCAATCAGTGCGACGCTACGGCTGTCTTCCCGAGACAACCAGCGTGCAGCAACGGCCCCCGCAGCCGCAGTGCGGATGGCGGTCAGATAACCGTTATCCAGCAGCAAGGCGTCGAGCAAACCGGTCCGGGCCGAGAGCAACATCATCATGCCGTTGAGGCTCGGCAGCCCAAACGTGGGATTGTCAAAAAAACCAGGGCTGACTTTGATCGCGAACCGATCAAGGCCAGGCAGATAGGCGGTTTTCACGTCCACCTCGCCATTGTGCTCGGGGATATCCAGGCGCAGGATCGGGGGCATCGCTACGGCCGCAGTTGCCAGCAAAAAGAAAGCCCGCTCAATGGCGTCGATACTGTCCACGTCCAATGCGATGCAAGCGCGCAGGTCGGCTTCGCTTAACAGAATGACTTCGGCCATCACAGCGCTCCTTCCACGAAAATAAGATCACTCATTCATTGGCTCCCGCCAACACGCGCTGGTGTTGCTGAACATCGACGTTGCGCCCGCTCACCACCACGACAATGGGACCGCGTCGTTCGATCAAGCCGTCCAGCAACGCGCCAATACCCACCGCTGCCGCGCCTTCCACCACTTGCCGCTCTTCGAAGTACGCATGGCGAATGCCGTTAGCGATGGATGCCTCGTCGACCAGATGCACTTGGTCACACAGGTCGCGGGTCATGGTGAAAGTGAATTGATTGTCCAAACCAATGCCGCCGCCAAGGGAGTCAGCCAAGGTCGCCAACTCCTCAACGTCTACGGGATGTCCTGCTTCGAGGCTGGCGTGCATGGCTGCGCCGCGTTGCATGCTGATGCCGTGCAGGCGAATAGCGGGGTTAACACCTTTCAGAGCGAGAGCAATGCCGCAGAACAGACCGCCTCCAGACAAGGGCACCAGTACCTGGGCCACATCGGGAAGCTGCTCGATGATTTCCAGGCCGAGGGTGGCTTGCCCGGCAATGACCGCCGCATGGTCAAACGGTGGCAGCAGGGCAGCGCCCTCAACCGCTGAAATACGCTCGGCTTCACGCTGGGCATCGTCCTGAGACTGCCCGACGATGCATACCTGCGCACCTAGATCGCGAATCGCCTGAACCTTGTTCTGAGGGACCAGATGCGAGAGGCAAATGGTGGCCTTTACGCCCAGTCGGGATGCGGCGTAAGCAAGAGCGCGGCCGTGGTTACCCGTGGAAGCTGCAACGACGCCCCGCTCTCTGGCTGCTGCATCGAGTTGCGCAACCGCATTGCTCGCACCGCGCAGCTTGAAACTACCGGTAATCTGCTGCGATTCCAGCTTCAGGTACACCGCCACGCCCATGAGCCTGGAAAGGCTGGGCGAATATTCCAGCGGCGTCACCCGAACCAGAGACGCAATGCGCTGGCGAGCGAGATAGACATCGTTGAGCTGCAAACCTGGCATGACTGCGTCCCGACCTTGGTGTTGGTCGCAGTCTAAAAGCGCAAAATTGTGCTGATGAATGTACTAGGGCAATTTGATGGAAAATCTTTTTCATGCATCGACAGGGCAACGCAATTAAAAGTCATGAATACTCGGGTACTGGCCGAAAATCTCGTGCATACCGATCAAGGCCTCACGCATTTCGTCGTCACTGCACTCAGCACCGACACACAATCTGACACCCCGCGCCCTGGACACGCCTCGTACAGTGAACGGATCGGGCGATGCAACCGCGATATGGCGCTGACGCAACGTCCGCACCAGACTGTCCACCTCCCAATGGGGCGGAACGCCCAACCACACATTCAACGCGTTCGGATGCTGCCCAAGAATGTGCTCGCCCAAGTGCTCGCTGACCATTGCCTGTCGCCCGTTGAGCAACTTACGCTGCATGCGCAACAAGGTATCGGCGCGACCGTCTCGAATCCAGCGGGCGGCGATTTCCGCCATCATCGGCGTTGCCATCCAACTATTCACTCGCAGGATGCTTTCCGTGCGCAGGGCCAGACGTTTCGGCACCGTAAGAAAACCAATACGCATCCCGGTCAAAATCGACTTGGTCATGCTGGTGCAATAAAACGACAGCTCTGGCAGGTAGTGGCTGATGGGTGGCGCGCGACGCTCGTCAAGCAAGGGTCCATAAACGTCATCTTCAATAATATGCACACCGAAACGCCGGGCGATGTCGGCAATTTCCCTTCGGCGCTTATCGGGCATCAGGCTGGTAGTAGGATTGTTCAGATTGGGTGTGCACACTAACGCGGTAATCCGCTCGTTGCTGCACATGTCCTCGAAATGCTCAGGGTCAATGCCGAAGCGATCCATCTCAAGACCCTTGAGGGTAAACCCCAGGACCTGAGAGCTGCCGATCACGCCATGATCAGTCAGACCTTCGCACAGCACGATGTCATCCGGCCCCGCCAGCGACGCTAACGCCAGAAATATGCCGTGGGCTGCGCCGTTGGTGATCAGGATATTGTCACGCTCGACCTTCAGCCCTTGGCGACCGATCCAGTGCGATGCGGCTTCTCGATGAGACTCGAAACCGGCTATGGGGCGACAGGCGCGAATCCATGGCTGGTCTTCTTCCTGACTGAGCTCGGCGCAGGTGTCGCGCCAAAAGCGGTCGTGCTCGCGGGTGTGCATGATCCGTGCGGTAGAGAAATCCACCAGGGCTCGTTCCGGGCTGTCAAGTATGTAGGTCGCAACTCGATCGCTCATACGTCGCGAGACAAAACTGCCGCGCCCGACCTCGCAACGTACCAGGCCCTGGCGCTCCAACTCCTTATAAGCATTGGTGACAGTCTGCACGCTGATACCTACGGCGTCGGCCACATGCCGCTGTGGTGGCAGCCGCTGATCGTCTACCAACACGGCCTTTTCGATATCACTGGCAATCGCCTGCACCAGGATCTTGTACTTGGATTCGCCGCCTCGGGCTTGATCCAGGGCTGCTCGCCATTGCTCCATCATTGCCTGAACGTCCTCATTTAAAAGGTCTGGCTTCGTACCAGCTCAAATGGCCCTTTATAGGGAACAAAACCAAGGTGCACAGCATCCCCCGAGAATACGCCGCAGGCAATTGTCCTAGTGCAATACACTGAGGGGCAGTCCTTTTGTATGCTCGAATCCAAGCCGGAGCAAAACTGCCATCACCCGCAGTCCTACGTCTCGGCTTGTACTGGAACGGCTCCGCCGTCCGACCGACTTCAAAAAGACGGCTCCGGTACGTTTGCTCTTAGCGTCACTGCCTCCTAACACAGAGCCGTTTACAACGGGTCCACAAGAAACAGGAGATTTTATCGATGAGCAACTTTGCACACAGCGTCACCACCCCTCTGCGTCGCCTGTTCGTGGCTTGTGCGGTATTCGGTCTAGCGGCCAGCGTTCAGGCCGCTACGACATTGGAAACGGTCAAACAGAACAGCGCCATTCGTATCGGCTACGCCAACGAATCGCCGTTTGCCTACACCGAAACAGACGGCAAGGTCACCGGCGAATCCCCTGAAATCGCCAAGATCATCTTCACCAAAATGGGCATCAGCAAGGTCGAAGGCGTGCTGACCGAATGGGGTTCGTTGATTCCCGGACTACGGGCCGGTCGCTTTGACGTGATCGCTGCGGGTATGTACATCACTCCAGCGCGCTGCAAACAGGTCATTTTCACCGACCCGCAGTACCAGTTGCCGGACGCATTATTGGTCGCCAAGGGCAACCCGAAAAACCTCCACAGCTATGAAGACGTCGCCAAGAATCCTGACGTGAAGCTGGCGATTATGGCCGGGACCGTAAACCTGCAATATGCCCGTGATAGCGGGGTCAAGGATTCGCAAATCCTGCAGGTGCCGGATACCACTGCGCAGCTGCAGGCCGTGCGCGCCGGGCGTGCCGATGCAGCGGTGGGCACGCAACTGACCATGAAGGGCCTGGCGGGCAAAGGCGGTGACAAGGTCGAGGCCATGACCGAATTCAAAGACGATCCTTCCCACATCGGTTACGGCGCCCTTGCCTTCCGTCCGGAAGACAAAGACCTGCGTGACGCGGTCAACGCAGAGTTGAAGAAATGGCTGGGGACCGAGGCTCACCTTAAAGCGGTCGCGCCATTCGGTTTCGACAAAAGCAACATCACCACCAAGACTGCTGCAGAGCTTTGCGGCCAACCTTGATCGGTCGGGCGTGAAATACGAGGGGTGCTGTGCTCATGCACAGCGCCCATTCCCTGCGTAAACCGGAATCTCAGGTCGAACCATGGGTGAATTACTTCCGCTGTTGTTTCAAGGTGCCTGGGTCACGCTCCAGGTCACGTTCTATGGCTCGATACTGGCCATCGTCAGCGCCATTCTCGCAGCGTTGGGACGCTTATCGCCCTGGACGCCACTTCGCTGGTTCTCCGTCGCTTACATCGAGTTATTTCGTGGCACGTCGCTGCTGGTGCAGTTGTTCTGGCTGTTCTTCGTCCTGCCACTACCACCGTTCAACATCGAGCTCAGCCCCTTTGCCGTGGCGATCGTCGGCCTGGGCTTGCACATCGGCGCCTACGGTGCGGAAGTCATGCGCGGCGCCATCAGTTCGGTTGCCAAAGGCCAATACGAGGCATCGATTGCTCTGAACTTCAGCAAAGCGAAGCGCTTTCGCCGGATCATCCTGCCTCAAGCTCTGTTGGCCGCGATTGCGCCTGGCACCAATCTGCTCATCGAATTGTTGAAAAACACCTCCCTGGTATCGCTGATTACCTTGTCGGACCTGAGTTTTCGCGCTCGCCAACTGGATCAAGCGACCTTCGAAACCCTGCAAATCTTTAGCTTGGCGCTGGTGATGTACTTCGTCATGGCCCAGGCCATCAACTTTGGCATGCGCTACCTGGAACGCCGCTTGAGCCGTGGCCGTATGCGCGGAGGACTGTCATGAACCTGTTCGACTGGCATTACGCACTGCAAATACTGCCGGATCTGTTGCGGGCCTCCGTTAATACGCTGGGAATCACGCTGATCGGCTTCATGATCGCCATTGTGCTGGGGCTGTTCCTTGCCATTGGCAGGCGCAGCAAACGTATCTGGCTGTCGTGGCCGACGACGCTGACGATTGAGTTCATTCGCAGCACGCCGCTGCTGATTCAGGTGTACTTCCTGTATTACGTGCTGCCCAACTACGGCCTGAGCATGAGCGCGATGCAAGTGGGTGTCGTCGGTATCGGCGTGCATTACGCCTGTTATATCGCAGAGGTTTACCGTGGCGGGCTGGACGCCGTACCTCGCGCGCAATGGGAAGCGGTCACCGCGTTGAATATGAGTCCCTACATTGCTTATAGAAATATCATCTTGCCCCAGGCGCTGCAGCCTATTCTGCCGCCGCTCGGCAACTACCTGATCGCTATGCTCAAGGACACCCCGGTGCTGTCGGCGATTACCGTGGTGGAAATCATGCAGCAAGCAAAAAACATCGGATCAGAAACGTTTCGTTATTTAGAGCCGATCACTATGGTTGGTCTGTTCTTCCTGGCCTTGAGCGTCATTCTGGCCTACCTGGTACGGCGCCTCGAATTGCGCATGGAGCTACGCTAATGACTTCTCCTGCATCGACCTCGGCGGCAGCGCTCTCACCACTGAACACGCTGACGCCGGCAAAACCTCACGAGACCCATTCCATGCCCCTTTTCTCCACGGCACAGCCATTGGTCAGCTTCAAGGACGTGACCAAGCGTTATGGCAGCTTCACGGTTTTGGACAAGTTGAATCTTGACGTCGCGCCTGGGGAAAAAGTCGCCATCATCGGCCCCAGTGGCTCGGGAAAATCTACGCTGCTACGCGTACTCATGACCCTGGAGGGTATCGACGAAGGCCAGATTCAAGTCGACGGCGAATCCTTGACCCACATGCCGGGTCGCGGCGGTCTGTTGGTGCCGGCTAATGACCGACACATTCGCCGGGTGCGCGGCAAGATCGGCATGGTGTTCCAAAGCTTCAACCTGTTTCCGCACAAGACCGCGTTGCACAACGTGATGGAAGCTCCAGTGCATGTGCTGGGCTTGAAAACCAGCGAAGCCCGTGAGCGCGCAGTGGAGTTGCTGGAACTGGTGGGGCTTGGCGAAAAGCTCGACCATTACCCGTCGCAGTTATCAGGCGGCCAACAACAAAGGGTGGCGATTGCCCGGGCGTTGGCGATGCGGCCAAAGGTGATGCTGTTCGACGAAGTGACCTCAGCACTGGACCCGGAGCTGTGCGGCGAAGTGCTTAATGTTATCCGCAAGCTTGGCAATGAGCACAGCTTGACGATGATCATGGTCACCCACCAAATGGGCTTTGCCCGAGAGTTTGCCGATCGGGTGTGCTTCTTTTACAAAGGCCAGATCCACGAGCAAGGGACGCCGTCGCAACTCTTTGAACAGCCGCGTGAAGAACGGACCTCTGCATTTTTGAGCGCCGTTAAAGAGGCGAATTGAGCAGGTGGATCGCTCAACACCGTCGTGCCGAGACATCTGTAGGACCGAATTTATTCGGGAAAAGGGCAGCGCGGTCTGGTTGCGGCACCGCGTCGTGACCATCGCCAATACGTTTGTTCCCACGGGGCCTGGCAATCCGGAACTCAGCGAAACCGGTTTACTTCCTTACGCAATGCCGCAGCCAGTTCGTCCAGTTCTTTGGCAGTGATCGCCAGGTTAGACACCACTTCACGCTGCTCGCTGTTGGCCAGGGCGATGCTTTGCAAGTTGCTGCTGAGCAAGGTTGCAGTGCTGCTTTGTTCTTGGGTGGCGGTGGTGATGGCGGCGAATTGCTGGCCCGCGGAGCGGCTTTGTTCGTCGATTTGAGCCAGTGCGGCGGCGACTTTGGCGTTGCGGGAAAGACCTTCCTGCATCAATGCGTTGCCCTGCTCCATGGTGCTGATAGCGTTGCTGGTTTCTTGCTGAATACTGGCGATCATGCCAGAGATTTCGTCGGTGGCTTGCCGGGTACGTGAAGCGAGGTTGCGTACTTCATCGGCAACCACAGCAAAACCACGACCCTGCTCGCCAGCACGTGCGGCCTCAATCGCTGCGTTAAGCGCCAGCAGATTAGTCTGCTCAGCGATCGAAGTGATCACACCGACGATGCTTCCGATTTCCTGCGAGCGCTGACCCAAGGTGTCGATCACGCTGGCCGTGCCCTTCAACGACGCAGCAATTTGCTCAAGCGAAGTCGATGCTTCATCCATCGACGTCCGACCAATGCGTGTTTGCTGGGCGTTTTCCTGGGCCAGACGCTCGGTGTTGCCCATGTTGTCAGCGATGTTCAGCGAGGTGGCACTGAACTCTTCTACCGCCCCCGCCATGCTGGTGATTTCCCCCGACTGTTGCGCCATGCCTTCGTAAGCCCCGCCCGATAAACCGGACAACGCCTGGGCGCGGCCGCTGACGTCTTGAGCGGCGCTGCGAATATGCGCAACCATGGTCGATAACGCCTGACCCATCTGATTGAAGCTACGGGCCAATTGGCCAATCTCGTCGTGGCTAGCGACATCCAGCCGCGCACTTAGATCGCCAGCGCCCAACGCTTCGGCCTGACGGACAAGGTCTGACAACGGCTGCAATTTGCGGCGTAATAGCCCTATCGCAGCGCCGACAGCGATCAACATGGCCAACAAGCTGCCGATGGCTAATTGCGTACCGACGCTCCAGGTCACTGCATTGATTTCGGCTTCCGGCATGCTGGCAAACACCGTCCACGGACCGCCGGCAAACGGCGCGGCTACGGTATAAAATTCCTGTGCGCTATTGCTCCAGAACTGGCCCACGCCCGGGCGTTTGATAATGTCAGCCAGACTTTCGGTCGCCTGGGTTAAATCCATGACCCCGGCGGGCGCGACCAGCCAGTGGTTTTGTTCGTCAAGCAACGCCAACGAACCGGTATTGCCGATACGAAAATTCTTCAGGTTTTCGAACTGGGCGTTTTGCGCATCGGTGTAATCGAAACCGACGAACAACGCAGCGATAACCTTGCCGCTGCCATCACGCACCGGGCTGTACTGAGTCATGTAGTAACGCTCGAACAACAAGGCTCGACCGACGTACCCCTGGCCTGCGATCAAACGCTCGTAAGCCGGGCTCTTGTGGTCGAGCAACGTGCCGATGGCCCGCGTACCGTCCTGCTTGCTCAGGGAGGTACTGATTCGAATAAAGTCGTCGCCGCTGCGTACGAAAATCGTTGCTACGCCAGCCGTCAACTGCTTGAAGTTATCGACTTCGGTGAAGTCGCCATTCAGCACATGATCGCCCAGGGTCAAGCCGGGCGTTTGTATTCCGGCGACGGTTACCGGGCTCTCTGCATGAAGGGTCAAACCACTGGCGAAGCGTTTGTCGAACAGTCCGCTCAGGCGTAGGGTGCTTTCGCGCAAGCTGCTGTGGAAGGTATTCAGTTGGTCTGCCAGCAAGCGACCCTCGCTGGCCATGTGTTCTTCACGAATTTCCAGATTTGCGGTATCCAGAGAGCGCAAGGCAAAGACGGTACTGCCGCTAATGACTACCGCCAGGATTATCGCCAGGGCGATGCCCAACTGCGTCGCGATACGGGCTCGGGGTTCTGACATGAAAGCTCCTGGCTGGAAAGCGACGGGGGTTTTAATGCCGTCGGCGGCTCAGCAAAATGTAAATGGAAAATCCCTTGGACGCTTCTGAAAAGCTCTGCATATACGGATTCGGCTGACGTGGATAATACTTGAGTCCTACAACAAACGGCTCTCCGATGCGCTGACCCGACGGCTGGACCACAACCCCCGTCTATTTGAGGATTTCAACCGTGGGCAAATCCATTGCCTGCACTTCCCCCTGAAGAAAATCACTGAGACGGCGTAAGCGTTCACCACCGGGGCGAGTCTTGGGCCAGACCAGATAGTAGTTTTCGCCACTGACCACCGCCGTAGGCCAAGGTAAGCTCAGACGTCCTTGAGCCACGTCTTCGGCGACCATGAGCAAATCCCCCATGGACACCCCATAGCCTCGGGCTGCGGCAATCATGCCAAGCTCCAGGGTGTCGAAAAGTTGCCCACCTTTCAATGAAACCTGGTCCAACAGACCCATGCGTTCCAACCAACTGCGCCAATCGCGGCGATCCGGCGTGGGGTGCAGCAATTCAGCGCTGGCTAAACGTGCAACATCCCATGGCTGATCTTCAAGCAAGGTCGGCGCTCCGACTGGAATCAGCAGCTCAGGAAACAGATAAGTCGCCTCCCAGTCCGCTGGAAAATGCCCGCGGCTGAGCAACACGGCGCAATCGAATGGCTCTTGGGTGAAGTCAACGCTTTCGATGTCCATCCAGGCGCTGGTCAGTTGCACTTCATTGCCGACCTGCAGATGACGGAAGCGACTCAGACGCGCCAGCAGCCAACGCATCGTAAGCGTAGACGGTGCTTTCATGCGCAGGACGCCATCTTCTGCACGCAACGTGCTGCAGGCCCGCTCCAAGGCTGAAAAACCCTCGCGCACCCCGGGTAATAGCAACCGTGCTGCCTCAGTTAGTTGCAGGTTGCGGCCGCTACGTTGAAATAAACGGCACGCAAAGTGCTCTTCCAGGGTGCGGATATGACGGCTGACCGCACTTTGGGTGATTGATAACTCTTCGGCGGCCCGGGTAAAGGAGCTGTGGCGCGCAGCAGCTTCAAATGCACGAAGCGCATAAAGCGGCGCGAGACTACGAGACATACACAGCACTCCTGAAGCGACATTCGACTACTGTACCTGATCCGCCATCAGATGAGTTTTACTCATGCCACGCATCGGTTTTATCCCTTTGTGTCTAGTTCGTTAAGCGCCGAGAATCAACGACTCAGAAAACCCTTACACCGAGCATCTCCATGCAATCTGCCGCTATCAAAGCCCCTTGGATAAATGAGCTCAGGACTATCCTGCGCTTGGCCGGGCCGCTGATTGCATCGCAGATGGCGCACATGCTCATGGTATTTACCGACACCGTGATGATGGGACACTTAGGCCCCGATGCCTTGGCGGGCGGCGGGCTGGGCGTGGCGAGCTATAACTTGATTGCGTTCTTTTGCGTGGGCGTTATCGCTGCCGTTGGGACGCTTGTGGCGATACGTCACGGAGCGGGCGATCTGCTCGGCGTGGTTCGTCTGGCTCAAAACGGGCTGTGGCTGGCGTGGGGCATGGCGCTGATCGCGGCCACGCTGCTGTGGAACCTTGAGCCGATCTTGCTCCGGCTTGGCCAGACCCCATCGAACGTACACATAGCAGGTGAATTCCTGCTCACTCTTCCCCTCGCCCTCCCCGGTTTGTTGAGCTTTATGGTGTTGCGCGGGTTCACCAGTGCCTTGGGACGTGCAGGACCGGTCATGGTTATCAGTATTGGCGGCGTGGTTGCGAACTTCTGCTTCAACTATGCGCTGATACATGGCTTGTTTGGCTTGCCGCACTTGGGGTTGATGGGCATCGGTTTGGTCACCGCACTGGTGGCCAACGGCATGGCCTTGCTGTTGGCGCTGCACATTCATCGGCATTCTGCTTACGCTCGTTATCCTATCTGCCAAGGCCTGATGAGCCCTTCGCTCACGTACCTGAAAGAGTTATGGCGTTTGGGATTACCCATTGGCGGGACCTATGCGGTCGAAATCGGCCTGTTCACATTTGCGGCGTTTTGCATGGGCGCCATGGGTCGCTCACAAATGGCTGCGCACCAGATTGCCCTGCAATCGGTATCGATGGCGTTCATGATTCCGGTGGGGATTTCCTATGCGATGACCATGCGCATCGGTGCCCATTATGGGGCCGGCAATCTTCAGCAAGCGCGCCTGGCCGGGCGTGTGGGTATCGCGTTTGGCTCATTGATGATGCTGGGCTTTGGGCTGCTGTTCTGGCTGGCGCCCTACTTCGTAGCCGGCCTGTTTCTGGACTCCGCCAACCCGGCCAACCGCGAAGTAATCGAACTCACCGTGAAATTGCTGGCGATCGCTGCATGGTTCGAATTGTTCGACGGCGCTCAGACGCTGGCCATGGGTGCGATCCGCGGGTTCAAAGACGCCAAGACCACGTTCATGATTGGCCTTGCTTGCTATTGGCTGGTGGGCGCACCTGCGGCGTGGACCTTTGGCTTTTACGCCAACGGCGGAGCAACTGGCGTGTGGTGGGGGTTGGCACTGGGCCTGGCGTGCGCGGCATCGGCGCTGATCGTGGCCTTCGAACGCAAAACCTCACGCCTGTTGCGCCAAGCGCCGGAGCGTGAGGCGGTATTGGCCTGAAAGTGGCGCGGTTTATCCGGATTACCGCGTTGCCGCCCTCGCCAACACGTTGGCTCCTACAGCAGGTGATTCTAGATGGCTTGCACTTGACCGACCTTTTCATGCTGGCCGAAGGTTAAATACTCCACCAACTCATTTAGCGGCAGCGGCTTGCTGATCAGGAAGCCTTGAACCTGATCACAGCCGAAGTCGCGCAGCAACGCCAGCTGTTCCGGGGTCTCGACACCTTCGGCTACGACTTCGAGGCTGAGGTTGTGCGCCAGGTTGATCATGGCATGAACCAGCTTGCGGTTCTCTTCGCGCAGCTCCATACCCCCGACGAAGCTTTTATCGACTTTGAGCAAAGCGATCGGCAGGCTATTGAGGTGCACGAACGACGAAAATCCGGTACCGAAGTCATCCAGGGAAAACCTGACGCCCAGACGGCCCAACGCATCCATGGTTTGCTTGACCAAATCACTGCGGCGCATCACCGCTGTTTCGGTCAATTCAAATTCCAGCCAGCGCGCGTCGACTCCGCGTTCGGCGATCAGTCGGCTCAAGGTGGAAAGTAACTGACTGTCCTGAAATTGGCGGAACGACAGATTGACCGCCATGTGCAGGGCAGGAATCCCGCGTTCGCGCAGGTCTTGCATGTCACGCAGCGCACGTGAAATGACCCAGTAACCCAGTGGTACGATCAAGCCGCTTTGCTCGGCCAACGGCACGAACTCGCTGGGTGGCAACAAACCGCGTTCGGCATGACGCCAGCGAACCAACGCCTCCAGGCCAACAATACGACCATCGCCCAACGACAAGCGTGGCTGGTAATGCAGCTCCAGCTCATCACGGCGCAAGGCCTTTCGCAGTTCCGTTTCCAGGTCGGCCAGGCTTCGCGCGTTGCGGTTGATTCGCTCATTGAAGATATGAAAGGTACAGCCCTGAGTGCTTTTGGCTTGCTGCATGGCGATGTGTGCATGCCACATCAACGGATCAGCGCCAGCCTGAGCGCGTGCGTGAGCGATACCCAGGCTGCAACCAATCAGCAGACTTTCGCCATCGACCCAATACGGCTCGGCCATGGCTTCGATAATGCGTTCGGCCATCCATTCCGCGCGTTGTGGGGCGCGGCGGGTGTCGATCAGCAAAGCAAACTCATCACTGCCCAGTCGCGCCAACTGATCGCCGGCCTCAAGCTGGCTTTTAAGCCGCGAGACCACTTGCAGGATCAATCGGTCGCCGGCCTGGTGACCCAAAGCATCGTTGGCGTGGCGAAAGTTATCCAGGTCCAGGTGCCCAAGAGCCAGACCGCGCCCGTCGTTGTCGGCCAAACGAGCGGCCAACAAGGTCTGGAAACCCTGCCGATTGGCAATACCGGTCAGCGGGTCTTGCTCGGCCAAGCGCTGCAGGGTGTTTTCCAGCACACCGCGTTCGCGCACGTGCCGCAAGCAACGGCGAACCGTGTCGCCGTTAAGAGCACTGCGCACCAACCAATCACTTACGCCGTCTGGAGGGCCTGACGGCTCGTCGTCGAGCAGCATAATCACCGGCAACTTACAGCGTCCCGGCGCAGGCTGTAATTGGGGTGTGGTCATCAATACCGCATTTCTTCCGTCATCGAACAGGCTGCTGACGTCCTCCCAACTCGGGGCGCAGACCAGCGTTACTGTGTCCCCCAAAGGAGCCAGGCACTCGCGCAACAAAGCCGGCCACTCTGGCTCTGAGGCCAGTAGCAGCAAACGCAAGGGTTGGACAGGCGTTGACAAGCTCGCTCCCTAGACTCACTAAAAATCGTTGGTGAAACAGCGGATAATTCCTGGTTCAGGAGCCATTCAATGCGCATCCTGCGCGAAAGTAACAAAACGGGCAAATTTAGATCGCGTGCTACGTCACAGTGTCAGACGATGACCGCACAAATGTTTGATCCTGTTAAAATGCCCGGCTACTTCTCAAGCGACCCCTTTTCGTCATGTCCCGACTCAATCCCCGGCAACAAGAAGCCGTGAACTATGTCGGCGGCCCTCTTTTGGTGCTCGCCGGTGCAGGCTCCGGCAAAACCAGCGTGATCACCCGCAAAATCGCGCATTTGATCCAGAATTGCGGCATACGGGCGCAGCACATCGTCGCCATGACATTTACCAACAAAGCCGCGCGGGAAATGAAAGAGCGCGTCGGCACCTTGTTGAAAGCGGGCGAAGGCCGCGGCCTGACCGTTTCTACGTTTCACAACCTTGGCATGAATATCATCCGCAAGGAATATGCGCGGTTGGGCTACAAACCCGGCTTCTCGATTTTTGATGAGACGGACGTCAAATCCTTGATGACCGACATCATGCAAAAAGAGTATTCGGGCGACGATGGAGTCGACGAGATCAAAAACATGATTGGTTCGTGGAAAAACGAATTGATCATGCCAGCCCAAGCCCTGGAGAACGCACGCAACCCCAAGGAACAAACTGCCGCTATCGTCTACACCCATTATCAGCGCACGCTCAAAGCGTATAACGCCGTAGACTTTGACGACCTTATTCTGGTGCCGGTGAAGCTGTTCCAGGAGCACGCCGACATTCTTGAAAAGTGGCAGAACAAGGTTCGCTACTTGCTGGTGGATGAATACCAAGACACAAACGCCAGCCAATACTTGCTGGTGAAGCTGCTGATCGGTACCCGTCATCAATTTACCGTAGTGGGCGACGACGACCAGTCGATTTACGCCTGGCGCGGTGCACGGCCCGAAAACCTGATGCTGCTGAAGGACGATTACCCGTCGCTGAAAGTGGTCATGCTGGAGCAGAACTATCGCTCCACCAGTCGCATCCTGCGTTGCGCCAACGTGTTGATATCGAACAATCCCCACGCGTTTGAAAAGCAACTGTGGAGCGACATGGGTCACGGTGACGAAATCCGCGTGATTCGCTGCCGCAACGAAGATGCGGAAGCCGAACGGGTGGCCGTCGAACTGCTGACTCTGCACCTGCGCACTGACCGGCCTTACAGCGACTTTGCCATCCTGTATCGCGGTAACTATCAGGCCAAACTCATCGAGCTCAAGCTCCAGCACCACCAGATTCCCTATCGATTATCGGGCGGCAACAGCTTTTTCGGACGTCAGGAAGTGAAAGACCTGATGGCTTACTTTCGATTGCTGGTGAACCCCGATGATGACAACGCCTTCTTGCGCGTGATCAACGTCCCACGCCGGGAAATCGGCTCGACGACCCTGGAAAAGCTCGGCAACTACTCCACCGAGCGCAAGATTTCGATGTACGCCGCCACCGACGAAATCGGTTTGGGCGAACACTTGGACAGTCGCTACACCGACCGTTTGCAACGCTTCAAGCGCTGGATGGACGGTGTTCGTCAGCAATGTGCGCAAAACGACCCAATCGCGGCATTGCGCAGCATGGTCATGGACATCGACTACGAGAACTGGCTGCGGCAGAACAGCTCCAGCGAAAAGGCCGCTGACTACCGGATGTCAAACGTCTGGTTTCTGATCGAGGCGCTGAAGAACACCCTGGAAAAAGACGAAGAAGGCGGCATGACCATCGAGGAGGCCATCGGCAAGCTGGTCTTGCGTGACATGCTCGAGCGTCAGCAGGAGGAAGAGGACAACGCCGAGGGCGTGCAGATGATGACGTTGCACGCGTCCAAAGGATTGGAATTTCCATACGTGTTCATCATGGGCATGGAAGAAGAAATCCTGCCGCACCGTTCCAGTATCGAAGCCGATACCGTTGAAGAAGAACGCCGTCTGGCGTACGTCGGCATCACCCGTGCACGGGAAACTCTAGCCTTCACGTTTGCCGCCAAGCGCAAACAATACGGCGAAATCATCGATTGTGCGCCGAGCCGCTTTCTTGATGAGTTACCGCCCGATGACCTCGCCTGGGAAGGCAACGACGACACGCCAGTGGAAGTAAAAGCCGTTCGCGGCAACACAGCACTGGCCGATATCCGCGCCATGCTCAAACGCTGAATCTTGATTAATTACTGCGCGCATTCGCGCCGCCTGAGGAAACATCGTGGAAGCACTGCATCAGAAAATTCGTGACGAGGGCATCGTCCTTTCAGACCACGTACTGAAGGTGGACGCGTTTTTAAACCATCAGATCGACCCGGCGCTGATGCAGCTGATAGGCAATGAGTTCGCCACGCTGTTCGCTGATTCGGGCATCACCAAAATCGTCACCATCGAAGCGTCGGGCATTGCCCCGGCGGTTATGACCGGGCTGAAACTGGGCGTGCCGGTGATTTTTGCGCGTAAGCATCAGTCATTGACCCTCACGGAAAACCTGCTGTCGGCGACGGTGTATTCGTTCACCAAGCAAGTGGAAAGCACCGTCGCGATCTCGCCTCGGCACCTGACCAGCAGCGACCGCGTGCTGATCATTGATGACTTTCTGGCCAACGGCAAAGCTTCCCAGGCGCTGATTTCAATCATCAAACAGGCCGGCGCCAGCGTTGCTGGTATCGGCATCGTGATCGAGAAATCCTTCCAGGGCGGCCGCGCTGAACTGGATGCCCAGGGCTATCGCGTCGAGTCCTTGGCCAGGGTCAAGTCGTTGACGGGCGGAGTGGTTACGTTTTTGGAGTGAGCTGAAGGACCTCTCGCCAAAACGTTGGCTCTTATCAAACAACGCTTAACTTATTGACTTAAAAATAATCTGTAGGAGCCAACTTGTTGGCGAGACGGTATCTCACATAGCTGAATCTGTAGCCTGCAACCCCGCCAGAAGCAATCTCTGAAACAGCTCCTCCTTCAAACCCTGTGGCTCTGCCAGTTGCATGCGCGCAAGGTGGGCGGGGTATGCGCCGGGCTCTGGCGCGTCCAGCGTCGCCTTGCCCAGTTGCACAATCTCGGTCAGTTTGAATTTGCTTTTCAGCCAGTTCAGCGCGCGCAGCAAGTCCTTTTCTTCAGCGCTGAAATCACACCCCAGCGGGTACTCCGGAAAGAGATGTGCATACCGTGCCTGCGACGCCTGGAGTCGCTCGGGGGTGTTGTCGGTACAGCGCGGGTCCAGTCTAAAATCAGCGGGCAGTTTGCCAACTTTCTGCGCCTGTTCGATCAAGCCGGTTTGAAAGCGTGAATCGCTGATGTTCAGCAGTGCCTCAATCACATTCGCGTCGGTCTTTCCGCGCAAATCCGCGACGCCATATTCGGTGACCACGATGTCGCGCAAGTGCCGGGGAATGGTGGTATGGCCGTACTCCCAAACGATATTGGAACTGACATCGCCACCGGACTCCCGCCAGCTGCGCAACATCAGCACCGAGCGCGCGCCCTCCAGCGCATGGGCTTGAGCGACGAAATTGTATTGACCACCAACACCGCTGACCACGCGCCCGTCTTCCAACTGATCGGCGACGGCCGCCCCCATCAAGGTCATTTTGAACGCGCTGTTAACGAAGCGCGCATCGCGACGCTGTAGGCGCTTGAGCTCTTCGTTGCCGTACAGCTCGTTGATGTAACTGATTGCCGTCATGTTGAAACGGCTTTTCTGCGCCATGGAGAACTCGCCCAGGCGCTGGTAAAAACTGCGCGGTCCGAGGAAAAACCCACCGTGAACCATGACTCCGTCGGGGTGTAACGTCTCGTCCAGGGTGCCGGCGTTAGCCTGGCGCTGGAGGTCGATATCGGCATACACCTTGCGCCGCACGATACCGGCATCGACCAACACCAACAAACCATTGACGAACATCTCACTGCATCCATACACGCCTTGAACGAACGGTTGCATACCTCCCTCACGCTCGACCAACCCTTGCCAAGAGGGGGTGGCGTCCAACGCGTCGAGCAGGCTCCGGTAGCTACCATTATCCGCGTGTCGAGCCAGCAATGCTGCGGTCAACGCATCGCCCATGGACCCAATGCCAATCTGCAACGTGCCGCCGTCGCGCACCAGGGTGCTGGTGTGCAAACCAATGAAATGGTCCTGAAAACCCACCGGCATGTTGGGTGTGGAAAATAACGTGCTGTGGTCTTCGTCCTCCAGCAACAGGTCGAAATCACCCACGTCGAGTTCTGCATCGCCGGGCATGTACGGCAGGTCGGCATGAATTTGACCGAGCAACAGGATGGTCTCACCGGCCGCCCTGCGTTTGGCAATCATTGGCAACAAGTCGAGGGTCACGTCGGGGTTGCAACTTAAACTTACGCGGCCAGTGCGCAGTGGATCGCGAGCCACCAGCTGCGCCACCAGATTCAAGCCGTTGGCATTAATGTCGCGCGCGGCATGGCTGTAATTACTGCTGACGTAGTCCTGCTGCGCGGCGTGGCTGTTGAGCAAGCTGCCCGGCAGCATGAAGAACTGCTGGACACGAATGTTCGACGGCAAACTGTCGCGGTGCAGAGCAGCGAGAAAATCCAGCTCTGGATAATCACCGAACACCTGGTCGACGAAAGGTCCAAGAAAGCGGCCCTGCAACCCCTCGCCTATCTCCGGACGCCCAAGGCACAACGCGGTATAAATTGTCAGTTGCCGCTCGGGCAGTTGCCGGACCCGTGCGTACAACGCGTTGACGAACAGATTGGGTTTGCCCAATCCCAGGGGCAGGCCCATGTGGATGTGGGCGGGCAGTTGCGCGAGTACTTGGTCGACGGCGTGTTGGACAGCATGTTCAGCGGAGCGTGACTGCGGCATTTAACCCTCCCGGTACATCCTTGATTTCAGGTTGGACCGAGCTTGCCGGGTGTTTACTGCAAAGGACAGAGCCGCGATTCATTCATTGGTAAACATCTATAAGGGGATTGCGCGCTGTCGCGCAGCAAACTCGCCACTGCAGGAGCGCGCTTGAAGGGGTTTCAGACGGAAAGCCGCGCAAAAAAAAGCCGGCCCGAGGCCGACTTTTTTGTCGAACTGAATTATTTCAGACCAGACATTTGCGAGATAGTGGCTTTCAGCTCTGCATCAGAGCAATCAGCGCAGGTGCCTTTAGGCGGCATCGCGTTGACCCCGGTGATGGCTTTTGCCAAGAGGCCATCAAGGCCGCCTTGTTCTTTGGCGCGCTTGCCCCAGTCAGCCGCATCACCGATTTTCGGCGAACCCAGCAGACCGGTGCCGTGGCAGGCGTTGCAGTGACCGGCAATGATGTCGTCCGGGGTTTTTGCCCCGCCGCCAGCGCCAGCCGATGCAGCAACGTCCATCCCTGCGCATTCCTTGCCTTGAACGCAGACTTGTCCTACTGGCTCCAGACGTTTGGCAATATCGTCAGTGACCGTAGCTTGGGCGGCAACGGCCCAAAGGGCCAATACGACGGCGGGTACTGCCAGTATCTTATTAATTAGGTTCACGCTTACACCCTCATGGTGACTAGTCACGCCCCAGTCCACAGCTTCGGGGCGGACGCAAGTATAACGGTTAGCCGGCAGCTCCGAAACAACCCCATAGTCGCAGGGGACATTATCGGAACTCAGGCCTTGGGATGGACGCTACAGGCTTCTGTCCGAGAAGCGCGCCTCTCGTTACAGGGTGTAATTTAATTCAAAAATTCGCCGGCGTCGCTGCGCTAATTAGTCGCGCCGGTTCGTCGAACGGGTTACGGAAGCGATGGGGCTTGGTGCTTTCGAAATAATAGCTGTCGCCCGCCTCGAGGATGAACGTCTCGGCACCTACTACCAGCTCCAACCGGCCCTCAAGCATGATTCCGGTTTCTTCGCCTTCATGAACGAGCATTTCATCCCCGGTGTCTGCACCTGGAGGATAGATCTCACTGAGAAATGCGATAGCCCGACTTGGGTGCGCCTTGCCCACCAGTTTCATGGTGACAGCACCGTCGGAAATGTCGATCAGCTCGCTGGCCTTGTAAACCACCTGGGTCGGGTTTTCCTGCTCCGGTTCTTCTGAAAAGAACTCGACCATGGACATCGGTATGCCGCCCAGCACTTTCCTCAGAGAACTGATCGATGGGCTGACGCTGTTCTTCTCGATCATGGAAATAGTGCTGTTGGTCACGCCCGCTCGCTTGGCGAGCTCACGTTGGGACAGACCTTTGAGTTTGCGAATGGATTGCAGTCGTTCACCGACGTCCAATGCTGGAGTCCCCCTATTGGTCAGGTGTGGTCGAAATGAACGTCATGATGGCCATAGCGTTCAGTATTTACAACACTTCGACCGCTAACCAATTGGTGAAAGTCCCATCCGCTTATCGGGGGGAAATCAACAGAGGGACAGCACCGGCGAATCGCTGCCGGTCAGACGCCGTAATAGAGCCTCGGAACGCGGCGCAGGTTACAAAAAATCTGATAGGGAATGGTTCCGGCGTGGGCGGCAACGTCGCTGGCCAGCACATTTTTACCCCACAATTCGA
The DNA here is from genome assembly GCF_028293835.1 of Pseudomonas sp. Classification (GTDB taxonomy): domain Bacteria; phylum Pseudomonadota; class Gammaproteobacteria; order Pseudomonadales; family Pseudomonadaceae; genus Aquipseudomonas. Next base: position 30,341 of record NZ_JAQGNX010000084.1, read on the forward strand.
CTTGGCTGCCAAGCCCCGCCTGAGGCACATCGGTCAAGTCTACGCATAACATGTCCATGGACACACGACCGAGCAGACGGCTCGGCGCGCCGTCAATGGCAACCGGAGTGCCTGTGGGCGCGTGACGCGGGTAACCATCCGCATAACCCAAGGCCACTACGCCGACACGCATCGGCCGATCCGTGACAAACCCACCGCCATAACCAATAGGCTCGCCAGCAGGCAAATCGCGCACGCAGATGACTTTCGATTCCAGGGTCATGACCGGCTGCAGATGAGCGGCCACGCTTTGCGGCTGATCGAATGGCGTAGCGCCGTACAGCAAAATACCGGGGCGCACCCAATCGCTTGGGATGGTTGGCCAACCCATTACCGCTGGCGAGTTACGCAAACTGATCGGCGCATTCAGCCCTTGGGTAGCGGCTGTGAATATCGCCACTTGTTCGTCGCTACGCGTGGAGTCCAGTTCGTCGGCCCGGGCGAAGTGGGTCATCAGCACGACATGCGCGACCTTTCCACTGCTGAGCAGGCGCTGGTAACCGGGCATGTAGTCGGCGGGGTGCAGGCCGACCCGGTGCATGCCCGAATCCAGCTTTAGCCAGACCGTTAGCGGTTTGGCGATGCTGGCTTGCTCGATGGCCTCGAGTTGCCACAGGGAATGCACCACACACCAAAAATCGTGCTCGACGATCAGTGGCAGCTCGCTGGCCTCGAAAAATCCCTCCAGCAGCAAAACAGGTGCCCGAATCCCCGCCTCGCGCAGCTCCAGCGCCTCTTCGATGCACGCCACGGCAAATCCATCGGCCTCGGCTTCCAGCGCTTGGGCACAGCGCACGGCGCCATGGCCGTAGGCATCGGCCTTGATCACCGCGAGCGCTTTGGCACCGCTGGTTTGGCGGGCTAGCTGATAGTTATGACGCAGGGCTTGCAGATCGATCAAAGCGCGGGCTGGACGCATGGCGGCGGGATTCTGAGGTGAGTAGAGATAACCTGTAGGGAGCCAACCTGTTGGCGAGCGGCGTATCTGACACCGCCAAAAAAGCTCGCCAACACGTTGGCTCCTACAGAGCATTTACTTAATGAATTAAGGCAGCGCTGCAACCACTGACAGTTCGACCAGGATCTCTGGCTCGCACAGCTTCGACTCAACGGTGGCGCGAGTCGGTGCGTTACCCTTTGGCAACCACTTGTCCCAAACGCTGTTCATTCCGGCGAAATCCGCATCGATGTCTTTCAGGTAGATAGTCACAGAGAGAATCCGTGAGGTATCGGTACCCGCCAAATCCAGCAAGCGCTCGATGTTGGCCAATGCCTCGCGGGTTTGCTGCTCGATGTCGCCGGTCATGTCATCGGCCACTTGCCCGGCCAAATACACGGTGCCGTTGTGGACGACGATCTGACTCATGCGGTCATTGATGAGCTGGCGCAGGATTGCCATGTTTTACGATCTCCCGGGTTTTACCGTAGCGAGATATATCGAGGCCTTCAGCGCTGATCTGAGGTGTTTTGAGGGCTATCAAATCAGCCAACAAACGACCCGAGCCGCAAGCCATGGTCCAGCCAAGTGTGCCGTGGCCGGTATTGAGGAACAGGTTGCTGAACGGTGTGGCGCCAACAATCGGCGTACCGTCGGGCGTCGTTGGGCGCAGGCCGGTCCAGAAACTGGCTTGCGCCACATCACCGCCCTGAGGATAAAGGTCGCCGACGATCATCTCCAGCGTTTCGCGCCGATGAGGGTTGAGCGTCAGATCGAAACCGGCAATTTCCGCCATGCCGCCCACACGAATGCGGTTGTCGAAACGGGTGATCGCGACCTTGTACGTTTCGTCGAGAATGGTCGATGTTGGTGCCATGGCCGGGTTAGTGATCGGCACCGTCAGCGAGTAGCCTTTAAGCGGATACACCGGAGCACGAATTCCCAACGGCTTGAGCAATTGTGGCGAATAACTGCCCAGTGCCAGCACATAGCGATCAGCGGTTTCCAGCTTGCCATCGATCCACACGCCATTGATTCGGGCGCCGGCGAAGTCCAGCCGCTCAATGGACTGACCGAAACGGAATTCAACGCCCAACTTAATGGCCATTTCGGCCAGGCGAGTGGTGAACAGCTGGCAATCACCGGTCTGATCGTTCGGCAGACGCAATGCCCCGGCGAGGATATTGGTCACGCCCGCCAGTGCCGGTTCAACCCGAGCAATGCCCGCGCGGTCGAGCAGTTCGTAGGGCACGCCAGACTGCTGCAGGACGGCAATGTCTTTTGCGGCGTTATCCAGTTGCTCTTGGGTGCGAAACAATTGGGTCGTACCGAGGCTGCGGCCTTCGTAGGCAATGCCGGTTTCGATACGCAGTTCATCCAGGCAATCACGGCTGTATTCGGACAGACGCACCATGCGCTCTTTGTTCACGGCATAACGGCTGGCCGTGCAGTTGCGCAGCATCTGCGCCATCCACAGGTATTGGTCGATGTTGGCAGTGGCCTTGATTGCCAGTGGCGCGTGGCGCTGCAGCAACCATTTAATGGCCTTAAGCGGTACGCCTGGGGCCGCCCATGGCGATGCATAGCCAGGAGAGACTTGTCCGGCATTGGCGAAACTGGTTTCCATGGCCGCCGCGGGCTGGCGATCGACCACAGTCACCTGGAACCCGGCGCGAGCCAGATAATAGGCGGTCGTCGTACCGATCACACCGCTACCAAGGACCAGAACTCGCATGATAAATCCCCCAATCGCGGATATCCGCTGACGTTTATGCTTAAGAGCAAAGATATGCCCAGTATAAAAACCAATGGGCAGTGCCTTTCACTATATAAACACCTATATTTGGCGATAATTCTCGGCAATAACGCCTTTCGTAGAGGAGGTTTCACATGCGGACTCAGCACCAGACCAAACGTGAGCTGGACAAAATCGATCGCAATATTTTGCGCATCCTTCAAGGGGACGGCCGAATCTCATTTACCGAGCTGGGGGAGCGCGTGGGATTGTCCACCACGCCGTGTACCGAGCGGGTGCGCAGGCTTGAGCGTGAAGGGATCATCATGGGCTATAACGCCCGCCTGAATCCCCAAGCCCTTAAGGCAAGCCTGTTGGTTTTCGTTGAAATCAGCCTGGATTACAAGTCAGGCGATACCTTCGAAGAATTCCGTCGCGCCGTGCTGAAATTACCCCATGTGCTGGAGTGCCACCTGGTGTCCGGCGACTTCGATTACTTGGTAAAAGCACGGATTTCAGAGATGGCGTCGTACCGTAAATTGCTCGGCGACATCCTGCTTAAACTTCCCCACGTGCGCGAATCCAAGAGCTACATCGTCATGGAAGAAGTGAAGGAAAGCTTGAGTCTGCCAATTCCTGAGTAAATCCCGCAGCGTTCAGACTAAAACCTGACGGGTACTGGCGATGTACTCATGCACCATCTTCTCGGTGCGGGGATGAATCATCTCCACCGGGCGGCGGCCGTTGGGGCATGGCAAGGTTGGTGTTGTACCGAACAGCCGGCAAATAAGCGGACGCTCTTCATACACCGTGCAACCATTGGGACCCAGGTGCACACAGTTCAATTCGTCCATCGCGGCCTCTTGCTCGGCGGCAGTCTTGCGCGGCAGACGAGACATTTCCTCGGATGACGTCGTCACCGGCCCACAGCAATCGTGGCACCCCGGCACGCATTCGAATGACGGGATCTGCTGGCGAAGAAAGCGAATTTTCTGGCTGTTGCAGCTCATCGAAGCGATTACCGAAAGAAACATCAGGCGGGATTTTGCCTCACTTGAGCCCCATGGGACAGCGCCACCGAGCCGAACCTTGATCGTCGCCAGCGCTGACGCCTATGCTGCGTCAAGATTTCCAAACATCACAAACAGGAAAAACAACATGAACGCCCGCGTTCAGCAGCCGCTTGCCAGCGACCCGCACACCGCCTCGTATTACGCCGCCAGTAGCCATGCGCAGCCGGATCATCCGGCACTGGCGGGCGAATTGAAGGTTGACGTCTGCGTAGTGGGCGGCGGCTTTACCGGGCTGAATACGGCCATTGAACTGGCCGAGCGCGGCTTGAGCGTGGTCTTGCTGGAAGCGCGCAAAATCGGTTGGGGCGCCAGCGGGCGTAATGGCGGGCAATTGATTCGTGGCGTCGGTCATGGTTTGGAACAATTCAGCTCGGTGGTCGGCAGCGAGGGCGTGCGTCAGCTGAAAGTAATGGGTTTGGAAGCGGTAGACATCGTGCGCCAGCGCATACAGCGGTATCAGATCGAGTGTGACCTGACGTGGGGTTACTGCGACCTCGCCAACAAGCCCCGCGATTTGATTCACTTGGCCGAAGAGGCTGAGCAATTGCTAGCCCTTGGCTACGCCCATGAGTTGCAGCTGCTCCAAGCAAACGAAATGCACCGTGTGGTGGGATCAGACCGTTACGTTGGCGGCTTGGTCGACATGGGTTCTGGTCACCTCCACCCGTTGAACCTGGCGCTTGGCGAGGCGAGTGTTGCGCAGATGCTGGGCGTACAGATACATGAGCACTCCACGGTAACCCGCATCGATTACGGCCCGCACATTCACGTGCACACTGCCCGCGGCTCCGTGCGCGCCGATACTCTAGTGCTGGGCTGCAATGCCTATCTAAATGACCTGAACCCTGAGCTAAGCGGCAAAGTCTTGGCTGCTGGCAGCTACATTATCGCGACCGAGCCGCTGAGCCTTGCCCAGGCCAATGAGCTGTTGCCGCAGAACATGGCGGTCTGCGACCAACGAGTGACGGTCGATTATTACCGGCTTTCAGCGGATCGGCGCCTGCTGTTCGGTGGCGCCTGTCATTACTCGGGACGTGACCCGAAGGACATTGCGGCCTACATGCGACCGAAAATGGTGGAGGTGTTTCCGCAGTTGGCTAGCGCCAGAGTCGACTACCAATGGGGTGGAATGATTGGCATCGGCGCCAATCGCTTGCCACAGATTGGCCGGCTCAGCGGTCATCCCAATGTGTATTACGCCCAAGCCTATTCTGGCCATGGCTTGAACGCTACGCACCTGGCCGGTCGGCTGCTGGCCGAGGCCATCAGCGGCCAGCACAGCGGTGGGTTCGAGCTGTTCTCCCAAGTGCCACACATGACTTTTCCTGGCGGCAAAGCGCTACGCTCGCCGCTTTTGGCACTGGGCATGTTGTGGCACAGGTTAAAGGAACTGCGCTGATCAGCCGGATTTATCTGCCGGCTAGTCAGACCCGCCAGAAGGGTTTCAAGCCTTCAGTACGGGCCTGCTCCCGGGTAATACCAATGTCCCGCAACTGATCGGCGTCCAGTTCAAGCAGCACCTTACGGGTGACCCAGCGATGGCGGAAAACACCCCAGCGGCTGGACGCTGGCGCGCAGCTCAGATTGATCGCTAGCCCCCGCGCATCCAGCAATTCCTGACCGTGCAGCATCAGCCGTACATCGCTTATCCCGTTCATCTTCTTACCCTCCGTTGCCGATTTACCTATGGCTAAATCATGACGAAGGAAGCAAACTCATTACAGATGCAAAAAATGTTAATTTCTTCCATACAGAATGTATGTAAGACGCTCTGAATCCTGTATTTTGCTGGAATCTGTACTGGTCAACCGCAACGGTAATCTGTCGAGAGTACGCTATGACCCTCTACGTCAACCTCGCCGACCTGCTTGGTCAGCGCATCGAAAATGGCTTCTATCGCCCCGGCGACCGCCTGCCTTCAGTGCGTGCATTAAGCCTGGAACACGGGGTAAGCCTGAGTACCGTGCAGCAGGCGTATCGTTTGCTGGAAGACAACGGCTTGGCAGCGCCGAAGCCCAAGTCGGGCTATTTCGTGCCGGTAGGCCGCACAGCCCCTGCCTTGCCCGCCGTGGGACGCCCCGCACTACGGCCAGTGGAAATTTCCCAGTGGGACCAAGTGCTTGAATTGATCCGCGTGGTGCCGAACAAGGACGTGATTCAGCTAGGCCGTGGCATGCCGGATATCACCAGCCCAACGCTGAAGCCATTGTTGCGCTCGCTGGCGACCATCAGTCGCCGACAAGACATGGCCAGCCTGTATTACGACAACATTTACGGCACCCACGGCCTGCGGGAACAGATAGCTCGATTGTTGCTGGACTCCGGATGCCAGCTCACGACCAATGATTTGGTGATCACAACGGGTTGCAGCGAGGCGCTGTCCACCAGCATCCGCGCGATCTGCAAGCCTGGGGACATCGTTGCGGTGGATTCACCGAGCTTCCATGGGGTGATGCAGATGCTCAAGGGCTTCGGCTTGAAAGCGCTGGAAATCCCGACCGACCCCATCACCGGCATTAGCCTCGAAGCGTTGGAGTTGGCGTTGGAGCAGTGGCCAATTAAAGCCATTCAGTTGACCCCCAATTGCAATAATCCGCTGGGCTACATCATGCCCGAGGCGCATAAAAAGGCCTTGCTGACCCTGGCTCAGCGCTATGACGTGGCGATCATTGAAGACGATGTGTACGGCGACTTGGCCTACACCTACCCGCGACCGCGGACGATCAAGTCCTACGACGAAGATGGCCGCGTCCTGCTGTGCAGTTCGTTTTCGAAAACCCTCGCCCCAGGGGTGCGCATTGGCTGGGTCGCGCCCGGTCGTTATTTGGAACAAGTGCTGCACATGAAGTACATCAGCACTGGCTGCACTGCCACCCAGCCTCAATTGGCCATCGCTGAGTTCCTCGAGGAGGGGCATTACGAACCGCATTTGCGGCGGATGCGCGGGCAATATCAACGCAGTCGCGATCAAATGACTGACTGGGTCATGCGCTATTTCCCACAGGGCACACGGGTTAGCCGACCCCAAGGTGGTTTTATGCTGTGGATCGAGCTGCCAGAGGATTTCGACACGTTACGCCTGAACCGCGCGTTGCTCGGCCAAGGCATCCAGGTGGCGGGAGGCAGTATTTTTTCAGCAGCGGGAAAATATCGGAATTGCCTGCGAATGAATTACGCGTCCAAGCCCACCGCCGAGATTGAAAACGCTGTGAAAACGGTAGGCTCAACCATAGCGCGCTTGCTGAGCGAAACCGTGTGACCGCCACTCGCCCCTAGGCCATGGCCGGTTGCACACCGAACGCACCCCGGCGCAGGGACAGGATCACCAGACCTAACGCGCCTGCCGCCATCAGCAGCGGCAATGCATGACCGCTAACCCATTGGCTGCCAGCCCCCGCGGCCAATGGCCCCAACAAACAGCCAATACCCCATAGCTGGGCAACGTGAGCGTTGGCACGCACCAGCGCGTCATCGCGATAGCGCTCGCCGATCAGGATCAGCGACAGGGTAAACAGTCCGCCAGCGCTGGCACCAAACAGCACCCAAACCGGCCAGATCAATGCCGTGTCGATGAGCAACGGCACGGCCAGGCTCGACAGCATTAACATCAGCGCACACCCCGAGAACAGGGTTCGTCGGGATATCCGGTCAGCCAGGGCGCCAATCGGCAGCTGCAACAATGCATCGCCGACCACCACGGTGCTGACCATGAACAACGAGATTTCTGGAGTGAAACCCTGTTGCAGGCAATAAATGGGCAGCAGCGTCAGGATCATGGCTTCGAATGCGGCGAACAGCGCAATCGCCCAGGCAATCGCCGGTAGCCCTCGACAAAACCCGAACAGGTCGTTGAAGGTCACGTTGCATGCCTCGGTGCTGGGAGCGCCAGTGCGGCCCAGCAGTAAGCACGGGGAAACGATTAACAACCCGGCGCCCAGCCAAAATCCATAATCGGCCTCCGTTCCGACCACGCCCAACAGCAACGGCCCCGCCAGTTGGCTAAGGGCGTAACTGCTGCCGTAAAGGGCGACCAGGCGACCGCGCCAGCGCTCGACCACCAGTTGATTGATCCAGCTTTCGCCAAGGATGAATACGATGGTCAGAATCACCCCGATCAACAGCCGCAAGACCACCCAAACCGGATAACTCGGTAGCAAGGCGAGCAAACCAATGGACAGCGCCCCGCCCCACAGGCACAGACGCATCAGCAGCGGCGTGCCGAAATGCGCCGCGAGGCGACTGGCAACGCTAGCGCCAGCCAGAACTCCAATGGCGGGCATCGCCGCCATGACGCCGATGGCGAAAGCCCCATATCCCCAGGTTTCCAGCCGCAGCGAGACCAGCGGCATGCTGACACCCAGGGCCAGGCCGACGCTCAGCACCGAAGCCAGGACAGCAAAATAAGTAGCCCAACGCATTTTTTATTAGATCCATAAAAAGCCTTCGCCTGTAGCAGCCAACTTGTTGGCGAAGGGCCTGACTCGGGGTTCCGGGATTACAACTTGATCCAGGTCGCCTTCAGTTCGGTGTACTTATCGAACGCGTGCAGTGATTTATCGCGGCCATTACCTGATTGCTTGAAGCCACCGAACGGTGCGGTCATGTCACCGCCATCGTACTGATTGATCCACACGCTGCCCGCACGCAAGGCCTTGGCGGTCAGGTGAGCTTTCGACAGGTTGGCGGTCCACACGGCTGCCGCCAGGCCATACGGCGTGTCATTGGCGATCTGAATGGCTTCTTCAGCGGTATCGAACGCAAGCACCGATAGCACCGGGCCGAAAATTTCTTCTCGGGCGATTTTCATCGCGTTGGTCACACCGTCGAAAATGGTCGGCTCGACATACGTACCGCCCGTCTCTTGCATAATGCGCTTACCGCCTGCGACCAATGTGGCGCCGTCGGCGTGACCCGATTCGATGTACGACAGCACGGTATTCATTTGCTGGGTGTCGACCAGCGCCCCGACGTTGGTGTCCGGGTCCAACGGATTACCGGGCTTCCAGGCTTTCAACGCTTCGATCACCAGCGGCAGAAACTGATCCTTGATGGAGCGTTCGACCAGCAGGCGGGAGCCGGCGGTGCAGACTTCCCCTTGGTTGAAGGCAATTGCGCTGGCGGCCGACTCGGCTGCCGCCTGCAGGTCAGGCGCATCGGCAAAAACGATATTCGGGCTTTTGCCTCCCGCTTCGAGCCAAACGCGCTTCATGTTCGACTCGCCGGAATAGATCAGCAACTGCTTGGCGGTGCGGGTCGAGCCGGTGAATACCAGGGTGTCGACGTCCATGTGCAACGCCAGCGCCTTGCCCACGGTGTGACCATAGCCTGGCAACACGTTAAACACGCCTGCCGGGATGCCGGCTTCAACCGCCAGCTGGGCCACGCGAATGGCGGTCAATGGCGATTTTTCCGATGGCTTGAGTATCACCGAGTTACCGCTAGACAGTGCCGGACCGAGTTTCCAGCAGGCCATCAATAACGGAAAATTCCACGGCACGATGGCCGCGACCACACCGATGGGCTCACGGGTCACCAGACCCAACTGATCATGAGGCGTTGCGGCTACTTCGTCGTAAATCTTATCGATTGCTTCACCGTTCCATCTCAAGGCCTGAGCCGAACCTGGAATATCGATGTTCAACGAATCACTGATGGGCTTACCCATATCGAGGGTTTCGAGCAACGCCAGTTCTTCTACATGCTCGTCCAATAAAGCAGCGAATTGGATCATGGCAGCTTTGCGTTTTACCGGAGCCAAACGCGACCAGACCCCAGAATCAAAGGTAGCGCGAGCGCTATCCACGGCCCGCTGGGCGTCAGCGGCATCACAGCTGGCAACTTGCGCCAGCAGACGGCCATCGACAGGGCTGAGGCATTCGAAAGTGGCACCGGAAACGGCAGCGGTGTATTCGCCATTAATGTAAGCGCGGCCTTCGATTTTCAGATCGCGGGCGCGTTGTTCCCAGTCAGCACGAGTCAGGGTGGTCATTCGAGTGTCCTCCTGTTGTATTTTTGGATACGGATGGCATCCGCTAAAAACAATGATCACCCTAAACCAAGTGCACCGGGTATTTCCAATATATTTGACACTTATGGGGAAACGGCGACCTGCCGTTCATTTTATTCAACATAATCACAAATTTCAGGTACAAAAAAGCCCGCCTTCTCAGGCGGGCTCTTTCGTAAGAAGGAAAAATCAATTACTTGATTTTGGCTTCTTTGTACATCACGTGCTTGCGAGCTACCGGATCGAATTTTTTGATTTCGATTTTATCCGGAGTAGTGCGCTTGTTCTTATCGGTGGTGTAGAAATGGCCTGTGTTAGCGCTCGACACCAAACGGATCAATTCACGCATGACTTTCTCCCTTAGACCTTAGCGCCATTGGCACGGATTTCGAGAAGAATGACATCAATGCCACGCTTGTCGATGATACGCATGCCTTTAGCAGATACGCGCAGACGCACGAAACGATTCTCGGACTCGACCCAGAAGCGGTGATGCTGCAGGTTCGGCAGGAAACGACGACGGGTTTTGTTGTTTGCGTGGGAAATGTTATTCCCAGTCACCGGACCCTTACCGGTAACTTGACAGACTCTCGACATGTCTCAGCCCTCTAAAAACCACATGCCCAACCCGGCATGGGTTGGCCGCTTAATCTCTCAGTTGGCGCCAGGCGCCGCGTTTCTTTAGGGGTCTTACCGGCTACACCTACAAACGAAGGAACCGGGCCCCTAGAAAAGAGCGCTGCTTTATACCAGAAACCCTGCGATGCAACAACAACGCATGTAAATAACCCTTTTCGCGCAGCCTGTTTATTGGCCATCGGCTCAGTCATTGCGGGCCACGGCAGGAAATCGACCACTCGTCGCACCAGACCGATTGTCCTGCGCCGATGCATAGTCTAGGGTTAGTCCCTTACCAGACTGCGCCCGCAGATGGGGCCCTATCTGACAGGAATATTGCCATGCGTCTTACGCGTTTCGCTGCCCTACCCCTTCTGCTCGCCCCCTTGCTCTGCCCAATGATGGCTCAGGCGGCGACCACGCTCAGCGTCTGCACCGAGGCCAGCCCCGAGGGCTTTGACGTCGTGCAATACAACTCGCTGACCACCACCAACGCCTCAGCGGACGTGCTGATGAACCGGCTGGTGGAGTTCGACGCGCAAAGCGGCAAGGTGGTGCCGAGTCTGGCCGAGAGCTGGAAAATTTCCGACGACGGCCTGACGTACGACTTCAAGCTACGCTCAGGCGTGAAGTTTCACCACACCGAATACTTCAATCCGACGCGCGACCTGACCGCCGAAGACGTGCAATTCAGCTTCCAGCGCATGCTCGACCCGGCCAACCCGTGGCATAAAGTCGCCCAAAGCGGCTTCCCGCATGCGCAATCGATGCAACTGCCGGCGTTGATCAAAGGCATCGAAGCACCTGACGCACTCACGGTGCGTTTCGTTCTGACACACCCGGACTCGACCTTCCTCGCGACCCTGAGCATGGGTTTCGCGTCGATTTACTCCGCCGAATACACCGCGCAATTGCTCAAGGCTGGCACCCCGGAAAAACTCAACAGCCAGCCGATCGGCACCGGCCCGTTCGTGTTCAAGCGTTTCCAGAAAGACGCCGTGGTGCGTTACGCCGCCAACCCGGATTATTTCGCCGGCAAGCCTGCAGCAGACGCCTTGGTATTCGCCATCACCCCGGACGCCAACGTGCGGCTGCAGAAGATTCGGCAGAATGAATGCCAGATCACCCTGTCGCCCAAGCCACTGGATATTCAGGCTGCCAGCAAGGATCCAGCGCTGAACGTCGTCAAAAATGCTGCGTTCATGACGGCTTTCCTGGCGATCAACAGTCAGCACCCACCGTTGGACAAGCCTGAAGTGCGCCAGGCGATCAACCTCGCCTTCGATAAGCCGGCTTATCTCAAGGCGGTGTTTGAAGACACAGCTGAACCGGCCAACGGCATTTATCCGCCAAACACTTGGGGTTACGCCAAAGACCTGCCCGGCTATTCGCACGATCCAGCCAAGGCTCGTGAACTGCTGGCCAAAGTCGGCCTGAAGGACGGCTTCAACACCACCATCTGGACCCGACCGTCTGGCAGTCTGCTTAATCCTAACCCGAGCGCCGGCGCCCAGTTGCTGCAGGACGACCTGGCCAAGGTCGGGATCAAGGCCGAGATCAAGGTGATCGAATGGGGCGAACTGATTCGTCGCGCCAAGGCCGGCGAGCATGACTTGTTGTTCATGGGCTGGGCCGGTGACAACGGCGACCCGGACAACTTCTTGTCCCCGCAATTTTCCTGCGCGGCGGTGACGTCCGGCACCAATTTCTCGCGCTACTGTGACCCGACGCTGGACAAGCTGATCACCACAGGCAAGGCCGCCAGTGATCAAGCCCAGCGCATCGACCTGTATCGGCAGGCGCAAACGCTAATCCAGCAGCAGGCCCTGTGGCTGCCGTTGGCGCACCCGACCGCCGCCGCGCTGACTCGCAAAGACGTACAGGGTTATCAGGTCAGTCCGTTCGGACGGCAGGACTTTTCCCACGTGACCCTGAAATAACAGTGCTACCCTGTGGGAGCAGGCTTGCCTGCG
>NZ_JAQGNX010000086.1 GCF_028293835.1 Pseudomonas sp.
CCGATGATATGGCCGGGCGGGTGATTTACACCTACGAACGGTCGTTAAGTACCACGGTCAACGACATCGAACACCTGGAGTCGCAATCGCTTCCCGGCATGGGCATCGTGAAGATCTTCTTCCAGCCCGGCGTCGATATCCGTACCGCCAACGCCCAGGTGACGGCGGTGTCGCAAACCGTGCTGAAACAGATGCCACCTGGTATCACTCCGCCGCTGATCCTCAACTACAGCGCCTCCACCGTGCCGATTTTGCAGATGGCGTTTTCCAGCCCGACCTTGTCTGAATCACGGATTCGCGATTTGGTGCAGAACAGTATTCGCCTGCCCCTGACCTCGGTCCCAGGCCTGGCGCTACCTACGCCTATGGGCGGCAAGCAGCGACAAATCACCCTCGACCTTGACCCGCAAGCGTTGGCGGCCAAAGGCTTGTCGGCGCAAGACGTGGGCGATGCCCTGGCGGCTCAGAACCAAATCATCCCGGTGGGTACGGCGAAGTTTGGCCGCACCGAATACACCGTGCTGCTCAATAACAGTCCGCAGGCCATCGATGCGCTAAACGACCTGCCCATCAAGACGGTTGATGGCGCGCTGATTACCATCGGCCAAGTGGCCCACGTGCGTGATGGATCGCCGCCGCAGACCAACATCGTGCGTGTCGACGGACGACGCGCAGTGCTGATGCCAGCCTTGAAGAACGGCAGTATTTCAACCCTGTCCATCGTCGACGGCATCCGCAATATGCTGCCGTTGATCAATGAAACGTTGCCCCCCGAGCTGAAAACGTCGCTGCTCGGCGACGCCTCGGTGTTTGTTAAACAATCGGTCAGCAGCGTGGCCCGCGAGGGCATCATCGCGGCCCTGCTCACCAGCGTGATGATCCTGCTGTTTCTCGGCAGTTGGCGTTCCACCCTGATCATCACCGCATCAATTCCACTGGCGGTGCTCTCGGCCATCGCCCTGCTGGCGGTCAGCGGTCAGACCCTGAACGTGATGACCCTCGGCGGGCTGGCCTTGGCGGTGGGAATTTTGGTGGATGACGCGACCGTCACCATCGAAAACATCAACTGGCACCTGGAGCAAGGCAAGGCGGTCAAGAAAGCGATACTCGACGGCGCCAGACAAATCGTCGGCCCGGCGTTTGTCTCGCTGCTGTGCATCTGCATCGTGTTCGTGCCGATGTTCATGCTCCAGGGCATCGCCGGCTTCCTGTTTCGGCCCATGGCGCTGGCGGTGATCTTCGCCATGGCCAGCTCGTTTTTTCTTTCGCGCACTCTGGTGCCAACCCTGGCAATGTTCCTGCTCAAGCCCCACGTGGTCGAACAAGGCCCCGGTCATCACCCGGAAGACGGTTTTATCAATCACCACGAAGGCGACCAACACACCCGTCAACGGCATTTTCTGTTGCAAGGGCTGTTGAACGTTCAGCAGGGGTTCGAGCGTGGTTTTTCGGCGACCCGTGACATGTACCACGGCCTGCTGGGCTTGGCCCTAAAGCACCGAAAACCCTTCCTGCCGGGATTTCTCGCCTGCGTACTGGCCAGTTTCGCGTTGCTGCCGAGCCTGGGTCAGGACTTCTTCCCGGCCACGGATGCGGGGGCCCTTTCGCTGCATGTGCGCTTGCCGCTGGGCACGCGCATCGAGGAGAGTGCTGCCGCCTTCGACCGCATCGAACAGCGCATCCGCGAAATCATTCCGGCTGACCAGGTAGACACCGTGGTCGATAACATCGGCATTGCCCTGAGCGGCATCGACATGGCCTACAGCAACAGTGGCACCGTCGGACCGCAAGACGGCGATATTTCGGTGTCGCTGAAGCCCGGCCATGGGCCCACCGCTGATTTCGTCAAACGCCTGCGTGAGGTGTTGCCACAGAGTTTCCCTGGCAGCCACTTCGCTTTTATGCCGGCCGACATCACCAGCCAAATCCTTAACTTTGGCGCTCCGGCACCGATGGACGTCAAAGTCTCCGGTCCTGACGCCGTGGCTAACCGCGCCTTTGCGATTGAACTGCAGCGGCGATTGGAACATGTGCCGGGGATCGCTGATTTGCGTCTACAGCAGTCTGCCGGTTACCCGTCGCTACAAGTCGACGTCGACCGTCTTCGCGCCAAACAACTGGGTATTACTGAGCGTGACGTAACCACCAGCCTCGGCGCATCGCTGGCCGGCACCTCCCAAGTGGCGCCGACCTATTGGCTCAATCCGAAGAATGGCGTGTCGTATTCAGTGGTCGGCGCGACACCGCAATACCGGCTCGACAGCTTGCCAACCCTCGAAGCGCTGCCGATCACTGGCAGCAACGGTCAGTCGCAAATCCTCGGCGGATTGGCGACCATTAAACGGGTAGAAAGCCCAGCGGTGGTCACGCACTACAACATTCAGCCGACGCTGGATATCTTCGCCAACATTCAAGGGCGTGACCTCGGCGGCGTTGCCAACGACGTGCAAAACGTCATCGACGGCGCGGCGGCTTTGCGGCCTAAAGGCGCCACGGTCACCCTGCACGGACAAATTGATGCGTTGCATGAAGCGTTCAACGGCCTGAGCCTTGGCCTACTGGGTGCGGTGGTACTGATCTACCTGCTGATCGTGGTCAACTTCCAATCCTGGGTCGACCCGTTCGTGATCATCACCGGACTGCCCGCCGCACTGGCGGGCATCGTCTGGATGCTGTTCCTGAGCAATACCTCACTGTCCGTTCCGGCGTTAACCGGGGCCATCCTTTGCATGGGCGTGGCAACGGCGAACTCGATTCTGGTGGTGAGTTTCTGTCGCGAGCGTTTAGCCGTGCACGGCGATGCATTTCTTGCCGCACTGGAAGCCGGGTACACACGGTTTCGCCCCGTGTGCATGACCGCACTGGCGATGATTATCGGCATGCTGCCGCTGGCGTTGTCCGAAGAACAGAACGCGCCCCTTGGTCGGTCCGTGATTGGCGGCCTGATTCTGGCCACCACCGCCACCCTGTTGTTCGTACCGGTGGTGTTCAGCCTGGTGCACCGTCACTCAATCCCTCGTGCTGTTGTTGGAGAATTGCCCCATGTCGTCTGAACACACCCCCTCACGCAAGCGCCTGATGCTGGTGGGTATCGGCGGGCTGACCCTGGCAGCGCTGCTGGTCGCCAACGGCCTCGCCGCCCGCACCCGTCATGAAAATTCCGTGGTCAGCTGGACCGACGCCCAGGCCATGCCGGTGGTCAATCTGTTCCAACCCACGCCAAACGCCGAAGGCGACACCTTACACCTGCCCGCGCACCTGGAAGCCTGGAGCAAAGCACCGATCAATGCCCGGGTCAGTGGTTATCTCAAAGACTGGAAAACCGACATCGGGGCGCAGGTTCAGGCCGGACAGGTATTGGCGCAAATCGACAGCCCGGAACTGGATCAACAAATGGCCCAGACCCGGGCGCATCTGGCGCAACAGCAGGCCAATGCACGCTTGGCTGAAACCACCGCCACCCGCTGGCAAAATCTATTGGCGACGCACTCGGTATCGCGTCAGGAAGTGGACGAAAAAGTCTCCAATGCCGCCGCAGCCAAGGCCGACATGCAAGCGGCGGCTGCCGATGAAGCACGCCTGTCGGACCTTGAAGACTACAAAACCATTCGTGCGCCATTTGCCGGCACCATCACCGCGCGCAACACCGACATCGGCCAATTGATCAAGGCTGATACTGCCGGCGACGTCGCACTGTTCAATATCGCCGATACCCGACGCTTGCGCCTGTACGTGCCAGTGCCGCAAAACTACGCCAGCGTTATCCATCCGGGCATGCAGGTGGAGCTGACAGTGCCGGAGCATCCCGGACAGCATTTCAGCGCCCGCTTACTCGGCGACTCCACCTCGGTCGATCCACGCTCCGGCACGCTGTTGGCGCAATTCGTGGCGGACAATCCGGATGGCGCGCTGCTGCCTGGGGACTATGCCGAAGCGACGATCAAGGTCGCCGCCGACACCCATGGCGTGAGCATCCCCGCCAGTGCATTGATCTTCCGCGCCCAAGGCACACAGGTTGCTGTGCTGGACAGTGCCAACCATGTGCACCTGCGCGACATCCATATCGGTCTGGATCTGGGCGAGCGTCTGGTCATAGACCAAGGTCTGACCGCAGCGGATCACGTAGTGGATAACCCGCCCGACTCCCTGCGTGAAAACGATCCTGTGCAATTAGCCCAAGCCGGAGTCGCCCATGCACCCAAGGCTTGAGTCGAGCATTCGCCTGCTGGCGTTGGGGGTGGCATTGGGGTTGACCCTGCAAGGCTGCTCACTGGCTCCAACCT
Organism: Pseudomonas sp.; assembly: GCF_028293835.1. Classification (GTDB taxonomy): domain Bacteria; phylum Pseudomonadota; class Gammaproteobacteria; order Pseudomonadales; family Pseudomonadaceae; genus Aquipseudomonas. The sequence continues at coordinate 4,284 of NZ_JAQGNX010000086.1, forward strand.
ACATCACCCCGTCGATCACGTTACCCGATCATTATCGCGAGCAAACCAGCGATGGACCATGGCACACGGCACAACCAGCGGATCATCTGCAATACCAGTGGTGGCAGGTTTATAACGACCCTCATCTGAATGACTTGCAGCAGCAATTGCTCAAGGCCAATCCGGACCTGGCGGCGGCCTTGGCGCATTTCGACGGTGCGCAGGCGTATGCCAGTCAATTGCATGCCGGGTTATTTCCGCAGATCAGCGCCAGCGCGCAGCCACTGCGCCAACGTCAATCGGACAGTCGACCATTACGCGGCGACACCCAGCCAGCGGTGTATAACAGCGATACTGTGGGCTTCAGCCTGAGTTTTGATCCTGATTTCTGGGGACGAATTCGCAATCAGGTCGCGGCCGGTGACGCCCAGGCTGTTGCCTCGGCCGATGACCTGGCGGTGGCGCGGCTAAGCCTGCAACGGCAGCTGGCGACGCTGTATATGCAGCTGCGCGGACTGGATGCACAGCGCACGATTCTCGGACACTCGCTGGACGATTACGGCCAGGCGCTGCAATTGACCCAGGACCGCTATCAAGGCCAGATCGCCTCGGAACTGGACCTGACCCGCGCCCAAAGCCAATTGGCTGAAGCCCAGGCTGAGCTTGACGACGTTCGGGCTCAACGCAACCTCAGCGAACATGCCATTGCCGAATTGGTGGGCGTGCTGCCTGGCGACTTCCGGCTTGCCCGTGAAAAGGCAGCGCTGGTGTTACCGCCGACCCCTGAAACCCTGCCCAGCACCTTGCTGCAACGGCGTCCGGACGTGGCCGCCGCCGAGCGCCGGGTGTTCGCCGCCAACGCCAACATTGGCGTCGCCCGCGCCGCGTGGTACCCGGACTTCAGCCTGACAGGTTTGCTGGGCGGGCAGACTCAGGGCAGCGGGAACTTGCTGTCGGCAGCCAACCGTTATTGGGCGCTGGGGCCGTTAATCAATCTGCCCGTTTTCGACGGTGGCCGCCGCAGCGCCAACGATCGTCAAGCCAAGGCCGAGTTCGAGGAAGCCTCAGCGCATTACCGCAGCCAAGTGCTACGCGCCGTGCGTGAGGTCGAGGACAACTTGGGCCAACTGCGGGATTTGCACCAAGAAGCCATCGATGAGCAAGCAGCGGTCGATGCCGCGCAAAGCGCCGAACACATTGCGACGGACAGCTATCAAGCCGGTGCGGTGAATTACCTCAACGTAGTGACTGCGCAAACCACTGCTCTGCAGGCCCAGCGACGCTTGCAGGTGCTAAACACCAGTCGCTTGCTGGCCAATGTTGGATTGATGACCGCGTTGGGGGGCGGCTGGAAAAACGAGTAGTCACAAAGGGCGAACTCCTGAGTGTGTCCTGTCTCTAAAGTCGGTACCTATTCAGTAGACAGGAGCACGCCATGAGTGATCATTCAAATTACGGAAAAACCCCGGACGCTCCCAAGCGTGACGTAGAAGGCAACCTCGTGAACGTGGTGGAAAAGGATATAAAACGGTCAAACCCCAAGACTGACGGGGTTGATAAAGTCATCACGCCGACCAACATCAAGACCAGGGAGCAGGAAGCGCAAGAAATCAATGAACGCTCGGCAGAAGTTGAGCGCAAGTTGGGTCGGTAAATAAATGCATACCCAATCTGTAGGAGCCAACTTGTTGGCGAGACGGTATGTCTGACATACCGCATTGAGCCTCTCGCCAACGAGTTGGCTTCTACAGAATAGTGGGCTATCTAGCCAACGCGCGGGGGCTATCAAGCTTTTTTCCGGCCACCCCGACAAGGTGCTCAACCACATACTGTGCATCCCGCGCAACACCCGAGAAGCGGCCCGAGCCCCAGGTGTATAACCAGGGCAAACCCAGGAAATACAAACCGGGCTGTGCGGTGATGCCGCGCTGATGTCCAGGATGGCCGCGACCGTTGAACACCGGTGCTTCGACCCAAGTGAAGTCTGGCGTGAAGCCAATGCACCAGATGATGCTGGTGATACCTTCCCCATGCAGGTCCAGTTCTTTACGCTCTTGTTCAGGCGTCCAGACCGGCATATAGCGTTCACCGGCCGGGGCATCGAGGGCGTTTTTTTCGATGTAATTGTCGATGGACGTATTGATCCGGTTATACACTGCATCGGCGCTGTCGAGGCTGGCACCGAGGTTGTCGAAGAACTGCAGTCGACCTTTTTCCAGCCCCTGCAAACGCCCAAATAATTGCATGCCTTCCCGGGCAAATTTACGCAGGTCAATGTCACGCCCACCGTCGCGGCCAGTGACGTAGTGGTTGGTATTGTCGCGCACGCCTTCGCGCAGCGGATGGGCATCAACGCCAATGTCGTAGTAGCCCATTTCTGCCAACCAATCGACCACGTCCTTGCCCCGATAAAAACGCGCACAGCGCGGCGCGTCACCTACGGCCAAATACACCTTGCGTCCGGCAACGTGCAGGTCTTCGGCGATCTGCGCACCCGACTGACCGGAACCGACCACTAGTATATTTCCCGCTGGCAATGTATGCGGGTTGCGGTATTGCTCGGAATGAAACTGTTGAATGCCCGTGGGTAAACGCTCGGCCAGACGCGGAATGATCGGCGTGTGATAACCGCCCGAGGCAACGATGACTTGATCGGCGCTGAACTCACCCTTGGACGTATGCACTTCATAACCGCCGATAGCACGAGGCACCACCCGTTGCACGGCGACGCCCTCCAAAACCGGTGCGCTGACCGACTTTACGAAGCCGCTGAGGTAAGCGTTGATTTCATCTTTTTTCATGAAGCCGTGAGGGTCTTTGCCGTTGAATTCGTCGCTGTAGGTGTAACCCGGCAGCGCGCATTGCCAGTTCGGCGTGACCAGGCTGAACGCATCCCAGCGCTGGTTGCGCCAGGTGTGAGTCAGGCTGTGCTTTTCCAGCAGCAGATGGTCGATGCCGTGCTGCTGTAGGTAATAGCTGGCGGACAACCCAGCTTGGCCGCCGCCGACGACAATCACACTGTGATGGGGAGGTTTGACTGAAGTGAGGTGGACCATGAGGGTTCTCCGCTGGAATGCCATAAGGTAAAAAAAAGACTAGAACTGTAGGAGCCAACTTGTTGGCGAAGCGATCTACGCGCGGGGTCAGAAATGACGCCTCGGCAACAAGTTGGCTCCTACAGAGGGGTCAGTACACGAACACCAGCCCGCGCCGAAAGGGGTCAGAACGAGCTCCAGCCCGCGCTGGGCACTCGGCCGCCGCCTTCAGTACGCATGCTCAGGACTTCAACGTGTCCGGTGTCGTAATGCAGCGCATCCAGCACGCTGGCCTGGCCTTTAAGCGAACTCAAGGTGTCCATCGCCGAGCTGCAATAAAAGCCTTTGACTTGCTTGACCCGCTCCGAAGCCTCATTCAACGCGCTGTCGAGGCGCTTCAAAAAGTCCGGCAATGGGTAGCGGCCTCCTTCCTGCAAATGTTCATAAATAATTGTCGACGGCGAGTAACCGTTTGCTTCTTTGCCGTTAGGCCAGCGGACTTTGAAATTGACGGCGGGCATATCAATGCTCCTGTTGGGTGAGCTTTAAGGCATTCAGGTCGTGATCGGGGTAGCTGAAACCGGTGAAAGCGTGCGTGCGCAAATCCCAGAAGGTGCCGTGTTGCTCACCGGACTGGACGCTAAGCGAACCGCTGGCGTTGACGACGCCAATGCGTTCACAGCGCAAACCTTCGAAGGCGAATGCGGCCTGGACGTTGGTCCAGTCGCCTTCATCGAGTGTCATTAGAAAACCGTAACTGGGGAACACTTGCAGCCAGCGACCGAGGTCAGCGCCTGCCGGGCATGGCAGTGCATCGAGATCGATGGTCGCGCCGCAGCCGGTGGTTTCCAGCAACATCAACAAACTGCCCAACACCCCGGCGTTGCTGATGTCCTTGGCGGCATGCAGCAGTTCGGCTTCAGCCAGCCGTGGCAACACTTCGAGCTTGCTGCGCAGGCGCTCGGCCGGTACACCTTCGAAAGCCTTCCAGTACGTGCTGTCGGCATGCCAGTCGCCTTCGAGGTCCACTGCCATGGCCAGCACTTGTCCGGGGGCCACATGCAAGGTCGACAGCAGCTTGTGCGCTATACCCGTAATTGCCACGGCAAGCGCGGTTGGATTGCCAGCGGCGAGGCTGGTGTGCCCCCCGGCCAGCAGCAACCCGTAGGCTTCACAGGCGGCGCGGATACCGGCCAATACTTGCTTCGCTGCGTCTTGTTCGTGATGCCAATAGGCGTTGACCACTGCGGTGGCGCGGCCCCCCATGGCGGTGATATCGCTGACGTTGGCCATGACCGCCGACCATCCGGCAAACCACGGTGCCGCCTGAACAAAACCCGGCAGCATGCCTTCGATGGCCAACAGCTGGAAATGGTCGCCACAGGCAATCGCCGCGGTGTCATCGCCGGGCAGCGCATAAAGTTGCTCGCGAGTGAGGGTGCGACTGGCGGCGCGCATGATTTCAGCCGGTTGCTGAATTGCTTGTTTGGATAACATCGCGGGCGTGTCGCGCAAACTGTCCAGCAACGCCGCCAGGTTCAAGGCCTTAGTCATGGCGGGCCACCTTCAGCGGGCGCAACGACACCTGACGCGGCATCAACGGATAGTTCGTCAGGTCCGCTTGCATCAGGCAATGGGGTTGATCGAGCAGCTGTAATTGCTCCAGGGTTTGCCAATGCAGGCCATGAAAATAGGCTTCGTTGGGCGCCTGCACGGTGGCGCGAAATACCGTGCAACCCAACTCCTTGGCCCGGGACACCGCTTCATTGACCAACGCCTTGCCGATCATGCTATGGCGTCGATAGGCCTGCGCTACGCACAGCCGTCCGCCAAACCACAGGCCCGGTTCCGGTTGGTAAATGCGCACCGCCCCAACGACTTGATCGGCCATGCCGCAACTGCCAGCCAGGGCAACAATGGCGATCGCCTGAAAGTCGTGACCATCCTTGTCCTGGACCAGCAGTTGTTGCTCATCGGAGAACACCGACCGGCGCAAGGCGAAATAGGCCTGTTTTTCCCAGTGCTCGGTGGCTGGTTTAATCAGCAATTCCCCCGCGCGAAACGGTTCGAAGGTGCTGTCGACTAAAGCAAAGGCGAGGTTGTGCATAGCGTGTTGCTCCCAGGTCTAACCGGCATTTACTCGTAGCTTTTCAGTGCCGAGCACGCGCCGCATTTGGCGCAACCGGCGTTGATCTGATCGGAGTGCAAACCGTGACGGCGCAGGCTGGCGCCAATCTGCGGGTACAGCCGCGCCATCATCGCGCTGTCGGGTTTCGGGTGATTGGCCAACGGCGTGCCGTCGATGGGCACAAAAGGCACCACGAATGGGTACACGCCTAAGCCGCACAACCGCTCGCTCATCTCGGTGATCGCCGCTTCGCTGTCGCCAAGGCCGGCGAGGATATACGTGCTGACTTGCCCGCGACCAAACACCTCCACCGCGGCGCTGAACGCTTCAAAATAACGGCTCAGCGGCACTTCGGCCTTGCCCGGCATGATCCGCTGACGCACTTCATCAGTGACCGCTTCCAGGTGCATACCCAACGAAACCACACCGCTGTCGGCCAATCGCTGAAACCACCGATCGTCGTCCGGTGGTTCGCACTGGGCCTGAATCGGCAGATCAACGGCAGCAGTCACCGCAGCGGCTGATTCACACAGAATCGCCGCGCCACGGTCAGGGGTTTGCGGGGTGCCAGTGGTCATCACCATGTGCTTGACGCCATCCAACTCGACTGCCGCTTTGGCCACTTCGGCCAGTTGTTGCGGGCGTTTGCGGGCGATGGTCTTGCCTGCGGCCAACGATTGACCGATGGCGCAAAACTGGCACGAGGTGCCGCGATCATTAAAGCGAATGCAATGCTGCAACACGGTGGTGGCAAGTACGTCGCTGCTGTGTAACGTGGCGATTTTCCAATACGGAATGCCGTCGTCGGTGCTTAATCCGTAAAACTTCGGCACGCCCGGCAGTTGCACCGTGCCCACCTGCATACCTTCACGAAAGATCAGCGCCTGGCTGCCATCAGCCGTGGGTTGCGCCTGGTACGGTGAATTCTGTGAAGCTTGATTGAGGATCGGTACCATCATGGTCCGGCTGCCAAAACTCAGCGCCTTGTGGTCCGATGGCCCTGCCCCGCCTTGTCGTGACAAACCATTTTGCGCAGCCGGCCAACGCACGCCGTGGCATTGCAACTCGGCCAGTAATTCATTGGTTTGCATGATCAAGCTCCTCGGTAGAAGCGCCGGCAAGATGATGGGCCGTGCGTTCATGCACATGGGCGGTGGGCGTGCGGTCGATCAACAAGCTCAGCAGTTCCGGGCGGCTGTAATGGCCCACGGAATCCATCATTCGTTTGCGTTTGTCGATCAACGCCATGTCCAGGTCAGCGATGACCACGCCTTCACCGGAACGCAGCGGTTCGCCGAGCAATTTGCCTTCTGGGGATACAATCGCAGTGAAGCAACCACCGGAGATGGGGCCGATGCTACAACCGGTGTCCTGCATGATCTGGCCTTGCTGATCGGCATTCAGCCACGCCGTGGAATTGACCACGAAGCAGCCGGACTCCAAAGCGTGATGGCGGATGGTTACTTCAATTTGATCGGCGAAAATGTCGCCCACCAGGGAGCCGGGGAACATCGCGGCGTGAATCTGTTCGCCGTCGGCCATCAATGCGTAGCGGGCCAACGGGTTGTAATGTTCCCAGCAGGCCAGTGAGCCAATACGTCCCACTGCGCTGTCGATGGCGCGCAAACCGGAGCCGTCGCCTTGCCCCCATATCATCCGCTCGTGGTAGGTCGGGGTGATTTTTCGCCGATGCTGAATCAGGCTGCCGTCAGCGTCGAACAGCAGCTGTGCGTTGTAGATCGTGCCGCCTTCGCGCTCGTTGATGCCGATAGACACCACCATTCCCGCTTGTTTGCATGCTTCGCCAATGGCCAGGGTCGCAGCCGACGGCACAGTGACCGATTGCTCTAAGAGCTTCAGGTGTTCCCTACCCATGGCGAAAGGCGGCTGGACGAAAGAAAAATAGGGGTAGTACGGCACCACCGTTTCCGGAAACACCGCAAATTGCACGCCTGACTGACCGAGGGCGATGATCTGCTGGCAGACCTTGTCCACAGTGCCTTCGCGGCTATACAGCACCGGACTGATCTGGACGGCGGCAGCTTTGATGATGGCCATATTGGGGTCCTGATTAGGTGGTGAATGACATCTGTAGGAGCCAACTTGTTGGCGAGACGGCATGTCTGACACACCGCATTGAGCCCCTCGCCAACAAGTTGGCTCCTACAGAGAGGGAGCGTTTTGCCTTACGCGGTCCAGGTATCGATGATCATTGCCCCTTCACGGCGCATGATTAGGCGCAGGTCCATAACGTCCAGTGGGTTGATCGGACGGATGCCTTCGATCAAGGCTTTTTCGGTCTGGCCGTACAGCGCCTGCAGGGCAAAGCGGCACGCGTAGACCTTGCCGCCCTCTTCCATGAACTGGATCAGTTGCTTGTTGACGGCCAAGTGGCCGGGGAATGCTTCAGCGCCCAGGGTTGGAAAGCCCCGTTGCACGCCGAGCTGTACGCCAGGCCCGTACAGCAGGATTGTGGTTTCAAAGCCCTTGCGTAGCAGACGTTTGGCTTGAAGCATGTTGACCAGGCCGATGGAGCCTTCGAAGGCGATGGTATGGAACGTGATCAAGACTTTTTCGCCGGGCTCGGCTTTGACGTCCTCGAAGACTTTTTCTTCGTAATCGACCAGGAAATCGCCGTCTTTGTAATGAGAAATATCCACGGTTGGCATGTCGTCGCTCTCCAGTTTTCTTTGGCTTGACGGCAGCCTGAGTTGGCTGCCGGGGTTGCAAGACATAGAGCGAACGCCGTGCCAGAAAATTATAAATTTCCGCCCCTTCGTTAAGTGATTGATTTTCCTGCCAAAGCCAATCTGACACTGCTTTTTAATGAACATCTGATGCTATCGGCGGACCACGTATTCACGTAGAACTACGAGTATTCGTAGGAACAAATCACGAGATTTCGTACTGATGAGCACAGACACCGACTCCCTGAGTAACTGGGCTGACTTGGCGTATTCGTCACGACATATGGTTTTTGAGCATTGCGCCGAAGCCATCGCCTTGCTCAACCCCTACGCCGACCGCTTTGGCGATTTGAACGTGGCGACCTGCAAGCTGCTCGGCTATCCGCGTCAGGAGTTACTGGAGCTGCCAGTCAGTAAATTGTTTGGTCATCAACTCGCTGACCTGATCGTGTTTACCCAAGCCGTGCTGGATAAAGGTCAAGGCTGGACTGAAGAACTGAGCTGCAACTGCAAGACCGGCGAACGTATCGAGCTGGAAATCTCGGCCACCACCCTGCAGATCAAAGGCGAGCAGCAATTGATCTTGGTGCTGCGCGAGCTCAGTCATCAGAAATATCAGCGCGACCAAGCCCACACCGCACGCACCATGCGCGGCGGGCTGATCGAGTGGCGCAACATTCTTAATTTGTTCCAGGAGTCCGAACGCGACAACCAACTGCTGCTCAGTTCGGTGGGCGACGGCATTTACAGCATCGACAGTGACGGGCTGGCGACATTCGTTAATCCGGCTGGCGCCCGGATGCTCGGTTGGGAACCCCAGGACATGATCGGCAAGAACATCCACCGCATTCATCACCACAGCCACGCTGATGGCAGTCATTACCCTGTCGAAGACTGTCCGATCTACAAAGCTGTGCGTGACGGCGTAGTCCACGAAGGACGCCAGGAAGTGTTTTGGCGCCGTGATGGCAGCGGTTTTCCAGTGGAATTCACCAGCACCCCGGTGATTTCCGATGGGCGCATTGCGGGTGCCGTGGTGGTTTTCCGCGACATCACCGAACGCCGCAACACCGAGAACCAGCTGCAAAGCGCCCTGGAAGAACTCAAAGTCCTCAAGCAACGTTTGGAAGAGCAAAACGCTTACTTGCAGGAAGAAATCCATATCGAGCACAATTTCCGCGAGATCGTCGGCCAAAGCGACCCGATTCTGAAAATCATCAAACAGATCGATGTGGTGGCGCCCACCGATGCCAGCGTGTTGATCAATGGCGAATCCGGCACCGGCAAAGAGCTGATCGCCCGCGCTATCCATCAAGCCAGCCGTCGCAGCGCCAGCCCGTTGATTCGGGTCAACTGCGCGGCAATTCCCACAGAGCTGTTTGAAAGCGAATTTTTCGGCCACATTCGGGGCGCCTTCACCGGGGCGGTTCGCGACCGGGTTGGGCGCTTCGAACTGGCGGACGGCGGTACGCTGTTTCTGGATGAGATCGGCGAAATCCCGTTAGAGCTGCAAAGCAAACTGCTGCGGGTGCTGCAGGAAGGCCAGTTCGAGCGGGTCGGCGAAGAACGTACGCGCAAGGTCGATGTAAGGATCATTGCCGCGACCAACCGGGACTTGCGTCAGGAAGTCACGGCCAAGCGCTTTCGTGAGGACCTGTATTTCCGCTTGAACGTGTTTCCGATCCAGTCCCCCGCCCTGCGCGACCGCGCCATGGACATTCCGCAGCTGGCAGCCCACTTTCTTAAACAAACCAGCCAGCGCCTGAATATGCCCGGCCGCCGCCTGCGCAACACTGACATCGAGCGCCTGCAGCACTATTCATGGCCCGGCAACATTCGCGAACTGCAAAATGTGATCGAACGCGCGCTGATCACCTCCCACGGCCCCGACCTGACCATGGACCTGCCGGACGAGCCGAAAAGCAGCCAGAGCCCGATACCATCATTCACGCCGTTGACCGTCATGACCGACGCGCAACTGCGAAACCTCGAGCGCAGCAACATGCAAGCCGCACTGAAAGCGAGCCACGGAAAACTGTTTGGCAAGGGTGGCGCGGCTGAATTACTGGGGCTAAAACCTACCACCCTGGCGTCGCGGTTGAAGCGGCTGGATATTGAATTGGAAGGAGGTGCGTAATCTTTCTTACCCGAATCTTTAAGGTTCAAGCGGGAAAGGCTTTATTCTTTCGCGCAATATTAGCTATCACCCTCACGCCCCTTCTTACTTCAAGGCAGAACCATTAGCCTGCGTGCTATCCAATGTGCGACACCCTCCACCGAGATTTTCCATGAGTATCACGACCCAAACCAGACACTCCCCGACCATGACACGTGGCATGGTGACGTTGTTCGCGTTTTGCTGTGGCGCCATTGTCGGCAACCTTTATTACGCCCAACCGATCATTGAGTTGATTGCGCCAGACATTGGCCTGTCCAGCACCATGGCTAGCATGATCGTGTCGTTGACGCAGATCGGTTATGCCGTCGGTTTGTTCTTTTTGGTGCCGTTGGGCGACCTCCTGGAAAACCGCCGTTTGATGATCATGACCACGCTGTTGTCGATTATCAGCCTGCTGGGCGCGGCATTCAGTCAGCAGCCGAGCGTGTTCCTGCTGACATCATTGCTGGTGGGTTTCAGTTCAGTGTCGGTGCAAATACTGATTCCCTTGGCCGCCCACCTGGCACCCGAAGAAACCCGAGGCCGGGTGGTTGGCAGCATCATGGGCGGGTTGTTGCTGGGCATTCTGCTGGCCCGGCCGCTGTCCAGCGTGATCGCCGACCATTTCGGCTGGCGTGCAGTGTTTGCTACCGCCGCCGTCGTGATGATGATCATCAGCGTGGTGCTGGCCACTACCATCCCTAAACGCCAGCCCAGCCACAGCGCTTCTTACGGACAATTGATCGGCTCTTTGTGGACCTTGCTACGTACCCAACCGGTGTTGCGTCAACGGGCACTTTATCAAGGGCTGATGTTTGCTACGTTCAGCCTCTTCTGGACCGCCGTGCCAGTGGAGTTGGCGCGCAACCACGGCCTGTCGCAAAGCCAGATCGCCTTGTTTGCCCTGGTGGGCGCCATTGGTGCAATTGCCGCACCCTTCAGTGGTCGCCTGGCTGACGCCGGGCATACACGCATTGCCAGCCTGGGTGCGTTGATCCTCGCCTCGTTGAGCTTTTTGCCCGCACTCATCCACCCGGCCTATAGCGTGATCGGACTGGCGGTCACCGGGGTGGTACTCGACTTCTGCGTGCAAATGAACATGGTGCTCGGCCAGCGTGCGGTCTACGCCCTGGATGCCAGCAGTCGCAGTCGCCTGAACGCGCTGTACATGACCAGTATTTTCATTGGGGGCGCCTTTGGTTCAGCCATTGCCAGTGCGTTGTACGACCGTGGTGGCTGGATGTGGATCTTGTTGACAGGAAGCGCACTGCCATTGCTCGCACTGCTCAGCTTCCTGTTCAACGCTTCAAGCGCCCGACGTACATCGCTCAGTACCGGCTGACTCCATACTAGCCCTGCCCGGTGCAGCCTGTGCAGGACCGAACTTGTTCGGGAAGCAGACAACCCGGTCTGCCCTACTACGCCCCGGACCACGCTTCGATGTCCAGTACCAGTTCGGTCAGGTCACGTTTGCCGCCATCTTGCTGGGCAGCGACGTTCCACACCTGACGCAGACTGCTGCCGACCCACATGGGTACGCCCAGCGCCTGACATTCTTCGACTGCCAAACCGATGTCTTTGCAGACGCTGGCAATGGGGAAGCCGAAATCAAACGTGCGCGGCAGTACGTGCTTGGGGAATTTATCCATGGTCGCGCCATTTTTGCCGCTGCCGGCGTTGATCACCGACATCATCACCTCAGGATCAAGCCCGCCTTTAACGCCGGCAACAAATGCTTCGGCAGTGATCGCAAACGCCGTGGTCGACAGCATGTTGTTCAGCAACTTGAGCAACTGTCCCTGGCCGGCCTTTTCACCCACCACAAACACTTTGCCGAACACATCAAACAACCCTCGAACCTGGGCCACAGCGACGGGGTTGCCCGCCACCATCATCGCCAGCGTGCCTTTCTGCGCGCCAGCCGCACCACCACTGATTGGCGCGTCGACGGTTTCGATGCCGCGGGCCAATAGCCCCGCTGCGACTTCCTGTTCCGCACGGGAACCCACGGTCGACAAGTCCACCAGGATCTTCACCGCAGAGCCTTCAATGATGCCCTCCGCACCCAGCGCAACCGCCTTGAAGACTGCCGGACTCGGCAAGCTGGTGAAGACGACTTCTGCACGGTCGGCGACCTCACGTACGCTTTTTGCCACCTCGGCCCCCAGCGCCGAGAGTTCGTCCAAGGCTTGCTGGTTGGTGTCGTAGATCACCAACTGATGGCCCTGCTCAATCAAACGCCGCGCCATCGGCCGTCCCATGACGCCTACACCGATAAACCCAAGCACTTTGCTGTCCGTCATGTCCGTTCCTCAGAATTAATACCATTGCCCATCGCCAGTTGCATCAAAGCTCCGGCGTCGGTTGCCTGTTCCAGCGCCCACACGGCGTCAATCAGCGGCTGCGCTGCACAGCCGGAACCGCCATATGCGGCCAGTTCGTGCAGCTTTTTTTCCAGGTCGCTGTCCCTGAGCGGTGCGCCCAAGCTGCCCTTGGACACGGCGACTCGACGCGACAACGTCTGGCCCGATTGCAGAAATATTCGTACCTCGGCCGACTCCACCGGGTAATCGGCGTTGTCTACAAATGCCAGTTTGGGGTACAGCGCCCGCAGCTTGGGGTCCGCAACGGCGGCATCACTGAACTGCGCCAGGCCGGCCTTGCCGGTCGACAACGCCACGGCAACCGCATGTTGCGCGCTGACCTGGGATTCGCGGCCGGAAAGGATGTCTGGACGATCGGTCCTTTCGCGCAATAACGGGTGTCCCGTCAGCTCAACCCGGGACACTTCGCCCATGGACCACCGGCGCTCGATTGATAAGGCGAGGCACGCCTCGATCACCGGGTTCAACACAACGCCACAGGGATAGGGCTTGTAGGTGTTGGCCAATAACGCCCAGCGCTCACCTAGCCCTTCGCTGACTTGCGCAAAATCGGGCTGTTCGCCCATGACTCGAAGAAATCCACGCTCACCTTCGAGGGGCTGTTGCGGCCCGGCAAAATCATCTTGCGCCAACAGCGCCGAGAGCAAGCCATTGCGTGCCGCGTTGCCGACGCCGATGCTTTTCGACGCGCTGCCCAAGGTTTCTACCAGCCCTGATGACTGCGCACTGGCATTGCCCAACGCCCATACATGTTGCTGCGCATCCAACCCAAGCAACTTTGCCGCCCCGGCCGCCGCACCAAATACGCCGCAGGTCGAGGTGATGTGCCAGCCGCGCTGATAATGCCCAGGGGATATGGCCATGCCCAATCGGCACTCGACCTCAACCCCCAAAACAAACGCCAGCAGCAGCTGTTCGCCACTGATCGGTGCGGTTTCGGCCAGCGCGAACAACGCCGCAGCCACGGGCGCAGTGGGGTGAATAATGGTGGGGATGTGAGTGTCGTCAAAGTCGAACACATTGGCGCTCATGGCGTTCAGTGAGGCGGCGTTCAATAGGTCGGTACGTTCCACGCGGCCAATCAAGCGCGCCTGCTGGCCTGAGCGAAAGCGCTCGAAGACCCTCAAGGCCTTACTCACATCGGGATCGCCACTGCCAGCCAGAGAAACCGCAAAGTAATTTAACAGTGCGCGTTTCGCCTCGTGGCGAACCACTGCGGGAATATCTTCCCAAGCTGTTCGCTGGACAAACTCGGCCAACTGTCGAGTCAGTCCAGGGCTTTGCATACGTTGTTGTTCGCTGCTCATGGTTATCTCCTCAGGTGCCAATCAACTGGCCAACCAGCCGTCGTCCACCGGCAAAGTGGCGCCGGTGATATGGGTGCCCGAGGCGCTGCACAGGAATACAACCAGGTCCGCCACATGTGCGGCGTCGATAAAGCGTCCGGTGCCCTGCTTGCCCTGCAAGAATTCTCGGGTGGCGGTGTCACGGTCCATTTGCTTTTGCGCCATCAACGCACCAAGCCGGCTTTCAATGTTCGGGGTCAATACCGATCCGGGGCACACCGCGTTGCAAGTGATGCCCTGCCCTTGGGTTTCTACCGCCACCGCGCGGGTGAGGCCGAGCAGTGCGGTTTTGGTGGTCACATAGTCAATGCGGTTGGCGATAGCCCGCGAGCCGTAAGCAGAGGACATATTGAAAATCCTTCCCCAGCCGCGTTCGCGCATCCCCGGAAGCACCAACTGAATAGCGCGGAACGCAGCGGTAAGGTTCACTGCCAAGGCTTGATCCCAGCGCTCGCCGGGAAAATCTTCGATAGCGGAAAAGTGCCGTACCACCGCATTGTTGATAAGGATGTCGATGCTGCCGGTCAAGGTTTGCGCGGCCTCGATCAACCGCTGGGTGCCCCCCGGCTCCGCCAGGTCGGCACGTACGTAGCACACCGAAACGCCGTGCTCGGTTTCCAGCGCCTGGCAGGTGGCAACCATGTCTGCGGGCAACTCAAGTCCGTGCAGCACGACGTGGCAACCCGCCCCTGCCAGGCCGCTTGCCATTGCCAGACCAAGGCCGTCGGACGATCCGGTCACCAACGCTGTTTTGCCCTTCATGCCGCCACCTTCGCAGCACCAATGCGCACCGCGAACCCAGGATCGCCAGCATCGACCGGGGCGAAGCGGTTCATCACGTCGGGATCATGACCGGGAATCACCACCGCGCCAGGACGTTGCAGCCACTCACGAATCTGCTCATAGCCTTGGTACATGGCCGCCAGACTGTCGAGGACGGCAAACGGCCGGTCGCGCTCCAACTCCTCGTAATAGTGAATCGCATCCGAGGCCAAAATCACCGGCCCGTCGGGCATTTCCACCACCACCGCCAACTGGCCCGGTGTGTGCCCGCCCACTTCGTACAGCTCAATGCCTGGAACCAATGTGTTCTGCACGTCGTCGAGCAAGGTGATGCGCCCGGCGTCGGCCAGCCCCTGAATACGTTCAAGGTCCAGCGGATCAATGTGATGCGCGTACTGTGGACGCTTGCCCATAGGCGTGGACCAGAACTCGAATTCGCGGCGTGACATAACGATGTTTGCGTTCGGGTACAAACCAAGGTTTCCGGCGTGATCGTAGTGCGCGTGGGTCAACACCAGCAGTTTCACCTCGGCGGGATCAATGCCCAGCCGCGCCAGGGCATCGGCCGGGGCAACCACGGGCTGACGGCGTCGTTTGATCGCAGCTTCCGGGCTGAAACCGGTGTCGATAACGATGGTCTGTTCAGCGCTGCGAAAGATCCAGAAGAAGTAATCCATGGTGATTTCGGCGTCTGGTTCCTTGTAGGCGCTGAAGTTGTAATAGCACTCACTTTTGCTCGTCTGCCGGGTGCCGTAACGCACAATAATGACCTCGGGATCGGTCCAGTTCGGGCTGACTGCAGTCGCCATTTTGTTGTTCATATTCGACTCCTGGTGAACTACACATAACGTATGAATACGGATATCTAAACGGTAGGAGCCAGGGTGTTGGCGAAGCGATGTTTCGGCTCACGGGCCTCCCACCAACACGTTGGCGCCTACAGGTTTTGTGTTTGCTGCACAGCAGCCTTAGGTAAAGCGGTGTCAGTGGCGATGTCTTCCAGTGAGCGGTTCTTGGTTTCAGGTCCGATCACGCCGACAATCAACGCCTGTAGCAACAGCGTGCCGGCAATCAGCGTCACCACGCCGGTGATGCCGAAACCGGCAAACACGGCGGCAATGGCATACGGCACCAGAATGTTGACCCCGCGACCAATCGCATTGCACAACCCGGCGCCGCGCAAGCGCAGCTCGGTGGGGAACAGTTCCGGGACATAGCTGGCCACGCTGAGTGACGACAACACATAGATGCAGCAGGTGATGGCAAAACCCGAGGCGATAATCGCGGTCTCCGAATGGGCGAACGGGTAGGTCACGCCAAACACGATGCCAATCAGCGAAAACAAGACGATGCCCCATTTGCGGCCGAGCCGTTCAGCCAGGCCGAAGGCGATCAACGAGCCTAGCGGGCCCCCGGCAAACATCAGCGTAGTCAGGCCAAGAGAGTTGGAGACGCTGTGCCCTTCTTTCACCAGGAAGGTCGGAATCCAGCTAACGAACGCGTAGTTCACGGTAAACAACGCCACCAGTACGGTAATGCCGGTCACGGTACGCGCAAGCAACCGCCGCGAGAACAACTCGCGGATACGCGCGGGTGGCAGCTCAGCGTGCAACACGCCTTGTACTGGAACCGTTGGAACGTGCGGATCAACCCCACAACTGGCTTCTATCCGCGCGACAATTGTTTCCGCCTCGACGGTACGCCCCTGGGACGCCAGCCAACGGGGAGATTCCGGCATGGACTTACGCAGAAACCACACCACCAGCGCGCCGACGCCGGCAATCGCGAACATCCAGCGCCAGCCGTACTGCGGAATGATCAGCCAGCCGAGAAAGGTCGCCAGGAACAGCGACGTGTTGATGATCAAGTTGAGGATGGTGCCAAAGCGTCCGCGCCATACCGCCGGGATAAACTCGCTCAAGGTCCCGTAACCCACCACGATCTCTGCGCCCATGCCGATGCCCATGACCAGACGGAAGAAAATCAGCCAATAAATGTTCGGTGAAAGCGCTGCCGCAATCGAGGCGAAACCGTAGATACCCAGATTGAACTGATAGGTGAACCGTCGACCGAAACGGTCCCCCAGCACGCCCGACAACCAGGCGCCGGACATCATGCCAATGAAGGTTACAGAGACGAAGGCGGCGTTCAGCTGCAAGGTCGATTCGTTGTTATGAATCATCGCTGCCAGCACCGCGCCGGCGATGTAAATGTCGAACGAGTCGAAAAACATCCCGGCCGCGATCAGTCCGAGCAGGCGGTAATGGAAGCCTGAAAGGGACAATCTGTCCAGACGCATACCGATGTTGGAGGCAGAATTCATGGGCTTTTTACGCTCTTTTTGTTATGGGTGGTCTTGTTGTTTACGGGTTGCTTCGCGCCTCATTCAGCGCCTGTTCCAATAGCGGCGCCGCCACCAGTGCGCCGTGAATGCCGATAACGCTGACAATTTCCAGCATTTCCATGATTTCTTCGGTGGTAGCGCCGTAGCGCAGCGCATTGCGCATGTGCAACTTGAGGCCCGGCACATACAAATGAGTGGCCGCCGCATCGAACGCGCAGTAGATCAATTCCTTGATTTTTGGCGGCAATACGCCGGTGCGCCACGGCACCGACGAGAACGCCACATAGGCCTCAAACAATTCCGGGTCCAGTTCTAGCAGACCTTCCCACGACCCATGCCAATAGCCCCTGTTTTGCACAAAGCTGTCCTTGAGTGCTTCGCGCCTGGCATCCAGTGGCACCGGCCCATTGCGCAGCCCTTCTTCCTCCAGCACTTCGAGCAACACCGGGACGCCGACGTTAGCGGCATGGATGCCCACCGTGCTGATCAGTTCAAGCACTTCCATGAGTTCTTCACGGGTCGCGCCGTGGCTAATCGCAGCGTGTATATGCTCGGCAATACCCGGCGCGTATAAATGCGTGGCGGCAGCGTCGGCTGCTATAGCAATGAACGATTTGACCTTGTCTTCCAGGTGGTTCTTTTTCCACGGAACGGCAGCAAATCCGGCATACGCTTCGAGAAAGCCTGCATCCAGGCGCAGGACACTGTCCCACGCCGCGCTCCAGGTGCCGCCTGCGTCGATGAACCGTTGTTTGGCGTGTCGCTGGTTTTGCGTAAGCATCGTCGTGCTCTCTTGTTCATGGCCCATGATTGATTAACCCGCAGTTGATCAACCTGCGGCGCGCAAATAATCCCCATCAGCGACCGCTTCCTGCCACACGGTTTTACCCATGGAGGTGGCGAGGTGAACCATGAAGTTTTGCGTATTCGCCCCGTGCCAATGGCGTTCGCCCGGACCGATCCACACCGTGTCGCCTTGGCGAATGACTTCGGGATCGCTGCCTTCGATGCAGATCCAGCCGCTGCCCGCGCTGACGTACAACACTTGGCCGTGTTCATGGAAATGCCAGAACGTGCGCGCACCGGGGGTGAACGAGACGTTATTGATGGTCACACCGTCGGTGGTGGGCATCACAGGATCGGCCCAGACCACGCCGGTGAAGGTTGAGGTGCGTTGCTCGGACACTGCGCCGCTGGCGTTGCCGTGAATAACTTTCATGTTGAGTCTCCCAAACGTTTTTTTGTGCCGTCGTGCAGGCGGACCCCGCCGGACATATCGCCGATGGCATCCACTACCTTGTTGCTGATCTGGTCGCCGTAGCCCAAGGCCACTTGCAAACCGAAGCTGGCCAGGGGGCCGGACGCATTGAGTGACGCGACCCCGAGTTCACGGGCGCGCTCGATATAAAGTACGACGTCTTTGCTCATCAATTTCCCGGTCAAGCCGCCTTCCAGGTAGTCGCCATCGACGATGTGGGGGAAGCGCTTTTGCGTGGCGAAGTTCACCCCGCTGCTGCTGTTCAGAACGTCCAGCAGACGGTGCAGGTCGAGCCCGGCTTTCTTGCCCGCGACCATGACTTCGGCAGTGGCCGCAAGGCTGACCGCGTTCAGGAAGTTGTTGAGCAGCTTGGTGGTGTGCCCGGTGCCGCTGTCGCCCATGTGAAAGACCTTGCTGCTGATCGGTCCGAAGACCCAGTTCAGCCCGTCGATGACGGCGGCATCGCCCCCTACCATCAACGTCAGTGCGCCCTTTTCCGCGGCGGCAGCGCCACCGGAAATTCCCGCGTCGATGTAGTGCACGCCACGTGCGGCAAACAGCCCGCTCAAGCGCATGGTCGAGCTGGCGGCTGCAGTGCTTAAATCGACAATCGTTTGTCCTTCACGGCAGTGCCGCAAAAGCCCATCGGCGCCCTCCACCACCGCCTCGACCACTTTGCTGTCGGGCAGAGATAGCAGAATCACGTTCGAGCTCACTGCTACCTGACCGATCGAGTCGGCCAGCTGAGCGCCCGCCGCACGTGCACGTTCTGGATCGGTGTCGTAACCGAGTACGGTCAGGCCAGAATCAACCAGGCAGCGAGTCATTCGGCCGCCCATATTGCCCAGCCCAATGAAACCTATTGTTTGCGTGTTCACATACTTCTCCTGTTGAGCGGAAATATCTCTGTAGGAGCCAACGTGTTGGCGATAGGCCTATGCGAATGCCTGTTAAATTGCATCGCCAACACCTTGGCTCCTACAGATCAACAATGCGCAACCGCGTCACAACGCAGTCATCGAGGCTCAGAAATCCACGTCTTTGGTTTCCGGCCCCATGTAAGCGCCCAACGTGGCAATGGTGCCGCCAATCAACAGCAGTACCGCGGGGGTGGCGTTGAATGGCATGACCAGGCCGAGGCCGTTCATATAGAAAGCGTAAAAAGACGGAATGATCACCGACAAGCTAAAGCCGACACCGAACCCCGTGGCCCGCACGTCGGTGTGAAACCGCTCGTTAATGTAGGTAACAATCACCCCCCACGGCGCGGTGACGATCACTGACAACACGCACACCAACAGCATGATCAACGGCAGGGAAAGCCCCGGCACATTGCCCAGCACGTACATGATTGCCGCCCCCAGCACCGCGATGGTCGGCCCAAGAATCAGGAAGAAACGTCGCCGGCCGATTTTCTGTCCCAACATGCCCGAGCCGATGTAGCTAAAGAACAACACGCTGTAGGAAATCAACAGCGTGGCGGTAACTTCAAAGCCCGTCAGGTGCAGGGTTTTCACCAACAGACCCGTAGGTAAAAAGATCGTGATGACGTTCTGAGTCAGCCAGAAACCGGTCATCATCAGCAGCACTTGCAGCAGGTTGCGTCCACTCTTGCCCCGTACCAGGTCAGATAACGGCAGCTTGTCTTTGGGCTTGCTGGTGGCTTCCACTTCCCAGATCTCGGACTCAGACACTGCGAACACGTAGTACAGCGCGAGCATTCCGGCCAGGATCGCACCGATCACGAACGGGATGCGCCAGCCCCATTGCACATAAGGCGAATCAGCACCGCTGAGCGGGTACAGCGTGAACATCAGCATCGCCACCAGATTGATGCTGACGTAGGCCAATGGAAACCCGGCAATAATGAAACCCCCGACGAAACCACGCTGATGCTTTTTCGAATACTCAATGGCCAGCGGCATGGCGCCGGTATAACCGCCGCCGAGAAAAATACCGTCGATGAACCTTAGCAATACCAACAACAGGTACGAGGAGACACCGATGCTTTCGTACCCCGGCAACAGCGCAATCAGCAGCGTGACCACACCAAAACCGGACACCGAATAAATCGATGCCATCCTGCGCCCGGTGCGGTCAGCAATCATGCCGAACAGCAGCGCACCGATAGGCCGCCCGAGCAGTGTGGTGATAAATACCAGTGAAGCGAGGATCGCTTCCATGCCCACCGACAGGTTCTTGGGCTGAAAGAAAAACAGAACCGGCGCTAAAACCACCACGGGCAGGTAGATATCGAACATGTCGATGTACTCGGAGAAGAACGCGCCCTTGATCGCGTTCCTTCTCTTCTTCTCGACCGACTGCTCCGATTCCACCGGCCGGGCTTGTGCATAGGTAGCCATGGCGTTTCCTTATAATTATTGTTGAAGCGTTAAGCGGCGTGTGTTGTGTCGCGTGAATCCGGGCGTAGCGGGTCAGGACTTGGCCGTCTCCGCTTCATGGGCCTTGATGACCTCCGATGCGACACGAAACGCGGCCAGTCCCAACGGTACGCCGCAGTACACCGAGGCCTGCATCAGCACCGCGCGGATCTCGTCCTTGGACACACCATTGGTGAGCGCACCTTTCACATGAACCGACAGTTCGTGGTGCTGACTCATGGCGGTCAGCAGCGCCAGATTGATAATGCTGCGGGTCTTGAACGGCAGCGTTTCGTCACCCCAGATTTCACCCCAGCAGTACTCGGTGACGAGCTTTTGCATGGGTCTGTTGAAGTCGTCGGCGGCCGCCCACGACTTCTCCACATGGGCTTCGCCCAACACTTCTTTGCGGTTATCAAAACCCTTGGCGAAGCGCTTGTTATCATCCATTGTTTTTCTCCAGCACGTTATTTCGTAGGATCGAGTTATTGTCATACAGCTTATTTCGACAAATTTTTTGGTGCGGACTGACCGCACCAACAGGTGTTCCCAGGCGTTTAGACGCTGGCGTAGCCGACCATGGATTTGACTTCCAAATATTCACGCAGCCCGTACTCACCCCATTCACGACCGTTGCCTGACTGCTTATAGCCGCCAAACGGTGCAGCGAAATCCGCCGCCGGGTAGTTCAGGTGAACACTGCCCGCCTGCAGCGCGCGTCCGACTTTCCGTGCACGTTCCACATCGGCAGATTGCACGTATGCGGCCAGGCCGTAGTCGGTGCCATTGGCGATCTGAATCGCCTCGGCTTCGCTGTCGTAGGCAATCATCGACAGCACCGGTCCGAAGATTTCTTCTTGAGCGATGGTCATGGCTGCGGTTACCCCGGCGAACACCGTGGGCTTGATGTAGTAGCCGCGCTCGATGCCTTCGGGCAAACCCGGTCCACCGGTCACCAACTGCGCACCTTCATCGATGCCAGTCTGGATCAGGCGCTGCACCCGGGTGAACTGCGCTTGATTGACCACCGGGCCGAGTTGTGTCGATTCAGCGGAGGTCGGGCCAAGGCTGAAGGATTGTGCAGCGCGTTTGGCGATTTGAATGGCCTCTGCCATCAGTGCGCGAGGAATCAGCATTCGCGTTGGAATCGAGCACGACTGGCCGCTGTTGGTGAAACAGGCTGCAACGCCCCGGGTCACTGCGTCTTGAAGATTGACGTCGTCGAGCAGGATGTTGGCGGACTTGCCACCTAATTCCTGAGCCACGCGCTTGACCGTGTCCGCGGCCGCCTTCGCCACTAGAACGCCCGCCCGGGTTGAGCCGGTAAACGACAGCATGTCGATGCCTGGGTGTGCCGCCATCGCTGCGCCAACCGTTGGACCCTCGCCATTGACCAGATTGAAGACGCCCGGTGGAACACCCGCCTCGTCCAGTACCTCGGCGAATAACAACGCGCTGAGCGGCGAATACTCACTGGGCTTGAGAACCATGGTACAACCCGCCGCCAACGCCGGGGCAATCTTGACCACGATCTGATTGATGGGCCAGTTCCAGGGCGTGATCAAGCCACAGACGCCCACCGGTTCGAAGCGCAACAAGGTGCTGCCTTGAAGCTGTTCGAACTGAAAGCGCTCAAGCACTTCGATCATCTGATTGAGGTGCAACGTGCCGCGAGGCACTTGGCCGCGGCGTGAAAAGGTAATCGGCGCGCCCATTTCAACGCGCATGGCTTCGGCGAACTCTTCTTCTCGACGGCCATAGATAGCGACGATTCGGCGCAGCAAAGCGATACGCTCAGCCGCGCTGCTCTCGGCATAGTCGACAAATGCTGCACGAGCAGCCGCCACGGCGTGGTCAACGTCAAGGCTATTGCCCAACGCCAAGCGGTCGACAACAGCTTCGGTGGCGGGGTCGATCACATCAAACCATGTCGGCGCTGCGGGTTTTACCCAATGGCCGTTGATATAAAAACTGTCTGCACGAGACATTGGATAGGGCTCCGTTACTGATACATGGACGGCCGATTGACTTACGGGCAGCGGTCACTCGCTGTCGTTGTTGGCCAGCAGTCGGTACATTTCAGTGTGGTCGGTGGTGGGCGTCGATTGTTTCGAGACCTCGTCCCAGAGCGCGATGGCAGGATTGCCCAGATGCAGGGGGTAGTCCACGGCGTCGGCCAAGCCTCGGGCGATTTTCAAATCCTTGTTCATCAGTTGCATTGAAAAACCGGAGGCGAACGAGCCGCTGAGCATGAACTGTTTGGCCTTGTTTTCTGAGGTATTGCTACGCCCGCTGGACGCGTTGAGCACGTCCACCATCACCTCGGGCTCAATACCAAAGCGTTTGGCCACGTGCAATGCTTCAACGGTAGCCATCAGCCCGGCCGCCGAGACGTAGTTGTTCAAGGCTTTGGCCGCGTGACCCGAACCGGCGGTGCCGATGTGCAGAATGTTTTTGCCCATGGCGTCCAGCAGGCTGCGGCAGCGCTCCATGACGGCCAACTCGCCGCCCACCAGTATCGCCAGGGTGCCATCGACTGCGCGTTTAACTCCGCCAGAAACGGGCGCGTCCAGGTAGTCAAGGCCCAGTGCTTTAAGTTTCAGACCCAACTCACGGGAGCGCGCCGGCTCCGAAGAACTCATGTCGATCACGATGGCACCACGCGGCAGTACCGCTGCCCAGCCCTGGCTACCTTCACTGCCAAGCAGCACGCTTTCGACGATGGCTGAGTTGGGCAACATGGTGATAAGAACATCAAGGGATTTTGCATTATCGGTATCAAGGCGCGTGGCACCGAGGCTGGTGGCGATTTCAGACAATCGCCCGGCGTCTGCGTCAGCCAAAAACAATGCATGACCGGCCTTGGAAAGGCACGTGGTCATCGGCAGCCCCATCATCCCAAGCCCGATGAAGCCGATCCGTTGCGGTTGAGTCATTTCAATGCCCTATTGTTTTTTTATCGAGTGTCGCCAGCCGAAATGAACAACACTAAAGCTGTCCCGTGGCAGACCGGCAGTTGGACTAAAACTATACGACTGTCATACAATCCGTCAATAGGCTAATTTAGCTCGCCTCTTTGGCGGGCAACCACCCGAGGGTTTCAAATGATTATCGAACTGCGGATTTACCATTGCGCACCGGGTCGCCTCCCGGCGTTGCACGAGCGCTTTACCAAGACCACATTGGAATTTTTCAAAAAATACGGAATCGAGCAATTGGGTTTCTGGACCACGCTGGCCGGCCCGACCAATCAGTCGCTGACTTACATGGTGAAATGGGCGAGCCTTGCCGAACGCGAGACCAAATGGAACGCTTTCCAGTCGGACCCTGAATGGATTGCCAAGCGTGCCGAAAGCGAAGTTCAGGCAATCATCGTTGAACGCATCGAGAACCAATTCCTGACGCCAACGGCTTATTCAGCATTGCGTTAGGAACCTGCCAGTAGGTCAGCCGCCCTGCTTTCTGTAAAAGGAGCAGGCTTGCTCGCAATCAACTGCACAGCAGTGGAAACCCGTCGATTCCGTTTCTTTCTGTCAGATGGGTTCTGCATTTGGGACCGCTTCGCGGTCCATTGCGAGCAAGCCCGCGCCGACATTTTGGTTTTTTAGCCGTCAATGACGTCAGGCGTTGTTTAACCGGCAATGAAGCGCATCAAACCTTTTCCGCACCAGCGGTCTGTGCCAACAATTCCAAAACGTTTTTCGAGGCATTTTCCACATGGCGCAACGCTGCGGCACACGCGCCCGGTTCATCGCGCAGTTGAATCTGCCGAACGATTTCCTTCAACTCAGCGAGCGTATGCACCATGCGCCCTTCGCGGCCAAGAGACAGCGCACGCAACAGACTCACGCGGTTGTTCAACTGTTCCAACATGCCGCCAACGATGGCGCTCTGCTCGATATCCAGCAGCACGTGGTAGAAGCGCTGCTTGATATCCAGCAAGGCCGTACCGTCACGCTGAGCGGTATGTGACTGCTGAACGAACTCGTCGAAGACTGCCGCCAGCTCCGTGACGTCTTCATCACTGGCATAGCGAACGAAATTGCGCACCGCCAGGACCTCCAGGGAACCGCGCACGTCGTAAATCTGAATCGCATCCTTGGCATCTACCGACGCCACATAAGCGCCGCGATGCGGGACTTGCTCCACCAGACCCTCCGCTTCCAACTGGCGCAAGGCCTCGCGCAACGACGTGCGGCTGACATCCAGCGCGGTATAAAGCTGCTGCTCTACAAGGCGTTCGCCTGGCTTGAAGCGACCGGAGATAATTTCATTGCGCAAGGCATCCTGCACCTGATGGCGTAATGAAGAGGCCTGGCGTTGAACTTTCATCGTACTTTCCCGAAACGTATGTGATGCCGCAATGGGTATGATTGTATGACGCACGACGGCAAAAAGACTACGGAAGAACTCGTTTCAGTTCGTCAAATATCCCAGCCGATACTTCCTACAGCACTCCCAGAGACGTCTGAGCGAGGAAACCTGTACGGTAATCGGTGTCGCTAAAACCTGGGTCGCTCGTTACCTGGCCGGGTCGATTCGCAGGGCAAACACCAATGGATTCTGGAGAAGCAGAGTCATGAGCAGCATAAGCCGCCCCCATACCGAGAAGCGTCACAGCACCAGATCCAGACACGGAAGCAGCCCCAACCACAGCATTTTGACCGCCAATTGCGGAGTTGATAAGTTGAAAAATCGAACCCATTCATACGGAACGGCGCTACCCGATATCAGGGAACGCTTGATGCGTATTGAAACAAAAATCGAGGGCATGGAAAGCAACATATCTACCAAAACCGATCTGGCAGAACTCAAGTTGTCCACCAAAACTGATCTGACAGAACTCAGGATGTCCACCAAAACTGATCTGGCAGAACTCAAGGTTTCGATCACCGAAGGCTTCAACAGCCAGACCAAATGGTTCATTGGTACAGCGATGGTTTTAGCGAGCGTCGCTTTCGCTGCGGCTCGCCTGATTCAATAAGCGTAGCCCGTTACATCAGTTCACAACGCCCGAATAACAATGTCCGTCATTACCCAGGCAGTTGGAGCCGAGGCGATCTTTCCCTTTTCACATTTGTGCTGCCTCCTTAGAGGTGTAACCTACGCCCGGTTGCCGTTTGGCTCGACGTTAATGTGCATAAGGGAAAATAAGATGGACGCATTAGACTTGAATGAAGCCGCACTGGCGAAATACATCACCACTAACCCTGGCCTGCTAGACGAGATTAAAGACCTCAGCCCAGAGGAGCAGAAACAGCAGATTCAATGGGCTTTTGAAGACGAAGCAGAAGACCAGGGCATCGAGCCCTGGGAGCTGACATTGCAGTTTGTCGCGGAGTCGCCTGAACAATTGAAAGCCATGCGTCTAGAAACCCACACCTCGGCTGCCGAAGCGTTGGGAATGGATTGGGACGAATACCGTGAATTGAACGACATTCAAGACTGAGTGATTGCTCGGCCGTTGATTGTGTTCAAACCCTGACTCATCAGTCAGTCATAGCGCTTTACCTCGACGTCGCGGGTAGTTAACGTTTGCCGACATAAACACAAGGAATCGCGTGATGAGTGAGTTGATTTCGTACAGTCTGGAAGACGGTATCGCTACCCTGACCTTGGGTAACGGCAAGGTCAATGCTATCTCCCCGGATGTGATTACGGCGTTTAACGCTGCGCTGGACCAGGCTGAGCAAGACAAGGCCGTAGTGATCATAACCGGCCAGCCGGGAATTTTATCCGGCGGCTATGACCTCAAAGTGATGATGACCGGCCCCGTCAATGCGATCAATCTAGTGACGGCTGGTTCAACGTTAACGCGACGCTTGTTGTCCCATCCATTTCCAGTGGTCATCGCTTGCCCCGGGCATGCGGTGGCCAAAGGCGCGTTCCTGTTGCTGTCCGTGGATTACCGCATCGGTGTGGACGGTCCGTTCAGCATTGGTTTGAATGAAGTACAAATTGGCATGACCATGCACCACGCCGGGATCGAACTGGCCCGTGACCGTTTAAGCAAGGCGGCCTTTCACCGGTCAGTGATCAACGGTGAAATGTTCAGCCCCGCAGGCGCCGTGGAAGCGGGCTTCCTCGACAAAGTGGTAAGCGCCGAGGACCTGCCAGGCACCGCCCATGCTGCGGCCGTGCAGTTGAAAAAGATCAATATGATCGCCCACAGAAACACCAAGCTGAAAGTGCGTAAAGGGCTGCTGGACCTCCTCGACGAGGCCATCGCGCTTGATCAACAACAGTCTGTGGTCGTGTAGATTTCTCGTTTAAATCAGCCCGGCGCCTGCCGGGCTTTTATTGCCTGTGAACTCGCTCTACTTTGCTGACTCTGAACCTTCGGAGCACGGTAAGCTAAGCGCTTCGTGCAATCCCGGTACAGCGTGCCATCAACAAGAAGAAGCGATACCACTATGGGCCGAGTCGTTGCTGCAGCCGTTTATAGCGCCGGAAAAAAAGTGACCGACATATCCCTCGACGAAGGTGCCGAGTGGGCGGCAAAGCCGGGACATTTCGTCTGGATCGGTTTGGAGCAGCCAGACGCTCAGGAACTGGCTACTTTGCAGCGACAGTTTCATTTGCATGAACTGGCCATCGAAGACGCCCTCGAAAAACACAGCCGACCCAAGCTCGAAACCTTCGGCGATGCGCTGTTTATCGTCACCTATTCGCCCATTCGCGAAAACGGCAAGCTTGAGTTCATCGAGACGCATATTTTCGCCGGCAACGGCTATGTGATCACGTCGCGCAATGGCCATTCGAAATCCTACCGCGCGGTGCGTCAGCGCTGCGAGGCACGGCCATTGTTGCTGGAGCACGGGGAAGATTTCGTGCTGTACGCGCTCTTGGATTTTGTCGCCGAGTGCTATCAACCTGTGACCGAAGCGATTCATGCGGAGCTGGATGAATTGGAAGGCGGCGTATTGGGCGGTGTATTGAATGAAGCCGATATCCTCAGTATTCATAGCCTGCGACGGGATGTGTTGCGCTTGCGCCGCTACGTGGCGCCCATGGTCGAGATTGGTGAAGAACTGCAGAAACTGAATTTTCCATTCATCGACAAAAACATGCGCCCCTATTTTCGCGACGTGGCAATCCACGTGACCCGGCAAATGGAAGACCTGGCCAACCTGCGTGACCTGGCCAGCCAAACCATCGAAATCGGGCAATTGCTGGAATCGTCGCGGCAAAGCATCGTGCAACGCAAATTCGCGGCCTGGGCAGCCATACTGGCGTTTCCGACGGCCATCGCTGGCATTTACGGGATGAACTTCCAAAACATGCCAGAACTGAGCTGGCATTACGGTTACTACACGGTACTCGGGGCTATTGTTGCGGGCTGCACGGCGTTATATGTCAGCTTCAAACGGTCGGGCTGGTTGTAGCACGCGGTCCCACTGCATTTCCGTATAGGAGGTTCCGCCACGTCTCCGACGCCGCGCTGTCGCGCAGCAAACACAAAACCTATAGATCATCTTTTACGTCAATAAGTTATGCGTTCAACGTGTTGGCGATATCGCCTGCCTCGCCAACAAGTTGGCTGCTACAAAGTGCGTTCGTCAGACAACTGCACCTTCTGGTGTGTGTGCCACAAACCGCATCATCCATTCAGCCACGGTCAAGCCCTGATGATCGAGTTCCAGGCTGGCGATGCCTTTGCTGTAAATAATCTCACCCAAGGCTTGCTGGCGGATATCCAGCAAAACACGGGAGTAGTCATGGATAAATTCCGGATGGCCCTGGAAGCACAACACCTGATGGTTGATGTGGTACGCAGCAAACGGGCAAAACTCACTGGAGGCGATCACCGTGGCGTTGTCCGGAAGCACTGTCACCTGGTCCTGATGGCTTATCAACAAGGTAAGGTCATCGATGGCCGGACTCATCCACGGGGTGGCCGGTGCCAATGTATAACGATGGGTACCGACTCCCCAGCCTTGTGTCGCTCGCTCGGTTTTACCGCCCAAAAGCAGCGCCAGTAATTGATGGCCGAAACAGATCCCCAGCAGTTTGTCGCCGCGCTCAAAACGCTGTAACAGGAAGGTCTTCAGGGTTTGGATCCATGGATCGTTGCCAAACGAATCGGCCTTGCTGCCAGTTACCAGATAAGCGTCGAACTGCTCGCCATCGGCCGGGTAAACCCCGTGCATGACGTTGTAAATGGTGAACTGCGCAGCAATCGGTTGACGGGAAAACAACCGCTCGAACATCTGCCCATATCCCTGAAATTGATCGACCAGTTCTGGACGCAGGACGTCGGTTTCCAAAATGCAGATGCGTAACGACATAAAAATACCCGAACGGTGAAGGCCAAATGTGTGCTCAAGCCTGCCTTGGATGACTGCTCCAGGGCAAGACCCTATCGCTATCGACTCAGTACTATTGCTTAAACGCTTCATTCTCGTCTTTGGTAAGTTGCCCGGGTCACTCGGACGAACGGTAGCCAACTAACAACCTGCACCGAGAAGCGGCTGAACGTGTCTAGCAAGGGCGATTATTAGAGGATGGCAATGAGCCTCATAGCTTTTCAGAAAAGAAAACCCCTAAATCAGGCGAATTGGATCTAAGCCAAGTGTGACGCGGGCTCTAAGGTTAACTCTATAACAGGCAAACGCTAAAAAAAGAAAAGTGCGTTTGAGTCGCCGGGATTTCGGCACACCTGTTCTGCAATGCCCCCTTTGCCAGCTGCCCGGTTAACGACGTGCTCAATAATCGGCGAGCTTCGGTCGCTCAGGAATAACAACAAAAGGCATCAGCCATGTTCAAACATTCAAAAATTCGTCAGGCGGGACTTATCGTCGTCGTTACCACTCTGGTGTTGATCTTGCCGAACATGACCCGTTTGTTCGGCTAATCGTTCTGCTACGCCATCTTGGGGTTTCGTCCAATCCGGGAATAGCGGGCCTGTACCCATCTTTTAAAAATAAAAGCGGGCTGACGGTTATCTGCTGGGTCGGGAATGAGGGATGGAACCGGAACGCTTCACACTTCATGCCGAAGCGGCGCGCCTACGCGCACCGCAATCTGCTGTTATCAACTTTGCTCTTGAACCTGCGTAGCGCGGATCGGCGAGACCGATACCTTGGCGTGCATTTGCTCGCAGCCGCCACCTCGGCGCATGCCACGTACCGGACAGGCGTCCAGGTAATCCAGGCCTACGGCCAGCTTCAAGTGACGCTCAGGTCGTGCCAGTTGATTGGTCACATCAAAGCTGTACCAAGCGTCGTCAATCCAGGCTTCTGCCCATGCGTGGCTGGCCAAGTGCTCGCTGTCTTCGCTGTATAAATACCCCGACACATAACGGGCCGGCACACCCAGGCTGCGGGCACAGGCGAGAAACGCGTGGGTATGGTCCTGGCAAACCCCTGCCTTACCGGCGAAAGCCTGGGCCGCGCTGGTATCGACTTCGGTGGACCCCGGCGTATAGGTCATGTACTGATTCAGGCCATGCATTAGGTCAATCAGCGCGGTCCGGTCTTTGCGCTTCTGGCACTGCAGGGACGCGAACGCGCGAATCGCTTCGTCAGGTTCGGTCAAACGGGTAAAGCGCAAGAATGGCAACGCAGACTGGCTTTCGTGCTCGGACTCGGTTTTTTCATCAATTTCGACCTGACCACGAGCGCCAATGATGATCGCCTCATGGGGTTCGTCGAGGGTCAGCACGTGAAGAATATTGCCGAATGGATCAATTTGCGCGCGCACCGGACGCGGCAACGTCAGTTGCCAACTGAGCACGTGCTGGCGTTCGCTGTCGTGGGGCGTCAGTCGCAGGTACTGGATACTGGCACGCACCTGATCCTCATAGTGATAGGTGGTTTCGTGGCTAATTGAGAGTCTCATGCAGCCTCCAGGTACGAAGTGTGGATAGCGTCACCCAATTGGGCTACTAACGGAATGAATTCGTTCAACCACTCATGCAAGCCTTCACCGAGGATTTCGTCGATGCCGGTATAACGCAGGCGCGCATCCAGTTGAGCGGCCAGGCGTTGTGCTGGACGACCATTGGACCCGGGCAGACTAGCGAGGGCGTCATCGATCTCTTCCAGACACGCGCGTAACGAGCGTGGAATGTCGGCACGCAACAGCAATAATTCGGCAACGTGGCGCGCACCGGGCGCGTCCCGATACAACTCGGTATACGCTTCAAACGACGACAGAGCGCGCAACAACGCACTCCATTGGTAATAACCGCGAGCCGAAGTGTCTTCAACTACCACTGAGGTGTCTTTACCGCGCAATTCGAGCATCTCGTAGCGTGCGTCCAGCAGGCGCAAGGTGTTGTCGGCACGCTCGATGAATGTCCCCAAGCGGATAAAACGGAACGCGTCGTGACGCATGATCGTCCCGTAGGTTGCACCGCGAAACAGGTGCGAACGCTCTTTGACCCACTCGCAAAAACGGCTCATGCCGTAACGGCTCAAGCCTTGTTCGGCGATGCCGCGAATTTCCAGCCAAGTGGAGTTAATGTTTTCCCACATGTCTGCGGTGATCCGCCCACGTACCGCATGGGCACTGGCCCGCGCAGCGCCCAGGCAGCTGTAAATGCTCGCAGGATTGCTCGCGTCCAACGCAAAGAAATGCAGCAAACGCTCGGCGTGCAACTCGCCATGGCGTTCGACGTAATCGTCCAGCGTCCCGGTAATCAACAGCGGCATAGCCAATTCGTGCAGGCCGTCGCCATGCCCGTCCTGGGGCATCAGCGACAGCGAATAACTGACGTCGAGCATCCGAGCGAGGTTTTCTGCTCGCTCCAGATAACGCGACATCCAATACAAATCCGAGGCAGTTCTACTTAGCATTGGCAGGCTTCCTTAATCCTCAACCACCCAAGTGTCCTTGGTTCCACCGCCCTGGGACGAGTTCACGACGAGGGAGCCTTCACGCAGCGCTACTCGAGTGAGGCCGCCGGGAACAACCCGGGTTTCACGGCCAGAAAGAACATATGGGCGCAAGTCGATGTGACGCGGGGCGATGCCGTTCTCGACAAATGTCGGACAGGTCGACAGGCATAAAGTGGGTTGTGCGATGTATGCGTGAGGTTTTGCCTTGAGCCGAGCCCGAAACGACTCGATTTCTGCTGCTGTGGCGGCCGGGCCAACCAACATCCCGTAACCGCCCGATCCCTGGGTTTCCTTGACCACCAACTCCGGCAAATGCGCCAGCACGTGGGACAACTCTTCCGGTTTGCGGCATTGCCAGGTGGGGACGTTTTGCAGAATAGGCTCCTCGTCCAAATAGAAACGAATCATGTCCGTGACGTACGGGTAGATGGATTTGTCATCCGCTACACCGGTGCCGACGGCATTCGCCAACACCACGTTACCGGAGCGATACGCCGACAACAGGCCGGGCACACCAAGCATCGAGTCAGGGTTGAATGCCAACGGATCGAGGAACGCATCGTCAAGCCGGCGATAAATCACATCAACAGCCTTCGGGCCATCGGTGGTGCGCATGAACACGCGATCGTCACGCACGAACAGGTCAGCACCTTCCACCAACTCGACGCCCATTTCCCGAGCGAGAAAGGCATGTTCGAAAAAGGCACTGTTGAACCGACCCGGCGTCAGTACCACGACGCTCGGATTATCAATCGGGCTGGAACTTTTCAGGGTATCGAGGAGCAAATTCGGGTAATGATCGATAGGCGCGATACGTTGCGCGGCGAACAATTCCGGGAACAGGCGCATCATCATTTTGCGGTCTTCGAGCATATAGCTCACGCCGCTCGGTGTACGCAGATTGTCTTCAAGTACGTAATACGTGCCGTCACCATCACGCACCAGGTCGACGCCGGAAACATGTGAATAGATGTCACGGTGAAGGTTCAGGCCCTGCATTGCCAACTGATACTGCTCATTGGCCAACACCTGTTCGGCGGGAATAATCCCGGCCTTGATGATTCTCTGATCGTGATACAGGTCAGCAAGAAACATGTTCAGTGCCTTGACCCGTTGGATGCAACCGCGTTCGACAATCCGCCATTCGCTGGCTGGAATACTGCGGGGAATGGTATCGAAAGGAATCAGCCGCTCGGTGCCCTGCTCATCCCCGTACAATGTAAAGGTGATCCCGGCGCGATGAAATAACAGATCGGCTTCACGCCTGCGTTGCGCCAGTAATTCGGGCGGCGTCTCACCCAACCAACGGGCGAACTCCCGATAATGCGGACGGACCAGGCCGCCTGCATCGTACATCTCATCATAAAAGGTGCGGATCATGCCGTACTCCTTGTCACCACGGACATCAAAGGCCTTCGCAAGGCCCGTGCCATCGGCATAAACGCTTAACTATCAAGCAGTTAAATAAACCCTTCACACCTTCCGCACCATTCCTGTGCAGTAACCGCCCCATGAAAAACTCCGGCGCTTCATTCGGATGCGCCTTACAACAAAAATATCTATCAACAGCATAGTCAGAGATGATTTCACGGGGGAGGTTTGTTTACGGATACTCAGCGACATCAAGCGAACATCCGGCTAAAGCCCGTTCGCCAGCATCATTTTTTACCGGATTGTGTCTCGAACTCTCATCGTCATTCCCTTTGAGCCACTTTAATGAGTGGCTTTTTTTTGTCTGGAATTCGTGAACCACGGGCGGTGCATGGAAGCCAAAACCGGCTGACGCGCTGTCAGCCGGACAAGGTTGAAACAAAATGTCAGTGATGCAAAAGGTTAATGAAGACCTTTGATGACCTGAGTGACACCCCAACCCTCGACCTCGCCGTCCAGCGGCGTGATCATTGTCTGGAAGTCCTGTTCGAAGTCACCGATACCGCCATACGTGGCGTACATCAATTTGCTTAATTGAAGGTGCCAGGCCCCGTCATCCCGGGCGCTGACCTGTGCGTTCAATGATTCTCCACGAAACTGCCCTGCAGCCTGCCGTGCCCGTTCCTCATCTGGAAAGACGGCATAAAACTCGATGGGATGGATGCTGGCGAAATCGAACCCGCCCTCTTTCATGCGGCGCAGTACGTTACTGCTAATGTCCTCTTGATAGGCTGTGCTCATGAAACGTCCTCCTATGCAACGATAGATAGAGTTTCAACTTTCCCGATACGACCCACTGAACAGGGGCCGCTTGCCGGCAGATAATCTGCCGCCAGGGAATCAAGCATGTAGCTGACAAGGCCAAGTCTATGCAGCCAGACCGGGCATCGACATGGAGAGGCCAGAGCAATGCTGCGCTGGCCTCAATTTCAGAGTAGTCCTATCGACTGCGTATGCCAATGGCAAAACTGTCATTGGCGTGTGAGTGTTCAGGATGCCTCGGTAACAGAGAGGATTTGCACACTGTGCATGGCTTTCAGAGACTTTACGGTCGGCTCGGGCGCCCGACCGTCGAGGTCGTTCAAATCGAGCTTGTCGGCTACGGGGTACAACACCTCACGCAGGTAATCGGCGGCATCTTCATTGCTCGGACGATGTTCGCGCTCGAACGCTAGACTCTGCTTCACACCGTCTTTATCGACATACGCAATAGTCCACTGTTTCATCGATGTCTCCTCAGCGGAGCCGAAAGGCGGCTCACTCCAATCTGGACCCCGAGCGTTCCTCATTCGTTCCGCCTGGGGATCGACCTGTAGGAGGCGGATTTACACTCGGTCAATCGTGAGAAGGCGGGACGTCTCTGCACAAGCGTCGACCAGGAATCCAACGTCGTCCAATCGATGCCTTTTTCCAGTTCAAATCGACAGACAGGCCCGCGTATTGATATCTGCGTCTGGATGGCCTGCTCAGCGTCGGCAGTATGTCCCCACGGAACCGCGTCCAAGTCCCGCAGTAGACCCGCCAATATGCCCTGATCAAGGTGATCGCCGAATCGAGCGACCAGGAAATGTTTAGCGCGACGAAATCGACTTCCGGTGCCAATCAGTTGTGCAGCCAAGGGGGATGCGCCCAAGCCCGACACTGCAATTTCGGGGGCATGCCGCACGATCATGCCCGGCATTCCCGATAGCGTTGACAATCCCGCCGCCACGACTTGCCGGAGGTCATCCGCCAGGTCCGAGCGTTTGAACAGGCAGGCGGCGATCAGATCATCCCCAACATTGAAGACGCCCCGCCCGGCGAGGCCCGAAAGCGCCTCTCTTGGCCACTTGGCTGCCAGGAAAAGGCAGGCCTGCCGGAGCGACTCATAGCGCCCTGACCACAGCCTATCGTCCTTGGGCCCCTCGTTCAGCCAGTGCACGTACCCGTCAATCAAGCCCCGACTATAATCGAACCCTCTGCGAAGACAACGCAATAGCAGACCACGAATGAGCCGGCTCTGCGCTATCGCGGCGATCGTCGACGACATCGGCATGGCGTGCAAGGCGACGTACTGCGACGCGTCCTCGATCACTGCCCGGTGCCGTACCAGCGTGGCGAGCATTGCCTTCCATTCCGGTCCGTCGAAACGCTCAGAGAAGCCATCGACGGCTTCGTTGGCGACATACGAGAAATCGTAAGAGCCGTCGAATAGCCAACGCGTGGCGATCACAAAGTGCCTGAGATCCTCGTAATCCCAGGGGTCTGATTCTTGCGCGTTGAGGCGAATGAATAACGTCCAGGTACCCAGCACTTGCTCGCGCCGGATCGTCAGTGCAGGAAACATCCAAGTACGGAATCGATCCAGAAATACCTCAAACGCCAGGATTCGAGCAATTTCGCCCCCGGGGCAATCAGGCGGCTCCGTCCATTCTACTGACACCTGCTGCGGCGTGAACACGTA
Source organism: Pseudomonas sp. (assembly GCF_028293835.1). GTDB lineage: Bacteria > Pseudomonadota > Gammaproteobacteria > Pseudomonadales > Pseudomonadaceae > Aquipseudomonas. Next base: position 39,482 of record NZ_JAQGNX010000086.1, read on the forward strand.
GCTCGCCTTGTGCGTTCCCATAGGAATCTGGATCTCAAGCAACGCTCGTTCGAAACGCAGAACTTTTGTCGAGCGGCTGCTAAACGTTGAGCAGAAGTGTTCAAGCGCTTGTACGCGTCTTGGTAGCCGCAACGTATCAAGCCTCAGCCCCGCCAAGGAATATTGGTGAAGGAGATTGTGTAGAACGTGCGGATTTTCATACCGCTGCAGCGTCCCGCAGGAAACCACAATGGCATCAAACTCGAACCGCCAGTTGCGGTCCTGTATCTCGAACGACTCTGGGATCGCCTCATCAGTCCACTGACGCAACCAGACGTGAAAGCGCTGAAGCACTGTAGCATCGCGTTCAGACAGCGATCCCATGCTCAGAAATTTGATCCACCCTTGCATCACTCTGAGGTAGCGGTGGTAGCTGCTAGCGTCACCCTCCTCCACCGCGCGCCCTAGCAGCCCTTTCAACGATGCGTCGTATGTTTCAACTAGCGATCCTTTAATCTGCTCGGCCACGCTAGCCAGACCTGCCCCACTCAGCGCGACCCGGAGCGCCAGATAGGCATCGTTAAGCTGCTGAGGAGCCAGCGTCGTCGCGTCGCCACCCAATACAATGCCTCTAAACGACGCTACTGATTGCCGGTATGCATCCACTGGATCAAGGACGGAGGGATTATTGAGAGCCTGCCGCATAAGCAGGACCGCACTTACGATCGGCAATTCCAATGAACGGATGGATACAATCGCCTCGACAAACAAGCCGCGTTCAAGATCGTGCGCCAATGCGTCGAGGTAGGAGACGGTGTCTTCCAGCATATAAACTGGCAGTCGCGCACATTCAGTCGTGACGAAGGCCACGCTTTCAAGAACCAACACGGCGTTGTCACGCCGAAGCGCCGTCAGTTGCACGGCGGCCGAATCGAGCAAGCGGCGCAAGGTTTGCGGCGGTACCCAAGACGTCGCCGCTTCACAGTCGAGCAGTGCCATGACGATTCGAAGGTCACCACTCGCGGCCAACGTGCGTGTCACGGAAGACAGCGCCAAAAGCTTGGGTAGCTCGTGCTGCGGCTCGACCTGTGACACCTGAACGGCACGTTTGTAGTGCCTCGAGAATTCGCTGAGTGAGCAGCCTTCTTCAGCATACCCTGCATTCTGTGATCGCCAGACTGCCGCGAGCAGAGAGGGTGACTCCACTACGCCGTCGGCACGCTGCATCCACCTTGCCGGCATTGGCTGTTCGGTGCATGCGAGCAGCCGGTCTTTAACTTCGCGCGCGATCGGCAGACGACGCAACTGGGAAAGGACCTCGACGCAGTCTTGCGCCAGCTCACCACCAGGTACCAGCACCTCATCGGCAAAGACAAGAGCGCAGTCGTCGGGCAACACCAACTCTCGGCGAATCTCACTCTGAACGGATCGCAGCATCGACGAGTCGCCGAGAATACAGGTGGCGCGGTCAAATACAACGCTGTCTGCTCCGGCTGGCACGCGTCGAGTATCCATCCTGACGCAGGTGATTTTCTGCTGGCGGAACATGATACCCGCATGTTCCTCCGCACTGCCTTCGTCCACTATTACCACCGCGACGTCGGTCTGCTCCTGTGCGTTGAGCGCAAGATACTGGCGCCAAGCGCTCATGAGATTCGGTGCCACTAATGCGCGGCCCGAGGATTGCGCGCCCAGCAACACCAAGCCGGCTTCCACTGCACAGTAGCGCCCGAGCAACGCTTCGCGGCATACATCGGTCAGCACCCTCTGGTCGCGAAAGGCATCGTCCGCATATGCCGGCCGCACCTGAAGCAGATGCAGCCGTCGCACCGTCGTCGCACGCAGATGGCGTCCGCGCCAAAGCCTCAGGTCTGAGCATGCTGGACGCAACACTAAGGAAGTCGCCAGGGAGCCGGTATTCTGAGCGCTGGCGAAGCCGAAGCCGATCGTATGCGCGACATTCATCAACTGGCGGTTTCTCGGCATGACGGTAGTGACGGACACGAAGCCAAGTGTCGTGTCGAGGCCCCATTCGCAATCAATAGCGGAGAAATCAAACGTCTGCATAAGCTCGTCGCATACCGCTTCCATGCGATTAAGAACTTCCGTTTCCAGATAGGGCGAATGATCGTAATCGACATCATCGCAGACATCGATCTTCAGCAGCGGCTGCACAAAGCATGGGATGGCCCCGGCATGATCGTAATGCCCCGAAAGTGCAAGCTGGCGTCGTGCATGCTCAGTCGAACCACTCATGGCGACTGCGGCAATGCATTGCGTCAGCGCTTGTGGGTCGGAACAGATCAGGCTCTCATAGCCACCGGCATTGATGTTATCCGCCAGATCCTCGTTGCCTGCACTGCGCACGATCCAGGGCGCCGGACCACAGACATCTTCCACGCTTCGCGTCAGTTGAGGAAATGCCTTTTGCAAAGCGGCTGCGTAGATCGATAACGCGTCATCCATCTGTAAAATGCCGCCCGCCATTGTGGTGGGCAATGGGGCGATCGGAAAGACGGGCAGGACTAAATTACTTAACGATTCGATCTTGCGAATATGCAGGAGCCGATCCACCTTGGGTCCATAAAACTGTTTTTTGTTTGTAGTCATGGCTTAGCACGCAAGGTTGGATAAACAGGATGCTGCAGCATGGAGGCAGGCCAACACATGGATATCAACCTCGCCACTGTCGGTGCAGCCGCGCGCCCAATGGGCGCGTACTTTCATCAGGGGCATTCTAAGAATCCACCACTTTGGTGAGCCCACAACTTGGCGTAAAGACCTCCTTGCGCGAGCAGCGTCGCATGGTCGCCTTGTTCGATAACACGCCCCTCATCAAGCACTATCAAACGGTCCATCGCGGCGATGGTAGACAGCCGGTGAGCGATCGCGATAACTGTCTTGCCTTCCATTAATCGGTAAAGGCTTAGCTGAATTAAGACTTCTACTTCGGAATCAAGTGCACTGGTCGCTTCGTCAAGCAGAAGTATCGGTGCGTCCTTCAAAATCCCGCGCGCAATGGCAATACGCTGACGTTGGCCTCCCGAAAGTTTGACGCCGCGCTCGCCCACATGGGCCTCGTAACCGCAGCGTTTACTTGAATCACTAAGATGTTGGATAAAGGTGTGCGCCTCTGCGCACCGGGCAGCTGCTTCGATCTGCGCTGGCGTTGCATCGGGTTTACCGTACGAAATGTTGTCGGCTACCGACCGGTTTAAAAGCGAGATGTCCTGCGTAACGATGCCGATTTGGCTGCGCAACGAATCTTGCGTAGCGTGTGCAATATTCTGCCCGTCGATCAGGATGCGACCGCTTTTAAGATCGTGGAAGCGCAGCAATAGGTTAAATAGAGTCGACTTACCAGCCCCTGATCGGCCGATCAGGCCAATTTTTTCACCAGGTCTGATCGTGAGGTTCAGATCGTCGATCACACGTCGGCCGTCTTCGGCGTAGCGGAAGTTCACTTGCTCAAAGCATATCTCGCCACTCGTTGCCGCAAGCGTGACGGCGTCAGGTATATCGAGAACGGCAGGTGGACTAGTTAGCATCTTCATGCCGTCCCGCACTGTGCCGACGCTCTCAAACAGGCTGGAAATTTCCCACATTAGCCATTGCGACATACCCAGCAGTCGCAACGCCATAGCGGTGCCAGCGGCAACGGCTCCGACTCCTACTGCACCTTGCGACCACAGCCACAACGCTGTACCCGTCATGCCAATAGTGAGCCCGATACTCAGGAGATGATTGACAATCTCAAAGGCGCTCACCAGCCGCATTTCGCCATAGCCAGCGAGCATGAATTCGCGCATCGTTTCGCGAGCGAACCCTGCCTCGCGCTGCGTGTGCGAAAACAGTTTGACAGTGGCTATGTTGGTATAGGTATCTGTGAGGCGTCCCGTTAACAGTGCACGCGCTTCAGCCTGCTCTTTTCCTAACTTGCTGAGGCGAGGCACGAAATAGAACAACGCGGCGACATAGAGTACGAGCCAAATCAAGAAAGGCCATACCAGTTGGGCATCGAGCAAGCCAACCATGATGATCATGGTCGTCAGGTATACGCTCATAGCGACTATGACATCGGCCAACACGAAAATGGTTTCGCGCACGGCAACCGAGGTTTGCATCACCTTGGCCGTGATACGCCCCGCGAACTCATCCTGATAGAAGGCTATACTCTGTCCCAGCATCAGCTTGTGGAAATTCCACCGCAGCCGCATTGGCAAGTTGACCGCGAGTATCTGATGCTTTACTACGGTCTGCAGCGAGACTACTGCGATGCTGGCCACCATCACGGCGACAAGCCATAGCAATGTTTCGCTGCGCTCGGCCCACAAGCGCGACGGCACTTGGATGCTGAGCCAGTCGACGATGCGTCCGAGCATGGCAATCAGCAGCGTATCAAACACCGCCATTATCATTGTAAGTGCCGCCATAGCGGCGATCTTACCGCGTACGCCCTGCGAGCAAGCCCAAAGAAAGGCGAAGAATCCCCTAGGCGCTAGTGGCTCGGTGGCAGGGAACGGGTAGAGCAATTTCTCAAAGAAGCCGAGCAAAATAAAGCCTCACTGACAGTTTTCGACTGGCGCCAAACGCCCTACCGAATGAAGGGCGATGCCTTGACATACCAAAAATGTTCGATAAATGCGCCGCTTGCGCGTTCCCTCATGTACGACGGTCGTCGATCAACTTAGCTACCTTTTCGAAAGCGGCAGCCACATGTTGCATGGAGCTCGTATCGGACAAAAGCATGCGGTGAGGCAGAGCGATACAGGAGTTTGAAAACTCTTGCGCTTTAGGCAATTGAAAACGGGATGGATCGACCGCATCGGTGAATGCCTTGCCCAACGCGAACCGGTTTCGGGAGAAGGGCTGGTAGAGAAGATTCTGGTTAAGCGCGCTGTACATTGTCTTGCAGGGCAACCCGATTTCTGCAGACAGCGCCGCAGCGAACCGCTCAGCGCCCTGCGTCTCGACAATCGACTGCGGCAATCGCACAACATAGGTGTAATACGCCCGCTCCGTAGTGCGGGGGGCAGTAGCCTGCGGCAGGAAACCAAGAGAAACCAGAAGGCTGTCCAACATGGCGGCATTACGACACCTACGCGCCTTTTGTTCGTCCAAAACCTCCAGTTGCGCCATCAGAATAGCGGCATGAAATTCCGAAAGACAGTGGTTGTTGCCCATGAGCTCCGCGCTCTCGACTAGCGCCATCTCGTCCATTCCAGGGGGTTGCGCGGAGAGCGTTCTACCGTCCGCGCGTAGATGCTCCAGGCGACGTGCGATGTCCGGATCGTCAGTAATAACCGCCCCACCCTCACCGCTCGTCAGCAGCTTGCTGTGCTGCATTGAAAAAGTTCCTGCTGCGCCGAAGCAACCCACATGCCGATCGGCGTAGCGGGCGCCATGCGCCTGAGCGCAATCTTCGATCAATGGAATGGAGTGCGCCCGGGCGATTGCTACTAGGCGATCCAAGTTGGCGACCGCCGATCCAAGATGCACCACAGTAATGGCTCTAGTACGTGACGTGATTGCGCGCTCAACTGCCACTGGATCAAGACAACCGGTTTTTGAGTCCACGTCGGTCAGGACCGGGATAGCATTGATCCCGAGTACCGCAGACGCTGATGTGACCCAGCTCACGCCCGGCACGATCACCTCGTCGTATGCCCCGACCTCGCAAGCTTCCAACGCCATACTCAAACTTGCGGTGCCCGTCGAGGACGGTACGCAGTACCCGGCGCCGGTATAGATGGCAAACTTCTGTCCGAAACGCTCTTCCCAAGACGGCTGCCCACGGTACTGTCCACTGACAGACCATCGATGGCTGCCCAGCACGCACTTGACATTGTGCTCGGTACTGTCCGTGCTCTGCGGCCAATTGGGCCAATTCCCGTCGTGGACCATCGCCCCACCGTAAATCGCTAGTTTTTCCAACATTGATGCCTCCGTCAATCGGGGTTAATTCGGTTTGTCCGAGACAACCACGGCATTGCGCCAGCGATTGTGTCTGGATCACCTTTTTCGCTAGAGTGAATTCAGTTCACGCGACGCCAAAGGCGTTCCGCATATCCTGCGGTGCCGATGCCGATGCCGACACGGCCGGCATGTAGCAACATCGCAGCGATGGTGGATGCAGTGGTCTGCGAGCAGTAGGCCCACATGTCTTCGTATTTGCTTCCCAGCACAGCTTCGATGTCGGCCGTCATGGCCGGTGTTAAGCCTTGAGCGACAAGCTGTCTTTCAAGTTCGAAAAGCGGCAAGCTTGAGCTGTAGGGAACGTCTTCGTAATAAAGAACGTCGACGTGATGCAACCCATCTGCGGCAATACGTACGATCTGATGATCGACGTGTTCGCCCAGCCCGCACGGAGCAAGCACGACCTGAGGCATCCCACGCGCCACGGCGTTATGGATCAAGGTCACTACGTCTTCGGTCCTGGGATCATCGGTAGCGGCGATTCTTAGTTCCTTCGCTTTGTCATATCCCATCAAAAAGCTGTCCGGGCAAGGCAGGATGTCGTAGTCGATCCACCGTCGCGCGCAATACGCACGATCCTCTCGCTCCCGTTCTGCGGATATCGCATCTGCGGATTTTTCGCACGAAGCCTGCGGGAGTGCCCAACCACTGCGACCGAAGACTGTGATGAGTCGGAGATCCGATCGCATGGAAAGCCGCGCGACGATGCCGCCTATGGAATAGGCAACATCATCCGCGTGCGGTGATAGCAGCAGAATTCGCTTGCCCATCATGGAATCCAACGATGACGACATCATCGTTCTTCCTTGATCCAACGAATCGCATCCTCGAGAGAAACGATATCGTTGGCTCCGTCTATCATGCGAAAGGCTGCTTGGAACCGCCGACGCTGGCTGATCAACGCGGGGTCGCCCCTTCCGAACCGTTGCGAAACAGCCGTGAGCCCTTTTTCGAAACGTTCAAGCAATTCGTCAAGCACGTTGCCGGTCGCGAGCGATACAGCTTGATTGTCCCCCTCATAAAGAAGCAGACCTGCCACAGCGCAATCCGCGTAAAGTGCTTTCTCCAAGGCCTCGCTGGCTCCCACGATTTGCAACATCGGGCCATCACCGTAGATCATGATCGGCAGCTCCCTGCGCCTCACGATGTTACGCATCTCTGCAGCCAATGTGGTTCCGCACTGAATCAATCGCTGGTAGCCGTCGTGACTATCCATGTAGTCCAGCGTAGCCAATGCCGCCACGATCGGGATCGTGTCAAAATAGGCGGTGTAGGTAAATTCCTTCGCCGCACCCATCACATCGGGTCGGCCCACCAGGCACGACAGTCGATGACCATTCGCCAATCCTTTGGCAAAGGTGTACATATCTGCATGGAAGCCGACCGTTGCTGGAAATTGTGAGGCGCGCACCGACCGGTAGCCTTGCTTGACATCATCGCAGCACAGCAGCACCCCTTCATGTCGAGCGATCCGGGCCAGCCGACTGAGTGTATCTGGCTGCAGGTGGACGTAGTCAGGCGACAAAATCACCAAAGCAATTTTCCCGCGACAGCGTTCTAAGACCTGCTCCAACAGTTCCGGCACAAAGTAAAAGTCGATAACTCCGCTCTTATTCGGTTCCAACAGGTGGTCGCCGCTTGCCCAGTAGTCGCCCCAGCCGTGATAACCCGCACTCGCAATGAAATGCCGGCCCGAGAACTGCCGCGCGACCTGAACCGCAGCCCGGCAGGCTTCCGTCCCTGTGCTGAACAGGGCAAGCCGTGGTTCATCCATTCCTAGGTCGTCGATAATCCGATTTGAGAGCGCCTCATGCAGGTCGCTCCAGCAGGTGGCCGATGCCAGTCCACTATGTAAATGACGGGTAATTGCTGAATTCACCGCTGGGTGATGGTGCCCTAGCGTGACGCTGCCTTTGCCGTTCATGAGATCTATGTACCGCTTGCCGTCCGAGAGCGTCACCATGGCGCCGCTTGAACTGACGGCGCGTAGCCTGGGCTGTGCGGTGTATATGTCGGAAACAATGTGGTGAGGTCTGTCCATGTCATGTCACTTCCATGAAGGGGTGTCTATCTCGGCCAACTCGGAGGTTGTCTTGATCAACTGGAGAAAATCCTTGCAGAGAGTGATGCGACCACTGTCGCTAGGAACTCTCACACTGCGTACCCTAGACTCGGCGATCACCAAAGCAGCTAGCGACAAGCTCTCCCGGACGCTCGACCAAGCAAGACCGGACATTGATGCAATTTGCCCAGCGTCTTCGATAGCCAAGCGATTTTCGAGTATGAAAGCTGCCACCTCCAGCTCGGGAAAGCTGATGTCGCCCCAGTTTGCTTCCAACTGAAAACGATGAAGCCTTCCGCGTTGGTCAACCTGCCAATGCCAACCGCCACTGCTATAACGTAGCGACGAACGGAACGCCCTGCCCGCCCGTCCCGGCCAAGGTATCGGCTCCGCTAGAAACGCTCTCAATGGCCCAGATACCCTCTGCAAAGGATCGTAACCGCAGTGCTTTCGCATGGTATTCGCCATCGCCGACCAGCGCGGATCAAGTGCAATTGCTAAAGGGCTTTGGTGTGTATGTGCAACGGTTTCCCGTGCAGGGACTGCCAACCAGTCCGCCGCTTGAAGCAGTAAGTCCGCTCGTCTCGGCTGGCTCGCTGCATGAAACTGCTCTTGGAATGATCGTGTAGCCCCGATATCGACCGTAATGGCATAGCCGTCAACCAGCCGGGCTTCAGCGGTGGCGCTTATCCTCCGAACTCGCTCGAACTCCGCACGACCGAATACTCCTTCACCGATGAAACGCAGATGTAACAACGCATCACCGTCAGGCCCGAGAATTTCGATCGGCGTCTTACGTGGGTTAATCAACGGCCGATTTCCATTCGAGATCCGTAGATCGTTCCAAGGAAGCCAGGCGCGCCCGCGCCCGTAACGCACCTCTCCATGTGGACATCGGAAGTGCAGTCGCGCTTGGTCAGGGAGTGGCGGTATACCCGCTGTCTCTTGCAGTCGTGCGAGAAATTCAGGGTGTTCATCAGGCAGCAGGGATTCCCAAAGCCGCAGTGCTTGAGAGTCGCGCTTCACGTACGCCGGTGGGTGTGACGGAATCGGGGACGCTGGCGGGCTGTGCCAAAGCTTTCCGACGCTCGAAAACCAAAGATCAACGCCGGGCTCGCGCAACTCCGCAGCTACCCGTTCCATAGTGGCCCCGGTATCCGGCCGATCGTCTACCAGCACAATGACTGGGGCGTCTCGGTGTTCCAACCAAGCCCGAGCGGTCTCCAAACCCTCAGATGTTGCGCATCCCTCTCGTGGTCGAACCGTACACCATTGCACGTCGGCGATGCCAAATCCGGTCAGCACTGCCTTCCAGAGCGGAGCAAGATATGTTCCACCGGTGCGGATTCCGACTATCAGGAACGCCCGGTCAAGGCGCATCTGCCCGATCAATCGGTCCACATCTCCGACAATCAACGCGAGATCAGTGAGGTCGTAGCCGCAGCACTCCGGCATTGGCAAGTGGAGCACTTTGTTCAGGAAATTGGGCAATGAGTTTACATGCAGCGCGACACTTGCAGACGAGAGAGGATTGGTATCTTGGGACGCGGCAGCTATTTGTCCCAGCATCGCCTGTGCGGCGCAATCGGCTTCGCATTCGGCCCGGCGGAGCTGCTCTTCGAGTTCTTCCGTCGTCGGATCGACGAGCACGCCGTTATGTTTTCCCACAGCGAGCAAGTCAGCCCAGAATTGCACCCCGGCGCAAGCCACCAGATATCGGTCAAGGGTTCCTGGGGCAGCTGCGTTACGCAAGCCACCCAGTATTCGCCCAATATCGATACGCATTAGTCCGGCAGGGACGGCCTGTGTCGGTTGGCTAAAAAGAAGTTCGTTCATGGTTATCGCACCTGACATGGACCGAGGTCGCGTCGATCGTGAAACACCGAAGTCGCTAGAATCGGCCGGCCCGCTATAGGCCGGCGCATGGAAGGCGCACTTGTCACTGACGACTTTCCTGCGCCGCAATACCCCTGATTCCTGTTAAACAATTCTCAATGCAAGACTGAACTAACGAGGCGTCAACCAGTACCAGAGGTCTGCCAACTGGCCCGGCCGGAACCCCAACGCCGTCGAGCAGGATCATCGCAATCTGGTCAGGGCGAGCGCAAAGGTAACCTCGCTTATTGTCCATGCTCAGCAGCGCCATAACTGCGGCGACGGTAACCCCGACCGGCAGTTGTATTGTCAGTCCGTTACGCCTGAGTAGCCGGTGATGAAGATTCAGGTCTGCGTCGCATAGCCGCCCTAAGCGACTGGCAACTTCCGCCGCCACGATCATTCCTAGGCCGACGGCTTCACCATGCGGTACTCGACCGTCAGCAGCAAGTTCAATGGCGTGACCGACTGTATGGCCATACTCAAAAACGAGAGCTTCTTTCCGCTCGTACTTGTCGGCTTTCATCACTTTTTGCTTTGCAAGCAAACCTGCCTCGACAATGACCATGAGTTCCGTATCGGAATAATTTGCGTCTTGCTTCAATCCACTTTCGAGCAATGGAATATTCTCGGCGGCCACGGTCAAGGCGTTCTTGATGATCTCGTACATGCCAGACCGAATTTGCGTCAACGGCAACGTCCGCAGAAAACTGAGATCAATCAAAACAGCTGTGGGCTTGTGAAAACAGCCCAACAGATTTTTGCCTACAGAAAGATTGACTGCCTGTTTGAGCGAGGCTACTGAATCCGACGCCGCAATCAATGTTGTCGGAACATGTATAAAACGGATACCACGGAACAGCAACGCAGCTATTAATCCCGCGAGATTTCCGATGATGCCACCGCCCACCGCGACGACGACACTTCCCCGATCAATTCCAGCCTTTACCATTTTTTGGGCAACATATCCGACAGTTTCCAAGGATTTGATTGATTCGCCATTATCGACGACCCAAAAGCTGGCACGAGCTTGAGTCGAAAGCTTTTCGAACAATATCCCTGCGTGCAACTGGCTGACTGTTTTATCCGTAATCACGTGATAGCTTGAAGCGCTGAGCGCATGCAGGTTCGATATGATTTTATCCATACATCGAACGCCAATCCAAACCGGATAGCACTCATCTTCGAATTGAAGTCGCAGCTTATGCATAAGACTCTCTCAGTTATACAAGAGCATTGATAGCAACATGACTTTCATCGCCACAGCTCCAGCCAACACGATCGTAGGCTTCCGCCAAAAAAATGACATCACAGCTGTTTAGACGCACCGATCATAGCCATGTGGCAGAAGCGTCATCCATAAGTAAAACCTAGCCTGACAAACCAAGCTCTGTAGTTTTCAAGTGCCGCTGCGCCGAACAAGGTGCGAACACTTGAATATCAATATAGTTATTTTTTTTACGTCGTCAACAAGTTAACGCTATAAAAATTATCGTATCCTGACCTGCAGTTATTTATTTTTTGTAAAGTCAAAATTCTCGAAAAAGAAACCTCCTACAGGCCTCTAAGAAAGATCCTACCGACTATTTTTAAAGAATAAAATATTTTTAATTTTATATTTTCTACAGATAATTTCTCTGTTACGGTAATTTTAGTTGAACAATTGGACGCAATATTAACGGCATTAGCTGTTCTTCTATAGCAAGACAACCGCTATTCGCGATGAGGCAGAGCCGACCCATAGATGGCCACTTACGTGCCTGCGATTTATTGCTGTAAAGAGCGGGATCACATGCCTAGTAGGTAGGCGACATCTCTTCGCGCCTGCTTGTGACCACTCCGAGACGCTCCATGACCATGATTTATCCATTAGAGCAGTATGCAGATGACCGTCCGCTCGGTACGTCCCATGAACGTGGGTTACGGTCAAAAACCATATTCGATGATCCTTTCGACGTGGTCATCATCGGTAGCGGGGCTGCTGGTGCGTTTGCCGCCGACACTTTCGTTCGAGCCGGGCTTCGCTCTCTCGTGCTGGAGGAAGGAGCGAGACTTAAGACCATTGCAAATAACGCGGACGTCGACAGACAGGCCGAGCACGCATTGGCTGGCAATTCAGAGAAAGGATGGAATCCGCGTGGCTGGCCATGGAGCACACGCAATCTTGGTGGCGGTACTGTTTTCTACGGCGGAGCCTCGTTTCGGTATACCGATTTCGATTTCGACCCCAGCGAGCGCATCTATGTCGAGGGACTACCGGTTAAATGGCCTATCAACGCTTCCGATCTCGCCCCTTATTACAGCGAGATTGAGTCGATTCTGTCCATTGACCATGCTGGGTTCGAGTGTAGGCGAAGACAAGCACCAAACACGCTGAGCCTGCCCGCAGAACATCTTTGGGAAGGGGCGCTCCGCCTCGGCCTGTCGCCTCGCCCAACTCCTGTAGCGATCGACCGCAGCCGCTGCGACCACTGCTCCTTGTGTATCGCAGCGCAATGCACTCGCGGCGCCAAGCGTGATGTAGTGACGTCCGTGCTTGGCCCCTTGGCCAATATGCCCAACCTAGTGCTACTTACCGGTGTGAAGGCCTTAGCAATAACGCAGGAGAAGTGCCATCACGCTACCGAGGTGCGGTGCATGGACACCGCAACTGGTCAGATTCGTACCATTCGCGGCCACCGTTTTGTGCTGGCCTGCAATGCAATTCAAACCGCAGCGCTACTGCTGCGCTCGATCACACCTCATGCGCCGACGGGTCTTGGCAATGAACACGATTTAGTAGGTCGGGGCCTTTGCATGAAACTCAGCGAGTATTCACAGGGCGTGGTGCACGCTGCCCGGCAACGAATCGACGATCATCCAATAGGTTATCGTGGCCCGTTCTCGACGGTCTGCGCGCTTGACCATTATCTGGATGAGCGCTGTCCGACCGGTGTTGGCGGACTAATCTACGAAGCCAAGCACGACGACTGGAGCCTTCTGCAGGGCGATGGTTTGGTATTACGTGTGGAAACCGTTCTTGCTGATCATCCATCTTTAGGGAACCGGATCAGGCTCTCCAGTAATACGGACTCCTGGGGCCTACCGCGCTTAATGATTGACTACACGACGAATCAAAAGGATCTGGCACGCCTAGCGTATATGGTCGAGCGCTCAGCCGACTGGCTCAAAGCATCGGGGGCGCGAGATATACAACCTGAGGCCTCAAACTTCACGATGGGCAGCACACACCTACACGGCACCTGCCGCGCGGGTGATGATTCGCGAACGTCCGTGGTAGATCGGGATGGCAAACTCCACTCGCTAGATAACGTCTACGTTGTGGACGGTAGCTACATGCCCTATCCCGGCGGGTTAAATCCCACTCTTACGATCCAGGCAAACGCCTTAAGGATTGCTCGTCAGATCGTCCGCGACGCAGGTCACACGAGCGCCTCGCGAACGCTACGTCCGCTCCCTAACTGAAGTTCAATCAGAAGGTTGCCACACTTATGACACCCCATTTCATTCACCAACTCGTCATCCACACAATCTGCAACGTGACCGGCGAAACCCCAAAAGATGTTACAGCCCTCGACAGGGTTGAATTGAGTACACGTGACTGGGAGCAGGTCTTCAGCCGGTTAGAAGCGACGCTCGACATCCAGACTCTGATGTTGACTTCGACTGAACGATCAATCTCCATCGACGCGCTAATGCGTGTGCTGCACGCCAAGCTCAGAGACGACATCGTCACTTAACCTCTCCGCACTTTCCAACTGCCCACAACATCATTTGTATTTACCATAGGCCTGATTCGCATGAAAGTCTTGAAGCTGACGCCCTTTTTCCATCATCCGGATGCTGACTCGTGGCCACCGGCGTACGACTCAGTGGGAGGTATGCAGGTTCAAACCTGGCGACAAGCAGTTTGGCTCGCTCAGGAGGGTATTCATCAACATGTCATGACCATCGGCTTCCCTAGTCTGCCCAAGCTACGAAAGTTGCATCCGCTGTTATGGGTAGAGCGCACGCTACTACCAATGCCACGAATACGGTCCGAATTCAGCGGTTTGATAGGGTTGACTCAGTCGTGGGCCGTGGCAACGTTGTATGTGCTACTCCGAAAACGGCGTACGTATGATTTCGATATCATTCATTCGCACCTCGACGGACAAATCGCTGCGCTGCTGGTCGCTTGTTTAGCACCTCGGTTACTACTACGCCCGCTTATCCTGACGGTTCACTGCTCTCGTCTCGCGGTTTACACGCCGCATTCCTGGCTTGACATGCTTCAGCACCGCTTGGCCCGGTGGCTGGAACGCAAAGCCGTGCGCAGGGCCTTCGCAGTAGTCGCCCTAACCCAACGAACCGCATCTCAACTCAGTCACGATGCTCGTCATGTCGAGATCATTCCCGACGTGGTCGACATCATGCAATTTGCGCCGCCGCCGCCAGAAGACATAGCTGCGTTCCGTAAACATCACAATCTACGACGACAAACAGTGGGCTTTGTCGGCCGCATCGCGAAAGAAAAGGGATGGCAACACCTCATCCCGCTCGCTCAAGCACTTCGCGAGCAAGAGTGTGAGCTACTGATCGTCGGAGACGGAACACAACGGGATCGGCTGCGGCACGCCATTGACAAGGCCGGACTTCAAGACTGGGTGACGGTTACGGGCTTCATCCCCAATCATGAGGTGCCCTTGGCGATGGCGGCTTGCCGCTTGATAGTAATGCCGTCAGCGTATGAAGAGTTTGGGGGGGCTAGCATAGAAGCGCTGGCAACCGGGGTGCCGGTGGTGGCTTTTGCGGTCGGCGGCCTTCCGGAAATTCTACGACATATAACGCCCGACTTGCTGGTCGAACCGGAGAATACACCCGCACTGATTGCACGAGTCAGTGCGGTGCTCGCCGGGCACCATGCGCAGAGTGTAGATCCTGCTCGGTTGCGTGCCTACGTTGAGCAACGTTATGCCCCATCCACAATGGGCGGCCGAATTCTGTATCTATACCGGCTGGCCCTGATTAATCCCACGAAACCTGTCAAACCGTGATACGCCGACGCGGCACTGCTGCGGCACTGGCGACGGCTTGCCCAACGGAAAACGACCCGCTACGGAGAATTCTCGATGTCGCTAATCCACCTTCCCAACACTGTTTCAGCACAGGAAATAGTGCGGTGCTTGCGCGAGCACGGCTATGCCATCATTGACAAACTCGTGCCTGCCATCACCATGGATCGCATCGCCGAAGAGCTCGAATCCTACACTGCAGTGACGCCCTTCGGGCCCGACGGTATTCTCGGCAGACGGACCAAACGCACCGGCGGCTTAATTGCGCGATCTGTAGGGGCGCGTGAGTTAATCGTCAATCCGACTATTATCGAGACTACACGTCGTTTTCTCTCCCACGCTACGACGTTTCAGATCCATTGCACGCAGGTCGTGTCTATTCACCCGGGCGCAAGAGCACAGACGCTGCATCAGGACGAGGTAGCCTGGGATATGTTCCCTTTTCCCGACGATTATCAGGTGCAATGCAACACGCTATGGGCCATGACCGACTATTCAGAGAAGATGGGTGCCACGCGCATTGTACCTGGCAGTCACCGAGCAGGGCGCAGCGTCGAGTTTGAAAGTGCGGCCAGCTTACCTGCGGAGATGGAAAAGGGTTCAGTGCTCGTCTACGATGGAAAGGTGTACCACGGCGGCGGTGCCAATCGCTCCAAGCATGTTCGGTCAGCCATCAACCTGACTTATGCGCTCGGCTGGCTAAGGCAAGAAGAGAACCAGTTTTTGTCCTGTCCGCTGGAAATTGCACGTACGCTACCGGACGAACTACTGCGTCTTATGGGCTATCAGTGTGGAGCGTTTGCCTTGGGCTACGTCAACGGATTCGAGGATCCGATGACTGTGCTGGGGCGGAGCCAACCCGGCAAACTCGTGGGTGCGGAGTTCATGCTGAAGGCTGAGCAGAACGAGGATCGCAGGTCTTTTTTGCGGGAAGCAAAATTCGATTAACGGACGCTTGTGACGCGAGTATGGACACCCTGGCAGGAGCAACATTTTCCTTTGCCCGTTCTATAGAGGGCCTTCACCTCCAAGCCCCCAGTGAGGCCAACAAAGCCAAACTGGTTGTGCTTGCGCGCAACGCGCCATGCCTGGCAGTCAAAAAAAGAGGCCAATCAAGGCCTCTTCTGTTTTTACTCAAGCATCAGCTAATCAAGCGTCAGCGCTGCTTGCCGGCACTGACACCGGCCGTGTTGTCCATCAAGCTTTTGGTCGCGGTCTGGATGAACGCTTCCATCCGCTCCTTGAGCTGCGCCTGATCGGGTTGGCCGGTCAGTAGTTCGGCGTGAGGCTTGGCGCCCAGTTGATATTGATACAGCAGTGGCTCCATACCCTTGGGTTCAATCAGGATCCGGTCACCGGTGACATAACCCACGGTCAGTTCGCCGCCAGAAGGCTTGATTACGCCAAAGCCTTTATCGCCTTCGGGCAGGTTCAGCAGATCGCGTCCCCAGCATTGGTTACGTGTTTCTCCGCCCAGGCGGCCCATGATGGTCGGCACGATGTCGATCTGTGTACCGACGGTGCTGCTGCGCTTGCCGAACTTGTCCTGAAGGCCGGGCGCGATCAGCAGCAACGGCACGTTAAAGCGCCCCAGGTCCAGCTCGGTGATTTGCTTGTCGTTGCCGAAGCCGTGGTCACCCACGACGACAAACAAGGTGTCTTTGTAGTACGGCTCTTTTTTCGCTTTCTCGAAGAACTGCCCCAACGCCCAGTCGGCATAACGCATGGCGGTGAGGTGTTCATCCAGCGTGCCGTGGCCGGTGACACGTTCCACCGGCAAGTTGGCGGGCAGCGCGTAAGGGGTATGGTTGGAGAGCGTCTGCAGCAGCGCATAGAACGGTTTTTTACCTTCTCGGGCTTTCAGCTCCTGAGCGCCACGGTCGAACATGTCCTGATCGGACACGCCCCATGTCGGGTCGGAGAACACTGGGTTAACGAAATCGTTACGACCAATGAAATTGGTCATGCCCTGGTTACTGAAAAAGCCCGACTGGTTGTCCCAGGCGAAATCGCCGTTGTAGACGTACACATTGTCGTAGCCGCGAGCGCCGAGCAACTGCGGCAGGCCAGACAATTTGTTGCTGCCTTCCGGCGTCTGCATCAGGTATTCGAAACCCGGCAGGTTAGGAAAGCAGGCCATGGTGGCGAACATCCCTTGGTGGGTGTGCGTACCGTTGGAGAAGAAGCGATCGAACAACAGGCCTTCCTGAGACAGCTTGTCGAAGTTCGGCGTGATGTTGGCATCGCTACCCAAAGCGCCCACCGAATGACCGGCGAAGCTTTCCATCAGGATCACCACCACATTGCGGATTGGCAGCGTGTTCTCCTGCGGCGGCAATGAATCGCGGCGCACTGCGGCGACATCGGCGTCCACCAGCTTGTCGTTGCCGGTCAACAACATGTCACGCGTGACCTGTTGTGCCTGCGCATCCGGCATGGTCGCCTTCCAGATATTGGCGCGCTGATCCGAACCCAAGGCTTTGGCCGCTTCGATCAGCGACAAGGTGCCGTTGAGCCCCAATTGATTAGCGAAATTAGAATCCGTAGTGTAGGCATCGCCCCAGCGCAATGGTGGGCCCTGACGCAGGGTGCCGCGGGAAGCAATCACCGCAACCAGTGCGCACAACAGCAGCACGCCGATGCGTGTATACCACGGCGCCACCGAACGATTGCTGCTTGAACTGACGCTCATCTGGCGCTTAGGCCGGGTCAGGCGATCAATACCTTTGAACACCAGGCTCAGCAGCCACGTCACCGCAGCCCAGGCGAGTAGATAACGCGCCACCGGGAAACCATACCAGAGCATGCTGAGTACGGTTTTAGGGTCTTCTTTGACGTATTGAAACACCAAGCCGTTCAGGCGCTGGTGAAATTCACGGTAGAAGTCCATCTCCATCAAACCCAGGAACAGGGTAACGCTGGCGCCTAATGTCAGCCAGAATCGGAACAGGCCACGCCAGTTCATTACCCGGGCACTCAGCAGCGCAATCAGCAGTGGTATCAGTATGTACACGGTCAGGCGCAAATCGAAACGCAGGCCGTTGCCCATGGCTTCAATGAAGGTCGACGCCGGTGTAGTACCGATCATTTGGCGGTTATAAACCAGCAGCGCAATACGTAACAGGCTATACATCACCATCAATACCAGACCGCTTAGCAGCGTGTAGGCCAAGTGCGATTTGACGGTGGGTTGTAGTGAGCGCGACGAGGCGGGCTGCTGACTCAGCGTGTCCGTTTTGGCCATGGTGTTCTGAGATCCGTTGAATTCGAAGAGAAGGTTGAAAGTCTGTGAACCCCGCCAGTCGGGCGAATTAAGCGGGCACGATCTTCTGCGAAAGGCTGTGAAATTTTTGTAGCATGCATCGGCTGAAATGTAAGCCAGCATTTCAGCCTGGGTTCACCTTTCAGCCTAGCGCTTACAGCGCCGAATCAGTCGTTACTGGGCTTGTTCACTGCTTGCAGGACGTACTGCGGCAACGCGAATGCACCGATATGGATTTCAGGATTGTAGTAACGGGTGACGATACCGCTGCCGGAAAAGCGCTGGCGCAAGGTTTCCAACGGCAGTTTACGGTAGGCTGTGCTGGTCGCTCCCCAGGCAAAGGTCATTGCGCCACCAATGTAAGTGGGAATAGCCGCCTGATAGAAATGCCAATCAGGGAACAGGCTGCGCAGACGCCCTGCGGTGGTCTGGACTTCCGTCAACTGCATGAACGGCGTGCCGTTCTGAGTGACCAGAATGCCGCCCTCGTTCAGGCAGCGTCGGCAAGCCTGGTAAAAGTTTTCCGAGAACAGCACCTCTCCCGGACCGATCGGGTCGGTGGAGTCGGAGATAATGATGTCGAACTTTTCCTGGGTGGTCGCGACGAAGCGCATGCCGTCATCAATGACCAGGTTCAGTCGCGAATCGTCAAAAGCGCCCTTGGAATGATTGGGCAAAAACTGTTTGCACATCTCTACCACGGTGCCATCGATTTCCACCATGGTGATGTGTTCGATGCTGCGGTGCTTGGCCACTTCACGCAGCATGCCGCCATCGCCACCGCCAATGATCAACACGCGTTTGGCAGAACCGTGGGCCAGGATCGGAACGTGGGTGAGCATCTCGTGATAGATGAATTCATCGGCCTCGGTGGTCTGGATAACCCCATCAAGGGCCATTACACGGCCCATGCGGGGGTTTTCGAAGATCACCAGATGTTGATGCTCGGTGCGGACTTCGTGCAGCAGTTTTTCCATACGGAACCGCTGGCCATAGCCTTCGTATAATGTTTCCTGGTAATCGCTCATGGGTAAGTCCCCGGTGAATGCTGGTGGCAACGGACAGCGGCGGCTTCAGGAAAAGCCCCGCCCCTAATAAAGGAGGCGGGCATTCTACGTCGCAGACGATGTCAGGTCGAACCTCTATTGGTCGGCCGATGGGTCTTGCCTCGCAAATGAAAAGGCGCCTGACAACGATCCGCTGTCAGGCGCCAGGGTTCAGCATTGAATCGTACTGGATGAATCAGAGGCGTACATTGCCCCGCGGTCCGGCGATGGCCCAGATGATCAGGCCCAATACCGGCAACAGCAGAATCAGCAATACCCAAATGATTTTCATACCGACTTCTGCGCCACTTTTCATTACATTGATGATCGCCCATATATCCAGCGCCAGGATAATCAGCCCAATCAAACCGTTAAAAGTGGTACCCATGGTGTTGCTCCTAAGTTGATGCTATCCAGCTTAGGATGTTTACTCGCAGCGAGGGTTCCGTTTGGCCAGTATCTTATTTTGTCGTGGGCGAGGCTCGACGGCGAATGAAGGTTTTGTGTTTGCAGCGCGACAGCGCGGCGTCGAAGACGTGGCGGACCCTCCTACCGATATCTCGAGGCCCACGCGATCTTCTGCGCGGGCCTGCATCAAACAACGGATATACAGACGAAACCCAGCGCCGACCTGGAACCGCACGTCAAACGTAAAGTGCAATCCGTAACGCTTCCAATGACGGCGCCACCGCAATCCCAACGGCCGCGCACAATTCGATTACCCGATCCACATCATTGCCGTAGACCAACACCGCCTGCATGTCATCGTCCAACGGCTGGCTGAGGTTCATCAGCACGTAACCGCCCTTCTCTTTGTTCATGGCGCTCAGCTGGATCTGAATCCGGTTAAGGGCGACCAGCGGTTCAACTTTCGCCAGCTGCCTGGGCTTGATGTTGAACGTCACGCCAGGACCAAACGACTCAACAATCTGTGCGAACAGGTCCACATAGCTGTCAGCTTGAAATAGCACGGTGTCCGGCAGGCTACCAATCACCATCCATTCACCCAACGGGATCGGGAAGCTGTCGTCGTAGTTTACGTCGGGGTTGGCGGCAAGAAACGCCTGAGGATCGGCGTAGGCGCTTGCGGCCTCGTCAGCCACGTTCGCGATTTCTTCCGCTTCCATGCAACCCGAACTGATTTTGCCGATTAATTCTATGAGTTGGTCTTTCATGGGAAATCCTGGCTGGCGGCGTAAAGCGGCTGGGAAAACAAGCCGCGCAGAATAGCCGGAAATCAAGTCCAGCTCTAGCGCGAGCCCGCACATCAGCCGGTAAGCTTGCTCAGTAGCTCGGCAGTGTCCACCGCACCCATGGTTTGCGCGGCCGCCAACGGCGTAGCGCCGCGGGTGTCTTGGGCGTTTGGATTTGCCCCTTGGGATATAAGGTAGTTAACGATTTCGGTGCGGTTGAACATAGCCGCCATCATTAACGCCGTGCGCCCATCCGCCGATGCACCTTCGACCTCGGCACCGCTCTCGACCAATAATTTGACCACGGGCAGATCACCTTTAAAGGCCGCACCGGCAATAGGGCTTTGGCCGTTGCCGTTACGAATCTCTGGGTCGGCCTTGAATTCCAGCAATACCCGAACGGCTTTTAAATGACCGTGATAGCTGGCAAGCATCAGCAGCGTGTCGCCTTTGTGGTTGCGCAAATTAGGCGTCAGGTCCCGCTCCAGCAATAGGCCCAACATCCGCGCGTCGCCCTTGCGCGCCAGATCAAACACCTGTTCGGCGAATTCCGCCGCTTCGTCTTCGGTCATTTGCTTGGCCTCAGGGGCCGGCCTGCAATCATCTGTCATGGTTTTGCTCCTTAAAAGCCTTAGGCGCAGGCCGACCAAGCGGCCTGTTGCGATTCGCCCGCAGTTTCCATAGCAACCTATTCAGGGTCAAGGTATGCCAGTGATAGAAAAGCTCTATCGCAGCCGCGTGCAATCGATGTCCACGCCAGCCGCAGCGTTTGATGTAATCCAGATTAGAGGACGAAGGGCCGGATAAATCCCCGTCGGCACTGTCACAATCATGGGGATAATTACAAATGACCTGAATATCGCATCATCGTCGAGGCAACTTACCCGCAAAATGCAGGATGCCAGATGGCCATTCATGCAATTTGCACGACTGCCCATATTTCGCCCTAGTCTAAGCCCATGATTTTAATCGCTATTTTTGATCCAGGAATACTGGCACAGACACTGCAACGGTCTCTCCAAGCTTGTTATCCCTTAAGCAACGGAGCCGCCAGACATGACCTTCATCCAAGAAAAATTTTCGTCAGTATTCTCCGAATTCGAAGTGACTACTCAGTTGCGTCCAGACGGCGGCGTGCTGCTGAGCCTGCGCAATAACGAGGGCAAACAGATCCGTCGCTCCGTGACTTATGCTCAACTGCACACCCCTGTTCAACTGGACTGGGTGATCAGCGCTATCCGCCGCGACCTCGCCGCCCAGGCCAGCGAGCTGCCTGCGATTTCCATGTTGCAAAGCCAGCACCGTTTTGATTTACCGACGTACCATACCCGCTGAAGTACAGCCCTCGGCGCTGCAACTCTGTTGCGCTTTTGAGCAACAACCCGAAGACCCTGGCGCCTAACCGGCACCGGGGTCTTTTTGTATGCGCACTAAAATAGTGTCCCGGCACAACAGTTAATAGATTCTCCGTGCGGTTTACACCTATCTGTCCGGGTAGTTTTAATCCGCTGTTGTTCGTCATAACGTTTCCCATCAAGCGCTTCGCTTGATTTAACCAAAAAGGGAAAAAAATGATGACTAAGCCCATTCTCAACCGAGTCAAACCGTCACAAAACCAAACCTTCGGTTTTTATCCGCTGACCAAGTGGTAATAACAGCACGCTAAATAACCCGTCGCGGTCTATGACAGCGGCAGGTTCTATTGAAGGTAGGGAGTTAGCATGAACCGTTTAAAGCACTTTGAAAGTTTCTTTGATTCAAGGGACATCACCTTGCTCACAGACTCTGCAGAACTGGCTGCCCATGCGTTGGCCTGTCACATCCCTGTAAGTTTGATCAACGAACTGCGCAGCCTGCCCGCCAACAGCGTGTGCATTACCGTGAGCAGACAAGGCACCGAGTCGCTGTTCCAACTGTCGGCCCGCAGTGAATCCGGACGGGCCATTTATACCCAGGCCCACGCGTTCGACCCGGCCCTGGACAGCGTGATATATACCTTCGAACAAATGTGCAACAGCGACTATCGCCAGGCCATGGGCAAGCAGGAAGAACTCTTGGCACTACTGGACGATCACCAACGACTTTGCCTTGCTGGACCGAACTCTGCCGGACGGCTGATTATCAACGAGGGCATGGCACCGTACGCGATGATCGAAGAAGATATCCAGACCGCCAACGATAAATTCATCTTTCCGCTGGCTGAGTTACTGGAGGTCCATTACACCCACATGGACCCTGATGAACCGCGCTCTTTCACCCTGAATGGCGAGTTTCAAGTCGCAGGGATTTTAACGGCGCGGGGTTATCATGATCCGTCTATTCCCATGCGCTTGATCGAGTCGCTGGCGGCGCTTTCTGACCTTGTTGCCCGTCACGGCGCCAGCGTCATTATCAAGGATAGCCAGCTCAAGTCGTTCAGGATTGCCGGCCGCGACTACTGCATTTTATTGAACGAAGCCACCGGCCCACGCGGCTTACACCTGACCGAATGCGCATTCGGAGTCAATGCCAGCATTGCAGGCACCATCGATTACCGAATCAACTCGCAACTCAACGAAGGCATTGAAGGCATGCACATTGCGGTAGGCGACGGCCGTCACGGTTACCACATCGATCTGTTGATGCCGGACGTAGTGGCGGCGCCACTGCCGTGTTAAATCATTTAAGGATGCCTTGGTACAGCGCCTCCCCCACGGCTTGTGCCCGGTTTGAAACCCCTAGCTTGCAATAGATACTTTTAAAGTGATATTTCACCGTGGCTTCGGATATCTCACGAATAATTCCGATTTCCCAGGCAGTCTTCCCCGCCCTCGCCCACTTAAGAACTTCCAGTTCTTTGTCGGTGAGTGCTTTGACATGAAACTTCCGTCCTCTACCTGCCATGTGCAAGATCGGTACGAGGCTACTGAGCAAGTACTTGTCGTTGTCGTTAAGTGGGCGAGTCATCGCATTCAGTGAACAGACCGTGATCACACCCTGACTGCCCAAGGGTTCGTTGGAATACCCATACGAAGCACCGGGCATCAGGCGGTGATCCTCAATGACCTCTTTGAAGGCTGGGGTGGGAGGGTGTAAGGCATAAACCTCATCCCACTCCAAAAAACCTAACTGTTCGCGATAGCTGCGCATCACCGGATCATCAATGTTCAACCGTGCATGGCGATACAGATCGCGCCAGATGATATCCACGTTCGACGTGATACAGGTCAGCAGTACCGGACCCTTGAATTGATAAAACATTGCCCGCTCACTGCAGCACTGGGTGCGTAGCCACTCCAATGCATTCTCGATAGCTTTATCACCATTAAGCTCGGTAATGCCAGTGACCATCTGCTGAATAAGCTGATTTAAATCGGCATTGAGTACCTCGACAGATTCCATCTATACGCTCCCTTTACCCCGACATATGTCGCTCTAGTAAGTATCGACAACTAACCTATCGACCGACAAAGAGTTGCACAGTAAAAAGCTTTTAAAAATCGGAAAAACAATAAACAGGTCCTTCTTATCGAACAACAGGATTATTCTTACAAAGCAATAAAACATGACCTACAACGATCACCCTCCTCGACGAAGAGGGCGAAGCCTTCAGAAAGCATTCAGGTCAATGACCGCGAAACTGCCTGCATTGGGGTGACCCGGCAACTCGCCATCGCCCCGAACCAGGCCACAGGTCGCCATTCCCGCCTGCTGCGCGGCATCCAGCTCTTGGACGATGTCCGACAAAAACAGGATCTGCTCAGCCGGAAAACCCATCGCCGTAATGATCGTACGATAGGACTGAGGTTCACGTTTGGGTCCTGACGTGGTGTCGAAGTAACCACTGAACAACGGCGAAAGATCCCCGGCCTCGGAACAGCCGAAAATCAGCTGCTGGGCTTGAATCGAACCCGACGAGTAGACGTATAGCGCGTAACCTTCTTCGTGCCAGCGCTTGAGTGCTTCAACGGCATCCGGATAAACATGCCCCTTCAGTTGGCCCGCCTGATAGCCCTGTTCCCAGACCATCCCTTGCAGCGCTTTGAGCGGTGTGGCTTTGCGATCTTCTGCAATCCAGTCCATCAGGATTTCGATGACGCGTTCGACGTCTGCACGCAGTTCGGCACTGTCCGCACGCACAGCCTGCAGTTGTATCGCTACACTTGGCTCGGTGGCGTGCTGACGAACGAAGTTCGGCAAATGCTCCGTGGCGTAGGGAAACAGCACCTCAAACACGAAACTGACCGCGCTGGTGGTGCCTTCAATGTCCGTCAGGACAGCTTTGATGGGCATTTGAACTCCGTGTACTTCAGTCTTCGAGGCGTGGGAATTGGCTGGCGATTTGTTCGCCGGTGAAATTCGCTACCCACCCCTCAGGATTATTGAACAAGCGAATCGCGACGAAATGCGGATGTTCGCCCATGTCGAACCAATGCCGGGTCCCGGCGGGCACCGAGATCAGGTCATTTTTCTCGCACAATACGGCGTACACATAATCGTCGATGTGCAGCGTGAACAACCCTCGCCCGGCAACAAAGAAACGTACCTCGTCTTCGCCATGCTGATGCTCGTCGAGGAACTTGGCGCGCAATTGGGCTTTTTGAGGGTGGTCACGGTCAAGGCTTATCACGTCCACGGTGACGTAGCCACGCTCGGTCATCAACTTGTCGATCTGCACCTGATAGGCCGCAATGACCTCCTCTTGGGAGGCGCCAGGAGTAATGGGCACCGATGCTTGCCAGCGGTCAAAGCCGACGCCGTGTTCGGCCAGCGTCGAGGCGATGTCTTCCAGGTGGGTTAACACCTTGTTCGGCAAGTCGGGGGAAGAAACGTGATAAACGGACAGGCTGCTCATAGCGGCAACTCCTTGACGTTAAGTAGCGAGCGGGTCTTGAGCTCGCACTCAAACAAAAACTCAAAGGCTTCGATCTGGCGCAGAGCATCGCTCATTTGCGCGCCCCAGGTGTAGAGGCCATGACCACGAATCAAGTAGCCAGGGCATTGGGGGTTGGCGTCAAGCCAAGGCTGTACCTTCTGCGCCAAGCGGGCAATGTCTTGATCGTTGTCGAAAATGGGCACGGTCACTGCTGACTCGTGGCTGACCACTCCAGCGAATGCCTTCTGCAACTCATAGTTTTCAAACAGCAGATGATCGCCCGGCGTCAGGCGCGACAAGACAGTCGCGTTGACCGAGTGGGTGTGCAATACCGCACCGACGTCTGGCCGGCTGAGATAAAGCTGAGTGTGCAGCAGGGTTTCGGCGGACGGCTTTTTGCCGGGTTCAAGGCTGTTACCGGCCATGTCGGTGACCAACACATCTTCAGGCCCCAACTGACCTTTGTGCTTACCCGAGGCCGTCAGCAGCGCCGTGGTAGCCGACAACCGGGTCGAGTAATTGCTGCTGGTGGCCGGTGACCAACCGCGGCTGTACAGAAAGCGCCCGGCTTCGATGATTTGCTGAGCGAGTTGATTGCGGGTCATGCCCTGTCCTCTTTCATTCGTGTGGCAATCATGACGGCAGCCGCCAACGCGGCAAGGCTGGCGATACTGAACGTCCAGTTTGGGCCCAACGCGTTCCAGCTGTAACCGGAATACAATGCGCCCACGGCGCCGCCCATTCCCGACAATGCGGCATACAGAGCCTGACCCTGCCCTTGTTGCCGAGCCGCAAAACTGCGTTGTACAAAATGGATCGCGGCCGCGTGAAAACTGCCAAACGTTGCGGCGTGCAACACTTGAGCGAAAATCAGCACCGGCAAGTACTCAGCGAAACTACCCAGCAGCAACCAGCGTAGCGCTGCCAATAAAAAGCTCGCCAGGAGCACCTGCCGGACGGAAAAACGCCGCAGTATTCGGCTCATCGACATGAACATCAATACTTCGGCGACGACACCAAACGCCCACAGCAGGCCGATTACCCCGCGACTGTAGCCCAAGTGTTCAAGGTGCAGTGTCAAAAAAGTGTAGTACGGGCCATGGCTCAATTGCATCAGCGCCACACAGCCGTAGAACGCCAGAATGCCGGGTTGGGTCAACTGCTGGAGAAAGCCACCACCGGTTAACGGCGGCGTAGTCGACATCGGCTGCGCATTGGGCACCCACCAACTGCTGGCGACGATCCCAGCCATGACCAACAGCAGCGCCTGTGGATAAACATCAAGGCTGGACCACTCGAACAGTCGACCCAAGGCCACCACGGTCAGAATGAAGCCGATGGATCCCCATAGCCGAACCTGGCTGTATCGGGACGTTTGCCCGTGCAGATGCGCCAGGGTGATGACCTCGAACTGCGGCAGCACGGCGTGCCAGAAGAACGCCTGCAAGGCCATGACCATGGCCAGCCAGGCATAACTTTTGTCGAACAGAATCAGCGAAAAGGTCAGCAAGGTGCAGACTGCGCCAATTCGTACGATCCCCAGACGACGCCCGGTGTAATCGCCGAGCCAGCCCCAAATATTCGGCGCGATGCAGCGCATCAACATGGGAATGGCGACCAGTTCCCCAATACGCGCGCTGGAAAACCCCAGATGATCGAAATACAGCGCCAAAAATGGCGCTGTTGATCCAAGTAACGCGAAGTAGAACAAATAGAAACTGGACAGCCGCCAATAAGGTATCGGTCCCGGCGCTGGCCCTTCTGGAAGCACTGCCACCGCTAAAGCGCCGTAGCAGCGTCACCACTATCACGCATTACAACTGGCCCAGAACGGGTGTCGACACCTGCACGTCGGCGTTTTGGCCACGGTTACGCAGCAGGTGATCCATCAGGACGATGGCCATCATTGCTTCAGCAATCGGCGTGGCCCGGATACCCACGCATGGGTCATGGCGACCTTTGGTAATCACATCCTTCGCAGCGCCATTAACGTCAATGGAGCGCCCCGGCGTGGTAATGCTGGAAGTTGGCTTGAGTGCCAAATGGGCCACAATCGGTTGACCCGATGAGATCCCGCCCAAAATGCCGCCAGCATTGTTCGACAGGAAACCCTCTGGCGTCAGCTCGTCGCGATGTTCTGTGCCGCGCTGAGCGACGCTGGCAAACCCGGCGCCGATTTCTACGCCTTTAACTGCGTTGATGCTCATGAGCGCATGGGCCAGTTCGGCGTCCAGACGGTCGAAAATCGGTTCACCCAGGCCCGGCTTGACCCCCTCTGCCACCACGGTGATCTTCGCGCCCACCGAATCCTGATCCCGGCGTAGCTGGTCCATGTAGGCCTCCAGCTCTGGAACTTTGTCTGGATCAGGGCAGAAAAACGCGTTCTGCTCCACCGAATCCCAGGTTTTGAAAGCAATCTCGATGGGTCCCAACTGACTCATGTAGCCACGAATCTGAATGCCCTGGGTCGCCAGGTACTTTTTGGCAATTGCACCCGCTGCCACGCGCATGGCGGTTTCACGGGCGGAGCTGCGACCGCCACCGCGATAATCGCGCACGCCATATTTGTGGTGATAGGTGTAATCAGCGTGCGCCGGGCGAAACACGTCCTGGATCGCCGAATAGTCCTTGGACTTCTGATCGGTGTTACGAATCAACAGGCCGATAGGGGTACCCATGGTTTTGCCTTCGAAAACTCCTGAAAGAATTTCGACCTCATCCGCTTCCTGGCGCTGGGTGGTATGGCGACTGGTGCCGGGCTTGCGGCGATCAAGGTCGCGCTGCAGGTCTAGCGATGACAGTTCAAGCCCCGGCGGGCAGCCGTCTACGATTGCAACCAATGCTGGGCCATGGCTTTCACCGGCAGTGGTGACAGTGAACAGCTTGCCGTAGGTATTGCCGGACATGCAGGACGCTCCGCGAATATTCATCAAAATCACAAGTGCGCCAGTATACGCAGGCTGCCTGCGTAGTTCATCCTCCCAGGCTGTTCTGTTCATCACCGAACCTTATACGTACGGATGCGTCCAATCGGCACTTATACTGAACGTGGCCTTCCAGATGTTACGAGTCACCGCTGTAATCCGAGTTCTCACCTTGATCCTTCCGCTTTTCACTGGCCTCGCTCAAGCCATAACCCTCCCGGCCGTTGCGCCTACGGTTATATTGCAGCGTCCCATCAGCCTCGATACCGGCACCGGCGAATTGTTCGGCACGTTGGTGCTGCCCAAGTCAGACGTCCCGGTGCCTGTGGTCTTGATGATCTCCGGTTCCGGCCCGACTGATCGCGACGGCAATAATACCGATGGCGGGCGCAACGACAGCATGAAACGCTTGGCGAAAATCCTCGCCAAACACAACATTGCCAGCGTTCGCTACGACAAACGTGGCGTGGCGGCCAGTACGGCGGCGACGCCCGATGAGCGCAACCTCAGCATCGAAGCCTATGTGTCAGATGCCGAGGCCTGGGGTCAAAAGCTTAAAAGCGACTCACGTTTGGGGCCGTTGATCTTGATGGGCCACAGTGAAGGCGCATTGGTCGCATCCCTGGCCGCGCAAAAAGCCGGGGCGGCCGCGGTTATTTCCATTGCCGGTACAGGGCGCCCGGTGGACCAGGTGGTGCGCGAACAGCTGCAATACCGCTTGCCGCCAGCGCTACTTTTGCGCAGCGAGCACATTATCGAAGCGCTGAAAGCCGGACACACCGACGACAACGTGCCACCTGCGCTGGAGGTGGTGTTCCGCCCCAGCGTGCAGCCGTACCTGATTTCCCTGTTCCGCCAGAACCCGGCCCAAGCGTTCGGCAAGCTTCAGGTTCCGGCGCTGATCATTCAAGGCCGCCATGACATTCAAGTGGGCGTTGGGGATGCAGAACTGCTGCATGCCGCGAAGCCTGACGCTGACTTGGCACTCATCGACGGCATGAACCATGTCATGCGTATTGTTCCAAACGACATCAAGCGTCAGTTAGCTTCCTATAAAGATCCGCAGTTACCCCTCGCCAGCGAGTTGTCTACGCGCATCCTGCAATTCATCGGCACGCTACCTTCCGCTTGAAGGCGCCACCGGGCGAGCAATCAGCGTTACACCCTACAGTCCTGAAAGAAACGGCCGATAGCTGATAACTGGCACCAAGTTTGCTGCTGGGTGCCAGGCCACAGGATTGCCGACATGACCGAAACTCAAGCCGTACTCGATGTTGAAGCTGATACCAAAACCGAAACCGCCCAGGCTGAGCCGGTGTCGGCGCATTTGCCGTGGGAGGAGGTCCAGCCCGACCATTTCCAGATGCTTCGCCTGTCTCCACTTGCGATCCACCGGATCACCGGCGCACGGCCCTTGCGCTTCGTGCAGTTCGGACGGGTCGAACGTCATAGCAAAGAACTCAGCTTGCTGCGTCTGGACATTCAGTTGGCCGGACAGCGGGTGCGTAAAGAACAGAACCATCTGGACGTATGGGTTGACCACAGCACTCATCGAATCAGATTCAGTCCCGAAGCTGGCTTGCAGATCGAGCCATGGAACCGCGGCATAGGGCGTTTTTTAATCGCACACAGCATCGCTTGGGCACGCCACAAATGGTCCGATTACACCGTTGATGGCATCACGCTTGCCAACAAAGATGCACTGAACGATGACACGCGGTTGCGTCGCGATTATGTCCTCAAGACCCATGGTTTTGCAGTGTCGTATGCCGATGCCCAGCACATGAAAGGCACAGTGAAAGACGTTCGATTGGGCGAACTGCACAGTTCCTGGAACAACGATAAAATTCAGGTCATGGAAGTGCTTGATGCCGCCAACATGCTCGAACAGGCCGAAGGCAAACTACTCGAGCACGAAATCAAGCAGCGCAGGCAAGAAGAAACCGTCGCCCAGTTCAAGCGTGAAGACACCGGGTTGCGCTTCACCATCGCCTGCCTGGTCGCGTTTGCGGTGTTCCAGGCGGCGCTGTTGA
The DNA here is from genome assembly GCF_028293835.1 of Pseudomonas sp. Taxonomy (GTDB): domain Bacteria; phylum Pseudomonadota; class Gammaproteobacteria; order Pseudomonadales; family Pseudomonadaceae; genus Aquipseudomonas. The sequence continues at coordinate 69,741 of NZ_JAQGNX010000086.1, forward strand.
TTTGGATCGCTACGCATCGTTAAGGATTGGCGGCCGTCACTGCGGATGGCGGCCGCCTCTGTAGGAGCCAACGTGTTGGCGAGGTAGTTCGGACTTATCGCTGACCGCCTCGCCAACACGTTGGCTCCTACTGATTTCTAACCATCACACCCGCGCGGCGAACAACCCTTGGTGCTCGCGGCATTGCGCAGCCGTCAGCAGGAACACGCCGTGCCCGCCACGTTCAAACTCTAGCCAGGTAAAGTCGACTTCCGGATAAAGCGCCTCGACGTGGATCTGGCTGTTGCCAACTTCGACAATCAGCAGGCCTTTTTCCGTCAGATGCTCGCCCGCCTGGCTAAGCATTCGTCGAACCAGGTTCAAACCGTCATCACCGCACGCCAACGCCAGCTCTGGTTCGTGCTGATACTCATCGGGCATGTCAGCGAAGTCTTCGGCGTCAACGTACGGCGGATTGGACACGATCAGATCGAAACGCTGGCCAGGCAAACCGTCAAAGCCGTCACCCTGCACCGTGTAAACACGGTCATCGACGCCGTGGCGCTCGATATTCTGGTTGGCCACTTCCAATGCTTCGTAGGAAAGATCGGCCAACACCACCTCTGCCTCAGGAAATTCGAACGCGCAGGCAATGCCGATACAGCCCGAACCGGTACACAGATCAAGAATCCGCGCAGGCTCGGTCGCCAACCAGGGTTGGAAGCGTTTTTCAATCTGCTCGCCAATAGGTGAACGAGGGATCAGAACCCGATCGTCGACAATGAACGACAGACCGCAAAACAGCGCTTCGCCCAGCAGATAGGCGGTTGGAATGCGATCAACGATGCGACGCTTCAACAACCGTTGCAGATTGACCAATTCATCGTCTTCCAGGCGGCAGTCAAGGTAGCTGTCCGCGATTTCCCACGGCAGGTGCAATGCACCGAGCACCAATTGGCGGGCTTCGTCCCAGGCATTATCGGTGCCGTGCCCAAAAAACAGATCCTCCCCATGAAAGCGGCTGACAGCCCAACGGATGTGGTCGCGCAGGGTGCGCAGGCGGGAAGTGATCACAGGCAGACTCCTCAAAAAACGACCGGCGATTCTATCAGTCATGGGCCGAACAAACGATGCCTGCGGCGGGTGAATCAAAAAGCCAAGATGGCAGTGTTTATTTCATTCGGAAACCGGCTTTGCTTGGCAAAAAGCCATCTGTCATGGCCGGGCAAATGGTCCGTAAGCCAACAACCACGCTGCTTGCAGGTATAGCCATTCACATAACCGCTCAGCCAGAGGACAATGTCACAAAAGCCCCACCCGAAGGAGCCCCAGATGTCCGATCCAAAAACGATGCTTCAACTCAGTGGCCGTGGTTACGCGGCGGCCAATTTGAGCAATGCCACGCTGATTATCATTGACGCGCAAAAAGAATATTTGAGCGGTCCGCTGGCCTTGAGCGGCATGAAAGAAGCAGTGGCAAATATCTGCAAATTGGTGGAGGCAGCCCGCGCGGCCACTTGCCCGATTGTGCACATTCGCCACCTCGGTACAGTGGGCGGCTTGTTTGACCCACAAGGCGAACGCGGTGAACTGCTTCCTGAGCTGCTGCCGGAGGACGACGAACACCTCGTCGAAAAACGTCTGCCTAACGCCTTCAACGGTACCGGCCTGGATGACCTGCTGCAGAGGCTGGGGCATCTGGACCTGATCGTGTGTGGTTTCATGAGCCACTCGAGCATCAGCACCACGGTGCGCGCGGCCAAGGACTACGGCTACCGTTGCACGCTGGTAGAAGATGCCTGCGCTACCCGTAACTTGCCAAGCAAACAGGGAGTCATCAGCGCCGAAACGGTTCATCAGACCGAAATGGCGATCATGGCCGACAACTTCGCTACGCTCGCCTTGACCACCGACTTGATCTAGGCCGCTGCCGGCTGAACCAGAACCGCCCTCGCTGCTTCGGCGGTTTTTACGTACGTAACTTGGGTTTTACCCGTGAGGTAAAACAATTAAACCGTATAACCGCCCATCCAATAATCACTTGCATTTGCCTTTGAACCCCCTTTATCGGGAACCAGGCGGTCATATACTGGTCAGAGCGCCGATACTCTGAGAGGAAAATCGGAATGAAATCATCCGATGGATTCGATGCTCGTCGCTTGCGCCCAAAAGGCCCGAGCAACTGGCGAACACGCTTTGGCGCTGCAGTTGCCGCCGTAATGGCGACCTGCGGCGTACTGCTGATGTTAGCGGGTATCGCCAGCCTGATTGGGCACCCGCCCGCCCTGGGAGATCTCAACGCCAGCCCACTCGGCGCATCATTGGTCGTCGTGGCCGGGTTGTTCGTGTTGTACATCGGCGTGTGGTTATGGCGCAGCTGCCGTCGTCGCCTGCGGCGCGCCGGCTCGTTGAACATGTCCCCACATCTGATGAAAAAGCACGATTGAACCGTGGCGCCCCCCCTTGCGGGAGTCTCGCGGCATTTTCATGACGTTTTAGTTGCGCGGAGCACGGCGTGACTTGGGTAGACTAGCCCTCCTGCGCGGAGGCTTACATGCAAGACGACGACTTTTCCCTGTTCAAGAATGAGATCCGCGGCGTAAAGCCGATCAAGCACGACCACGCCGAGGTGGGCAAACCCAAGACTGACCGTAAACACTTGGCCAAATTACGCCAGGCAGCCACCGTGCGCACTGACGCGGTGACGGTCGATGGCTTGTCGGACCAATTCGTGATTGATGTTGGCCCTGAAGATGAGCTCAGTTGGTCCCGAGACGGGGTACAAGAAGGGCAAATGCGCAAACTGAAGCTTGGCCAGATCAGTTTCGAAGGCAGCCTGGACTTGCACGGTATGTCGGTGGAAGTCGCCCGGGAAACCCTATGGGAATTTCTGGCTGAAGCCACCAGGCTGGAAGTTCGCTGCGTGCGGGTGACCCACGGCAAATCAGTTCGAACAGATGGCAAAAGACCGCTGATCAAAAGCCACGTCAACACCTGGCTACGGCAGCACCCCCAAGTCCTGGGCTTTTGCTCCTGCCTGGCGAAACACGGCGGCGCGGGCGCGCTGTACGTGGTTCTCAAACGAACAATGATGGAAGGCCGCGACGAGTAACGCCTACGGTCACGGCCTCCACGGGTTGCTCAAACCGGTTTATCTAACGTCCAGGCCCGACTGACGATCAGTAACGGCGGTTATCCGCGTAACGGTGGTCATGCCAGTGGCCGTCGTGCCAAGGTCCGAAGAAACAGCCCGACATTGATGAAAACACTGCAACAACAATTGCAACTTTGATGAGTCGACTCATTTCATTCACTCTCTTCACGGCAGGTATTTGTTACCTGATAATTCAGACAGTGGAATGCGGACGATAGCGTGCCGACGACTGTAAAGGTTGGGTAAAGAACTGAATTGCATGCATTTAATGTAACGTCCATGGCGCATGCAGCGGGTTAGCAAGCCTGCGGGCGTACCCCTGCCTGCTCGCGTACGCTACTATGTCGCCCATTATCGAACCCACATGGAAACACAGCCCTGTGACACTGGAACAGAATTACACCGCGATTTTGGGTCAACTGGGCGAGGACATTTCTCGCGAAGGCCTGATCGACACGCCAAAGCGTGCAGCCAAGGCGATGCAGTACCTGTGTCGCGGCTACGAGCAAACACTGGAAGAAGTCACCAACGGTGCCCTCTTCAGCTCCGACGCCAGCGAAATGGTGCTGGTCAAGGACATCGAGCTGTATTCGTTGTGCGAACACCATTTGCTGCCTTTCATTGGCAAGGCCCACGTTGCGTACATTCCCAACGGCAAAGTGCTCGGCCTGTCGAAAGTTGCCCGTATCGTTGACATGTACGCTCGCCGATTGCAGATCCAGGAAAACCTCAGCCGTCAGATTGCCGAAGCTATCCAACAGGTCACGGGAGCGATGGGCGTGGCCGTGGTCATTGAGGCGCAGCATATGTGCATGATGATGCGTGGTGTAGAGAAGCAGAATTCGTCGATGATCACTTCGGTGATGCTTGGAGAGTTTCGCGAAAACGCCGCTACCCGCAGCGAGTTTCTTAGCTTGATCAAATGATCTGCAGTCCAGGCGCAAATCGGTTGCGCCTGAACGACGTCATGCCTGTGTTTATTTCTTATCGCGAGGCTTTACCGTGTTTATGAAGGCTTTAAGGGTTGGCTTGGGCCAGCTCGTGCTCCTGATCGATTTCATTACCCGTCCGAGCAAGAAAAAGCGGACACCTGAAGCGCAAGCGGCGGTTGATCAATCAGCCCAGGACCTGACCTTGTATCAGTTCCACGCTTGCCCGTTTTGCGTGAAAACCCGCCGTACCCTGCGTCGGCTGAACGTGCCCGTTGCGTTGCGTGATGCAAAAAACAACGAACTGGACCGCAGCACCCTGCTTAACGAAGGGGGCAAGATCAAAGTGCCGTGCCTGCGCATCGAAGAAAGCGGCCAGACGGTTTGGCTGTATGAATCCAAAGCGATTGTCGCGTACCTGCAACAGCGGTTTTCAGCGGTTTGATCGGTAGGATGCTGGAATACCCAGCTAATCCGGACAGCCCTCCTGCCGGCACGCTACATACGCTTTTAATTGCTCGACCCGCTGCAAGGTTAATGCGGCCATGCATTGCGCGTGCAGCAGCGGCCAGATCGAGCCTGAGTCTTCGGGCTTTCCGACTTGATACAAACAATCGGCATCCCGGAACGCGATCCATTTGATCTGGGCGTTCTTCAATGCCTGCTTGCGTGCCGGGGTTGTCAGGTAGGCCATTTGGGCCTGGTACTGCCGGTTCAGATCAGCATCAGCATTGGCTAAATCTCGGCCAGCGCAGGCGTTCATTGACGCCTGGTCAGCATCACAGTCGTCAGCCATCGCCGGTTGTAAGGTTGCCAACCCCATACCCAACGTCATAACCATCGCGAACACATAGCGCATGGTGAATACTCCTTTTTGCCGCAGCATCGTTAGTCCAGCATTCCGATATAACCTGGCTGCTGCGCCACATGGGCGAGCCATTGGCGAATGGCGGGGTATGTGTCGAGGTCGAAGCCGCCCTCATGGGCAACATGGGTGTACGCATACAGGGCGATGTCGGCGATGGTGAACGTTTCGCCCACCAGAAACGAAGTGCGAGTGAGCTGCTGCTCCATCACGGTCAACGCCCGGTAACCGGCTTTTTGCATGGTGCGGTATTCGTTCATGCGCGCCTCCGGCAGGCCCAGGTAGAACTGGATAAACCGAGCGACCGCAATATACGGCTCATGGCTGTATTGTTCGAAAAACTGCCACTGCAACACTTGGGTACGCAAACGAGGCTCGCCGGGCAGGTATTGGCTACCGTCGGCGAGAAAGTTGAGAATGGCATTGGATTCCCACAGATAAGTGCCGTCTTCGAGTTCCAACACTGGAATTTTGCCGTTGGGGTTCATGGCCAAAAACCCAGGCGTCTCGGTTTCTCCGCCCAGAATATCCACCGGGACCCATAGGTATTCGACCCCCAACAGGTTGAGCATCAATTTGATCTTGTAGCAATTGCCTGAGTTGTAGTCACCGTAGACCGTGTACATGCACTGCTCCCCGCTATGTTTTTTTCAAGTGACATCACGACACCAACTGCATGACTGCCGTTATTCGTAAGATTCAACCAGGCAGCGAGTATATCTCGCTCCGACCCTTTCAAGCGGCCCGACTGCGACAGCCCACCTGTCGTCGTATTTTTTTGACTGTACGGCTCATTGTGCTGGTCGCTGTATAGCAACATGCAGTAATCACTGGGCTTAGGCTTACTCACGACCAGACGTTGTTAAGGAAACCGTATGACCGATGTCACTTCCCCTACCCGCCTGCGGCCTTTCGCCGACAGTTCGCCTTCAGCGGTAGTCGCCGGATTCATTGCGATGATGACTGGCTGTACCAGTTCGTTGGTGCTGATGTTCCAGGCCGGGCAAGCAGCGGGGTTGAGCAGTGCACAGATATCGTCCTGGATCTGGGCGCTGTTCATTGGCATGGCGGTATGCAGCATCGGTTTGTCATTGCGTTATCGCACCCCGATCACCGTGGCGTGGTCGACCCCTGGCGCAGCGCTGCTGATTACCAGCCTCGGCGGCGTCTCGTACGGCGAAGCGATAGGCGCATTCATTACCTGTGCCGTGTTGGTGACCCTGTGTGGCGTTACAGGCAGCTTTGAACGCCTGGTCAAGCGAATACCGGCCTCGCTGGCCGCGGCATTGCTGGCAGGGATATTGTTCAAGATCGGCAGCGAAATCTTTGTCGCAGCGCAGCACCGTACGGGGTTGGTGCTGAGCATGTTCTTTTGCTACTTGCTGATCAAACGCGTATCGCCGCGCTATGCGGTACTCGCTGCCTTGATCGTCGGCACCGCTGTCTCGGGCCTGCTGGGGTTGCTGGATTTCAGCGGTTTTGCCCTGGAAGTAGCCACACCGGTCTGGACCACACCGTCGTTCTCGCTGGCAGCCACTATCAGCATTGGTATCCCACTGTTTGTGGTGGCGATGACCTCGCAAAACATGCCCGGAATTGCCGTGTTGCGCGCGGATGGCTACAAAGTGGCGGCCTCTCCCTTGATTACGACAACCGGTGTCGCCTCGTTGTTAATGGCACCGTTCGGCTCCCACGGCATTAACCTGGCGGCCATCAGCGCGGCCATTTGCACCGGACCCCACGCCCATGAAGACCGCGACAAGCGCTACACGGCGGCAGTGTGGTGCGGGATTTTTTACGGGATTGCCGGGGTATTTGGTGCGACCTTGGCTGCGTTGTTCGCGGCATTGCCCAAAGAATTGGTGCTGTCCATAGCCGCACTGGCGTTGTTCGGCTCGATCATCAATGGCTTGACCGTGGCCATGAACGAACCCAAGGAACGTGAAGCAGCACTGATCACCTTTATGGTCACCGCATCGGGCCTGACGCTGTTCTCCATAGGTTCGGCGTTCTGGGGGATCGTTGCCGGTGTGCTGACGTTACTGATACTGAACAGTCGCAAGGGCTGATGATCGGCGGTGCATCAGGTACACCGCGTCATGGCATCCGCGAACAAGTACGCTCCCACCGGCATGGGGAACAACCCATGATCAGCGCCATGCGGAGATCCGGTGGGAGGGAACTTGTTCACGAAGAAGCGTGCCGACCTTATCGCAGCCTTCGGCAGTTCCTACAGCGACTGTGTTTGCTGCGCGACAGCGCGGCGTCGAAGACGTGGGGGAACCTCCTACAGCTACAGCCTGAAGTGCCCGACCATGCCTTTTAGTTCTGTGCCCAGCTGCGCCAGTTCGATGCTGGAAGCGGCGTTGCCCTGCATGGCCATGGCCGACTGATCGGCGCTGGCGCGGATGCTGGTGACGCTGCGGTTGATCTCTTCGGCCACCGAGCTTTGCTGTTCGGCAGCAGCGGCGATCTGCTGATTCATCTGCTGAATCATCGACACGGCTGCAGCGATGCTGCCCAGCGCACTTTCGGTCTGCAGTGCATCACTGACCGCCATCTTGACCAACTCGCCGCTGCTTTGAATCTGCGCAACAGACGCCTGAGCACCGCTTTGCAGGCTGACCACCAGCCGTTCGATTTCTTCAGTCGATTGTTGAGTCCGTTTGGCCAAGGCCCTCACTTCATCGGCAACCACCGCAAAGCCACGTCCCTGCTCGCCGGCCCGGGCCGCTTCGATGGCTGCGTTGAGCGCCAGCAAGTTGGTTTGCTCAGCGACGCTTTTGATCACCCCAAGCACTTTGCCAATGTTCTGGATCTCAGCACTGAGGTTCTCGATGCTATGGCTGGCGGAGCTGGCAGAGGTGGCAAGCGCCTCAATCCGCAGCATGCTTTGGCGGACAACCTGCTGACCGCTCTCGACTTTGTTGTCGGCGGTTTGCGCCGCCAGCGCAGCTTCTTCTGCGTTGCGCGCCACATCGTGCACGGTCGCGGTCATTTGATTCATGGCCGTGGCCACGTGCTCGGTCTCGTCGCGCTGGCTATGGACCTCCAGATTGGTCTGCTCAGTCACCGCCGACAGGGAATTCGCGGACGTTGCCAACTGCTCGATACCAGCCTGTAGACCGCTGACAATGCCACTCAAACTCGTGCCCATCTGCTGCATGGCCAACATCAACTGGCCGATTTCATCACGACGTTTCACTTCCAACTTAGCGCTCAAGTCGCCCGAAGCGATCTGCTGTGCAGCGCGGATCACGCTGCGTAGCGGCGACACGATCAAACGCGTAATAACCCAGGCAGCAATCAGGCCGACCAATAACGCCAGCACCGATGAACCAATGATCTGCATCGAATTGGTTTTAAGTTGCGTCTGCATCGCCTCATCTTGAGCCGCGTACGCCTCATTCACGCGCTGCACCACTTGCTTGGCGTTGTCTGCGAGTTGCACATTGACTTGGGCTTCGTTGGCGAGCAACCCGGTGTATTCGTTCAGTTTGTCAGTGAAGTTCGTAATATGGGTGCCGCATTCCGCCAGAACGGTCAGGTAGCCCGAATCCTTGATAGACCCTTTCAACTGCTCGGCCAGCACGGACGCCTGATCGGCCTGTTCGATCTTGCCTTCTTTAGGCGCCTCGCCCGAGCCTTGTTTACGGCTTTGATCCAGACGCATCCGCGCCTCGCTCATGGCTTCCAGCATTAGTCGCGAAACCTGGCTGACCTGGTTTGCCTGGTCGAGAAATTCAGAGCCTTCCTTGCCTTCGGATTTTTTCAGCGCATAAGCGCCGTCATCGGCCAATCCGCTTTGCAACACGTCAAGGTTGTTGGCCACACTGGACACAGACCAACTGGCCATTTCCAGTGCCAGGTCTTTGCTTTGGCTGATGCTGACGAACTGGTCAAAGGATTTGCGGTACGCCGTGAGCGCGGTCTGTACCTGACCCATCATCGTTTGGTTGGCCGCTGACTGACCCTTTAGCTGCTCGGCCAGGGCTTGCAGGGCATCAACCCCGGCGTGCAAGCTTTCCACTACCTTCGGGTCACCGTGCAGGCCGTAGTCTTGTTCTTGCAGTCGTACTTTGAGCAGGCCGCTGTTAAGCGCCGACATTTGCTTGAGTCCGTCAAAACGAACGCTGATGGTCTGCAGTGACCAGACCCCAATGGCCGCGACTAACGCGGTCAGCAACAGAACCAGGGTAAAACCAATGCCCAGTTTCTTCGCCATACCGAGATTGGCAAAACGTCCTTGCACGGCCGAAATCATAGCGCTCAATCCCCGTTCGAATGTCTAAGGTGCTCAGGCTATTGATCAAGCCATCATGTGCTTGTGCAGATTCTCAACGGGACCGTGCCAGCACAAGCCTCTGGCGCCGGAATAATGGCCAAAAGCTAGATGATCGTCGTTTTTAGAATGTTATAGGTCGGCTATGCATTGAACTTTTTCGGGTAACGCTTCAGCGGCACGCTGGCGCTACCCACAAGGTTCCTGCGTCGGCGTCCAACGTAGCATATGTCCCCAGTGGCACCGCGATATTTGGATCACCGTGGCCGATGGACAATCCGCCCAACACAGGAACGCCAAGGTCGCCCAATCGCTCGTTCAGAACCTCCGCCAGGCTAACTTTCCCGGACACGCCAACGGGCTCACTGAATTGCCCCACCGCAACGCCCGCGACTCTTTGCAGAATGCCGCAATTGCGTAAATGAGTGAGCATTCGATCCACCCGGTAAGCCGATTCGCCGACGTCCTCGATCAACAGGATTGCACCGTCAAGGTCAGGCATGAATGGCGTGCCGATTGAGGTACTGAGCAGGCTCAGGTTTCCACCCAGCAGCACACCATTGACGATGCCCTTACTGTGCACGCTGGCCGTGGCTTCTTTCAAATCGGCCTTGATTAGCATCGGCTCGGTGGTCATCAGCGTGTGTCTGACGCTGCTGTTGGTCAGGCCACCGCGTTCGAGTTGCGCACCTACCGGACCATGGATTGTCGCCAGTCGCACATTACGCCACAGTGCAGCGTGCAGCGCTGTGATGTCGGAAAAACCCAGGACCAGCTTCGGGTCGCGCTGCACGGCAGCAAAGTCCAAATGCTCGATAATACGCTGCACGCCATACCCGCCACGGTTGCAGATCACCGCCCGAATGTCAGGATCGGCCAAGGCGTCGTTCAAATCGGACGCGCGCTGTTCATCGCTGCCCGCGTAAAAGGAATAGTTATCCAGCGCATGGGGGTAGACCCTCGGCTGCAGACCCCAACTGGCGAGCACCTTGACTGCCGCTTCCACTCGCGCCTGGGGCACAGGGCCGGCGGGCGAAACCAACGCGACCGCATCCCCGACCTGCAGTCGTCTGGGGTGAAGTGTCGGTTGCTCACCGCGCTTTCGACTGTGATGAAAATCCATGTCTCTCAATGCCCCTCAGGTTTCGATGAGGCAGTTAAACACAAAATCGCCCGGCTGTTCCCGGCCAAGCCACGGACGGCATGAACTGATGACCGTTGTTGAGGTATGCTCAACCGGCGCTCGGTTGCTTAAGTAGCGCCCCCATTTATTCGTCAATAAAGAACGTTCATGAATATTAAAATCCCGGCTTCTATCATCGCGCTCGATCAGATTCTGCCTCAAGAACCGTTGTTGATGATGGGCGCGGGGCCTGTGCCACTGCCGCACAAAGTCGCGTACGCCAACTCGATCGTGATCAATCACTTGGGCGACGTCATGAACCAGGTCATCGACCAGGTGAAGGACATGGGGGCGTACGTCTTCCAGACCGCCTCCAAGCACGTCCTGGGTGTGGCGGGACCCGGTTCGGCGGCGATGGAGATGGCGATTTGTAACCTGGTGACACCGGGCAGCAAAGTGCTGTCCATCAGCAATGGGTATTTCAGCCGACGCATGGCCGAAATGGCCACGCGGGTTGGCGGCGTGGTGACCGTTCTGGAAGTACCGGATAACCAGGCAGCCGACCCTGAGCTGGTCGAACAGTATTTGAAACAGGGCGACTTCCGCACACTGACTATCGTCCAGGGCGAAACGTCGAACACCGTTTATAACCGCGAACTGGAAACCATTTCCCGGTTGGCGCACTCCTACGACTGCGCGGTGATCGTCGATGCGGTCTGTACCTTGAGCACCATGGCGTTCGACATGGATGAGTGGCAGGTCGACGCGGTGATTACTGGCGGACAGAAAGGCTTGTCCTCGATCCCCGGGGTTTCGCTGCTGGCATTTTCCGACTACGCGTGGGAACGCATTGAGGCCCGGAAACAGCCCATCGCCCACTGGTGCCTGGACGCCGTGCTGGCTGATAAATTCTGGAACAAGCGCTCGTACCACTACACCGCACCGGTTTCCGGCATTCTGGCGTTACATGAAGCGCTGCACCTGGTGTGCGAAGAAACCCTCCCGCGGCGCTTCCGTCGCCATGAACTTTGCTCCAAAGCGCTGCAAGCGGGGATGCAGGCCATGGGCCTGGAATTGTTGGTACCGGAAGAGGTGCGCCTCAACTCGGTGATCGGGATCAAGGTTCCGAACGGCGTATCGGCCGATGTGGTTCGGGACCATATGACCTCCGTGCATCGGGTCGAAATCTCTGGGTCGTTTGGCTTGAACATCGTGCGCATCGGCCAAATGGGCGAGCAAAGCCGGGTGCATAACCTGTTCCGCACCTTGCATGCCCTGGGCTCAAGCATGCGGCATGCGGGCGCATCGCTGGACCTGCCCACCGGCATCTCCGAGCTGGAACGCTATTTGTCTCGGGACAGTTTGACCGCAGCCGCGGCCAACTGACGGCACCCCTCTGTAGGTTTTGGTATGCAGCGCAAATCCTTGGGAAGTAGGCAATCAGACCGGGGGCTGCGTTCGGTTCACGCTTTTGCGCAGCCAGTTCAGGAAGCCGCCCGGTTCGATTTCAACCGGTTTGTGCAGCAGCAACATTGAAGCCCTGGCCTGAGCCCGGAAACGCGACAAACCGACCAATGCGCCACGTAGCTCTGGATGCTCGTCCAGCCAGGGCTCAAGGTCTTTGGCATCCATGAGGTAAACCAGGCAATCGGTTCGGGCGGTGAAACGCACCGCCGACGCCGACTGGTCGATAATCCCGCTTTCCCCCAGCACTTCCCCAGGTCCCATACGGCCCAGCTCGCACAAGCCATCCGCGCGCTCGATGTCCACCGACACTACACCGGACTCAATGATCAGCAGCGACTCGGGCACCACGCCCTGAGGCAAAATGACCGCGCCAGCCGGGAAAGAACTCAAGCGCATATGCCGTTCAAGCTCCAAACAGTCTTCATTGCTGAGCCCGCGTAACGCGCTGACGCTGTTGAGTGCCGCCAGCGCGCGGGTAGCCGGCTGCAGTTGCGTTCGGTTTTGACGAATGGTTTCCGAAGCGTTCAATTGACGGTAAATCAGGTCGTACAGCTGGTTACTCACCGCACCACGGCGATCCCGGGATTTGACGTAGCCGGTCACTTCGTATTGCACGCTGCGTAAACCGGATCTTTTGACCACGGCGCTACCTTTGGGCTTGGCCAGTAGTTCGCGGCAGCCCTGTATGGCTTTGTCCAGGGAATCCAGCACCAGATTCGGGCGCAAGCGAACCGGTAGTTCGATGGTCAGTACCACGGAATGAAAATGGTCTGGGCGGCTGAGGTTGATGATGCGGGTTTTGGCCGCCATGGCGTTGGGGATGACTACCGTACTGCCGTCGGAGGTGAGCAAGTAGGTCGAGCGCCAATCGATTTCGATGACTTTGCCTTCGATGTCATCGACGCTGATCACGTCGTCAACCCGAAAGGGTTTGGTGGCGTTGAGCACAATCCCGGAAAACACGTCGCCCAACGTGCTCTGAACGGCAAGGCCGAGAATGATCGCCACTGCCCCGGAGGTAGCCAGTAGGCCCTTGACTGGGAGGTCGAGGATGTACGCCGCCGCTGCAACGATTGCGACCAGAAAAATAATCGCGCCCATCAAATCCTGAAGTAAGTGCCCTTTGCCGCCGATGCGCGGTTCCAGCACCACTACCGCCAACGCAGTCAGTGCTCGCGCCCCAAACAGCCACCATATGATGGCCAGCAGCGTGGCCAGCGTATGCCGCGCCGGGCCTAAACCGTCGGGTACCGGAAACAGAGGGCTTAATCCGCCGTTCAACAACGCCATGCTAAACAGGACAAACAGCACCAGACGCGCCACCATTTTGCGGCGCATGTACCTGGGGTCGACCCATTGCCAAAAGACCAGGTCGATAATCAGAAACAGCGAAGCGCTCGCCAGCGGATAAGCGAACCACAGGGAATCCATCGAAACACTCCAGACACATCGGCAGCCGTGAGCAGCGAGCTTAGCCGATGAGCCTCTGTAGCAGCCAACTTCTTGGCGAGGCGGCGTATTTAGCACGCCGCGTTGGCTTCTCGCCAACAAGTTGGCCTTACAGAACCGGGTATCAGAACGCCGTAACACCGCCGTCTACGGCCATAGCAATACCTGTAGTGAAGCTGGCGCCATCGCTGCACAAATAAAGCACTGCGCTGGCGATTTCGTTGACCGTGCCGACACGGCCGACCGGGTGCATGACCGCAACGAACTCGGCTTTCCTGGGGTCGGCTTCGTATGCGCGGCGGTACATGTCGGTGTCGATCACCGCTGGGCAAACGGCATTTACGCGGATCTTCTTTTTCGCAAATTCAATCGCCGCCGACTTGGTCAGGCCGATGACCGCGTGCTTCGATGCACTGTAGATGCTCATCTTCGGCGCAGCTCCCAAACCGGCCACCGAAGCAGTATTGACGATAGCGCCGCCGCCCTGGGCCAACATCAGCGGCAACTGGTATTTCATGCACAACCAGACCCCTTTGACGTTAACTCCCATGATTGCGTCAAATTCGGCTTCGCTGCCTTCGGGCAAGCGACCTTTTTCGATCTCGATACCAGCGTTGTTAAACGCATAATCCAGACGACCGTAAGCATTCACCGCCTGCTCCATCAGGTTTTGCACATCAGCTTCCAGGGTAACGTTGCAACGTACAAACAGCGCATCGCCGCCCGCAGCACGGATCAGTTCTACAGTGGCTTCGGCGCCCTCGGCATCGAGGTCCGCCACCACCACTTTCAAGCCCTCGGCGGCAAAGGCCAACGCGGTAGCGCGACCAATGCCAGCGGCTGCGCCCGTCACCAAAGCCACTTGTCCGGAAAAAGTCATGCTCATGTAATGGTCCTCTGACGATGGGTGATGCAGCAGTTTAGCCAGCGGCCGTTGGGGCGCGTCAGCACTATTCCGGACCCGGTTATGTACTTATGCGCCCGGGTGATTAAGCCTGTGAGGGTTTAATCACGGCGCTGGATCGATGCGCATTCGCCAGACGGACAAACCTTGCCTGAACGCCGGGCAGCGACTATCACGTAGCAGTTATTACCTCCTCCTACAAAAAGAGCGACCGCCATGACAACCCCACTCAATCGCCAATTTCTGCTTGCGAAACGCCCTAGCGGTGCAGCGACCAGGGAAGACTTCACTTACCAGCAAGTGCCTGTTGGCGAGGTAGTGGCAGGTCAAATTCTGGTCAAAAATGAATATTTGTCCCTGGACCCGGCCATGCGTGGCTGGATGAACGAGGGCAAATCGTATATTGCGCCGGTCAACCTCGGCGAGGTCATGCGCGCGCTCGGCGTTGGCAAGGTGATCGAATCCCGGGACCCGAAGTTCGCCGTGGGTGATTACGTACAGGGCGCGCTGGGTGTGCAGGATTTCTTTGTTGGCGAACCAAAAGGCTTTTATCAGATTGACCCGACATTGGCCCCGCTGCCGCGCTATCTGTCAGCGCTGGGCATGACAGGCATGACCGCTTACTTTGCGCTGCTGGACGTCGGCGCGCCGAAAAGCGGCGACACCGTGGTGATCTCCGGGGCCGCGGGGGCCGTGGGAAGCGTGGCTGGGCAAATCGCTAAAATCAAAGGCTGCCGGGTGATAGGTATTGCTGGCGGCCAGGAGAAATGCCAATTGCTGATCGATGAACTGGGGTTCGATGGCGTTATCGATTACAAGAATGAGGACGTGGTGGCCGGCCTGAAACGCGAGTGCCCGAAGGGTGTAGACATTTATTTCGATAACGTCGGCGGCGACATACTCGACGCAGTATTGTCCCGTTTGGCGCCCAAAGCACGGGTGATCATCTGCGGCGCAATCAGCCAGTACAACAACAAGGAAGCAATCAAAGGTCCGGCAAACTACATGTCGCTACTGGTCAACCGCGCCCGTATGGAAGGATTCGTAGTGATGGACTACGCCACACGATTCGCGGCCGCTGGACAAGAAATGGCCGGCTGGTTGGCCTCAGGTCAACTCAAAAGCAAAGAACACATCGTCGAAGGCCTGGAGAGTTTTCCTGAGACCTTGCTAAAGCTGTTCCACGGCGAGAACTTCGGCAAGCTGGTGTTGAAGGTTTGATCTTAGGCTCGCAACATTTTCTGTAGGAGTGAACTTGTCCGCGATCGGCTGCGCAGCAGTCGTGATTCACTGAGCGGATTTCTTCCCGTTAAACCGGGTTTGGCATTGGGGATCGCTTCGCGCTCCATCGCGAACAAGTTGCTCCTACCGTTTGATTTGCGCCAACAAGTTGGCTTCTACAACTATCTGTGCCAGCGCTTTGGCCGGGTCGGCGGCCTGGCTGATCGGGCGACCAATGACGAGGTAGTCGGAGCCTGCGTCCAGGGCCTGGCGCGGGGTCAGGATGCGACGTTGGTCATCCAATGCGCTGCCTGCCGGACGGATACCAGGGGTGACCAACTGCAAGGTCGGATGGGCCGCTTTCAACGCCTGGGCTTCCAGCGCGGAACAGACCAGACCATCCATGCCGGCCTTTGCCGCCAGTGCCGCCAGACGTAACACCTGCACTTGTGGTTCGACATCCAGACCAATATCGGCCAAATCCTCACGCGCCATGCTGGTCAACACCGTGACGCCGATCAGCAACGGTTTCGGTCCGTTGCGCTGATCCAGCACCTCACGGCACGCCGCCATCATGCGCAAGCCACCTGAACAATGAACGTTGACCATCCACACGCCCATCTCCGCTGCCGCCTTTACCGCCATGGCGGTGGTATTGGGAATGTCGTGGAATTTCAAATCGAGAAACACCTCAAAACCCTTGTTGCGCAGGGTTTCGACGATGTCAGAGGCGCAGCTGGTGAATAGCTCTTTGCCCACTTTGACCCGGCACAACGCGGGGTCCAACTGGTCGGCCAATTTCAACGCGGCGTCGCGAGTAGGGTAATCCAGGGCGACGATGATAGGAGTCTGGCAGGCGGACATGAGTGGGCTCTCGGGCAAGTCGAAATCGGCGCGGCATTGTAGCCGAACTGGTGCAACATCGGCAGCGCGCAATCTGCCTGGTGCTCAATTCTTAACAAACCTGGTGCGAGACGCCTAGAATTGAACCACTGGCAATGCAGATTGCTCTATAGCAGTACCAAAACAAGGAGAGCTTTTATGCCGTGGTATGCGTGGTTAATTCTAGTTGTCGCAATCGGCTCGGTGGTCGGCGGTTTGTTGATGTTGCGCGACACCGCGACCAAGGTCGACATGACCGACGAACAGCTCAAACGCGTCAAGCAGCGCAACGCGGAAATGGACGCCAAAGAAGCAAAAGACCGCTAATCGACCTTATCGATTACCAGCGCACGGTGCATCGGAAGCGGTGAAACGGCGATGCGGAATGGCTGGAATATCTTGAACATTTGGCCGTTTTCCCGAAGCTGTTGTAACAGCGCACTGAACTGAGCGCCTGTGATTGCGGCGTTGGGGCTTAGCAGAGCGAAGTGCCGATAGACTTGGTCAATGCGGTCAGACACTAGCAATTGGCTGGCCTCGCTGCGGTTGCGCGCCATGTAATCGCTGAGGTAAGAGCGGGTGACCAATGCAATGTCAGTGCGATCTCGCAGCACCATCAGCAGATTGGCGTCGTGTGAATACGTCAACGTGGCGTCAAAATGCTCAGCCAGGTACTTGGGGTCCGCGTTGAAGTTGGCAAATTCATAGTGGTAGCCGCTGAACAAGGCCAGGCGCTTACCGGTGAGGTCATCGAAATACGCCTGGGTACGACCGTCGGCACGTTTGGCGACAAAGATTTCAGCGTCTTCAAGACCCATATCGACATCCACGTGAGGAATGTCCTTCCAGCCCCAGTCTGGATTTTCGAAAACGGCCATGTCGATCCGGCCCTGCTCAAAATCCCGAAAGCGACGGGGAATAGAGGTCGGCACCAACAAGAACTGAAAGTCGGTTTGCAGCCCGTTCAATGCTTCCACCAGCTTGGGTAACAGGCCGGTGTCTTCACCTTTTTCGGGGCGAACGGTATAGGGCGGAAAATGCGCCGCGCCCACGCGAACCAATTGCGACGCGCCGGACTGTAACGTCCATAGCGCGCAGACCAACAACAGTAACCCTCGGGAAGCTGTTCGCAACAGCGAATGGATCAAGACAGCGCACCTTCTCAGTAACTGGACCCCGGCTAAACTATGCGTTTTTGAGCCTTTAAACAACGTCAATGCGCGATATTCACCGCCCGTACGACCTACCCGGCAAGCGCTCGGGCGGTTGCACGTATTCCAACCGCTACATGCCATTGGACTTAGTTGGTTTATTGTGGCTACGCTCAGACTATCTTTGCGCTGTTTGAACGGAGTTCGACATGCCACATTGGCTGGTGATTGATCTGGAGGCCACAACGGAGGAAGGCGG
Organism: Pseudomonas sp.; assembly: GCF_028293835.1. GTDB lineage: Bacteria > Pseudomonadota > Gammaproteobacteria > Pseudomonadales > Pseudomonadaceae > Aquipseudomonas. The sequence continues at coordinate 87,406 of NZ_JAQGNX010000086.1, forward strand.
CTGGCCAGTAGCCGAGATGGAAATCATTGAGATCGGCGTCACCCTGGTGAATAAAGACGGTCGGGAACTGGACCACTTCGAGCGTTTCGTTCGGCCTGTGCGGCGCCCATTATTGACCAGCTTTTGCCGCGAGCTGACGCACATCAGCCAGGCCAACATCGACAGTGCGCAGCCCTTGACCACGGTCTGGCCGCAGTTCGAGCGCTGGCTCGGCAATCACCTTCCAAGAGTGGAAGGCTGGGCCAGCTGGGGCGACTATGACCGTCGGCAATTGGAGCAGGAGTGGCAACATCACGCGCTGATCAGCGGTTTGAGCACACTGACGCATATCAATCTCAAGCAACGGTTTATCGAGGCCCGCAAATTGTCGCGGCCATTAGGTCTCAACGCGGCGCTGCAATTGGCAGGGATGCAATTTCAGGGGCAACAACACCGGGCATTAGCAGACGCGCGCAACACGGCGCGGCTGTTGCCATTGATTCCGCCGCGCTGAAAGGTGACGCATTTCCTAAAGCGGATGACGGCCTTTTATACGTTCGGCATACTGAACGACCTTTTTTAGCCCTTTTCTCAAGGAATCGACCATGTTCAAAGTTAACGAATATTTCGACGGTACCGTTAAATCGATTGCTTTCAGCCAAGCAGAAGGTCAAGCCACCATCGGCGTCATGGCCGCCGGCAACTATGATTTCGGCACTAGCCAACGGGAGATCATGCACGTCATTTCCGGCGCGCTGAAAGTCAAACTGCCCGACAACGATGAGTTCGAACACTTTGTCGCAGGTACTCAGTTCAACCTGCCGGCCAACTGCAAATTCAAACTGGAGGTTGAAGTCGATACCGCCTATCTGTGTGAATACCGCGACTGACAGGTATCTCAATCTGTAGGAGCCAACTCGTTGGCTCCTACAGAGATGAACTTAAACCACCTCCTCGGAATGCGCATTGAATTGCAATGCGGCCAACCGCGCGTACAGCGGGCTGCTGGCAATCAGCTGATGATGGGTGCCCACCGCGACTAAACGTCCTTGATCAATTACCGCGATGCGGTCTGCGTTTTGTACGGTGGCCAAGCGGTGGGCAATCACCAAGGTGGTACGGCCTTTCATCAGGCTGGGCAAGGCTTGCTGTATCAAGTACTCGCTTTGCGCATCCAGAGCACTGGTGGCTTCATCGAGCAGCAGAATCGGTGCATCCACCAGCAACGCCCGGGCAATGGCCAGACGCTGGCGCTGGCCGCCCGACAGGCCCAGGCCACCGTCACCCAAATGGGTCTGATAACCGTCGGGCATCTGCATGATGAACTCATGGGCATGGGCGATACGCGCCGCTGTTTGCACCTGCTCAGTGGTTGCGCCAGGATTACCGTAACGGATGTTCTCTTCGACGCTGCCAAAAAACAGCGCCGGGGCCTGTGAAACCATGGCAAAGCAGCGTCGCAGGTCCAGCGGGTCAAGCTGAGTGATGGGCAAACCTTCCAACAGCACGCGCCCCTGCTGAGGGTCGTAAAAGCGCAGCAGCAAATCAAACAACGTCGACTTCCCGGCCCCCGACGGCCCGACCAACGCCAGGGTTTTACCGGCTTCGATGGTCAAGCTGAACCCATCAATGGCATTGCGCTCCAGACGAGACGGGTAAGCAAAACTGACATTTTCCAAGGTGAGCTGACCACTGACCCGCTCTGGCAATCGCAGCAGATCACTTACCGGAGGCGTAATCTCGCTAGTCGCCTGAAGCAGCTCGGCGATACGTTCTGCCGCACCTGCCGCCCGCTGCAACTCACCGATGACTTCACTCAAGGTGCCCAAAGCACTGCCTACAATCAGGCTGTAAAAGACAAACGCCGCCAACTCCCCACCCGAAATGCGCCCGGCAATGACGTCCATGCCACCGACCCACAGCATCACCCCAACCGCGCCCAACACCAGCACAATCACCAGTGTAATCAGCCATGAGCGCTGCAAAATACGCTTGCGCGCGGTGTTGAACGCCTCTTCAGCGGTGTCTCCAAATCGTTGTTTGTCCTGCTGCTGATGGTTATAGGCCTGGACCGTTTTGATCTGCCCCAACGCCTCGGCGACATAGCTGCCGACGTCAGCGATCCGGTCCTGGCTCAAGCGTGACAAGCTGCGCACCCGACGACCGAAGATCAGGATCGGCGCCACCACCAATGGCAACGCCACCACCACAATGCTGGTAAGTTTCGGATTGGTGAAGAACAACAAAACGATGCCGCCAATTACCATCAACACGTTGCGCAAGAACAACGACAGCGATGACCCGATCACTGATTGCAACAGCGTGGTATCGGTGGTCAGCCGCGACTGGATTTCCGAGCTGCGATTATTTTCATAGAACCCCGGATGCAGATTGATCAGGTGGTTAAACACCTGCTTGCGCATATCGGCAACTACCCGCTCACCAATCCAGGACACCAGATAAAACCGCGCAAACGTGCCGATGGCGAGACCGATCACCAGGATCATGAAAAAACCGATGGAGCGGTTCAGCAGTGCCGGCGATTGCGTCAGGAAACCCTGATCCACCATCAGCTTGATTCCCTGCCCCATGGACAAGGTAATGCCTGCAGTGATGATCAGCGCCAGCAAAGCGCCCATGGCCTGCCAACGATAAGGGGCAATATACCGCAACGCCAGACGGACGGCGTTGCGTTGGCGACTGGATAAAAGTGAAACCATGAAAGGACCTGCCTGCCGGAAGACGTAAGCCCGAGAGCCTACACCCGTGGCCGGAACGAATGGCGGTTACTCTCACCCCTGCTCGAAATAACGGACCTGACGAAGGTTTTTATTACCTGACAGAATGAACCTTAGACAGTATCGATCTAACTCATCACTGGCGATTACCCTGAGTTTCTGGTCGACTTGGAATGCCGTTGGATGAGCACTAAGGAACTGTCACAGCGTAGTCATCCAATGGGATTAGCTTAAGCGCACAACCTGATGAGGAGACAGGCCATGAGCTTGCAAAACAGCACCAATCACGTACCGGTAGTTCGAACCACCCCGACGCTGGCAGTCGGTGGCGCCATTCTCGACGAAGACGGACGCGAAACTCTGATCACTGAAGCCATGGTGCAGACCGCGTGTCAGGAATGCGATAAAAACTGGGTCAACCCCGAAAAACAAGATTGATGCAGCATTCAAGAATCCTTAAGCCCGGCGTTTGCCGGGTATTTTCTGTCTGGTAATTCGTAACTTACAAGGTTGTCGGCGACGAACTAAGGGTAGCTCCCAGCGCTGTAACCAACTGCCGCAACGGTTCGGATGTTCCATTAATTTGCACAAACAAACCCTCGATCTCGCGACGCGGCGGGTAATGTTTGCGCAAGGCATCAAAGGCCAAACGCTGGCTGGCGGTATCACCCACTAAACTACGACGAAAGTCCGCATCGTCACGGCGCGGGTCATAAACGCCACGGCACACCATTGCCAACGCCCATGCCGGGTCGCAGTTGGCGTTCAGGGTAACGTGCGTCAGCCAGGGCTGGGGCAACAGGTCCTGCAAGCTGATGCTCGGCGTGCGCTCGAAGTGCGCACAAAATGCCTCATAGATTTGCGCCGTTCCGCGCTGCCGGCCATCCAGGCTGTAACCGGCGATATGAGGCGTCGCCAGCACACACAATTCAGCCAGGGCTACGTCGACTTGCGGCTCGCCCTCCCACACATCAAGCACGGCTTGCAAGTCTTCGCGCTGCAACAACACTTCACGTAGCGCCGCGTTGTCTACTACCGCACCGCGGCTGGCGTTGATCAACCATGCGCCCTCCTTGAGTTGGTTCAGGCGCTGCCGATCAAACAGATGCCATGTCCGCAAGTCACCGGTTTTGGTTAAAGGCGTGTGCAAACTGATCACATCGCACTGCTCGACGATCTGCTCAAGGCTGACGAAATCACCGCCTTCTGCCGCCTGGCGGGGCGGGTCACAGACCAGCACGTTCCAGCCCAGGCCACGCAGTACATTAACCAGTCGTCCGCCCACCTGACCGGCCCCGACGACGCCATAGGTACGTTGAGTAAGCTCCACGCCCTCGATTTCGGCCAGAGTCAACAGGCTTCCCAGTACGTAATCCACTACCCCACGGGCGTTGCAACCAGGGGCGCTGGACCACTGGATCCCAGCCTCCTGGAAGAAGTCCAGATCCAGATGGTCAGTGCCGATGGTGCAGGTTCCGACAAAGCGAACTGAACTGCCTTCCAGCATGGCCTTATTGACGTTAGTCACTGAGCGCACCAGCAGCACATCGGCATCCGCCACCGCAGCTTTGTCGATGGCGCGGCCCGGCAATCGCCGGATGTCACCGTATTGAGCAAAAAAAGCATCGAGCAGCGGGATATTTTCGTCGGCAACAATGCGCATGATAGGGCTCCGTGGGTCGGCGGCAGTGTAGGCTTGGCTCGCCATCCTGCATGGGATCAACCGCCGACACAACTTCGATTCCTGACCCTAGTGTCAAGCGGGTAGAATGCTCGGCTTTCCGTGCCGCTTTTGGATTGTACTGACCGTGAATTCTGCTACGACGCCAGCCGCCCCATCCCTTCCACGCTCGCTGAGTCGCCCGGCCCGCGTGCGCCTGGAGCTTCGCTCGTTGATGGCACTGGCAGTGCCAATCATCATCGCGCAGTTGGCGTATACCGCCATGGGCTTCGTCGACGCGGTGATGGCAGGCAGTGTCGGCCCGCGAGACTTGGCCGCCGTCGCGCTGGGCAATTCGATCTGGGTGCCGATTTATCTGCTAATGACCGGAATATTGCTGGCGACCACACCCAAAGTCGCGCAACGGCACGGTGCCGGACAAACCACAGAAATCGGTTCGGTGGTGCGCCAATCGCTGTGGCTGGCTTCAGCCGTTGGAATCATTGCCGCATTGCTGCTTCTAAGCGCCGAACCGGTGCTGCACCTGATGAAAGTCGATCCGGTGTTGATCGATCCCTGCATGCGCTACTTGCGCGGTATTGCCTGCGGCATGCCAGCAACGGCACTGTTCTATGTGTTGCGCTGCCTCAGTGACGGCCTGGGTCGAACCCGGCCAAGCATGGTGTTGGGCTTGTGCGGCCTGGCGCTGAACATTCCGCTGAACTACGTCTTCATCTATGGCCAGTTTGGTATGCCGGCGTTGGGCGGTGTCGGGTGCGGATGGGCGACCGCCATCGTGATGTGGTGCATCCTTTTAGGCATGGTCGCGTGGGTACGACGCGCGCCGGTATACACGCCGAGCGCGGTGTTCAGCCGCTTCGAACGGCCACAATGGGCGGTGATCAAACGCCTGGTGGATATCGGCCTGCCGATTGGCATAGCGGTGTTCGCCGAGTCCAGCATCTTTGCCGTGATCGCATTGCTGATCGGCAGTCTGGGTTCGAATGTAGTGGCCGGGCATCAAATCGCGCTTAATTTCAGCTCGCTGGTGTTCATGATCCCTTTCTCACTGGGCATGGCTGTAACCGTACGCGTCGGCCAGGCATTGGGTGCCAATGCGCCGCGAGACGCACGTTTTAGCGCGGGAGTCGGAATGGCAACCGCATTGCTCTATGCGTGCTTCTCGGCGAGCCTGATGTTGCTGCTGCGAGAACATATTCCAAAGATCTACACCGCAGACCCACAGGTGATTCAGATGGCTGCTTCGCTGATTGTGTTTGCAGCGCTGTTTCAGTTTTCCGATGCCATCCAGGTAACGGCCGCCGGCGCCTTGCGCGGTTATCAAGATACACGGGTAACGATGATGCTGACCTTGTTCGCTTATTGGGGCATTGGCTTGCCGGTAGGTTACACCCTCGGCCTGACCAACCTGCTCGGCCCCGCCAGCGGGCCCAGCGGGTTATGGCAAGGGCTGATCGTCGGCCTGACTTGCGCGGCGTTGATGCTGACCCTGCGATTGGCCAGCAGCGCGCGTAAGCGCAATCGCAGTCTGTAGGAGGTTCCGCCACGTCTCCGACGCCGCGCTGGGGCGCAGTTCAGATTTTTTCAAGTCACTAAGTAATGCGTTGTTTCATAAGAGGCAGGCATCATTCGTCGCTTTTCTTGCGAATCCAATAGGTATAAGTCCCGCCTTCAGCCTGACGTTCAACCAGTTGATGCCCAAGAAACACGCAAAACTTGGGAATGTCGCGCTGGGTCGAGGGGTCGGTGGCGATGACTTTGAGCAAACCACCCGCGTGCAGGTCACGCACTTTTTGGTGCAGCATCATCACCGGTTCCGGGCAGCTCAGGCCGCTGGCGTCGAGAACGGCGTCAACCGGCAAGGTATCGATGAGTTCGGGCATAAGTCTCTCCAAAAACTGGCGGGCATTGTTACCCGATTCAGTGAATGCCGCCAAATGATGTGGGTCGAATCTGGATCAGCGGCGCTTGCCGTCCAATCGACGCAAGTGGCAGGTCACTTCTTCCCGATCGTGGTACAGCTGCTTGCAACCGATGCTGACCTTGATACCCCGGTCAGTGAAGCCTTCCTCAATGCGTAACAACAGACGCCGCACTTCGGCATAACGCTGTTTCATCGGCAGTTTAAGATTGACCACCGCCTCGCGACATAGGCCTTCGCCCAGCCAGGTTTCCAACAGCGCCGCGTTACGCGCTGGCTTTTCGACGATGTCACATACCATCCAGTCCACCGGATGACGCGGCTTGAAGGTAAAACCATCCGCCATCAAATGCTGAACCAGACCGGTGTCCATCAAGCTCTCGGCCATTGGCCCGTTGTCGATGGCGGTAACCAACATGCCTCGACGCACCAGTTGATAAGTCCAGCCACCCGGAGCAGCGCCGAGGTCGACGGCGGTCATCTCGCCGGACAAACGCTCATCCCATTGATCCCTGGGGATGAAATGGTGCCACGCCTCTTCCAGCTTCAACGTCGAACGGCTAGGTGACTCTCGGGGAAACTTCAAGCGCGGAATGCCCATTGGCCACATCGCGGAGTTTTCCGCGTCTGCCATGCCAAGGAACACTTCGCGCCCGCTTTTAAAGGTCAGCAACAGACGCGGCTTGTGTGCGTCTTCTACCAGTTTGCCCGCCTGAGTCAACGCCTTGCGCAGCGGCCCTTCGAATTTCTTGCAGAAATTCGACAGTTCTTTTCCATCATTGGTGTCGACCACTTCCAGCCACAGGCTGCCACAAGTAGGGAAGTTGCGCAGTTGCGCCAGAATAACGCTGATACGGTCGGTTTCCGGTAAATCGAGGAACACCCCACGGGCCCACTGCCGAGGAAAAATCAGCTCGGCGAAACGCTGACCCTTCATCAGCCGTTCAGCGCCGTCCTCTTCAGTGCAGACGAACTCGGCACAAGCCGCATTGGTTTTGGCTTTGGCGTATCCCGCTACGTTCAGACGAGCAGCATGCTCGGCAATTTCTGAACAGACTTCGCTTTCGAAGCCCGGCCGGCAGTGCATAAACAGGGTGTGCATTCATTTCTCCTGAGCAATGGCAAAACATTTTAGCCACCGCGCGGCACTTGGGGTGAGCCCCAAGGCTCAAAACCGGCGCATGATAGCCCAATCGTGAACCACTGGCTCCGTTCTGCGGTCCAGTGATACTCAAGAACCTGTTCGATTCCCCTGGTCCGTGCCGTGCGGACTCGTCAAGGAGTTATTTCATGCCCTCCCTCGATAGCCTGAAAAGCCTCAAAACATTAGAAATCGACGACAAGACCTATCACTATTTCAGCCTTCCGGAAGCCGCCAAATCATTGGGCGATCTGGACAAGCTGCCGATGTCCCTGAAAGTACTGCTGGAAAACCTGCTGCGCTGGGAAGACAACAAAACCGTCACCGGCGCCGACCTCAAAGCCATCGCTGCCTGGCTCACCGAGCGCCGCTCGGACCGCGAAATCCAATACCGTCCGGCGCGGGTTTTGATGCAGGACTTTACCGGCGTACCGGCGGTGGTCGATCTGGCCGCCATGCGCGCCGCAGTGGCCAAGGCCGGTGGCGATCCACAACGAATTAACCCGCTGTCTCCGGTGGATCTGGTCATCGACCACTCGGTGATGGTCGATAAGTTCGGCGACGCCAGTGCGTTCGGCCAGAACGTCGACATCGAAATGGAGCGCAATGGAGAACGTTATGCGTTCCTGCGTTGGGGCCAAAGCGCCTTCGACAACTTCAGCGTGGTGCCGCCGGGCACCGGGATCTGTCACCAGGTCAACCTGGAATACCTCGGTCGCACGGTCTGGACCAAAGACGAGGACGGCCGTACGTACGCCTTCCCTGACACCCTGGTCGGTACCGATTCCCACACCACGATGATCAATGGCCTCGGCGTACTGGGCTGGGGCGTGGGCGGTATCGAAGCAGAAGCGGCCATGCTCGGCCAGCCGGTGTCGATGCTGATTCCGGAAGTCATCGGTTTCAAACTGACCGGCAAGTTAAAAGAAGGTATCACCGCCACTGACTTAGTACTCACCGTTACCCAGATGCTGCGTAAAAAAGGCGTGGTCGGTAAGTTCGTTGAGTTTTACGGCGACGGCCTGGCAGACCTGCCACTGGCCGACCGCGCCACTATCGCCAACATGGCCCCGGAATACGGCGCCACGTGTGGCTTCTTTCCGGTGGACGAGATCACCCTGAACTACCTGCGCCTGTCCGGTCGCCCAGCGGAAACCGTGAAACTGGTGGAGGCTTACAGCAAAGCCCAAGGCCTGTGGCGCCTGCCTGGCCAAGCGCCAGTGTTCACTGACAGCCTGGAACTGGACATGAGTAGCGTCGAGGCCAGCCTCGCCGGGCCGAAACGCCCACAAGACCGGGTCGCGCTGCCCAACGTCGCCCAAGCTTTTACTGACTTCCTGGGGCTGCAATTCAAGCCCTCACATAAAGAAGAAGGGCGCCTGGAAAGCGAAGGTGGCGGCGGTGTCGCCGTGGGAAATGCTGACTTGATCGGCGAAGCGGACTACGAGTACCAAGGCCATACCTACCGCCTGAAAAACGGCGCAGTAGTCATCGCCGCGATCACCTCTTGCACCAACACCTCGAACCCCAGCGTGATGATGGCCGCCGGGCTCGTGGCAAAAAAAGCAGTCGAAAAAGGCCTGAAAAGCAAACCGTGGGTCAAGACCTCCCTGGCCCCTGGCTCCAAAGTCGTCACCGACTACTATAAAGCCGCGGGTTTGACTCAATACCTTGATGCCCTGGGATTTGCGCTGGTCGGCTACGGATGCACCACCTGCATTGGCAACTCCGGACCGCTGGAAGCGCCCATCGAGAAAGCCATTCAGCAATCTGACCTGACTGTCGCCTCGGTGCTGTCCGGCAATCGAAACTTTGAAGGCCGCGTTCACCCACTGGTCAAAACCAACTGGCTCGCCTCGCCGCCCCTGGTGGTGGCGTATGCCTTGGCGGGCAGCGTGCGCACGGATATCAGCACGGAACCACTGGGCGAAGGTTCAGACGGCAAGCCGGTGTATCTGCGCGATATCTGGCCGACCCAAAAGGAAATCTCCGACGCCGTCGCGCAGGTCAACACCGGCATGTTCCATAAGGAATACGCCGAGGTGTTCGCCGGTGATGCCCAGTGGCAGGCGATAGAAGTGCCACAGGCCGCCACTTACGTCTGGCAGGGTGACTCCACCTACATCCAGCACCCGCCGTTCTTCGACAACATCGCCGGGCCTTTGCCAGTGATCGAAGACGTCAGCGGCGCGAGCATTCTCGCGTTGCTGGGAGACTCGGTGACCACGGACCACATTTCCCCCGCTGGCAATATCAAAGCCGACAGCCCTGCCGGGCGTTATCTGCGGCACAAGGGCGTCGAACCCAGGGATTTCAACTCCTACGGTTCACGCCGGGGCAATCACGAAGTGATGATGCGCGGCACCTTCGCCAACATCCGTATTCGCAACGAAATGCTCGGTGGCGAAGAAGGCGGCTACACAATCCATATTCCTACTGAAGAAAAGCTGCCGATCTACGACGCCGCCATGCGCTATCAACAGGATAAGACACCATTGGTGGTGTTTGCCGGGCTGGAATACGGCACTGGGTCAAGCCGGGACTGGGCGGCAAAGGGCACCAACTTGCTGGGTATCAAGGCCGTCATCGCTGAAAGCTTCGAGCGGATTCACCGCTCCAATCTGGTGGGCATGGGCGTATTACCGCTGCAATTCAAAAACGGCCAAAGCCGCAAAACCTTGAACCTGACCGGCCACGAAAAAATCGACATCAGCGGGCTGACCAACGCTGAACTGCGCCCCGGAATGAGTTTGAAGTTGACCATCACCCGCGCAGACGGCAGCCGCGAGGACGTCGATGTGTTATGCCGAATCGACACCCTCAATGAAGTGGAGTACTTCAAGGCGGGCGGCATTTTGCATTACGTGTTGCGACAGTTGATTGGCAATACCGGAGAGCCACAGGCGCTGGCTATCTGAATAGGCAATAACGGTAGGAGCTGCCGAAAGCTGCGATTCGACCGCAAGCCGGTCGCTTTCGGGATCCGCTGAAGGTCGTACTGGTCGCCCGTAACCCCGACCTGGCGCAGCCTTCGGCAGCTTCTTCAGGCGTTTGTGTTTGCCGGACGACAGCGCGACATCACATTGCCCACCCGATATGCCGCAGAATACGCCACCGCCCTTCCCTTCTACGGCAATCGATTTATGGATGCTCTCAGCAACCTGATCCACCTGGCACGGCCACAGGCCAGTTTGGAACTACGCTGTTCGCTGGAGGGATCGTTCAAGGTCGAGCATGAACCCAGCGACGGGGCCAACGCGCCGTTTCATCTGGTGTTATCCGGTGGATGCCTTCTCAAAACCGAAAACAAGTCGCCCATAAGCCTTCAGGCCGGGGACTTTATTTTGCTGCCCAATGGCGAGCGCCACCAGATACTGTCGGATCGCTCGAATGCCGGCAGTACACGTCCCATCATCCTGTCCAACGACGGCATGCTGCCGCTTAAAAGCAACGGCAGCGGCTTTCCGGACGTGGATTTGCTGTGCGGCAGCTTTTCATGCCCTCCAGGACCGGCGCGCCTGCTGTTTCGGTTAATGCCCGACCCGGTGCATGTGTCCCTTGCCGCCAGCCAATCGGCGAGTGAACTGCACACCCTGGTGACGTTGATTCGCAATGAAGCTGAAAGCCGCAAGCCCGGCGCAATGGCCATCGTCACGGCACTGAGCCAAGCCTTGTTTACCATGGCGCTGCGCATTCTCAGCGAAGACACCTCGAACAAAGCCAATTCATTGGCGCTGCTCTGCGACCCACGTTTGGCGCCCTCGATCCAGGCCTTACTGGACCAGCCCGGACGCCCGTGGACCATCACCGAACTGGGCGCCCTGGCGGCAATGTCCCGCGCGACCTACGCCAGGCACTTCGTGGAAAAAGCCGGCATCACCGTTTTTGAGTTTCTAACAGAAATCCGTATGACTATTGCGTGTGGCCGGCTGCTGGAAACACAACGCAGTGCCGGTGATATAGGCATGGACGTCGGCTACCAATCGGAAGCAGCCTTTGGCCGGGCGTTTAGCCAGGCCGTTGGAATGACGCCCGGCCGCTACCGAAAACACCACCGCCAGCAGACCGGCAAATAAACGTATCGACACACCGCATCCAGCCCCTCACAGCGAATCGCGAGCAAGCCCGCGCCTACGCCGTGAATAGCAGTTTTACTGCTGCACCGAGCCTAAACCCTGAATACGCTCTTTAAGCACTGCCCGGGCAGAGTCTGAAATCATCACTATGCCGGCCGCTAACATCAATATGTCCTTGAGCACTAATCGCCCGCCCCCTGACAAGTAAGGGAAACCGAATTGTGCGTCACCCAAGTTGCCCACCCACGCTTCGGGTGTCGTAAACAAGAACGAAAGCGTGACCAAGGGCGTCAGGAATGCCAGTATTGAACCCGCCAAGCCAAAACGCCGCGACCACGCGTAGGACAGTACCAGCAAGCCAATTAAAATCTCCACCGTGCCCAGGCCTTGGGAAAAACGGTAAGTATTATTAGCGGTTTGCCAGTCACGCTTAACCGGGTCCAACTGTCCTTCGTGGGTTAGATGTGCCTGATAGCCTTCCGGGTGTGCATAGAAAAACGACATGACCGGGCTGTTCGCCACGAAGGGCGTAATGCTGTCGGCCTCATAGGGCACAAACTTCAGTGCTCCGATCCAGAGAAATATAATCGCGACGCCTATACGCAGCAAATGAGTGCCCAAAGTGTCGAGCTTGCCAAGTCGCAACAGTAACGTGTCGATGCGGTTCATGAATACAACTCCATCCTGATTAAGTGGCGGCCAGTTTACGAACGCCGCCAATAATCAATTAGTGCGAAACACTCAGGTTTTTGCTCCATCGTATCGATGTGGAACAATCCAATTTTTGAGGACGGGACCGGTTAGCAGTCTCAAGCAATGGCAACAAATGGTATTGAGCCACCCTCCAGCAGTCATGACTTCCCGGTCATTACTGAAAAGAAAGCTCAATTTTTTGCTTATTTTGCCGATAGCCCGCCATAGCCCAGCGGACCGGACAACCTCATGCGCAACAATCAGCCTATCACCCAACGCGAACGGACGTTTCCTGCGCAACAGCGGTTGATTTCAACCACCGATGCCAAGGGGCTAATCACCTACTGCAACGATGCCTTCACCGAAATCAGCGGATTCACCCGCGAAGAGCTGATCAAGGCGCCTCACAATATGGTCCGTCACCCGGACGTGCCCTCAGCCGTTTTCGAGCACATGTGGAGTACCCTCAAGCTCGGGCAGCCGTGGATGGGGATCGTTAAAAACCGCAGCAAAAATGGCGATCACTATTGGGTGAACGCCTACGTGACCCCGGTGCTCGAGAAAAATCAGCTGGTGGGCTATGAGTCGGTGCGGGTCAAACCGAGCGCTGAACAGATCCGTCGCGCTGAAGCTTTATATGATCGTTTGAACCGGGGCAAAACCGCTGTTCCAAGCCGGGATAAGTGGCTTCCAGTGTTGCAAGACTGGCTGCCGTTCATTTTGGTCAGCCAGATCAGCTTTTTGATCGGCACCTGGCTGAACTCTAATTGGGGTTTCGGGTTGGCAGCGGCCCTGTCGGTGCCATTGGGGCTGCTCGGTTTGAGCTGGCAACAACGTGGCATCAAGCGCCTGTTGAAGTTGGCTGAACAAACCACGTCTGACCCACTGATTGCCCAGATGTACACCGACAGCCGTGGTCCCCAAGCGCGTCTGGAAATGTCGATTCTGAGCCAGGAAGCACGCTTGAAAACCTGCCTGACACGTTTGCAGGACACCGCTGAACACCTGACAGACCAAGCCAAACAATCCGATACCCTCGCCCACGCCAGTTCCACCGGGCTGGAGCGGCAGCGGGTCGAGACCGAGCAAGTGGCCACCGCAGTCAACCAAATGGCTGCCACCACTCAGGAAGTCGCCAGCCACGTCCAACGCACCGCCGACGCCACCCAACAAGCCAATGAACTGACTCGCCGTGGTCGCGATATCGCTGGTGAAACCCGCGCCGCGATTCAACGCCTGTCCGCCGCTGTCGGTGAAACTGGGCTGACCGTGACCCAACTGGCCAAAGACAGCAACGAAATCGGCAGCGTCGTAGACGTCATCAAAGGCATCGCCGACCAGACCAACCTGCTGGCGCTAAACGCCGCCATCGAAGCCGCCCGCGCCGGTGAAATGGGCCGCGGCTTCGCCGTCGTCGCCGACGAAGTCCGGCAACTGGCGCAACGCACCGCCGAATCCACCGGGCAGATCCATGGCCTCATCGCCAAACTGCAACAAACCGCCACCGCCGCCGTACAAACCATGGACGCCGGCCATCGCCAGGCCGAAGAAGGCGTCGCCAAGGTCATGGAGGCTGACCAGGCCTTGGTAGGCATCAGCGAAGCCGTGGCCAACATTACCGACATGACCACCCAGATTGCTGCGGCAACCGAAGAGCAAAGCGCCGTTGCCGAAGAGATCAGCCGTAACATCAGCACCATCGCCGAACTGGCGGACAAGACCTCCGACGAAGCCCGGCGATCAGCGCAGTTAAGTGGAGAACTGACCAGCACTGCCCATACGCAATATTCGTTGGTGGAGCGTTTTAATCGGTAGAGGCTAATAGTTGTGAAAAACCCCAACAGGCTTGTTTGTTGGGGTTTTTTATTGGGTCGGGATAGTACCCTCCTAAAGCATTTTCCTTTGTTGATGTAGGAATAATTCCATTGTTGTAAGTTAAATCCTACGCACCCCTTCTATAATAAATACATACGAACACAGGACCAAGGCTTACGCCTTGACAAATCAAATCCGCCGTATTAAATGTAGCCCCCACCTTGCTCTAACCGGCACACCTTACAACCCGTAACAACGCTCGTAACAACCTTAACTAGAGGAAACCATATATCAGGGTGCACATCTGAATATTGACGCCACGCTTGGTCACACACGGCAATGTATTCAGTCGCATTAACGCGTCAACGTGACCTATACATTTGGTGCGGCAGAATTTAATCCCCCTGAAAAATAGGAATCCGCTATGGATGATAAAAACCCAAGCAGTTCTTCTCTCCCCAAAACCAGTAAGGGCACAACCACTGACGGCCGTCCCGCACGGCGAGAGAGTCAACAAAAACCAGGCGTTCCGATCGGGCCACCGTTGTCGGCAGAAGCCCACAGCAACCCTAACGCTCAACCTGCTGCGCAAGAGTTGGCACTCAACTACCTGCAAGCCGCTCTCGCTGAGCACCCTTGTGAGCATCTGTTACCGGCTCTTATTTCCGATCACCTTGCAGCGCCCACGCTGGACGGGCTAGATCCCGATTTATTGACGCTGGCGCAAGCGAAAAAGGGCTTCAACGTCTTGATACCAGGCTCTGCCTACCTGAAGCCTGGGGATGAATTCAATCTACTATGGGGCGGCACAACCTACCCGACTCAACTCGTCGATGAGGTCAACGTCAAACAAGCGGTGATGGGCACTCAGTGGCTATTTTCCAGCCCGACCTCTCACCTTCGACAAGGCAAGGTTCAAGTCTGTTATGACGTGTTCCGTGATGGATTGAGGATTGGTACCTCAGCGATCTTGCACGTCAAGCTGCAGGATTTCTATTCGATCAACGACAAGCAGAAAAGTCGTAAGACCTCTTTCCAACGTAAAAACCGTCCGAAGAAACAGGATGACTGAATGAGAAAACCCCCGCTGGATAATCACCAGTGGGGGTTTCAAGTACGCGTCAGGCGTTAACCTGTGTTGAATCCATCAAAAGGCCAATCGCAGCCCCACATTCGCCCCCCACGGTTGCTCAACATTGCCGCCTTTCATGTAATCAAAGTCGGCATGCACTTGCAGGTTCTTCGACAATGTCACCGCAACCCCAACGCCCAACTCTGCCCGTGAGCCGAACAGATCGTTATTGAAGCTCGTGTCGTTGACTGTCACTTTATTGTTGCGTGCGAATTCATGGGCAACCGCGGCGCGAAGGTACGGTTGCACAACCCCGCCGTCCTTGAGTGCAAAATTGCGACCCACTGAACTACCGACCTTACCCACTACCGACTGGGTACGATCATTCTTCGCTTCAAGGCCGTTATCCAAGGTGTAGCTGTCCCCTTGGATCACCACTGCCGCCATCTGCGCATAGGGTTCGACAAAGTAATCGTCGCCCAGCTTGATGTGTTTACCGACCTCAAACGAGCCACCAATAGCCGTGTTGGAGTAATCACCCTCGGCCTTGGTCTGATCGCTCATGGCAACCTTCGACTCGTTTTTTAACTTGTTAAGCTTAAGCACCGCATCGACGTAGTAACCCTGGTCCGACAACCACGTGCCGTACGCGCCTACGTAGTAGCTGTCTACCTTGCCCGAACTGCCGCGACTCAAGTCCAGATCCGACTTGCTGTAACCGCCCAGCAAACCCACTAACAACTGACCATTGTTCACAGGAACCGGGGCGTCCGCACCGAATGACATTCCGCTTTGTTGCTGACGATATTCAACGCCCGCACGGGTGCTCGCGTTGAAGCGACTGCCGTAGGCCCGCATCCAGCCCCCGCCTTCACCGCTGCCGCGCACTTCACCCATACGGCTGCGCAACGTGGTCAGCTCACTCATGAAAATTGTCGGCGCCGCGTTGAACAGCGCCAATGCGGTCTGGGTGGAAGGGCTGATGGTTTTGCCGGAACCGACGATGAACCAATCATTACCTTGTTTTTCCAGTTCGTAGGAGAAAGCGCCTAGATCCACCTTGTCGCCAAGCAGGTTGAATTGCGCGTCACCGCCTTCGGTATGGACGATTTTCAGGGGTTGAATGTCGGGGGAAACCGGTTCAGCGCCGGTGTTTTTTACCTTCAGGGTAAAATCGCCGTTGGCTTGGCCGTTGACGCTTAGCAGGTCACCCACACCAGCGTCCAATCCGATCTTCATCCCGAAAACGCCGGTGCCAGACAACTCACCCAGAGACAACGTATGAAAGCCATCGAGACCGAATCTAACCTGACCGCCGTCGAGGTTCATGGACCTGACTGAGTTGTCGCTAACCATCTGCCACCGGGCGCCGGAATTAATCGACAGATTGTTTCCGTTGATGATGTCACCGGTGAGGCTGGCGTTTTTTTGCAGGGTAACGTTAAGGATGCTTGTTTCGTCGGCAACAAGGTTGCCGGTTAGGCTACTGTTGTCGACTTTCAGGTTGGCAGTACTGCCACTTTCGACCTCTAGAAGATTACCATTGCCGGACAACAGGCTTGAATGGTTTTGGAGGGTGATGTCGGCGATGGCAGGGAGCTTCTGTACCGCCAAGGCAGTCACTTTGATTGCAGGACCGCTCAAACCCTCAACACGTGAGTTATCTATTACCACTGTGCTGTTAATAACAGGCGGTCTATCCCCTTCATCAACTTCGTCATCTCTGGCACCTTCAGCTATGATGAACAGACCGCTATTGCTTCCAACAACCGTACTGCCATTCGATACGTTTGCTATTGCGCCCGACAATATAATACCGGACCCATAAGCACCATCCGCACCATCCGCACCATCCGCACCAGCCAACTGACTGTTACTCACATTCAAGATACTTCCACGACCCACACTCGCCGCAACCGTTCCAAACACAGAACTATTACTTAAGTTAAGTATAGAAACACGACCCTCTGACGTCCCTACAAGCAAAGCAACGGACTTTGACACTACGCTCGATTGATTAATATTTATTAAACCTCCCGCAGAACTTATGCCACCTTCAACAATGCCTGATTCAAAATTTAGAGTGCTTCCAGGCCATACGGCAACATTGTTGACCGTAGCGCCATTTGCAATCAATTCGCCCCCATTCCTAACCAGATATCTATCTGCCGGTGTCGACGCATCAATAGCCCATACGAAACCGTCAATATCATATATCTTTGTGTCGGGTATTCTTCTCGGCGGTGGGCCAACCCTCTGCAAACTTGTTTCGGTTATTTCAACGTTAAACGTAACGCTCTCAGCGACTACATAGCTACTGAAAGAAGCTCCCAATGATACACTTGCCAGCCCTAGACCTATCCGAACCATCGGGCGGCATGAAGTTTTTGGTTTCAATATATATCTCCTCAACAATGGGTCCGACTATTTTGGATGTCATACGCAAGCAGGCAAGGCAAAGAGGACATTGTTCGTGTAGGACGCGTCTTATAAATTTGAAGGCCAAGCCCTACAGACGAGATCTATTGCAACTGAAATTCGATAAGCCTCGAAAAAAGTCAAACCTCACCACTTGACAGTCGCGCTCGATTGCTATTGGTTAAATCCAAGACCGCCATCCATAACTATGTGTTACCCGACAGTTGCGGAGCGTGGTCTTCACTTAATGTTTCAAAGAAAAAATCAGTCGATTGCTTTAATTAAGACGGCAGGAATAGCTGATTCAACCCCAAGGAGAAATCACATGAGCAGCAAAGAAAACAACACGACCTACCTCTATATACCGCGTCCTCTTTTAGCCCCCACCGCTCTAGGCACAGACCCTGTGGACGGGCTTTTACAGGCTGCGGATTTACAAAGGCCCATTACCGTTACCTTCCCTATCTGGCGGGAAGGCGTGGAAGGTGATTATTACCAACTCAAATTTGATGGCAACATCGTAGGTCTGAGAAAAAACCTAGGCCCAAATCCAACTGTCGGCGAGATGCTCAGCCTTGAGCTCTTTATTGATGCATCCTGGAGAGAGGGAGAGCATGAATTAGGCTATTTCATCCAACGCTTCATTGGCGGCAGCCCCAGCACATCACCCACCATCCCCCTTATCATCGACCGCATCCCACCCGGAGGCGGCACCCTCGCGCCACTGACTTTTCCGGCCCAGGCCGAAAACGGCCTGACGTCCCTCGAACTCACCGCCATGGGCAATATTTTAGTGGCGACGGTTCCACGTTATGTCGACGTCAAATGGGGCGATGTCATTCGCAGCTACTGGGCAGGCCAGGCAGGACCGGTTCATACGGTACTGGCTGAACAAGTCGCAGGTCCGGACACCAGCTTGAGTTTCGATCGGACCTATCTGGAATCGCTGGAGGATGGCGAGGTTGCCGTGACCTACACCGTGACCGACCGCGCCGGCAATATTTCGGTAACGTCCCAAGCCGCCAGCCTTGTGCTGCGGATAAAAAATACGCCGACCGGCAAGCCAACTCATTAGAAGCTGGCGTCTATGTCGACATGCGCGAGCCCGCTGCGGGATGCTGAATAGACGTGTATCGAGCCGATCAAAAACAATATTTGTTTACCACCCACTGTTGACAAGCCTTAAGAATCTCTATTAGTTAATTAACAGATGGAGCTAATACAAGCTTTATCCAACCACCATTATCCGGTGCATTTCAAACGTCGTAACCCACGCAACTTTTACAGTAAAGGTCGCTGACCTCTTATTGCCTAAAATTTGCAGATCGTATTAACGCGAAACGCCACGTAACAACTTTGGAGAACTAACCATGTGTAACTCAAATACTTCCGTTCGCCGCCGTTCGCCACGCATCCCTCGTGCGTTGGCTTCACCAGTAATACCTAGCGCATTTATCGATGGGCTTTTACCGGCTGCGTTACTGAGCGCTCCCGTTCCTGTAACCTTTCCGGTATGGGACGAAGCTGTCGGTGGCGACGCTTACCAATTATCACTGGACGGTATACTTATCGGTGTAGAACGGCAGCTTCCAGCTAACCCGATCCCGGGTTCTGAACTGGTACTGGACATTCTGGTTGATACATTAACCAGCACGCAAGATGGTAATCACACAATAGCCTATCGCACCGAGCGATTTATTGGGGGCACGCCAAGTATGTCGGCCACGATTCCTGTCGTCATTGATCGTCAAGCGCCAGGCGGGTCGCTGATATCACCGCTGATTTTTCCGAGGGTGGTCAATGACGGCCTGACCTCGGAAGAATTAGCGGCAATGGCTGATGTATTAATCGGCGAAGTGCCTGCCTACTTTGATATCAAAACCGGTGATGAGATCCAAACTTACTGGGCCGGCAAGGTAGGGCCAACGCATACAGTGCGACAAACCGAAGTACCGGGCGGCGGCGTGTTGCCTGAGCGGATCACGATTGGGTTCAGTCGTGATTTTCTAGAAGGAATAGGTGATGTTAAAGCAGACGTGTATTACGTCATTACTGATCGTGCCGGTAACGTTTCAGTTGAATCGGAACCGGTAGCGTTCCAACTGGCACTGAACGAACCTGCGGCCGATCTGCCCGCGCCGATTATTGCCCAAGCCGATGACGGGGTTATCAGCGATGTCGACGCCAAGCAATCTGTCAGCGTAGATATTCCCGCCTACGGCGATGTACGACCAGGTGATGAGATCACGCTGTATTGGGGCGCTAACAAGTTGCCGGTGCAACCCGTTAATCCTGGGGATGAGGATGAAGACCCTATTTTTACCCTGTTGATTGCTTACGCCACCATCGCACTGACACCTGACGGCAATGTTGATGTGTATTACGAGGTACGTCGCAACACCTTGCTGTTGGGCACCTCCGCAGTAAAAACGGTCACGGTACTGCTCGCTCTTCCAGGACCGGTGAGCCCTGAAAAGCCAATTATCCGAGGGGCCAGCGCCAATCCCGATGACAACGACAACGTAATCGATGAAAACGATTACCTGCAATCGGCCACTGCCGTTATCGCCTGGAAATCCGGATTTATCGAGGATGACCAACTCAACCTGTTTTGGGGCCAGCAGCCAGCACCCGTGCAATACCGGATCACCCTTGCGGACGTCACGGCAGCTAGAGACCTGTCATTGACCGTTCCCAATGCGCTGATCATTAGCGAAGGCACGGGCACCGATATCCGAGTTAATTACACCGTAACGCATGCGGGCAATCCCAACACCACCTATTCAGCGTCCCAGAGCGTGGTCGTTAGGCGCAAAGGCGAGTTGCCCGGTGGTGAAAACGGTCTGCCACCGCCGGAGTTTCAACGAGTTACCGAAAACGGCGGTATCGGGGCGATTCTCAATCCTAATGGCGCCACTGTTCTGGTCAAGCCTTACGAAAACGTTAAAGTGGGCGACATCTTGAGTTTTACATTTTTGGGGTGGACGGGTTTGTTTGAGGGCCCGCAAGTTCCGGGTGCAACTTACACCTTTACCACCGAGCCGTTGACGGAGCCACAAACCCGCGAAGATTACGAGTTTACGGTGCCTGACGCGAACCTGCGCCTGATCTGTTTCGGCCGCGCCGAAGCCATGTTTAAAGTTGATAGCGTTACTGGCCCTGCGACGTCGGGTATTGCCAAAGTCTTTATTGACATGGTCACGGCGGGCGAAGGTTGTTCCGGCAATTAACTTGTCAAGTGGGCCGCCGTGAAGCGGTCCACTTAATTAACATACTTATTAACAATAACGGGACAAAAAAATGACGTTATTTCAGAAGATTTTATTACCTCAACCAAAATTGCACAATACCAACGACCCTAGTGGTATCGGCCACGTTGACACTCTGGACCCGGCAGTCCCAGTGCAGATTCGGATTGGTCCTTATATTGGAATGATGGCCAGTGACTATATCGAACTGTTTTGGGGTGATCGGGACGGATCGATTGCAAACTATACCGTTAAACCCGGTGATACTGCCGAAGGGACGGGTTCCTTTGTCACTCTACCGGTTGATCAACAATACATCGCGCCAAGTGCAGACGCCAATCTCCACTATCAGGTAGACGCTTGGTATACAATAAAAAGACTGATAGGGGGTACCGTCAACATTTCCGAACGGTTAACGATCACTGTCAAATTGACGGTTCCTGGTGGAGTTGATAAAACGCCTGATACACCTTATACCAATGAAAGCCTTAGTTTATCCACGACAACCCCAGAGGGCACTATCGGGAACGAGCACCTCGATCAGGTGACGGTCAATATTTCGGCCTACGAAAACATGGAGGTCAATGATGCTATTACCGTTTTCTGGAACGGAATACCGGTGAGGTTATTGCTGGGTGCGCTTCCTGCGACGGGTGAACCCATCCGGGTGCCGATACCTAGAGAAACGATCATTTCAGCAGGCGATTCTGACGCGCTCGTGGTGATGTATGAAGTTCGCGACGTAGTCAACAACTGGTCTCGATGGTCCCTACCCACGTACCTCGAAGTAGAAGCCGGCAACTCTACCCTCCCCGCCCCGGTCGCTCCGCAGGCCGTCAACCTGGAACTAGACCTCGCCCTTCTAGGCGGGGCCGACGTAAAGGCGCTAGTACTCCCCTACCCAGATATCCACCCCACCGACGAGATTACTCTGACCCTCGAGCGCAACACTGCGGAAGGGATGGGGCTGGAACCTTACGTTTCAACACTAAACGTAGATACATCCATTGGGTTTGTGCAGTTCCTGATCCCCAATGAGCAGTTCGCGCCGATCGCCCAAGGCCGGGCGCGGCTTAAGTACAAGGTCAAGAAAGCAGCTGGCGACGAGTTGCGCTCGAAAAGCCTGCCATTGACTATCGTCGGCGAAGCCCAGGTATTGGCAGCACCGAAGCTGCCTGCTGCCGAGCATAATGGTGGTGTGCTTGATCCGGCTGCGCACCATGTCATCGCGCAGGTTCCGCCGTATTACTTCATGGCTGATGGCAATGACGTCAATCTGGTATGGATGGGCAAGACGGCCAGTGGCGCCAATGTAATCCACGAAGAATTGAAAAACCTCAACAGTGATGACGTTGGGGAGACGGTGGCGTTCTTGATCCCTGACGAAAAAGTGAGCGCTTTAGCCGGTGGCACGCTTGAGTTGTATTACACGGTGACGACGTTCGCGCGAGCGTTTTTCAAGTCGCCATCTTTGCATGTTCAGGTAAGCGCGGGCGGGGGTGCT
The DNA here is from genome assembly GCF_028293835.1 of Pseudomonas sp. GTDB lineage: Bacteria > Pseudomonadota > Gammaproteobacteria > Pseudomonadales > Pseudomonadaceae > Aquipseudomonas. Next base: position 109,692 of record NZ_JAQGNX010000086.1, read on the forward strand.
CTGCTACCCCCGGCGACTGTCGACGGGGTGGGTGCCGACGGTGTACTCGATCCGACGGATATCGTTTTGGAGGCCATCGTCCGTATCCGACCGTTCAGCGGTATGGCGCCGCTGGATAAAGTGACGCTTCATTGGGTTGGTCAATCCCCAGGCAGCACGTACAGCGCCAGTACCACGCTCAACAGTGGCACCTCGGGCAAAGAGGTCATTTTCCGAGTTAAAAAATCCTATGTAGACGCCAACCTGAACGGCAACGTCGAAGTGTCTTATCTGGTAGAGCGAGGCAATCAACGATTCGCCTCCAGTGTACTGCTAGTTAAAGTGGGCACGCCCGATCTGACATTGTTGCCAAAACCCACCGTCGCCGGCGTCGATGCCAACGACACCCTAACCCCGGAAAACATCCCCGACTCCGGCGTTCAGGTCACAGTCCCGCGCTACACCGGCATCGACACCAACGACAGCATCATCGTCAAATGGGTTGGTAACCAGTCCCACATAACTGCGGCTAAGCACCCCGGTGCTGAGGGAGAAATTGGTTTCGCCGTGCCTAAATCCATCGCCATTGGCAGTGCGGGCGGCTCCGTTCAGGTCACTTATGAGGTAACTCGCAATAACGCCGCGCCGGTGGTTTCGGTTGCGACAATGTTCAACGTACAGGCGCTAACCCCTCCATTGATTATCGACACATCAGAGATGGTCCTGAACGCTCGACACTTGCGAGCAGCGGCAACACCGAAACATCCTCCTGCCGGAGCGTTTGCTCTGCGAGTGGCTTCCGGTGGCGTGGCGCCTTACCTTTATCATTCCAGCGCGCCTGACATTGCCGAGGTCGATGCGACAGGTCGTGTTATGTCTGTCGAGAACGGTACGGCGACTATCAACGTGACTGACAGCTCGGGCCAAACCGCCAGTTACGAGGTGAAAACATCCAACGTGCTGACGTTTGTGTTGTTGGCTTTTCATACCTATTCGGAGGGTGCAAAAGCCGTCAGCAACGGCGGCGCAAATATGCCTTCCCTGGCAGATTGGGATGCGTTGCGTGCCAATTACGGCGGTGATCCCCTCCTGACTTACACCGGCGGCGCGGGCCGAGAACACCGCGCTTGGGCGACGGATGGCGCGGGTTTCGGCAGGCGCTGGGCGATCTTTCCTGAGGATGGTCGCAAGGTGACGCTTAAAGATGTGGGCTTCGGTGGAGAGACGGCCAATGCCTTCGGCATGAAAGGCTAATTTAATTCTGGGGTTTAACCATTAAGCCTGCCGACCTGGCGGGCTTAATGCGCTATTTGGTTACCTGTTGATAAAATCCACCACCGTATCCGCCACCCCATCCAACACCGCCGCATCGCTCACGCCCAATGATTTCAGCGGCTTCAAATCATGATTGGCCGTTGGCACCCATTGAATCTCGATTGCTGTCGACAATTCATACTTCTCGACGGTCTGCCTATTACCTAACGTGTCCCTTTCCCCCTGCATAATCAGCGTCGGTGTTTGCAACGCGGCCAGGTGCGCGGTCCGAGGTTTTTCCGGTTTTCCCACGGCATAGAACGGGTAGCCCAAACAGACCAATCCATCCACGCCCAATTCATCGGCCAGCAAACTGGCCATCCGCCCCCCCATGGACTTGCCACCAATGGCTAAACGCCCAGCGACGTGGGGTCGCAGCTGCGCGTACACCTGTCGCCAACAATCGAGCAACTGGACTTGCGGATTGGGCGGGCGTTTGCGGCCATCGATTCGTCGCTGGGCCATGTAGACAAATTCGAAGCGCAATACGTTAACGCCACGGGCAGCAAGGCGCTCAGCCATGCCGTTCATGAAATCACTGTCCATGGGCGCCCCTGCGCCGTGGGCCATGATCAGGGTCGGCGCAGGCCCATCATCGCGCTGTTCCGCCGAACTCCATAACCAGCCATTGCCGCGCGCCAGCTGCACACATTGATCCTCGTCAATACCGGCCCTTTGCCCATTGTTCATGCTTGCCTCGCTGTTGATCAGTCTGATAACTCGGCGCTATGACCCGGAGTCTGCCCCGGATCTCTGTTACGCCGCGCTGTTACGGAACGGGCAAAATAGGAACACACCTAAATGAACACAACCAACAGTACCGCCTACAACTATCAGGTGGTCCGCCAATTCGCCATTATGACGGTGGTATGGGGGATCGTCGGCATGGGGCTCGGTGTTTTTATCGCCGCGCAATTGGTTTGGCCCGAACTCAACTTCGACTTACCGTGGACTACCTTCGGCCGGCTGCGCCCGCTGCACACCAATGCGGTGATCTTCGCATTTGGCGGCTGCGCGCTGTTCGCCAGTTCCTACTATTCGGTGCAGCGCACCTGCCAAACCCGGCTGTTTGCACCGAAACTCGCGGCGTTCACCTTTTGGGGCTGGCAACTGGTCATTGTGCTGGCCGCCATCTCCTTGCCGCTGGGCTATACCAGCTCCAAGGAATACGCTGAGCTGGAATGGCCGATTGATATTCTGATCACCATTGTTTGGGTCGCGTACGCGGTGGTGTTTTTCGGCACGCTGAAGAAGCGCACCACCAAGCACATCTACGTCGGTAACTGGTTCTTTGGTGCGTTCATTCTCACCGTGGCGATTTTGCACATCGTCAATAACCTCGAAGTGCCGATCAGTATGACCAAGTCCTACTCGATCTACTCCGGCGCGACCGACGCCATGGTGCAATGGTGGTACGGGCACAACGCGGTAGGCTTTTTCCTCACCGCAGGCTTTTTGGGGATGATGTACTACTTCGTTCCCAAGCAGGCTGAGCGTCCGGTGTACTCGTATCGGCTGTCCATCGTGCACTTTTGGGCACTGATCACCCTGTACATCTGGGCCGGTCCGCACCACCTGCACTACACCGCATTACCGGATTGGGCGCAGTCGTTGGGCATGGTGATGTCGCTGATTCTGCTGGCACCCAGCTGGGGCGGCATGATCAACGGCATGATGACCCTGTCGGGCGCCTGGCATAAATTGCGCAGCGATCCGATCCTGCGTTTCCTCGTGGTCTCCCTCGCGTTCTACGGCATGTCGACGTTCGAAGGTCCGATGATGGCGATCAAAACCGTCAACGCCCTTTCCCATTACACCGACTGGACCATCGGCCATGTTCACGCCGGGGCGCTGGGTTGGGTGGCGATGATTTCCATCGGCGCGCTTTACCACATGATCCCGAAAATCTTCGGCCGTCCGCAGATGCACAGCATGGGCTTGATCAATGCGCACTTCTGGCTGGCTACCATCGGCACGGTGTTGTACATCGCGTCGATGTGGGTCAACGGCATCGCCCAGGGCTTGATGTGGCGCGCCATCAATGAGGACGGCACGCTCACTTACTCGTTTGTAGAAACCTTGGTCGCCAGCCATCCCGGCTACGTGGTGCGGCTGATCGGTGGCGCAATTTTCTTCAGCGGCATGCTGCTGATGGCCTACAACACATGGCGCACCGTGCGGGCCTCCGTGCCTGCCGAAGCCATCGCCGCTGCGCAAATGGCCTGAGGAGCTCGCCATGAAACACGAAGTAATCGAGAAAAACGTTGGCTTGTTAATGCTGTTGATGGTCCTTGCGGTGAGCATCGGTGGTCTGACGCAAATCGTGCCACTGTTCTTTCAGGACGTGACCAACAAGCCAGTCGAGGGCATGAAGCCTTACACCGCGCTGGAGCTGGAAGGGCGTGACATCTATATCGCCAACGGTTGTGTCGGCTGCCACTCGCAGATGATTCGACCATTTCGCGCTGAAACCGAGCGCTATGGGCACTACTCGGTAGCCGGTGAAAGCGTGTGGGATCACCCGTTCCTGTGGGGTTCCAAGCGCACCGGACCGGACTTGGCACGAGTCGGCGCGCGCTACTCGGACGACTGGCACCGCGCGCATTTATACAACCCGCGCAACGTCGTGCCCGAGTCGAAAATGCCGGCCTATCCGTGGCTGGTCAATCAACCCCTCGACAGCAGCCACACCGAAACCAAGCTCAAGACCATGCGCAACTTTGGCGTGCCCTATACCGATGGCGACATCGCCGGGGCAGTTGCATCGCTCAAGGGCAAGACCGAAATGGACGCATTGGTTGCCTATCTGCAAGTGCTGGGCACTTCGATCAAGAGCAAGAGGTAAGCCATGACAACCTTTTGGAGCACCTACATCTGTGTGTTGACCATTGGCACGCTGATCGCCCTCACCTGGTTGCTGATCGGCACCCGCAAGGGCGAAACCAAGGGCAGCACCGATCAAACCATGGGCCACAGCTTCGACGGCATCGAGGAGTACGACAACCCGCTGCCGCAGTGGTGGTTCGTATTGTTCGCCGGGACGATTGTGTTCGCGGTCGGCTACCTGATCCTTTATCCCGGTCTGGGTAACTGGAAAGGCATCCTGCCCGGTTACGAAAACGGTTGGACCGGGGTCAATGAATGGCAGAAGGAGATGGACAAGGCCGACGCTAAATTCGGACCGATCTTCGCCAGGTTCGCCGCCATGCCCGTTGAGGAAGTGGCCAAGGATGCGCAGGCATTGAAAATGGGCGGACGTCTGTTTGCCTCCAACTGCTCGGTGTGTCACGGCTCGGATGCCAAGGGCGCGTACGGCTTCCCGAACTTGACCGACACTATCTGGCGCTGGGGCGGCAGTGCCGACACCATCAAGACCACCATCATGGGCGGGCGCATTGCGACGATGCCTGCCTGGGGACCCGTTCTTGGGGAAGAGGGCGTGAAAAACGTTGCAGCGTACGTGCGTCACGGACTGGCTGGTCTACCTCGCTCGGCCGACGATACCGCCGACCTTCAAGCCGGCCAGCAAACATTCAATACCACCTGCGCCGCCTGTCATGGCTCCACTGGGCAAGGCACCCAGGCCATGGGCGCGCCTGACCTGACGCAACCGGCTGGTTTCATCTACGGCAGCAGCCTGGCGCAATTGCAGCAAACCATTCGTTATGGACGTCAGGGGCACATGCCTGCGCAAACCGACCTGTTGGGGAACGACAAAGTGCAATTGTTAGCAGCCTATGTTTATAGCTTGTCGCAACAGACTCCTGAAGCAAGTGATCAAACCGCTCAAGTGAAATAACGATTCAGCAGTGAATTACCCTATGCAGCGTTATCGCTGCCACTTCAGGGACAGGAGTGGCAGCTTATTTTTTCCGCGACCTAGTGTCGCACCTATTATGGGTACACCTTCCCACCCTAGACATTCCAGACTAAGCTCCTCCGCACAGTGGACGACCCGATTGTAAGCCGCCCGTAACGTGACACGGATGTGCAATGCAGATAGTCAAGATTGCACGCAAACGCCCTATCCAACGGTCCTTGGCCGCTGAAACTGGTATGAGCGTGTAGTTTGGCTTGCAGCGCACTACATATCACCCGCAGGGAAGCGTTACATGGTATGTCTGCCTGAGCCTTTCCTCAGGGTGCCAAACGGCCCTCTGAGCAGGCTGGAAAGGCCGCAGAATCAGCTTCAGGGAGCAATTGCAAAGCGTTGACCGCGTTGCAATGGATACCTGCTTTCTCCATACTTGCGACCGCTTTTTATTCCAAAAAAATACTCCAACCGTGGAACCTTAGAATGAGCACAGCAATCAGTCCGACTGCTTATAACTATAAGGTAGTCCGCCAGTTCGCCATTATGACGGTGGTCTGGGGGATCCTTGGCATGGGTCTTGGTGTCTTTATCGCCTCGCAGCTTGTATGGCCCGATCTGAATCTGGGTTTGCCGTGGACGACTTTCGGACGCTTACGCCCCTTGCACACAAACCTGGTGATCTTCGCCTTTGGTGGTTGTGCACTATTTGCCACTTCTTATTACGTCGTGCAGCGTACCTGCCAAACGCGTCTTATTTCCGACGGCATGGCGGCCTTCCATTTTTGGGGATGGCAAGCGGTCATTGTCGGCGCAATTATTACGTTGCCGCTGGGTTATACGACAACTAAGGAATATGCCGAACTGGAATGGCCTCTTGCCATTTTGCTGGCCATCGTCTGGGTCACCTACGGTGCGGTGTTCTTCGGAACCATCGTCAAGCGCAAGACCAAACACATTTACGTCGGCAACTGGTTCTACGGCGCGTTTATTGTGGTAACGGCGATGCTGCACATCGTCAACCACGCGTCGCTGCCGGTGTCGTTCTTCAAGTCTTATTCGGCTTACGCGGGTGCAACTGACGCCATGATCCAATGGTGGTACGGCCACAACGCAGTAGGTTTCTTCCTGACCACCGGCTTTCTGGGGATGATGTACTACTTCGTTCCCAAGCAGGCCGAGCGCCCGATCTACTCGTATCGCCTGTCCATCGTGCACTTCTGGGCGCTGATCACCCTGTACATCTGGGCCGGCCCGCACCACTTGCACTACACCGCGCTGCCCGACTGGGCTCAGTCGCTGGGTATGGCGATGTCGATCATTCTCCTGGCACCTAGCTGGGGTGGGATGATCAACGGGATGATGACCTTGTCGGGGGCGTGGCACAAACTGCGCACGGACCCGATCCTGCGCTTCCTGGTGGTCTCCCTGGCGTTCTACGGCATGTCGACGTTCGAAGGCCCGATGATGGCCATCAAGACGGTTAACTCGCTGTCCCACTACACAGACTGGACCATCGGCCACGTACACGCCGGCGCATTGGGCTGGGTGGCGATGATTTCCATCGGTGCGCTGTACCATATGATTCCGAAAATCTTCGGCCGTCCGCAGATGCACAGTGTCGGCCTGATCAACACGCACTTCTGGCTGGCAACCATCGGTACCGTCTTGTACATCGCTTCGATGTGGGTCAACGGCATCACCCAAGGGCTGATGTGGCGTGCAATCAACGACGACGGCACCCTCACCTACTCGTTCGTCGAAGCGTTGCAAGCGAGCCACCCGGGCTACATCGTGCGCGCCATTGGTGGCGCTTTCTTCGCCAGCGGCATGCTGTTCATGGCGTACAACGTGTTCCGCACCGTACGCGCCTCGGACCCGGTTGAAGCTGAAGCCGCGGCTCAGATCGCTGTTGTTGGAGCTCACTGATGAGACACGAAGTACTCGAGAAGAACATCGGCCTGCTGGCCTTCTTCATGGTCATCGCCGTCAGCATCGGCGGCTTGACCCAGATCGTTCCGCTGTTCTTCCAGGACGTCACCAACAAGCCGGTCGAGGGCATGAAGCCACGTCCGGCGCTGGAACTCGAAGGCCGTGACGTGTTCATCGCCAACGGCTGTGTCGGCTGCCACTCGCAGATGATTCGCCCATTCCGTGCTGAAACCGAACGCTACGGTCACTATTCAGTGGCCGGTGAAAGCGTCTGGGATCACCCGTTCCTGTGGGGTTCCAAGCGCACCGGTCCAGACCTGGCCCGTGTTGGCGGTCGTTACTCTGACGACTGGCACCGCGCCCACTTGTACAACCCGCGCAACGTCGTGCCTGAATCGAAAATGCCAGCCTACCCGTTCCTGGTAGAAAACAAGCTCGATGGCAAAGACACCGGGAAGAAAATGGAAGTCTTGCGCACGCTTGGCGTTCCCTACACCGACGAAGACATTGCCGGTGCAAGCGCTGCCGTGAAAGGCAAAACCGAAATGGATGCATTGGTCGCCTACCTTCAGGGCCTTGGCACCATCATCAAAAGCAAACGGTGATATTGATGGATATCGGGATGATTCGAGGCCTTGGCACTGTCGTCGTGATGGTGGCGTTTATCGGTCTGGCACTGTGGGTATTCAGCGGGCGACGCAAGTCCGAGTTCGACGAGGCAACCATGCTGCCTTTCGCGGATGATCCCGAAGCCGTCAAGCACGTCGAGCAAGAACGCGCGTCTAGGAGCAACAAAGAATGACTACTTTCTGGAGTCTGTACGTCACAGTCCTCAGTTTGGGCACCATTTTCGCCCTGACCTGGCTGCTGTTGTCGACCCGCAAGGGCCAACGCAGTGAATCCACGGAAGAAACAGTGGGCCATTCCTTCGACGGTATCGAGGAATACGACAACCCACTGCCGAAATGGTGGTTCATGCTGTTCATCGGCACCATTATTTTTGCCTTGGGTTATCTGGCGCTGTACCCAGGCCTGGGCAACTGGAAAGGTTTGCTGCCGGGCTATGGTTACCTGGATAACGACAAGAAAACCGAGTTTGCCAATGGCCAGACCGGTTGGACAGGCGTTCACGAATGGGAAAAGGAAATGGCTAAATCGGACGCTCGATTTGGTCCGATCTTCGCAAAATTTGCGTCGATGCCCATTGAGGAAGTAGCCAAGGACCCCCAGGCCCTGAAGATGGGTGGTCGCCTGTTCGCCTCCAACTGTTCGGTTTGCCACGGCTCTGATGCCAAGGGCGCCTATGGCTTCCCTAACCTGACCGATGAAGACTGGCGTTGGGGCGGTGATCCGCAAACCATCAAGACCACGATCATGGGTGGCCGTCATGCGGTCATGCCAGCGTGGGGAACGGTGATCGGCGATCAAGGCGTACGTGACGTTTCAGCCTACGTCATTACCCAGCTGGACGGTCGCAAACTGCCTGCGGATGCGAATGCCGATCCCGTTGCGGGTCAAAAAGTCTTTGCCGCTAATTGCGTGGCCTGCCACGGCGCGGAAGGCAAAGGTACGCCGGCAATGGGCGCACCTAACCTGACCCATCCGGCAGCGTTCATTTACGGTTCGAGCTTTGCGCAACTGCAGCAAACCATCCGTTATGGCCGTCAGGGTCAGATGCCTGCGCAGGAACTGTTGCAAGGCAATGACAAGGTTCACTTGCTGGCCGCGTACGTTTACAGCCTTTCCCATGGAGAAAAGGCTGCTACTGCTGAGTAAGGTTTGAAGGCAACGCACAGCGGCCCCGCCAATGAATATTGACGGGGCCGTTTTTTTAAGTGTTTTACTGCGTCTTCAGCGTTGCGATGGGACGGCGAGCGCGCCAGTCGTTATTTTCCACAACGCTGACCGTCAACCAGGCGTTGTCCTCAGACAGGGTGGCGATCAGATAGCCACCCCTGAACGCGGCGCTGCTCAAGTACACCGGGACTTTGCCAAAGGTACGAGACTCAGTCGTGTATTTTCCCAAGTGCGAGTGAAGATGACCCGCGAACACCGCCACCACACCATAGCGCTCGATCATCTCCCTGAATCGATGGATCATCCGACTGTCACCTTTCCATTCGTTAGCGCTCCACCGGTTCGGCTTGTGCATGTTCAAAATGATGATTTTGCCCTGCGCCCGTGCGGCTTGCAGGTCACGTTCAAGCCAGTCAAGCGCGTGGGTAATTTCATACTCGCGCTTGTTGAACAAGAACGGGTTACCGGCGGTGAATTTGACCTCGTAAGTAGGCTCGTTATTTAACTGCACCCAATGTACGTTCCCCATAGTGCGCGAGTACGCCAGGCTTCCGTAGTAAGCCCTGCCAAATGTTGCATCCCTGGCGGCGAGGTCCATGCCGTCCACCTTGCCCCAGTAGCGATCGACAAAGTCGCTGACACTGCCGCCCGCACAGGCATTGAGCAGGCAATCGTTTACATTGTTGGCGTAATCATGATTGCCCAAACCGTAGTCATATTCGTCATTCAACAGTTTCGCCAGCGTCCCACTAACATAACTACGTTCGGAGGCATGCCCATAGGCGGTCATGTCGCCGTTGATCATCACCGGCACTGCTTTGCTGCCACCATGATGGTCGCGGAACTCCCGAATGCTGGTGTATTGCGCTTCAATGAAGGCAGCCGAACGAGTGTTCCTGTCCGACGCTGTTTCTTCGCCGCCGTCATGGGACTTATCGGTCCAGGGGTATTGAGGATCTGACGCAAACACCATGTGGGTGGGCGTGTCGTCGGCGTACGCCAGAGGCAAAAATGTGGCACATAACAGCAGCGCCATACAAGCGGAGCGCCTGGTAGTCGAAGGTGAGTTGCTTGTTGAGTTGTGCATGGAAATCCTTTTCCTTTATTGCCCGAAAGTACGTTAAAAATGGCGTCATCCATTGACCCCGAAACAGTAAACCCAAGGCCGGCGACGCCGTCCAGCGACCTGATGGGTTCTTGATACTTTCATCCAGATCATACGGCCCAAGGGTGATTCTCTCGCACGTGAACGGCCAGTGGACCACCAACACCGGTGCCGCATGTGGCGGTTTGAGGGCGCCTTAGCAAGCGTGATGGCGAACATGCGATATCAGACACAACAGCGCGAAACCGTGCGTACCTAAACCAACAGTTCCACCAAAACTGCCCATAATTCTTACATTCATTGATACAGGTCACCTACATGCACGTTCACATTCGCCCAACGCGGCCAAAGGTCGCACACTTGAGCTAGAGTCAAAGGCGTATCATTGGCGCCTTGGCGACACTTCTTTTTGACCCCGGCTGGCATGTACTGGCCGAGGCATTTTTCCACTGCCGTGGGACGCATTAATGAGCAATCAGATTCCGGTTCACAACGTTACGCCGCCTAAAAACGACAACAACACGGTCGATCTCTACGCTTCACGAGAAAAAATTTATACCCGCGCTTTCACCGGCCTGTTTCGTAACTTGCGGATGGCGGGCGGCGCCGGTTTGTTTCTGCTGTATTTCGGCACGGTCTGGCTCAATTGGGGCGGTCACCAGGCCGTCTGGTGGAACCTGCCAGAGCGCAAGTTCTACATCTTCGGCGCTACTTTCTGGCCACAGGATTTCATCCTGCTGTCTGGAATTTTGATCGTCAGTGCCTTTGGCCTGTTCTTCATTACTGTGTTCGCCGGGCGTATCTGGTGCGGCTATACCTGCCCGCAAAGCGTCTGGACCTGGATTTTCATGTGGTGCGAAAAAATCACCGAAGGTGATCGCAACCAACGTATCAAACTCGATAAAGCGCCGATGTCGGCCAACAAGTTTCTGCGCAAACTCAGTAAACACAGCCTGTGGCTGGTCATTGGGTTTGTCACCGGCCTGACTTTTGTCGGCTACTTCGCCCCCATCCGCGAACTGACACTCGAGTTTTTCACCGGACAGGCGGACGGCTGGTCGTATTTCTGGGTCGGCTTCTTCACCCTGGCCACTTACGGCAACGCCGGTTGGTTGCGCGAGCAAGTGTGTATCTACATGTGCCCGTATGCGCGCTTCCAAAGCGTGATGTTCGACAAAGACACACTGATCGTGTCCTATGACCCGCGCCGCGGTGAAAAGCGTGGCCCACGCAAGAAAGACATCGACTATAAGGCGCAAGGCCTGGGCGATTGCATCGATTGCACAATGTGCGTACAAGTTTGCCCGACCGGGATCGATATCCGTGACGGGCTGCAAGTTGAATGCATCGGCTGTGCGGCATGTATCGATGCCTGCGACACGATCATGGACAAGATGGACTACCCACGCGGGTTGATCAGCTACACCACCGAGCACAACCTGTCGGGGCAAAGGACCAACAAGCTGCGCCCGCGCCTGATCGGTTATGCACTGGTGCTGCTGGTGATGATCGGTCTGTTGGCCAGCGCATTCTTCATGCGCTCGCTGGTGGGTTTCGACGTCAGCAAAGACCGCGTGCTCTACCGGGAAAACGCTGAAGGACGGATTGAAAATGTCTACAGCCTGAAAGTGATGAACAAGGATCAGGTCGATCACACCTACGTGCTCGACGCCACCGGCCTGCCTGACTTGAAACTTCAAGGTCGGCGTGAATTCAAGGTGCCTGCCGGTGAGATTTTCACCATGCCGTTCGAGCTGTCGAGCGCGCCGGAGCAACTGCCGTCGAGCACCAACGAGGTGACATTCATCCTTAAGGACGCCGATAACAATGGCAGCCAGGTTCAAGCCAAGAGCCGCTTCATCGGCCCACACATTCGATAAGAGACAACTGTCATGCCCGTAGCAACTGCCTCTAGCCCCTGGTACAAGCACATTTGGCCATGGATCATTATCGGCATCCTCGCGTTCTCCACGACCCTGACGTTGGCGATGGTCACCATCGCGGTGAAAAATCCGGACAACCTGGTCAACGACAACTATTACGAAGCCGGCAAAGGCATCAACCGTTCGCTGGACCGCGAACTGTTGGCGCAAACCCTGAAAATGCACGCCTCTGTACACCTCGATGAGTTGACCGGCGAAGCCGACGTGCGATTGGTCGGCGATAGCCAACCCGAAACCCTGGAGCTCAACCTGATCTCCCCTACCCAACCGGAGAAAGACCGCAAGGTCGCGCTGACTCGCAGCGCCTCGGAGCCGGGGCGTTATATTGGTCAATTGGCCGACAAGGTCGAAGGGCGGCGTTTTGTAGAGGTGCTTGGCGAGGACAAGGGTCAAACCTGGCGTCTGTTCGAGGAAGAACAAATCAGCCATGACAAAGACCTGACCCTGGGCGACGAGCCGCTGCAAGGTGCGGAAGATTTGAAAAACTGATCCATGTCCATTCCAACCCCCTGCTACCACTGTGCACTGCCGATTCCTACCGGCAGACGCTTTACCGCCGATGTACTGGGTGAAACTCGCGAATTCTGCTGTCCGGGCTGTCAAGCAGTGGCCGAGGCGATTGTCGCGGGCGGTCTGGAAAGCTATTACCAGCATCGCAGCGAAGCATCGTCCAATCCCGCCGAACTGCCGGTGCAGTTGGTCGATGAACTGGCGTTGTATGACCGGCCCGATGTTCAAGCGCCATTTGTGCGCCATGACGGCGAACTCGCCGAAGCAACGCTACTTATGGAAGGCATCAGCTGCGCCGCTTGTGGCTGGTTGATCGAGCGCCATTTACACAGCCTGCCCGCCGTCGCCGAAGCCCGTTTGAATTTGTCTAACCACCGCCTGCTCGTGCGCTGGACAGACAGCGAGATGGCGTTGAGTCAGGTACTTAGCGAATTGCGCACCATCGGTTACGCCGCGCACCCTTATCAGTCAGACCGCGCGGCCAAACAACTGGCCAGCGAAAATCGCCTGGCCTTGCGTCAGCTCGGGGTGGCGGGTTTGCTGTGGTTCCAGGCAATGATGGCGACCATGGCCACGTGGCCGGAATTCAACATGGACCTTAGCCCGCAGATGCACACCATTCTGCGCTGGGTTGCGATGTTCCTCACCACGCCCATCGTTTTCTACAGCTGCACCCCGTTCTTTCGTGGCGCCCTTCGTGATCTACGCACCCGACACCTGACCATGGACGTCTCCGTCTCGCTGGCCATTGGCAGTGCCTACGTTGCCGGCATCTGGACAGCGATCACCGGGGTCGGCGAATTGTATTTCGATGCGGTGGGCATGTTTGCCCTGTTTCTGCTGGCGGGTCGTTACTTGGAGCGACGCGCCCGGGAACGCACGGCGGCAGCCACTGCACAGCTGGTCAATGTGTTGCCGGCGTCCTGTCTGCGGCTCGGCAGCGACGGTCATAGCGAACGTATCCTGCTCACGGAATTGCGTCTCAACGATAAGGTATTGGTCTATCCCGGTGCGGTATTACCGGCCGATGGCAAAATTCTCGAAGGCATTTCCAGCGTCGACGAGTCGCTGCTGACCGGTGAATATTTACCCCAGCCGCGGAGTGTTGGTGACTCGGTAACGGCGGGCACGTTGAATGTCGAGGGCGCGCTGACGGTGCAGGTTTTGGCGCTGGGCCACGACACACGACTGTCTGCCATCGTTCGCTTGCTCGAGCGCGCCCAAGCGGAAAAACCGCGTCTGGCAGAAATCGCTGACCGCGCTGCCCAATGGTTTCTGTTGTTATCGCTGATGTCGGCGGTGGTGATTGGGCTGGTCTGGTGGCAGCTCGACGCTTCACGAGCGTTCTGGATTGTCTTGGCCATGCTGGTCGCAACTTGTCCGTGCGCGCTGTCACTGGCGACGCCCACGGCACTGACGGCGGCCACCGGTTCATTGCACAAGCTGGGGCTGCTGTTGACTCGCGGGCATGTGCTGGAAGGCTTGAATCAAATCGATACGGTGATTTTTGATAAAACGGGGACCCTTACCGAGGGTCGATTGGCAGTGCGCACGATCTTGCCCCTTGGTCGAATAGACGCCGACGCTTGCCTGGGCTTGGCGGCAGCACTGGAAAACCGTTCGGAGCACCCGATAGCTCGGGCTTTCGGTCGTGCTCCGGTCGCCGCTGACGACGTGCATAGCACGCCGGGTCTGGGTTTGGAGGGCGTCGTCGGCGAACGTCGCTTGCGCATTGGCCAGCCAGCTTTTGTCTGCGAACTCAGCGGGTGCAGCGTTCCGCCAATCCCCGACGACTCTGGCCAATGGCTGTTGCTCGGCGATACTCAGGGTGCCCTGGGCTGGTTCGTACTGGACGACCGCCTGCGTGCCGATGCCCCCGCACTGCTGGAGGCCTGCCGGGCTCGTGGCTGGAAAACCTTGCTGCTGTCCGGCGACAGCTCGCCGATGGTGGCCAGCGTTGCCGCCGAACTGGGAATCGACGAAGCACACGGCGGCCTGCGCCCGGACGACAAACTCAAACTACTGCAAGAACTGCATCGACAAGGTCGCAAAGTATTGATGCTCGGCGACGGGGTCAACGATGTGCCGGTGCTCGCCGCCGCCGACATCAGCGTGGCCATGGGCTCGGCCACCGACCTGGCTAAAACCAGCGCCGACGCCGTGTTGCTGTCCAACCGCTTGCAGGTACTGGTCCAGGCGATCAATCTGGCGCGGCGCACGCGCAGGGTAATCATCGAGAACCTGCTGTGGGCCACTCTGTACAATGGGCTCATGTTGCCGTTTGCCGCCATGGGCTGGATTACCCCCATCTGGGCGGCGATCGGCATGTCCCTCAGCTCGTTGACGGTGGTCCTGAACGCCTTGCGCCTGACCCGAGTGAAGGGTATGCAAGATCAGACCACGTCATTTCACACCCGCCCGTTGCCGACATGAGTCGACAACCGGCTTCGGAGGCTTCATGCCGGCTCTCTATGTGATGATTCCTGCGGCGCTGCTGATCGTCGCGGTCGCCATTTACATTTTTTTCTGGGCGGTAGACAGCGGCCAGTACGACGACCTCGATGGCCCGGCGCACAGCGTGTTGTTCGACGATCAGGACCCTCAGCACTTGGCCGCCATGGAGCAAGCCTCGGGTCACAAACCTGAAGCCCATAAACCCCAACCTGACGCCGAAGCCAACGTCGAGAAACCTCCCCATGCTTGAACTGGCGCCCCTGCTGGTGTCGGCGCTGATCCTCGGCTTGCTTGGCGGCGGGCATTGCCTGGGTATGTGTGGCGGCCTGATGGGCGCGCTGACCCTGGCAATCCCCAAGGAACAGCGCAGCCGCCGCTTTCGCCTGTTACTGGCCTATAACCTGGGGCGAATTCTCAGCTACGCCACCGCCGGTTTGTTGATCGGTCTCGCAGGCTGGGCCGTGGCCAGCAGCCCTGCCGCCATGGCGCTGCGCGTGATTGCGGCGTTACTGCTAATCGCCATGGGCTTGTACCTGGCGGGTTGGTGGAGTGGCCTGACGCGTATCGAGAGCCTCGGTCGCGGCCTGTGGCGTTATATACAGCCCGTTGCCAGCCGTTTGCTGCCGGTATCGAGCCTGCCTCGGGCATTGCTGCTGGGCGCGCTCTGGGGCTGGTTGCCCTGCGGCCTGGTCTACAGCACCCTGCTGTGGTCGGCCAGCCAAGGTAATGCGGTTGACAGCGCGTTGCTGATGCTGGCTTTTGGCCTTGGCACTTGGCCGGTACTGCTCGCCACCGGGCTGGCAGCGGAACGCACCACAGCGATTCTGCGCAAACGCGGCGTGCGCATGGCAGGCGGCGTGCTGGTCATCCTGTTTGGCCTGTGGACTCTGCCGGGACCACACCAACATTGGCTTATGGGTCATTAGCTCGGTTCTGCATAGGCCTGCGGGAGGTCGCCCGTCGTCCAGACGCCGCGCTGTCGCGCAGCAAACACTATGAACTGCGCCCCAAAAGTTGGACACCTTCCAACAACTTGGCTCCTAAAGAGATCTAGCACACGGCTGTTTGATGTATATCAACATCGATAAAAGCACTCATCCCTAGACTTGCAGCCACTGTCAGCCTCTCTGGGGAATGTCCGCATGCTCGATGCCATCCATTGGGATTCCGATCTGATCCGCCGCTACGATCTGGCGGGACCGCGTTATACCTCCTACCCCACCGCCGTACAATTTCAGACGAAGGTCGGCGCCTTCGATTTGTTGCACGCCCTGCGCGACAGCCGAAAAGCGTTACGTCCGTTGTCGGTTTACGTGCACGTGCCGTTCTGCGCAAACATTTGCTATTACTGTGGCTGCAACAAGGTCATTACCAAAGATCGGGGGCGGGCACAGCCCTACTTGCAGAATCTGCAGCGCGAGATCCAGGCGATCGCTTGCCATCTCGACCCACGGCAGCGTGTAGAACAGCTGCACTTGGGTGGCGGCACGCCGACGTTCCTTAGCCATGACGAATTACGCCAACTGATGGCGCACCTGCGCAAGCATTTCAATTTGCTGGATGACGATTCAGGCGACTACGGCATCGAAATCGACCCGCGGGAAGCGGATTGGTCGACCATGGGCCTGCTGCGGGAGCTGGGCTTTAACCGGGTCAGCCTCGGCGTGCAGGACCTGGACCCTGACGTGCAGCGGGCGGTCAATCGACTGCAAAGCCTGGAAGAGACCCGCGCTATTGTCGACGCCGCGCACACGTTGCAATTTCGCTCGGTGAACATCGACCTGATTTACGGCCTGCCAAGACAAACCCCTGAATCCTTCGCCCGTACGGTGGACGAGATTATCGCGCTGCAACCAGATCGCCTGTCGGTGTTCAATTACGCGCACCTGCCCGACCGCTTCATGCCACAGCGGCGGATCAACAGTGAGGACTTGCCGTCAGCCGGACAAAAACTGGAAATGCTTCAGCGCACCATCCATCAACTGACCGGCGCCGGTTATCGCTACATTGGCATGGACCACTTCGCCCTGCCCGATGACGAGTTGGCGATTGCCCAAGAGGAATCAACCCTGCAACGCAACTTCCAGGGCTACACAACCCACGGCCATTGTGACTTGATCGGTTTAGGCGTTTCAGCGATCAGCCAGATTGGCGACCTGTACAGTCAGAACAGCAGCGACCTGAGCGAATATCAGAGCTTTTTGTCCAGCGACCAGCTCGCTACCAGGCGCGGCCTGCTGTGCAATGCCGATGATCGTCTGCGCCGGGCGGTCATTCAGCAATTGATATGCCATTTCAACCTGGACTTTGCTGGCATTGAATACGCCTTCAACGTCGATTTCAGAGGTTATTTCAGCGAGGTGTGGCCGCAACTGACCGCCATGGCCAACGACGGTCTCATCGCAATCGATGAGAAAGGGATAACCGTGTTACCTGAAGGTAGGTTGCTCGTGCGCTCGGTGTGCATGGTCTTTGACGCCTACCTGAACCCGCACAATCGGCAGCTCTTCTCTCGCGTCATATGAACCTGTGTTCATACGAGCCGAGGGTGCTCTGAGCGTTGCCCCGATGTGACGAGGCAACGTTCATGGCCGGGTAAGATCAGCCGCTTTGTTGCAGCAGTTGGGCCAACTGAGCGGTGGCGGTGCTTAACGAGGCGTTTAATTGACCCAGCGTCGCCTGAAGAGCACCTGCCTCAGCTTGTTTCTGCTCAGCTGTCAGATTTTTGTTTGCCTGAATCTTGGACATTTCAGCCTGTTGCTGAGCGATCTGTTTTTCGATGTCCTGGATACGCTTTTCCAAAACCTTAACCGGGTCCGTGCTATCCGCAGCGGCTTTGGAAAGTCCTGCGCCGGAAATATCGACTTTGACCCCAGGCTTGGCGCCGCTGGCGGTAGCAGTGTCTGCGGCTGCACTGGCAGTGGCGGCGGCCGTGGCAGCAGCGGTGGCTGCAGCTGCTTTGGTGGCCGGTGTAGAAAGCTGCAAACCAGTGGTGCTGGTGGATCCGAGGTTGACGGACAACATGGGCGAAGCTCCTGGGAGGATGCGATTACCGTCTATCGGCAGTATTTTCAGGATCTTTAATAAAAGTAAAGCGCGCATCTGCATTTACTGTCTCAAGAGATTGCATCGGCACTGGCAGAAATTACTCACGCTGAGTTACCCTCACAACTAATGCGTGTTTACCAAAAGGATTTTCCGATGTCCGAGCCAGTCAAACTGCGCGCTCACAATCAGGCACACTGCAAGGACTGCAGCCTCGCCCCTTTGTGCCTGCCCCTTTCCTTGAATCTGGAAGACATGGACGCCCTTGACGAGATCGTCAAACGAGGCCGTCCGCTGAGAAAAGGCGAATTTCTGTTTCGCCAGGGTGACGCATTTGGCTCCGTATACGCGGTACGTTCCGGTGCGCTCAAAACGTTCAGCTTGAGTGACAGCGGCGAAGAACAAATTACCGGTTTCCACTTGCCCAGCGAACTGGTTGGCCTGTCGGGCATGGACACCGAAACATACCCCGTCTCTGCGCAAGCGCTGGAAACCACCTCTATCTGCGAAATTCCCTTCGAGCGCCTTGATGATTTGTCGGTGCAACTGCCGCAGTTACGTCGGCAGTTGATGCGGGTGATGAGCCGGGAAATCCGCGACGATCAGCAAATGATGTTGCTTCTGTCAAAAAAGACTGCGGACGAACGCATTGCTACGCTGCTGGTCAACTTATCGGCCCGTTTCCATGCCCGCGGGTTCTCGGCCAATCAGTTTCGCCTGAGCATGTCGCGCAACGAAATCGGCAATTTTCTGGGTTTGGCGGTGGAGACGGTGTCCCGTGTATTCACCCGCTTCCAGGGCAGTGAGCTGATTGCGGCCGAAGGCAAAGAAATCCAAATTCTCAACCCTATCCAACTCTGCGCGCTGGCCGGTGGCGCAATGGAGAGCTGAAACGTGGGATTCAGGGCGGCTGGGCGTTAGACTAGCGCCAGCCACCCTGCCCAGGATCTATTCGATGATTTTCGACGAATTCAGCTTCAAGTCCCTTATTCGCCCCGTACTGGACTTCCCCAAGCCAGGCATTATCTTTCGTGACATCACACCGCTGTTTCAATCGCCCAAAGCCCTGCGCCTAGTGATGGACAGCTTCATTCAGCGCTATATCGAGGCCGACTTTACCCACATCGGTGCGATGGATGCCCGTGGGTTTCTGATTGGCTCGATCATCGCCTACGAACTGAACAAGCCGCTGATCCTGTTCCGCAAGCAAGGCAAACTGCCGGCAGATGTGTTGTCGCAGGCTTATCAGACTGAATATGGCGAGGCCTTTCTTGAAGTGCACGCGGACAGCCTGTGCGAAGGCGACTCGATTGTGATGTTCGATGACCTGATCGCCACCGGCGGCACCCTGATCGCAGCCGCGAGCCTGGTACGGCGCATGGGCGCACACATCTACCAAGCGGCCGCGATTATCGACCTGCCGGAGCTGGGCGGTTCGCAGCGTCTGGAAGAAATGGGGATTCCAACGTTCTGCCTGACCAGTTTTTCGTTGTCAGAGAAGTAGATCCGCAACAGTAGGGGCGCGCTCCTACAGGGCTATCGGCTTACGCCCTGCAAACGAATGCGCCAGGGTGCCGCCGTCCACCAATTCCAGCTCCCCGCCCAAGGGTACGCCGTGGGCGATGCGTGAAGTGATCAAGCCTTTGTTGCTGAGCAGCTGAGCAATGTAGTGCGCGGTGGCTTCGCCTTCGACCGTGGGGTTGGTGGCCAGGATGATTTCGCTGAACGTACCCTGCTGTTCGATACGGGACAGCAACTGCGGAATCCCGATGGCCTCAGGACCCAGCCCGTCCAGCGGCGACAAGTGGCCTTTAAGCACAAAATATCGACCGCGAAAACCGGTCTGCTCTACGGCATATACGTCCATGGGGCCTTCGACCACGCATAAAATAGTGTCATCGCGACGGACGTCAGAACACTGTGGGCACAGATCGTCTTCGGTCAGGGTGCGGCACAATCGGCAGTGGCCTACGCCTTCCATGGCTTGGCTCAACGCCAGCGCCAGACGCGAGCCGCCGCTGCGGTCACGCTCCAGCAGTTGCAGGGCCATGCGTTGCGCAGTTTTTTGCCCGACACCTGGCAATGTACGCAAGGCATCGATCAATTGACGAATCAGGGGACTGAAGCTCATGGAGAAAGGTCCGACAAAACAACGAGACGCGGTTTATACCCGCGCCTCTGGTTAGCGTCAATTCAAGCGTCAGCCACCTTGACCACCAGCTTGCCAAAGTTACCGCCATCGAGCATGCCGATAAAGGCTTCGGGCGCTTGTTCCAGCCCTTCCACTACGTCTTCACGGAACTTGATATTGCCCTCTTTGACCAGTGGCACCATGGCCGCAAGAAACTCGGCGTGTCGATCGCCATATTCTTCGAAGACGATAAAGCCCTGAACCCGTGCGCGCTTGGTCAGCAGCGTGCGCATCAGCAGCGGCATGTAATCGGGCCCTTCAGGCAGCGGCGGTGCGTTGTACTGGGCGATCAACCCGCACAACGGTATGCGTGCTCGGGCATTTAGCAATGGCAGAACGGCACGGAACACTTTACCGCCTACCAACTCAAAATAAATGTCAATGCCATTGCCACAGGCTTGCGCCAGCTCTTCAGCGAAATGCTCACTTTTGTGATCGATACAGGCATCAAAACCTAACTCGTCGACTACGTATCGGCATTTTTTGTCACCGCCAGCGATGCCCACTACGCGTAAGCCTTTGAGCTTCGCCACTTGACCCACCACCGAGCCCACAGCACCCGACGCTGCGGCCACTACCAGGGTTTCTCCGGCCTTGGGTTTACCAATGTCCATCAGCCCCATGTAAGCGGTGATGCCGGGCATGCCCAACACACCCACGGCCATGGAAGGGCTGGGCAAGTCTTTCGGCAACGGCAACACTTGAGTGCCGTCGCAGATGCTATGGGTTTGCCAGCCGGTCATACCGACCACCAGATCACCTTCTTTGAAGTGCGCGTTGCGTGATTGCTCGACACGACTGACCGCGCCACCGGTCATCACATCGTTGACCTGAACCGGCTCGGCGTAGGACGGCGCATCACTCATTCGACCCCGCATGTAGGGGTCCAGCGAGAGGTAGAGCGTACGCAACAACACTTGGCCCTCTTCCAGCTCCGGCATGGCTTCACGTTCCATGCGGAAGTTCTCAGGCGTCGGCGTACCTTTGGGCCGCGAGGCCAGAACGATGCGTTGGTTGAGGATCAGTTCTTGCGGCATCGAAGCCACTCCTTCAGCAATGAGTCGGAATCATACAGAGCAGACCATGCGGGCGATTGGGCGTTCGGTAAACCTCCTTGTAAGAGCCAACTTGTTGGCGAAAATCCAGCGCGGCAGGCCGGATACGCTGGATACGCCGCCTCGCCAATAAGTTGGCTCCTACAGTTGCGCCCACAAAAAAGCCAGGCACTGGGCCTGGCTTCGGGTGTCACGGCTGCCGCTTAGAACGGCAATTTCATGCCTGGAGGCAGTTGCATGCCTGCAGTCATGCCGGACATTTTTTCCTGGCTGTTTTGCTCGACCTTGCGCACGGCGTCGTTGACGGCGGCGGCGATCAAGTCTTCGAGGACTTCTTTGTCTTCCTGCATCAGGCTATCGTCCAGGCTGATGCGTTTGACGTCATGTCGACCGGTCATCACGACGCTGACCAGGCCTGCACCCGATTGGCCAGTGACTTCGGCGTTGGCGAGTTCTTCCTGCGCCTTGGCCATTTTTTCCTGCATCTGCTGTGCCTGCTTCATCAGGCCGGCCATGCCACCTTTCATCATGAGCATTCTCCTCGATCTTGTGGGGTCTGGACTGCGCGACGCCCTACAGGCTTCGCGCGCATTAGTTAATGGGTCTGAGCCACCGGAGCGTCTACAGGTTCAATCGTATCCTCTCGAATCACCGCGCCAAACTGTTGCACCATTTGTTGGATGAACGGATCTGAGTGAATCGACGCTTGCGCTTCGCTCTGACGCTCGGCCCGCAGGCGTGAACCCGCCTGGGCCGGGGTTTCCTGCTCAGGCTTGATCAGCTCGATCGTCAGGTTCAACGTGCGCTCGTGGTATTGATTTAAGGCGTCATTGAGCCGGCGTTGCTGGGTCGAGTTGAACAGCGCGCTGTGGGCCGGGTCCAGGTGCAGCAACCAATTATCGCCCTCGACGGCGATCAGTGTGCAGTTGGCTGCAATGCTGCCGGTCATGCCGGAAACAGGCAACCTGGGAAACAGGTTCAGCCACTCTAGGGCCAGACCCGTCGCGGGCATCAGCGCAGGCAGCGGCTCAGTTTCGATGACTTCAGGGACACTGTCGTGGGCCAACTCGTCGAGGTAACTGTAGGACGCCGGATCGATATCAAGCTCGCCGTCGAAGTAGTCATCGTCAGGTGGCTCGTCGTCGCGGTCCATCGGCGCCGACGCAGACGACGAGGCGTCAGGTACGTGTTCAAGCATAGCCGGTGTCACCGCAGCGGCGGGCATGGCTTCGGGCTCCGCCACTTCAGGCGCATCGGGCACTGGACTGGCCGGTGCCGGGGCTGGCATCGGCGTCAGGTCCGGTTGCTCGGCGACAGTGTCGAGCATCGGCTCGGGTACTGACTCAGCTACAGGTTCCGGCTCAACATCAGCGTCTGCGCTGGCTTCTATTGCAATCACCGGCTCGGGCGCACGCTCGTTCCACGGCAAATCCACTTCCACAGCGGCAACGGGCGCAACCACAGCAGGCGCAACAACTGGCTCAGGCGCTTGCACGATCGGCTCAACCGCAGCCACCGGAGCGGCAGCTGGAGGAGTAACAATTGGGCCAGTAACAATCGGGTCAGCAACCACCGGCGCGGCGACAACTGCCGGTGCAACAGGGGTTACACCGGCCACGGCTTGGGCGGAATCAACCGTGGCCTGGTTGATTCCCACCGGCTTTAGCGGCCGCCTCGGCGCATCGCTGCTGTCTGCCGGCCGGAAAGCCAGCATCCGCAACAGGACCATTTCAAATCCACCTCGCGGGTCTGGTGCCAGGGGCAAATCCCGGCGCCCAATCAGACCCATCTGGTAATAAAACTGTACGTCTTCGGCAGGCAACGCCTGGGCCAATGCCAACACCCGGTCGCGGTCGCCGTGGCCGTTATCCACGCCTTCCGGCAACGCCTGGGCAATTGCCACACGGTGCAACACATTGAGGATTTCCGAAAGCACGCCGTTCCAGTCCGGGCCTTGTTCGGACAAATGCCGTACGGCTTCGAGCATGCCCCGTGCATCACCACCCAATAGCGCGTGTAACAGGTCATAGACCTGGCCGTGGTCAAGCGTGCCAAGCATCGCCCGAACATCCGCAGCCATGACTTTGCCTTCACCAAACGCAATCGCTTGATCGGTCAGGCTCATGGCATCGCGCATCGAACCATCGGCGGCGCGGCCTAACAACCACAACGCATCGGCTTCGAACGGTACGTTTTCGACCCCCAAGACGTGGGTCAAATGCTCCACCACACGTTCCGGCGTCATGTTTTTCAGGGAAAACTGCAGGCAACGGGACAGAATGGTAGCGGGCAGTTTCTGCGGGTCAGTGGTCGCCAGAATGAATTTAACGTAGGGCGGTGGCTCTTCCAGGGTCTTCAACAAGGCGTTGAACGAGTGGGTGGAAAGCATGTGCACTTCGTCGATCAAGTAGACCTTGAAGCGCCCGCGGCTTGGCGCGTACTGCACGTTATCGAGCAGTTCGCGGGTGTCTTCAACCTTGGTCCGGCTCGCGGCGTCGATTTCGATCAAATCGACAAAACGCCCTTCGTCGATTTCGCGGCACACCGAGCACTCACCACACGGCGTCGAGGTGATGCCGGTTTCACAGTTCAGGCATTTCGCTATGATACGTGCGATGGTGGTCTTGCCTACACCGCGCGTCCCGGTGAATAAATAGGCATGATGCAACCGTTGGCTGTCCAGCGCATTGATCAGGGCCTTGAGCACATGGGTCTGGCCGACCATTTCGCGGAACGAGCGCGGACGCCATTTTCGTGCAAGAACCTGATAACTCATCGATAACCGTCGCGACTGAAAGCGGAAGACCGCTAATGCTAGCGGAGCAGGGGCAAAATTGCATCCGGTGTGCGGCGCTAATATAGCTACGCTGTTCAAATCAATGCTTGCTGGGGATTGAATCTGACTTGAATAGCCTTGAATTGCTCATGCCAATGTACCGATTACGGCTGTTGTTGAGTGCTTTGCTGCTACTGTCGAGCCCAGGCTTCGCCGCCGAGGCTCCGTTGCGATTCGTGCTCGCCGACAGCTGGTCAATGCCCATATTACTGGTCGAGGATGGAAAACCGTACGGAGGTTTTCTGTTCGACATCATGGAAAGTCTCAGCAATCATATGGGAAGAAGTGCCGAGTACCAGGTGCTGGCACGCAAGCGGGTACAAAGTGCCTTGGAGCAAGGCGAGGTCGACATTCGCTGCTACGCAGCGCAATCGTGGGTACCAAACATGTCCGGCGACTACATTTGGAGCCTGCCACTGGTAACCCAACGCGATCTTTTGATCAGCACAGCCAACAACGCCACGCCCGTTAGGCCCGATCAGCTCGACAAAGAGAACATCGGCACCGTCCTGGGCTACGTCTACCCTTCCCTGCAAGCTTTGTTCGATAGCCACCAGCTTCACCGCGAAGACGCCCGCAGCCAAGATCAAGTGTTGCTAAAACTGGTCGCAGGGCGCTATCGCTACGCCGTGGCCAATCAATGGTCGATGGACTGGTTCAACCGCAACCTGGCACCGGACAAACAACTGCGCGGAGTTTCCATCCTTGAAGAACAAGGGGTAGGCTGCGTTGTGCGTGACGACCCGAATGTTCCCGTGCAGCGAATTTTGCGAACATTACTGCGGATGAAAATGTCCGGCGAGATAGAGCAGATACTTGAACGCTACGGCGCTCAACCACCCATTGCCATACGTCATGCCGCACCCTTGTAGTCATTCATGTCTGCCTTTCAGCGTTTAAAAATCACTGCACATCGTTGTAGCATTGCCGTCATATTGCCTCGCTACGCTCCTTCGAAATAACTGAAAACGATCTCAGCCAAGTACGCAGGGAACCGCCATGAGCGACAAAAAAGAAGAAGAAACATCGCAGCCACTTGCCGGCGATACTCCTCCTGACGTCGGTAGACGGCGCTTTCTCGGCGGCGTCGCGGCGCTGAGCGTGGGCGCAACCCTCAGCGCTTATGTCTCTGCGCAAGAAACACCGCTGGCCCTTGATGCTCCGCCGCTAACCGGTGCAGACCTGGATCAGGCGTTGCGCGACAACGTGAAAACGGTGGTAGTGATCTACGCCGAAAACCGTAGTTTCAACAACCTGTTCGGAAACTTTCCCGGGGTTGAAAAGCCACTGGCAGATCTCGACCCCAGTGCGTATCAACAGCGCGACCGTGATGGCAAGTTGCTGGAAACCTTCCCGCCGATCTGGGGCGGTATATTGCAGCTCGGGCCACAAACCGTGGACGGCGTGACCTACCCCGCCGGCACCCAATTTCAGGAACACCTGCTCAACGAGCCCTACGCCTTGCAAGGACCCAATGGCGAAGACTTGCCCCTGGGTCTGGTGACTCGCGACCTGTGGCATGTGTTTTATCAGAACCAAATGCAGATCAACGGTGGCAAAAACGACCACTTCGTCGCCTGGGCGGACTCGGGCGCCCTGACCATGGGTCACTACGGGCAAACCGAGTATTCATTACGCCTGTGGGACGTGGCGTCGGAATTCGTTTTATGTGACAACTTTTTCCAAGGCGCCTTCGGTGGCTCGTTTCTCAACCACCAGTACCTGATTTCTGCGGCTGTACCGTTTTACCCGGATGTCGCCAATTCACCGGCCAAGCAACAGATCGCCACGCTACTAAGCGATAACCCCCAAGATACGCGACTTAAGCCACTGGAGAAATCCCCCGCCAGCGCCATGGACGGTCCGCCACAGTTTGGTCCGAGCCTGCTGACGCCGGACGGTTACGCAGTCAACACCATGGCGCCGCCCTACTGGCCAACCTGGATCCGCGATCCGGAGCGCCCGGACTATGCAAAAGGTGACGTGGCCAACGTGTTGGTACCGCAGGTTCACGACCACATCGGCGACAAACTGTCGAAGAAAAACGTGGATTGGGCGTGGTACGCCGGCGCCTGGCAGGTCACCCTGGATCAATTCAAAGACTCGGCCGGTATTCCGAAAATCCCCAGTTTTCAGTACCACCATCAGCCGTTCAATTACTTCAAAAAACAAGGCCCGGAAAACCCGAGCGAACGCAGCAAGCGCCTGCGTGATGCGGGGTTGGGCGATGAGTCCAGCACCAACAGATTCCTCGCCGATGCCCAGGCAGGGAAACTTCCGGCAGTCACTTTCTACAAGCCTCAGGGCAACCTGAACATGCACGCCGGTTACGCCGACGTCGCCTCGGGCGATCGCCATATCACTCGCGCCATTAAAGTGCTGCGCAACAGCCCGCAATGGGAAAACATGGTAATCGTCATTGCCGTCGATGAAAACGGCGGTTGGTGGGACCACGTTGCGCCGCCCAAAGGCGACCGCTGGGGTCCGGGCACGCGTATTCCGGCGATTGTGGTCTCACCGTTTGCTCGCAAAGGCACGGTTGACCACACCACCTACGACACAGCGTCGATTTTGCGACTGATTACGCGGGTACATGGGTTGGAGAAACTCGACGGTTTGAAATTACGTGATGAGTCCATGGCCACCCGGGGCCAACAACCCATGGGCGATTTGACCAACGCGCTGCAATTTTTCAGCTGACAGATCGCAAGGCCTAAAAAAACCGTCCCGTGAGTGGCGGTTTTTTTTGGAGCGCGTTAGCCGCCGCTTCGTTAAGCTGCCGACAACCATTACCGTATGTAAAAAGGCTCAAATGAAATGCTTGGGATGAACCGCCTGCGCTTGTTGATGGCGGCTAGCGCGCTGTGTGTCTTGACCACCGGTGCAGATGCCGCAACCCCTACTTCTGCCGACTCCGCCACTCCCAGACAAACCGCCGCGCAATTCATGGCCACCTTGAAACCGCAACACGGCATCATTGACCTGCCGGGTGGCGTGGCAACTCTCAGTCTGAATGATGATTTTTACTACCTGACCCCGGACGATACCGAACGCTTGATCGTTGAAGGCTGGGGCAATCCACCTGGCCACACAACCTTGGGCATGATCGTGCCGCAAGCCACCAGCCCCCTGTCACCTGGCGGCTGGGGCGTATTGGTAAGTTACAACGATGACGGTTACGTCTCTGACGAGAATGCCGCCAAGATTGATTACAGCGAAATGCTAAAGCAAATGCAGGACGACGACGTCGAGAACAATATCGAGCGGCGTAAACAAGGCTACGCCGGTTTGCAACTATTAGGCTGGGCCGAACCGCCGCGCTACGACGATCAAAGCCACAAGATGTATTGGGCGCGGGAACTGAAAGCTGACGGCAGCGCTGAAAATACCCTCAATTACAGTATCCGGGTGCTCGGTCGCCAAGGCGTGCTGGAACTGAATGCCATCGCCGCCATGAACGATCTGCCCACCATTCAAAGAGAAATGCCCCGCGTGTTGGAATTCGCCAACTTCACCGACGGCAACCGCTATGCCGATTACGACGCAGGCACCGACAAACTGGCCAAATACGGATTGGCTGCGTTGGTGGCCGGTGGCATAGCCGCTAAAGCGGGGCTGTTCGCCAAGTTGGGGTTGCTGCTGTTGGCGGCGAAAAAATTCCTGGTGGTTGGGGTGGTAATCGCAGCAGGCTTTATTCGCAGGTTTTTTAACCGTAAGAAGTGAATGAGGTAATCCCAGTAGTAGACGCCGCCAGGAGCCGGCTGCTGCGCAGATGATTGCGAGCAAGCCCGCTCCTACGACGTCAACGATTTTCAGCGGGTTGTGCGTTGGTAGCAGGAGCCACCGGAAGGGTTAGCGCTCACTAATGCCGGCGGGTCAGAAGAAATTCAACCGCTTACTCAAAAAGATCGACACCCAACGACAAATGCTCGAAACCTGGCAGAGCGTAATGTCTACCTGCCAGACGCTGTGGAGCACTGACTTTCAACCGTTAATGGGTCTCCACCGCGAAGAAGACCGGGTGCTGGTGTATTTTCTCGACGATGCCAGTGATCGAATCAAATTCAGCAAAAAAGACCGGTCTACGCTGCAAGACATCATTTGCGAACTCGCTGAATCGCTAACGAGAAATGAAGATGACGAGGCACTGAAAGGCATCTTTAACAAGCACGCCGAGTACGATTTGGAGACGATTCGAAATCAGCAAAACGCGCTGCTCAGGGCGTCGCTAGAGAAAAATTTCGGTGTCGATTTGGGCGATGGGGTTAATTATGAGTCGGTAGAGGAATTGACTCAACGAGTCCGCGAAAAGCTCGCCGAGGCAGCTAAAGAAACAAGAACAAGAAAAAGGCAGCCAATCCATACGCGACGTTTATCGCAAGCTGGTCAGCGCTCTGCACCCTGATCGGGAAACTGACGCCACCGAGCGCGAACGTAAAACCGTACTGATGCAACGCGCCAATCAGGCTCACGCTGACAGCGACCTGCTCAGTCTTTTACACCTGCAGCTCGAAGTCGAACAGATCGACCAGAGCCATATGGACAACAAATAGCCTGCGTCATGACGGGAGGGATGACGTGAATTCGACCCCCTTAGTCGCTTAAACCGCCGCTGATCAGCGGCGACTGGCCTAGACTCATTGATCCGGCACCGATACACGGCTTGCTAACCATGAGTAGTTGCAATCGCCATGACCGACCCCCTCCACGTATCCAGACTCGACGCCGCGCATCGGCAACTGAACCTCGCCATCCGTTTGTTATTCGCCAGCGCCGACCCAGTGGCGATCCTGACATTGGTGGGTGCCGCGGCGACCATTCTGAACAACGCTTCACAGGAGCAAGGCAACGGGCTGGCGCCGCCGGAGTTTTACCGGATGACGCACAAGGCGCAAAACCTGTTCAAGCACGCCGGAATGGACTTGGAAGCCATGTTCGAACTGGACCCAAGCGACAGCGAATCCCTGGCGTTTTGGGCGGTGATGAACGCCAGTGAACTGGGGCCGTTGTCCCTGGAACAACAGCTGTACCAACGCTGGTATATCGCTTCTCACCTGATGCACGGCGAAGAACACGAAACGTTGCTGAGCGGAGCGCTTCAAGCGTTTGGTGATTTGAGTGCCAAGTCTCGGCGAGAACAGTTGCAGGCTGGGGCACGGGGGTTGGCTGAACTGGAAGCCAGTGGACCGTCGGATTCAACGCACTGGAAGCGTCAGGGAGAGTATCAATAGCCGGAGGTGGGGCAACCCGCCGAGAGTGCTTAAGAACTAAAGCCAATAGCGCCCCAACGATCCCTGCCCGTCATCTGTTAATCTCTCGTTTTTCAGGCTCGTTTCGTCGCCTGCACAACTATTGATGACAACAATGCCCATTGCTGACAAAACTCCGCAACCACAAGCTATCCTTCGGCCCCTCACCAGCAGCGCGATTTTCATCGTTGCCACAATCACCCCCGGCAGCGATTCCGCCCAGAAAGTACGGGGCTGGTGCGCAGACATCGCGGCCCTGACGAGATCGGTCGGCAGACGTGTCCCCGCAGGTAATTTGTCGTGCGTTTGCGGCTTTGGCTCCAGCGCCTGGGACACACTGTTCAGCGGCCCGCGCCCAGCCTCGCTGCACCCATTTCGCGAGTTCGGATCGGAAGGCCGCCAAGCCCTCGTAACCCCTGGCGACATCCTGCTGCACATCCGCGCGGAGCAAATGGACCTGTGCTTTGAATTGGCGACGCAATTGCTCTCGGCGCTTGGCGATGCGGTCTCGGTTGTTGATGAAGTCCAGGGTTTCCGTTATTTCGATATGCGCAGCATCATCGGCTTTGTCGATGGTACTGAAAACCCGGAAGACCATGAGGCCTTCGGCTTCACCATAATTGGCAATGAAGACCCCTCGTTTAGCGGCGGCAGTTACGTGCTGGTGCAGAAATACCTGCACAACATGAACGCGTGGAACGAATTATCCGTTGAGGCACAAGAACGGGTTATCGGACGAACCAAATTGTCCGACATCGAACTGGATGACTCGGTTAAACCGATTTCGTCCCATAGCGCGTTGACCACCATCACCAAAGATGGACAAGAGGTGAAAATCCTTCGGGAAAACATGCCGTTCGGCCGTCCAGGCGCGGGAGAATTTGGCACCTACTTTATTGGCTATGCGCGTTCGCCGGAGCCGATTGAGCGGATGCTGGAGAATATGTTTGTCGGAAGACCGGCCGGGAATTACGACCGGTTGCTGGATTTCAGTACGGCGGTAACGGGGGGATTGTTCTTCGTGCCTTCGGCAGACTTGTTGGAGGAGCTGGCTGACCGGATGAGTTAGGTGTTCTTTCCGGGCACGACAAAACCGAGCGCGGATTGACGCTTGCGCTCGGGTAAAACAATTCAGGGATTTGCAAAAGCGTTATGGAGGCAACCCCACCAGCCACACCCCGGCACACAATGTTCCCGCTGTGGCTGCTTCCTTCCGGATCTGACCAGGTTCACGGGTAATCGTTGCGGGGGGACCGATGGGGTCACCATAACGACGCTCACCTGACGGTGAACGGCGCCATTGTACCGGTCTGGCGATAAGTTACAACCGTTGCTTGAGATTAAAAATCTGAAGGGGCTCAAGCACTTGTGTAGCGGGGCTTGGCAGTTGGTCGGAACCGTCGCACATCACCTGAGTAGCCGCCGTTCTTGCAGAATCCCGATAAACTGCGCGCACATTGCATACGCAACGCACTGTTGAAGGATTCAATCGATGCATAACCAATTGGTCTGTTATCAGGACTTGTCGGATGTTCAGCGGCAGCAGTTGACGCACATCAAAGTCATGGACGCACAGAAGTCTTTTTCCGGGGACATTCATGGGGCGCTGAACTCGCTGTTGGTGAATGCCACGGCGGATATTCGGGGATTTGCATTGCTGGCGGATCAGCAGCCGGTGGGATTTCTGTTGCTTAAGCGGGGGATTTACCTACCGGCGTGGGCGGCTGCCGATGCGGCGACCTTGCATGCGCTGCAAATTGATCGACGGATGCAGGGGCAAGGTTTGGGCAAGGCCTGCTTGCAGGCGCTGCCGGAAACAACGCGGCGGGTTTGGCCTGATATCAGGCAGCTGATGTTATCGGTGGATGAAGATAATACGACTGCGCTGGGGTTATATCTGAGCCAGGGCTGGGTGGATACCGGTGAGGCGTATCGTGGGCGGATTGGGTATGAGCGGCGGTTGGCGTTGAACCTTTTGGGGTGAGGGTTCGGGGAACTAAGGTGGATTTTTCCCGAATGAATTCGGGAAGTCGACAGCGTGGTGTACCAGACAAACCGCGGCGCCTACCCCGCGAACAGTTGGCTGCCACCGGGATTGGGCAGGTCCGAAAATACTGCGGCGCTTTCTTCGCAGGCAACCTCTCACAGATTTTTTTCAAACGTGTACTCACTCACATCACCCGCTAACACTTGGGCTTTGGCCTGCAAAAATCCGACAATGAATTCGTGTGACAGCTCGAGGTTCTGCTCTGCGATACGACCCAGAGTAGCCCAGTGTTCAATCTGTTTCGGGATTGAACGATGCGCCGCTGAAGCATAGATGCGGGCCCGCTGCTCACTGCGCTTGCAGCACTTCATCCGCCTTGCCGCCGGCCTGCTGTATCACCAAGTGAATGAAATGCAGTTTGGTAATGACCGAAGGTGACAGAACGAAAGGATAGAAATCCGCCTGGCCCATGCTGCGGGAGAGTTCATTGAGCATGCCGGCGAGTTCGATCCAGGCGTTGACGAATGACAAGAAGGCCGGGCCACCGGGGTGTTGGGGGTCGTAGAGTGTTTCCAGCGGAAACGGTTGATAGTCCAGGTCCATGTCCCGTGCACTCATGCCAAATCCCAGCGCGGTGTCGACGGCGTCCATCATGTGCAGATAATGGGCCCAGGTTTCGGCCCAGTCTTCCCATGGGTGCATGGTGGCGTAGGCGCTGACGAAATGTTGTTGCCAACCGGCCGGCGCACCGTTTTGATAATGATGCTCCAGCGCCTCGGCATAACTGGCGCGATCATCGCCGAACAGGTTGCGAAAGTTATCTTGCCAATGGGTGTCTGCGATGAGTCGGTCCCAGTAATAGTGGCCGACTTCATGACGGAAATGTCCCAGCAACGTGCGATACGGTTCGTGCAACTGTACGCGCATGGCTTCGCGATGGGCGTCGTCTGCTTCTTCGATGTTGAGGGTAATCAAGCCATTGGCATGGCCGGTAGTGGGCATTTTCCCTTCGAGATCGACGCCGACAAAATCGAATGCCAGACCGGCTTCTTCGTCCTGGTCTTTAGAAATAACGGTTAAACCAAGCGCTATCAATTGTGCGACCAGGCGCCGTTTAGCGGTTTCGACTTTGCACCAGCGACCGGCGTTTTCCGGGATCGACAGGTCGGGGATGGTCCGATTAAGGCTACAGGCGCTGCAGAATTCGCTGGTGTCCAGGGACGGCACCAGCCAGTTGCAGGCTGCCGGGGTGTCGAGGTTGGCGCAGCGCCGGTAAAGCCCCGCCTGAGGCTCATCGGTGAGACGCCAGGTGTTCGGCTGCCCACTGGCTTCTAACGAGACCAGCTTGCCCTGCTGCGGCAGATAGCCCAGCGCGGATGAGCACGCCAGACACTGAGTATTGGCGAAGAAGATCGATTGCCCGCAGTGGCATTGCCAGACTTTGCTGTTGCGCTTGGTCTCACCTGCAAAGGGTGCGGCGATGCGTGAGCTGAGTTGTTCAAAGAAGCGGTACATGACGATCTCCTTGTGGTGTGCCAGCACTAGATCATGTGTCGCTGCGGGGGTTCAGTGGTTCTGATGGGGCGCACGGCGATTAGTCCTGCGCCCGCAAATCCGCTCAATCCACTTCGATACCGTGTTTTTTCAGAAACCCCACAAACGCCTCTTCGTCCAATACCTTAAGGCCCAACTCGCTGGCCTTGGCCAGTTTCGAGCCCGCGCCTGGCCCGGCCACCACGCATTGTGTCTTGGCCGAGACCGAGCCGGATACTTTGGCGCCGAGGCTTTCAAGTTTTTCCTTGGCGATGTCGCGGCTCATCAGTTCCAGGGAGCCGGTCAGTACCCACGTCTGCCCGGCCAGGGGCAAGCCTTCGACGACCTTCTTCTCGCTCTGCCAATGCATGCCGAAGGCTTTCAACTGCGCTTCGATTGCCTGCGCGCGCTGAGCATTGGTTTCTACATCGAAGAAGTCGCGCACCGCTTTCGCCTGTTTCTCGGCCAATGCCTGACGCATGTCCAGCCAATCGGCGTCGAGGATGCCTTGCAAGGTGACAAACTTATCGGCAAGTTTTTGCGCCGCGCCCGGTCCGATGGCCGGAATGTGCAGCTTATCGATCATCCCGCCCAGGGTCGTGCTGGCGGCAAACTCGGCCCCCAGCTCCCCCTGCTCCTGGATTTCCAGGCCCCGCGCCTGCAATTGCTCGATGACCTTGATGTTGTGCGCATCGGTAAAGAAGCTATGGATCTCGTGAGCCACTTCCAGCCCGACGTCCGGCAAATAGGTGAGTACTTCCGGCTGCGCCTGCATTACGCGTTGCAGCGAGGCCAACGAGCGCGCCAACACTTTGGCCGTTTCTTCGCCGACATCGGGAATGCCCAAGGCGTAGATAAAGCGCGCAAGGGTCGGTTGCTTGCTGTCGAAAATCGCCTTAAGCAATTTGTTGCTGGAGACTTCGGCGAAGCCTTCCAGGTCGACGATCTGCTCAAACGTCAGCGTATAGAGATCGGCAGGAGAAGCCACCAGCCCCTCGTCGACCAGTTGCTCGACGCTCTTGTCGCCCAGGCCTTCGATGTCCATGGCGCGACGCGAGACGTAGTGAATGATCGCTTGCTTGAGTTGGGCGCCGCAGGCCAGCCGGCCGACGCAACGATACACCGCGCCTTCGCTGATGGTTTCTTTGCCCTTGCTGCGTTTGATCAGCTGCGTGCGTTCGACATGGGAACCGCAGACCGGGCACTTTTCCGGTATCTGCACGGCGCGGGCGTTTTCCGGGCGGCGCTCAAGCACCACCTGCACCACTTGCGGAATCACATCCCCAGCGCGGCGGATAATCACGGTGTCGCCGATCATCAGCCCCAGGCGCGCAACTTCATCCATGTTGTGCAGGGTCGCGTTGGCCACGGTGACGCCAGCGACTTTTACCGGCTTCAAGCGCGCCACTGGGGTGACGGCACCGGTGCGCCCGACCTGGAATTCAACGTCGAGCAATTCGGTCAGCTCTTCCAAAGCCGGGAATTTATGGGCAATGGCCCAGCGCGGTTCCCGGGCACGGAACCCCAGTTCGCGCTGGGAAGCCAGGCTGTTGACCTTGAACACCACGCCATCGATTTCGTACGGCAGCGACAGACGTCGCTCGCCAATGTCGCGGTAGTAATCCAGGCATTCACCGATGCCATTGGCGAGTTTCAATTCACGGCTGACCGGCATGCCCCACTGCTTGAGCTTTTCCAGATTGCCAATGTGCGTGTCAGCGAACTCTTCCGAGATCTGGCCTAAACCGTAACAGCAGAATTCCAACGGGCGGTTGGCGGTGATCTTCGAGTCCAACTGACGCAGGCTGCCCGCCGCGGCGTTACGTGGGTTGGCGAAGGTTTTACCGCCGATATCCAGTTGGCTGGCGTTGAGCCGCTCGAAGCCGGCTTTGGACATGAATACTTCACCGCGTACCTCCAGGGTTGCTGGCCAGCCGCTGCCATGCAATTTGAGCGGGATGTTGCGCACGGTGCGCACGTTGACGCTGATGTCTTCGCCGGTGGCGCCGTCGCCACGGGTCGCGCCGCGTACCAGGGCGCCGTCGCGGTACAACAGGCTGACGGCCAAACCATCAAGTTTCGGCTCGCAACTGTATTGGACGTGGGCGCCTTCACCGAATAAATCGCCGGTGGGCAAATCCAGGCCTTCGGTCACACGGCGGTCGAATTCGCGCATGTCATTTTCTTCAAAGGCGTTGCCCAGGCTCAGCATGGGGACTTCGTGACGCACCTGGGTGAAGGCTGACAGCGCCGCGCTGCCGACCCGTTGCGTGGGCGAATCCGGGGTGACCAGGTGTGGATTTTCGGTTTCGAGCGCTTTGAGCTCGTGAAACAGGCGGTCATATTCGACGTCGGGAATGCTCGGCTGGTCGAGTACGTGATAACGGTAATTGTGCTGATCCAGCTCGGTACGCAATTCCAGAATGCGGGTTTCGGCGGCGTTCATACGGGTGTTCTCTCAAAAAGCAAAAAAGCAGCCGAAGCTGCTTAATGTTGGTTCGGCTTATTTAATGGACCTTCGGTCCATCGCAGCCTTCGGCAGCTCCTACAGGCGAGGCGGTGTGCATCAGACCTCTCAGTTGGCTCCTACAGGGGGGGCTGTCAACGGCGATGCGTCAAGGCGCGACGTTCGAACTCGACGATGCGTTGGCGGTAATGTTCGATGGTCTGCGCGGTCATGACGCTGCGCTGGTCATCTTTCAATTCGCCGTTGAGTTCGTGGGCCAGCTTGCGGGCTGCGGCCACCATTACTTCGAACGCTTGCTTAGGATGACGCGGACCCGGCAAGCCCAGGAAGAAACTTACGGCACGGGTGCTGAAGTGGTCGATATCATCAAGATCGAACACGCCCGGCTTGACTGCGTTGGCCATGGAAAACAGCACTTCGCCGTTACCCGCCATGCTTTCGTGGCGATGGAAAATGTCCATTTCGCCAAAGCGCAAACCGCTTTCCAGAATGTTCTGCAACAACGCCGGGCCTTTGAACCCAGTTTCATCGCGGCAGATCACACTGATCACCAGGACTTCTTCAACCGGAGCCAAATCTTCAGCACGGCGCATCGTATCTTCCGAGCGACGACCAGGCTTGTCGTCCGGGAAATCGTCATCACGGCCGGCGAAAAGACCAGGACCTTCCTGATCGAGATTAAGGTCGCCCTGTTGTGGCTCGTCCTTACGTTTGCGTTTCGCATCACGTGGCGCAACGTTCACCGACGGCAAATCATGCTCGTCCAATTGTGGCTCTTTCTGGTCCAGCACACGTGGCGGCCCCAGCACCTCGGCGGACGAAGCTTCGTCGTCATCCGATACGTTGGAAAAACTTCGGTCGAGCCTGAATTTCAGTTTTCCTTTGCCGCCGCGCATCCGGCGCCAGCCATCAAAAAGAATACCGGCAATGACAATAATGCCGATGACGATCAGCCACTCGCGCAGACCGATTTCCATGTAATCCAGTG
>NZ_JAQGNX010000093.1 GCF_028293835.1 Pseudomonas sp.
ATCAAAGTGTTCAAGGCACGCGCCCTGTCCAATATCCGCCCAACGTTTGTTGAATCTCGATTTGGTAAACACAGTTCAATCACAGTTGGTTGTGGTCTTGCAGCCGAAAAAGATGTCGGAATTTTCCACGTAGATGGGTTGGCGGGAATGTTTGTGATGGTTCGTGGGCGCTTTCCGAGTTTGCTGCCAGATTCCGGACAAAAAAAGGCCGCTGTATCAACAGCGGCCAAAATAAGACGTGGACCAGGAGCTTCAAAATCAACGTCGGTTTACCTGGGATAAAAAACGCTTACACAGTGCAATCGGGGTTTTAGTGGTTCTGGCCGAACGCTGTGAAAGCCCGCCAAGAATAGAGAAATCAGCATGAATGAAACAGAGCGGTTTGCGACATGCACTGTTACGTTCCCGGCAACAACCGCGATTTTTGCTCCAATTTCACCCAAGGCTCTGGTCCGGGCATTGAGGATGGCCCCAAAAGTCAATCCAACGCCGTAATCATCGATCATCCATGCCGTCGATGACGCCGCGCAGAGCCGGGCCAGATGGGGGATTCACTCCTTCGAGGTACACAGTAAATACCTCCTTTGTGCGCTTATCGCTCCTGATCGCTCTAGGTAGGGTATCTTCCTCTGCAATCAACCGGGGAAGACGCATGACAACAACAATAATGCGCGCCATCTTCAAGCCAAAGGCGCTGGCGATTGCCGTCGCATTGGGCTGTACAGCACAGGCGCAGGCCGTTTCATTCAACATTGGCGAAATCGAAGGGCAATTCGATTCCTCGCTGTCTCTGGGCGCCAGCTTCGCGCTGCGCAACGCGGACCCAGGTTTAGTCAGTACTGTGAATGGCGGCAAGGGTCAGGCGGCCACGGGGGATGACAATCGCTTGAACTTCCAGAAAGGCGATGCCTTCTCGGAAATCTTCAAGGGCGTGCACGACCTGCAATTGAAATGGGGCGACAGCGGTTTGTTCGTCCGCGGCAAGTACTGGTATGACTTCGCGCTAGAAGACAACAATCAGGATTTCAAGCAAGTCAGCAATAACGGACGCAAGGAAGCCGCCAAATCTTCGGGCTACGAATTGCTCGACGCCTTTGTTTACCACAACTACACCATCGCCGATCTACCGGGTACCGTGCGGGCGGGTAATCAGGTGGTTAGTTGGGGTGAAAGTACGTTCATCGGGAACTCGATCAACGCGATCAACCCCATCGACGTTTCTGCGTTCCGCCGCCCTGGCGCCGAACTCAAAGAGGGTCTGATTCCGGTCCCTATGCTGTTCGCTTCTCAAGGGATAACCGACAAACTCAGCATGGAAGGTTTCTACCAAGTGCGCTGGCAGGAGACGGTGGTCGATAACTGCGGCACCTTCTTCGGCAACGACGTCGTCGCAGAGGGGTGTAACAACAACTACACCGTTGGTAGCCCGGCCATTGCTCCCTTGCAGCCGATTGCCGCAGCGTTCGGCCATGGTTTCCAGACCACGTCTGAAGGCGTAGTCGTTCCTCGGGGCAGCAGCCGCGATCCAAGTAACAACGGCCAGTTTGGTGCCGCGTTGCGCTGGTTGGGTGACGATACGGAGTACGGTCTGTATTTCGAGAACCTGCACAGCCGTACGCCAGTGCTGAGTACTAAAACCGCCAGCCTGCAAACACTTGCAGCAATCCCAAGCATTGTGAGAACCGCCACCGGTCTGGCGGGCGCCACCGCCGCAGCTGGTTTGGCGCAAAGCACCATGCTCGGTAACGGCGAGTACTACCTTGAGTACCCGGAAAACGTGCGTTTGTTCGGTGCCAGCTTTGCCACCACCTTGCCTGAAGGTACTGCCTGGAGTGGTGAAATCAGTTATCGGCCAAACGCGCCGGTACAGCTCAACACTACTGACCTGACGCTGGCGTTGGTCAACCCGATCGCAGGCGGTGCCGCCTCGCCGATCGCCACCTCACCGGGTGCGGACAACCAGGGCTACCGGCGTAAAGAGATCACCCAGGTTCAATCGACCCTGACGCACTTTTTCGATCAAGTGCTGGGCGCTGAACGGCTGACCGTGGTGGGCGAAGCGGCTGTCGTGCATGTGGGCGGTCTGGAGTCCCAGGATGACCTGCGCTATGGCCGCGATTCGGTGTATGGCGCTTATGGTTTCAACGGCGATACCAAAGGCTTCGTGACGACGACTTCGTGGGGCTATCGCGCCCGGGCAATCCTCGATTACGCCAACGTATTTGCCGGCGTCAACCTTAAGCCAAGCCTATCCTGGTCCCATGACGTCAACGGTTATGGTCCCAACGGATTATTCAACGCAGGCGCTAAAGCGGTCAGCCTCGGCGTTGATGCCGACTACCGCAATACGTACACCGCGAGCCTGAACTACACCGATTTCTTTGGCGGTGACTACAACACTTTGATCGATCGCGACTTCGTTTCCATGAGCGTCGGCGTGAACTTCTGATCGGCTTGAAAAGGGCATGACTATGCGCAAGATATTCCTGCAATGTGGCGTCCTGGCGTTAAGCCTGTTGGCCACCAACGTAATGGCCGCAGTGTCGGCGGAAGAAGCTGCCAAGCTGGGCAAGAGCCTGACGCCGGTGGGCGCGGAAATGGCGGGCAACGCTGCTGGTACTATTCCGGCCTACACCGGCGGTCTGCCGACGAATGCTGGCACCGTTGACGCCAAAGGGTTTTTATCCGACCCGTTCGCCAGTGAAAAACCGTTATTTGTCATCACCGCTGCCAACGTAGCCCAG
The DNA here is from genome assembly GCF_028293835.1 of Pseudomonas sp. GTDB lineage: Bacteria > Pseudomonadota > Gammaproteobacteria > Pseudomonadales > Pseudomonadaceae > Aquipseudomonas. The sequence goes on from NZ_JAQGNX010000093.1 coordinate 2,745, forward strand.
TACAAGGACAAATTGTCTGAAGGTCAGCAAGCCATGCTGGCGCGTTATGCCGACTACACCATTCCGGTTTACACAACGCACCGCACGTTCGCATTGCCGCAAAAAATCTATGACCTGGCAAAGAAAAGCGCAACCACGGTGACCACGATCAACGACGGTAATGGCTTGGCTAACTTTGCCGATAGCCGCTATTACGCGTTCCCGATTCCGAAAACCGCTAACGAAGTGCTATGGAACCATATCACCCGGTACCACGGCGGCAATGTGCATCGCACCATTGTTCAGGTGACACCGCAAACTAACGGTGCATTTGACGCTGTGACCTTTGAAGAAGATATCGGAGCCCCCGAGGATATTCCGGACATAGACAAGGTAGCCAGTGCCAACATCCTGACCTACTTCAAACAGGAGGTGACCAAGCCTGCACGGTTGGCGGGCAACGTGTTGCTGGTTCACGAAACCATTGACCAGGTAAAAGAACCGCGTGAGGCCTGGATCTACAACGCCGGCCAACGTCGTGTGCGCCGTGCACCGCAAGTGGCTTATGACGGGCCGGGTACTGCTGCTGATGGCTTACGCACCTCGGACAACTTTGACATGTTCTCTGGCGCCCCCGATCGCTACGACTGGCAGTTGGTCGGCAAGAAAGAAATGTACATCCCTTACAACAGCTACAAACTTGATCAGCCGACCCTTAAGTACAGCGACGTGGTAAAGGCAGGGCACATCAATCAAGACCTGACCCGTTATGAGTTGCACCGCGTCTGGGAAGTGATCGGCACCTTGAAAGCCGGGCAGCGCCATATCTATGCCAAGCGCCACATGTACATTGACGAGGACAGCTGGCAAGTGGCATTGGTCGATCACTACGACGGTCGCGGCGCACTGTGGCGTGTCGCCGAAGGTCACGCCGAATTTCACTACGCCCGCCAAGCCGCTGCGTATACGCTTGAGGCTCTGTATGACCTGAACGCCGGTCGTTACATCGCCTTGGGTATGAAGAACGAGGAAAAGCACAGCTACCAGTTCGACCAGAAGTTCCGCGTTTCCGACTTCACCCCCAACGCCTTGCGTAACGCGGGAATTCGTTAAGCTACTAAAACGCACCTTTAGTTAACCCTAAGCCACTTATAGCGATATAAGTGGCTTTTTTTATGTAGGATGATCACTGCGCCGAATATTCCTACATCCAATGCGGTTGAACGGCATAGTGTGGGCGCACAAGGTAAGAATAATAAAAGGGACTCTCCCATGACTGCCTTTACCGTTCATTCGGGTCGCCCGGACTACAGGCCGCGACTGTCTCCCCAGCACATGTCGCGTGACCGACTAACGGTGCCGTTGTTAACCTCCAGCGCACGGGTGAAATTACTTTGCGCACCAGCAGGAAGCGGCAAAAGTGCACTCCTCGGCGAATGCATTCATCAAGCGCCAGCAGACGCGCGTATCACATGGCTGCCCATGGGCGGCGATGCCCAAGCACCTACTGAGTTTTGCGTTCAACTCGCTAACGCGTTGGGCCTTCAATACAGCGATGAGGCAAGTTTGTTGCACCATTTGGCCCAGTGGCAATCGCCGTGCTGGATCGTGTTGGACGATTACTGCCGTATGCCCGCGCCTGAACTGGACCATTGCCTGGATCGTTTTCTAGCCATCAGCAGTCCGGCGGTGACCTGGTGGATAGCGGCGCGTCGGCGGCCGATTTGTAACTGGCCACGGCTGTTGCTGAGCGGTGAGTTGTTCGAACGCGATGGACCGGCGCTGGCGTTTAACCTGCCTGAGATAGAGCAATTATTGATCAATGAGCCGGCCGGATGGCCTCTTGACGCAAGCGCGGCGATTTTTGCCGAGAGCGAGGGCTGGTGCGTCGGGGTGCGGGTAGCCTTATTGAATCCGGCTGAATGGACCGTGGCTGAAAACACCACGCGGCCGCCGCGCAAGCAACACTGTTCTCAGACGCTGTCTGAATACCTTGAGCATGAACTGTTTACCGGGCTTGCTCCGGAATTGGCCGAAGCCTGGCGGGTATTGGCCCATTTACCACGCTTCAATTCGAGTCTGTGCGAGCATTTGTTTGGCGCGGGTGAGGGTGGCAAGTGGCTTAAAACGTTACAAGATATCGGCGGATTTATTGAGCCTTGGAAGCATGGTAACGAGTGGCTTCAGGTCTTTCCTCCGCTTGCTCAGTGTTTACGTGATGAAGAATGGCCCGAGCGCCGCTCGTGGCACCGTCGCGCCTGCCAATGGTTCAGCACCGAAGGTGACTGGCAATCGGCGGTGGAACACGCCGTGCAGGCCGAACAATATGAAGTCGCGGTCAGTCTGTTGCAGCATTACAATTTTACTTACCTGTTACAGGGCCAGAATATTGCGCTGTTGCTTGATCTGTACGAGCGTTTTGCTGACTTGATGCGCGGTACACCGCATTTGATAAGGCTGACCTGTTCGGCGTTGATTTACACCGGTCGTTTTGACTTGGCGGCAGCGTGTCTGGAGCATCTCGGGCGTTTCTTGCCGCAACCCTCCGCAGTGCAACAACGGGACTTCATCGCCGCCTGGCAGACGCAACAAGGTTGGCTGCAGCACTTGTGGGGTAACGCTGAAAGCGCTGTCGGGCATTTTCACGATGCCTGTGCTCACCTCGCCCATGACGCTTGGGCTTGTCGCGTGTTATGTCTTTCCGGGATGACTCAACAAGCGCTGCTTAACGGCGAGTTCGAAGAGGCGTTACTGCATAATCGTGCGGCGCTGTGCCTGGTGCGCGGCGAGGGCTCTTTGGTATTTGAGGCCCTGTTAGAACTGGACCACGCGCAATTACTTGAACAGCGTGGCGCATTGGAACGCAGTGAAAGTACATTGCAGAAAATGCATGATCTGTTGTTATCACACCACGCCGTTACAGGGCCGCTGCTGGGCCGAATTGCACTACGTCGTGGTCGCCTGGCCCTGCAGCAGGGGCTGGACCAGCACGCGCGAAAGCACTTTCGGGCAGGACTTGAACAAGCCCTGCGCAGCAAAGACAAGTTGGCGCTGTTTGGGTTTTTGGGTTTGGCGATACTGGAGGGGAATCGGGGTGACTACGCTCGCGCCTTCGTCTGGTTGCGTGATGCCGAACGGGTGATGCAACAGAATCATGTGCCGGAATACTTTTGGCGCGGCGTGTTATTGCAAGTCAGCAGTCACTTCTGGCTGCAGCAAGGCCGCCCGGCATTAGCCCGAGAAGCCCTGGTCAAAGTATTGCTCCACTTGAGAAGTGCGCCAGCGAAACATGCACCCCCCGCGACGCTGGAACTCATCCCGCATATTGAGTACTTGTTGGTACTGGCTGAGGTTTATTTAAGCCAGGCCGAACAGCCGATGCAGCGCTTGCAAGCGTTACAGCGTCAAGCTAATCAGCAGGGCATGCACAGCCTCGAAACCGAGCTTTATCTGGTGATGGCTGAAGTGGCCTATCTGCAGAATGACGCCCGAACGGCGAATAGCTGTTTAGGCGAAGGGTTGGCGCTGGTCGGCCGCTTCAATTTGCAGCAACCTTTGCGCGAACTAAGACTTCGCCAGCCCTCCATGCTGCGTGACCTGGGGATAGAAGAACATTTGATTGCTGCGGCCGATAATCCCCTTAGCCATCGTGAGCTGGAAGTCCTTAAATTGATCGCTCAGGGCAGTTCAAATCTGCAAATCGCCGAACAGCTGTTTATCTCCCTGCACACGGTAAAGACCCATGCGCGACGCATTCACAGCAAACTGGGGGTCGAGCGTCGTACTCAAGCGGTGGCAAAAGCCAAAGCGCTGGGCCTGATGGCTTAGGCTCGCGGCGGGTTATGGCTCAGTGGTACGCCCTGTTTGGCGGCAAATGACTCAACCGTTCAGCGAGTCGTAAGCGCTGAATCGGGTCTTCACTGAGCAATAATGCATGCTCCAGGTCGAAGCGTTCGGCCTGGGGGCATTCGAGGGACTGGTACAAACTTGCACGGGCCAAATGATCACTGGTGGTTGCCTGGCCTAGCTCTACCACCCGGTCTGCGTCTTTGAGCGATGCCAGAAAATCGTTGTTCATTTGGTGCAAATGCCTGAGGTTTCGCGACAATCGCTGCACCATCGCCATCTCGGTCGCCAGCACCATGTGCTCGGCCTTGAGCTGCATCTCAGGGCCAAATTGACGGACTAGCAACTCGCGGCAATCTTTTGGATATAGCCGGCGCCCTCCGCAGGGGTCAAGCAGGTGATCGGCTCCTGGCACCCGCAGCAGGAAATGTCCGGGGAAATTTACCCCTTCCAGAGGGATTTCTAACCGCCTCGCCACTTCCAGCGCCACGATCGCCAGCCCCAGGGGTTGTCCGCGCCGACGCTGCAGAATTTTGTGCAGCAGCGCGGACTGGGGCCGCGGCTGACTCCAGTCATCCTGTTGAAACCCCAACGTACTCAAGCGCCGTAACATGGGTTGAGCCAGTTCGCTGGCGGGTAGCATTGGCAACGTAGCGCTGACCTGCCGTTTCAAGTCCTCGACGATTTCCAGGCCGTGGGGCAGCGAAAACTCCACGTCGTGTTCGGCCGACACCCATAATGCCGCTTCCAGAACAGAAGGTGGATTGCGTTGCAGGCTGGCAAGGCAGGCTTGGCGCGGGGTCATTAACCTCTCCGGTACGATCGGCGCAGTGCTTCTTGAGGTGGGTCATATCGTGTGCCTTCGCATTCCGTTTTAGCCCTAGCTGCAGCCTTCGTCCAGCGTTGGCGGTTTTTATGTGCGTGTGCTCGAGCGGTCAGTCGTTTTTTTTTCCAACGCCTATACTCGCTAGTAGAATTCCGAAACCGGGAGCACTGCCGATGTTCGCTCTCATGCAAAGCTCACAAGTGGAAACACTGCATTTCATTGTCGATCCGGAAACCGGACTCAAAGCGCTGATCGCCATCCATGACAGTCAGCGAGGGCCAGCCCTTGGGGGCTGCCGTTATATCGATTACGTTGACGAACAAAGCGCTATCGAGGACGCCGTTCGTCTCGCTCACAACATGAGTTATAAAGCGGTGCTGGCAGGGTTGCCCTATGGTGGCGGCAAGGCGGTGATCATGCGTCCTGCCCACGTTCCCAACCGCGGGGCGCTGTTTGAAGCGTTCGGGCGGTTTATCGAAACCCTGGACGGACGGTATATCACTGCTATCGACAGCGGCACGTCCAGTGCTGACATGGACTGCATCGCCCAGCACACACAACACGTCACCAGTACCACCGAGTCGGGAGATCCGTCGCTGCACACCGCCATGGGTGTGTTCGCTGGAATCCGTACCACGGCAATGGCGCGTTTGGGCAGCGACAATCTCGAAGGCTTGCGCATTGCTGTGCAAGGGTTGGGGAACGTGGGCTATCCGCTGGCTGAACAGTTGCACGCGGCAGGCGCCGACTTGTTGGTCAGTGACCTGGACAGTGGCAAGGTGCAACTGGCCATGGACCAATTTGGCGCCCACCCCATCGCTAGCGAAGCATTGCACAGCACACCGTGCGATATATTTGCGCCGTGCGGGTGGGGCGGTGTGCTCAACAGCAAAAGTGTCGGTGAACTGCGCTGTGCCGCAGTCGCTGGCGCGGCCAGTAACCAGTTGAGCAACCTACAGGTTGCCGACCAGCTGGAAGGTCGCGGCATTCTTTATGCGCCGGACTATGTGATCAATTCAGGAGGACTTATCTACGTTGCGCTGCAACATCAAGGCGAACCGCTGAACATCATCACTGCGAACTTATCGCGTATTGGTGTGAGGCTGACCGAGGTGTTTGCTCACGCTCAAGCGGAAAAACGCTCGCCTGCGCATGTCGCCAATACCCTGGCAGAGAACTTGCTGAATGGCGGACATTGAAATGCACTCGAAGAATGCGTACCTATCGAACGTCGGTCCGGGGGTCGCGTTCCATGCGCAACGCATAACTGATTGACTCAAAAGGATACCTTTAGGAGCTGCCGAAGGCTGCGATTCGACCGGGAACCGGTCGCCCGCAACTCCGGCCTATCGCAGCCTTCGGCAGTTCCTACAGAGATTCGCCCCCCCAGCGCGGCTGAACCGCGCTATCCGTTTATTCGCTCGGTTCACTGCCCAGCTCGGCAAGAGCCCCGGCATTATTCTTGAACGCTGCAGCGAAGATCGTCCGATTTTTAGCCATGAAAATACCGGCATCTTCTGCCTGTTTTTCGGTCAGGTCGGCAACGTTTTTCAGCAGAACCTCTGTGAGCGATTCGGCCAACTCAAGCATTTGGTCGTGCGCATCGGCGAGTTTACGGTCCACGAATGTAGTCTCCAAGTCGCGGGTACTGCGATACAGGGTTTCAACAGCCATTTTCGGCCTCGTCATCGGTGCAGTATTGGAAGGGAATTCCCTTGGGCTTTGGGTCTGGCTAAATCTACGGATGCCGCGCACTTCAGCGACTACTGTATTTTTATACAGGTAAAAGCATAAGCCAACTTGCGCAGCTTGGATAGTGGCTTTTTTGCCTTATGCTCATTTTCGAAGAGGGAGAATATGCCTTGCGACAATCCACCACGCTCTCAACCCTAGCCGCTGGCATCCGTTCTGCTTGTTTTATAACGAAACACCCCCGCAAAGCGTCGCGACAGTAAACCGTCACGTCGGCACGGCATCATCTGCTCGAGCTATTCAAGGAAGTACATTTTGAAAATCAACTGGGCTGAATCTCTGCGTAAAAACGTTCACGGCCTGGCCGAGTCAATGGGAAATCTGTGTGTCGAAACGTTCCATTATTTGGCGCTGTTTGCCATTGGCGGGGTCACGGCGTGGGCTGCCGTAATGGCGTTTCTGGAAATGCTGGAGAAGGGGCATATCACGGTAGATGACATTTTGTTGCTGTTCATCTATTTGGAATTGGGCGCAATGGTAGGAATTTACTTTAAAACCAACCACATGCCGGTGCGATTCCTGATTTACGTGGCAATCACAGCATTAACACGCCTGCTTATTTCAGACGTTTCGCACCACAATCCACCCGACTTGGGTGTGGTTTATCTTTCTGGTGCAATTTTGTTGCTGGCCTTTGCGATTCTGGTCGTGCGTTACGCCTCATCGCAGTTCCCGTCGGCGAAGGTTCCGGACCCCGACAGCAAAGCCAGGGGCGCGCTGACCGAGGAGAAGGGGGAGCTGTAGTTTGATTTAACGGGCAGAAAGCTGCGGCTGGTTGCCGTGCCAGTTCTTGCGCGGAACGGGTTGTTCCAGACGATCGCTTCTGGTCATCGCGGTAAGAATGGCCATGGCGCTATGGCCTTGTTCGATGGCGATGCCGAACTGCACGCTCTGGATAAGCCTGCGCAAGCGCTTGGGTTCATTGCGTTGCTCTGCGCTGATCCAGCGCTTGGCAACGACCCCGGTGTCGTTGGACAGGGTCAGCATGATCCCGCCATCCAGGCCTTGAATGCTCAGGTTGACCCGATACTCAGGCTGAAAAACATCAGTGATCAGTTGAAAAGGGTTGTCCATAGCCGGTGCCTGCTTAGGGGATTCTGTTTAAGTTGACCGGCTATCGAGGGATTAAGTTCGCAAAGCAGGAAGAATGTTGCTGTGTTGGTACAGACCGCATGCATCAACTGCGCCACAAAAAAGGGCGGCCCTGTCTGCACAGGGCCGCCCTTTATTCAGGTGTTGCTCAAACAGTGAAGTTAAATAGTTAGCGCTGTTGCATCACCCATGCAAAGCGTCGTCTTTTTCCAAAAACTCTTCTTGGAGCAGGGCATCCGGATTCTCGGAATCCAGGTCCGACTCGGTGGACGGCAGGGCGCGTTTGTCGCGCAATTTGCCGAACAGGTGTTCAAGAGCATGACTTAATTTTTCTGCCGCGCCTTCCACTGCCTGATCCAGTGCATCGGCTTTATGAGTAACGGAAATCGGTTGGTGACCTTTAGGACGGGCTTCCATCTGGCAGCGAATGTCATGGGGGCCAGGCTTGTCACCATTCTCGTCGCGGATATGAACCTCAACGCGAGTCAAATCTTCCTCGTAGTGTTCGAGCGTGCTTTCAACGGTGGTACGTACCCACTCCTCCAGTCGGATGCTGCTTTCAATGTGGTTATCGCTATTGACCTGGATTTGCATAGTTTTTCCCTTACTTAGGCTTTGCTCACGAGGACGAACGGCCTGCCTCGGTCGAGGAGTAACTGCTCGCCTCACACCCTCAGTGTTGGCGCCAATGAGGAAACAATTCAAGCCCTTGGATGCAGAAATATTTTCTCGTGAAAAAAGTACAGCTACAAAAATGCCAACCGATACTCCCCCGGCGTAGCCCCCATCGCTTGCCTGAATCGATTATTAAAATGACTCGCACTGGCAAACCCGCAGGCCATCGCTATCCCTCCCAGCGGCTGTTGTCCGGCTCTCAACAGCTGCCGGGCATAATTTAAGCGACGCGCCAGTACATACTGATGCGGGGGCAGGCCAAAACTCTCGCGAAACATGCGCGCAAAATGGTATTCGGACAGTGCGCAAATCGACGCGAGCTCCCCGAGGCTGATCGGCTCCGCAAGTCGGTGTTCGATGTAGTCCACCAGTTGCCGCCGTAAGTGCGGTGCCAGACCACCTTTTAGACGTAAATCGTGGCGTTGTCCGACTTGGTTGAGCAACGCATGGCTAAGCATTTCGTGGGCGAGGCTGCTGGTCAGTAATCGTTCACCAGGTTCGTGCCAATCAAGCTCGATCATGCTTAGAAAACGCGCTGTTTGTTCTGGATCGTCTATGAATGTGCGTTCACACAGTTGCAGTTCACGAGGCTCGCGGTCGAGCAATGTGACGCAACCGAGGGCGAATTGTTCGGGGCTGATATAGACATGCGCGAGGCGGATCTCGCCGTTGATAACCCAGGCAGATTCATGCCCGGCCGGCAGTATGCATAACTTGCCGGGAGCGCCTTTTTCGCTGGGTTTATTGCGGCGAAACGTGCCGGTGCCGCCAGCGATATAGCACGACAGCGTGTGGTGGCTCGGCGCTTGGTATTCTTGCGCGTCGTGATGGTTGTTCCACAGGGCTGCAACCATCCCGTCACCCAGGCCCGCGCTTTGTTCAAGGCGAGCATTGGGCGAGCTGTTAAGGGCTTGAAAGACCTGGATGGTTTCCAGTGGCGGCATAACGAATCCTCTGTAGTTTGCATCCTACCAAGTCGCCTGCAAGCTGCCAGTCTCCAAACGATCATAAGCGCAAGTTTGTGCAAGCCGCCTGTAGAGCAACTCTTCAGACTGAGGCTCAATTCAGGAGCTGACACGATGAACCTTACTTTGTACCTGCTCACCGTTTTGATTTGGGGCACCACTTGGATCGCCCTTAAATGGCAGTTGGGTGACGTCGCCATTCCGGTGTCGATCGTCTATCGCTTCGGCTTCGCGGCGTTGGTGCTGTTCGTCATGTTGCTGCTTAGCGGGCGCCTGCAGACGGTTAATCGGCGTGGGCAGTTGCTCTGCGTCGCACAGGGCTTGTGCCTGTTCTGCGTCAACTTCATGTGCTTTTACACGGCCAGCCAATGGATCCCCAGCGGCTTGATCGCCGTGGTGTTTTCCACCTCGACGTTATGGAACGCACTCAACGCCCGAATCTTCTTCCGTCAAAAGGTCGCGCGAAATGTATTGGCCGGTGGCGGGCTGGGGTTGATCGGTCTGGCGTGCCTGTTTTGGCCGGAGCTGTCCGGACACACCGCCAGCCATGAAACGCTGCTTGGTCTGGGCCTCGCGTTATTGGGTACGCTGTGTTTCTCGGCCGGCAATATGCTCTCTAGCCTGCAGCAGAAAGCCGGGTTGCGGCCCCTGACGACCAATGCCTGGGGCATGCTCTACGGCGCGGGGATGCTGGCGGTGTATTGCGTGCTGAGCGGCACGCCCTTCAGTTTCGAATGGAACACCCGCTACATCGGTTCGCTGTCGTACCTGGTGATTGCAGGTTCGGTGATTGGCTTTACGGCCTACTTGACCCTGGTTGGGCGCATGGGGCCGGAACGTGCCGCGTATTGCACAGTGCTGTTCCCGGTGGTCGCGCTGAACATCTCGGCGTATGCCGAAGGCTATCAATGGACCCTGCCTGCATTGATGGGCCTGGTGTTGGTGATGCTGGGCAATGTGCTGGTGTTTCGTAAGCCTAAACCCGTGGTGGAAGCGAATGTGTTCGCGAAGGGCGAGACACGGTCATCTTGAATACCGCGTCGCTTGCCTCGCCAACCTGTTGGTTCCTACATATTCACGTAAACCTCTGTAGGAGCCAACGTGTTGGCGAAGACAGCAACGCGGTGGTCAGATGAATCAAATCAGCCCTTCCACACCTGCGGATTAATCAAATCCTGAGGCTTCTCGCCCAGCAAGGCGCTGCGCAGGTTTTGATAAGCGCGATCGGCCATGGCTTGGCGCGTTTCGTTGGTGGCAGAACCGATGTGCGGGAGAGTCACGGCGTTGCTCAGTTGAAACAGTGGCGATTCGGTCAACGGTTCTTTTTCGTACACGTCCAGGCCCGCGCCGCGAAGGGTGCCGTTTTGCAAAGCATCGATCAGGGCCAACTCGTCAACCACCGGGCCGCGGGAGATGTTGATCAGGATCGCGCTGGACTTCATCAGGCCCAATTCACGTTTGCCAATGAGGTGCCTGGTCTTCTCGCTCAATGGCACGACGAGGCAGACGAAGTCCGATTCAGCGAGCAACTGATCAAGACTGCGAAACTGCGCGCTCATCTGCTGTTCCAGCTCGGCCTTGCGACTGTTACCGCTGTAGAGGATCGGCATGTTAAAACCGAAATGACCACGTCTGGCGATAGACGCGCCGATGTTGCCCATCCCGACGATACCCAGGGTTTTGCCATGCACGTCGGTGCCGAAATGTGCGGCCTCAACCGTGCGTTTCCACTGACCGGCTTTGGTCCATGCGTCGAGTTCAGCAACCCGGCGGGCGCTGCTCATCAACAGCGCAAAGGCCAGATCGGCAGTGCTTTCGGTCAGCACGTCCGGAGTGTTGGTCAGCATGATGCCGCGCTCGTTGAAATAGCCCACCTCGTAGTTGTCGTAGCCCACCGAGATGCTCGACACCACTTCCAGCTTGCTCGCGTTTTGCAGTTGCTCGCGGCCCAGTTTGCGACCTGCGCCAATCATGCCGTGGGCGTGGGCCAGCGCATCGTTGAACTGTTCATTCATGTCGCCCAGCTTCGGGTCGGGCACGATCACGTTGAAATCTTGCTGAAGGCGCTCGGCCATTTCAGGGGACACGCGGCTAAACGCCAGGACAGTCTTTTTCATCGGACGATACTCTCGGACGGTTGAATGACGAGATTCAACACGTCATGGGTTTTCAAATCGGCTTCATGGGCGGCGAGAATTTCCGGCAATGAGCCGCGCAAATACTCGACCCACGTTCTGATCTTCGCATCCAGGTACTGGCGCGATGGATAGATGGCGTACAGATTTAATTCTTGCGAGCGGTAATGGGTCAATACCCGAACCAGCGAACCATCGCGCAACCCTTCGATCGCCGAGTAAATCGGCAGGATGCCAACGCCCATGCCGCTGCCGATGGCGGTTTTCATAGCGTCGGCGGAATTAACCAAAAAAGGCGATGTGAGTATGGTCACCACTTCCTGGCCTTCCGGACCGTCGAAGGCCCACTTGTCCAACGGAATCACCGGACTCACCAGGCGTAGACAGGCGTGATTGAGTAAATCCTGAGGCTTTTGCGGCATACCGAACGCCTTGATGTAGGCCGGTGACGCGCAAACGATGCTGTAGGTAATGCCCAGGCGCTGGGAAACGAAGCCCGAATCCGCCAGTTCGCTGGCCAGCACGATGGAGACGTCATACCCCTCATCCAGCAGGTCCGGCACGCGGTTGGCCATGGTCAGGTCGAAGCTGACGTCCGGATGGTGTTTGCGATACCGGGCGATGGCGTCAATCACGTAATGCTGGCCGACACCGGTCATCGAATGCACTTTTAGCTGACCTGCCGGACGCGCATGGGCGTCGCTGGCTTCGGCTTCGGCTTCTTCCACGTATCCGAGTATTTGTTCGCAGCGCAACAAATAGCGCTTGCCCGCTTCGGTCAAGGCAATGCGCCGTGTAGTGCGGTTCAGCAGACGGGTTTGCAGGTGCGCTTCAAGATTTGAGACTGCTCTAGATACGTTCGCGGTGGTTGTATCAAGCTGTACCGCTGCGGCAGTAAAGCTGCCCGCTTGCGCCACACAGCTGAAAGCACGCATGTTTTGCAGGGTATCCATTGGCAGTGCTCTGATGAGATCGACAAATTGTGACATGAAGTAACGTCAGACGTGAGCCTGGCCTCGGGATTATCACCCAATCGGTAACAAAGAATCGCACTTCACCTGTCTTATCGTCTCCTGGACTGGCCTCTAGAATTGCTGCCTACCCTCCAGCGTCCACCTTCAGTCGGGAATTTTCAGCAGTGCCGCGTCGCATGACCAGAGGGCTCAAACCCTTATTTGTTTTGGCTTATTCCCTCGCAATCGGCGGCTGTATAGGCACCGGAGGTATTGGCCCTCAGGATCATTCCCTCACGGTGAACGAGCTTGCAACCGACGAAGCGATTCAGCGTGCAGCTAAAGAGGCTCATTGGCCCCTCGCCCAATGGTGGCGAGCATACGGCGACGAGCAACTGAACAGTTGGATCGAATTGGCCGCCAAAGGCAGCCCAAGCCTGGCGATGGCTGCCGCCCGCGTCCGGCAGGCCAAGGCCATGGCCGGGGTCGCCGAGTCTGCGGAGTCGTTGCGCATCAACGGCGACTCGACGATCAAGCGGCATAACTGGCCAACCGACCAGTTTTATGGCCCCGGCGAACTGTCGAATACCAGCACCTGGGATAACAATGCCTCGCTGGGCCTGAGTTATTCCCTTGATCTCTGGGGCCAGGAAAGCAATGCCACCGAACGCGCGCTTGACTTGGCCCACATGAGCGCCGCCGAAGCCCGCCAAGCTCAGTTGGAACTGCAAAACAACATTATCCGGGCCTACATTCAGTTATCGCTGAATTACGCACAACGCGACATTGTTCAGGCCACGCTTGCTCAGCAGGAGCAAATTCTGCAGTTGGCGCAACGACGCTTCGACGGTGGAATCGGCACTCACTTTGAGATCAGCCAAGCGCAAACCCCGCTACCGGAAACCCATCGCCAGATTGACGCCTTAGACGAGGCCATCGCCCTGAGCGGTAATCAACTGGCGGCCCTGGCCGGTAAGGGGCCGGGAGAGGGCGCACGTTTACAGCGACCGACATTGTCCTTGCTGTCCGCACTGAAGCTGCCTTCTGCATTGCCTGCCGAATTACTCGGGCAGCGTCCGGACGTGGTCGCCAGCCGCTGGCGGGTAGCGGCTCAAGCACGCGGTATCGACGTCGCTCATGCCGGTTTCTATCCCAACGTCGATCTCGCCGGCAGCCTCGGTTACATGGCCACCGGCGGCGGTATGCTGTCGTTCCTTACCGGCACCAAATTTAATTACAACGTCGGCCCGGCCATTACCTTGCCAATCTTCGACGGCGGTCGCTTGCGTTCGGAACTGGGTGAAGCCGCAGCGGGGTATGACATTGCAGTCGCGCAATACAACCAGACATTGATTACCGCATTGAAAGAAATTTCCGATCAGTTGATTCGCCGCGCGTCCATGGATAAGCAGCAAGCCTTCGCTGGTGAGTCCGTCGCATCGGCACAGAAAACCTACGACATCGCCCTAGTGGCATACAAGCGTGGGCTGACTGACTACTTGAACGTGCTCAATGCCCAAAGCCTGTTGTTCCATCAACAACAGATTCAACAGCAGGTCCAGGCTGCGCGCCTGACCGCCCATGCTGAGTTAGTTGTGGCGCTGGGCGGTGGTTTGTCTGCAGGCGCCGACGCGCCCGCCGTAGAAAAGACCCTGCCCGCTAAAACCCCGGCAGTACTCGCGGTGTTTGACCATTGAACACAACCCTCTACAGATATAAGTTGATTTGCCCATGATCCGCGACCTGACTTCCCTGGAATGGCGGCGTGAATTCTTTGCCTGGGCGCGCAGCGATGGCGTGACCTGGATCTACATTTTCAAAGTCCTGATCGCCGCATTCCTGACTTATTGGATTGCGCTGCGACTGGAACTGCCCCAGCCGCGCACGGCCATGATCACGGTATTTATCGTTATGCAGCCGCAAAGCGGCCATGTGTTCGCCAAGAGTTTTTATCGCTTCCTGGGTACCTTGGCCGGTTCGGCGGTGATGGTATTGCTGATGTCGTTGTTCGCGCAGAACACCGAATTATTCCTTGGCAGCCTGGCGTTGTGGGTCGGCTTTTGCTCGGCAGGCGCGGCGCGTTATCGCAACCTGCGGGCTTATGGATTTGTCCTGGCTGGCTACACCGCAGCCATGATCGGCTTGCCAGCATTGGCGCACCCGGAAAGCTCATTCATGGCAGCCGTGTGGCGGGTGATGGAAATCTCTCTCGGGATTGTTTGCTCGACCCTGGTCAGCGCCGCGATTCTGCCGCAAACCACCAGCGCCGCCATGCGCAACGCCCTCTATCAGCGCTTCGGCGTGTTTGCCCGATTTGCTGCGGATGGCATGCGCGGGGTCAGCGAACGTGCGGCATTCGAAGCGAGCAACGTGCGCTTCATCGTCGAAGCCGTCGGCCTGGAAGGGCTGCGCAGCGTCACGGTATTTGAAGACCCGCACATGCGCCGGCGCAACGGTCGGTTGAATCGCTTGAACAGCGAGTTCATGGCCATCACCACGCGCTTCAATGCACTGCATCAGTTGCTTGAAAGGCTGCGGGCGAGGGGCACTACCCAGGTGGTCGCTGCCATCGAACCGGGTCTGGCGATTCTGTCAGAATTGCTCGATGGTTTCGCCGAACGCGCGTTGACCAGCCCTGACGCGGCGATACTTGACCAGCGCTTGGCTGCCTACAAGGCCGGCTTGCCGGGGCATGTGCGCAGCTTGCGTGAGGCATTGACCGCAACCCGTCCGAACGCCGCTGACCTGTTGGATTTTCATACCGCCTATGAGTTGCTGTACCGCTTTGTCGATGACCTGCACAACTACGCGCAGACCCATGCGTCACTGGCTGATCACCATCACGTTCGCGAGCAATGGGATGAGTCGTTCAAGTCCACCACCAGTTGGTTGTCGTCAGCGGCGTCGGGCATTCGCGCCTTGTTCATCGTTGGCGCGCTGGGCAGTTATTGGGTGGCGACAGCCTGGCCCAGCGGCGTGACCATGACCTTGGTCTCGGCGGCCACCATTGCGCTGTCCGCCACCACGCCCAATCCCAAGCGCATGGCCTTTCAAATGGCCTGCGGCACGCTGATGGCGGCTGTTTTCGGCTTTGTGGAAACCTTTTTTATCTTCCCGTACATCGATGGCTTTGCGCTGCTGTGCGTGTGTCTGGCACCGGTGTTTGTGCTCGGGGCATTCCTTGCTTCGCGACCAAAATGGGCCGGTATCGGGTTAGGCCTGCTGATCTTTTTCAGCATCGAATCGGTGCCCGATAACCTGACGATTTTCGATCCCTATCTGTTCATCAACGACTACATCGCCATGGTCCTGGGCATGCTGGTATGTGCCGCAGCGGGGGCCATTATTCTCCCACCCAACAGCCGTTGGCTGTGGCGTCGGCTGGAGGATCACCTACGGCGGCAAGTGTTGTTTGCCCTGACTGCGCCGTTGCGTGGCCTGGGGACGGGCTTTGAAAGTCGCACCCGCGATATGTTGCATCAAGCCTACGGCCTGGCCGCAGGGCAGCCGTTGGTGCAACGCGGTCTGTTGCGCTGGATGTTCGTGGTGCTGGAAGTCGGCCACGCGATTATCGAGTTACGGCGTGAGCAAGCGGCTTTGCCCGACGTCGCCTGTTATGCCGATTCGCAGCCGTGGCGTCACGCGATCCGAGTCATGGGCCGCTCGTTGGTTCGATTGTTCGTCCAGCCTGGCCGCAACAATCTTGAACGCAGCTTGAGTGCGGTCAATCACGCGATTGTTTGCGTGCAGGATACCGATGAGCCTTTCGCCCCACACTTCGAAACCTCGGCGCTGCGTAGGGTCCAGAGTTACCTGCATTTTATTCGTACCTCATTGCTCGACCCGCAATCGCCGTTGGCCGCCTATGCCGCCCAACGTGAGCCGCTAGGACTTCTGCATGCCTCGTGAAATAGCGTTCCATGGCCTTTATATGCCCACCGTGACTGTGATGTTTTTGATTGCGGCTGTCTTGGCCTGGGTGCTGGACCGAATGCTGTCTGCGCTGGATCTGTACCGATTTTTCTGGCACCCGGCGTTACTGCGGCTGAGCCTGTTCGCCTGCATTTTCGGTGGCCTGGGACTGACCGTTTACGGTTGAAATACTCCGAATTAGAACGCCTTCTTGAGAATCTGGATGAAAAAGCTCTTCAGTCTGACTGCCACGTTATTGGTCCTGGCCCTGGCCATCTGGATCGGCCACACCCTGTGGGTGCATTACATGGACACCCCGTGGACCCGCGATGGCCGCGTGCGTGCCGACGTGATCAACGTCGCGGCGGACGTCTCTGGCACCGTGGTTGATGTGCCGGTGCACGATAACCAGCAGGTGAAGAAAGGCGACCTGCTGATGCAGATCGACCCGGATCACTACCAGCTCGCGGTGAAACAGGCACAGGCGACTGTGGCGTCACGTAAAGCCACCTGGGAGATGCGCAAGCTCAATGCCAGCCGCCGCGCCGACATGGACAGCCTGGTGATTTCCCGCGAGAGCCGTGACGATGCCAGCAACATTGCGGTGTCTGCCCAAGCGGACTATCAGTTGGCCCAGGCGCAACTCGAGGCGGCTGAACTCAACCTGCAACGCACCCGAGTATTGGCTTCGGTGGACGGTTATGTGACTAACCTCAATGTCCATCGCGGTGACTACGCGCGCATTGGCGACGCGAAGATGGCCGTGGTCGACATGAACTCATTCTGGGTGTACGGCTTCTTTGAAGAGACCAAATTGCCGCACATCCGCGTCGGCGATCCGGCTGACATGCAACTCATGAGCGGTCAGTTGCTCAAGGGGCACGTTGAAAGCATTGCCCGCGCTATTTATGACCGAGACAACCCGCAAAGCCGAGAACTGATCGCCGACGTCAACCCAACCTTCAACTGGGTTCGCCTGGCGCAACGAGTGCCGGTGCGTATCCACCTGGACAGCGTGCCCGACGCCGTGGTGTTGGCGGCTGGCAGCACCTGCACCGTGATCGTTAATCCGGGGGTTGACTAGGGTAAGACACAGGACTTCTGAGCCAACTTGTTGGCGACATCCAGATCACCGCGATTTTCTGTTTTCCGCAGGAGGTTCCGCCACGTCTCCGACGCCGCGCTGTCGCGCAGCAAACACAAAAGCTCCTACAGAAGATTGCGTTCGATTCACAGTGCTTTATCCAACCCATACCGCTTGCGCAGCACTTTCTCCAACAGTCCTTTGGGCAGCCATGCCATCAGTGGCAGAGCACGGCAACCGTTGCCCAGGCGCAGCACGCGCGGTGGTGTGTCTTTTTGCACTGCCCGGAGCAGGTCATGGGCGAATTCCAAGGCGGGCGTCGGGTTGCCTTGTGAAGCGTTGGCTCTGGCCCGAATCCCGGCGCGTAACGGCCACCAGGGCGAGGACTCAGCGATCAACATCTCTGCTTCCCGGGACGCATTACTGGCAAACTGGGTGTCGAGGGCGCCGGGCTGTACCTCCATCAGCCTGACACCAAAGGGGGCCAGCTCCAGACGCAATGCATCGCTCAACGCATGCACCGCCGCCTTAGACGCGCAATAAGCACCAGCAAACGGCGTCGCCAACACCCCCGATACGCTGCCGATGTTCACCACCATTCCCTTGTTTCGACGCAACAATGGAAACAGCGCACGGGTGACGCCCACTACCGAAAACACATTGGTTTCAAACTGACGGCGCATGGCCTCGACGCCGCCATCCAGCAGCGGCCCCATGGCGCCATAGCCGGCGTTGTTAATCAACAGATCAAGCCCGCCGCCCTCACCAAGCGTTACCGCTAACCGCTCCAGCGCTGCGCTGTCGTTAACGTCCAGCTCCACGGAAGAAAAACCCGCGGCCTCCAGGGTTGCCACATCCGAAGGTTTGCGCGCGGTGGCCCATACGTCATACCCAGCGGCTTTGAACGCATCAGCCATAGCCCTGCCAATGCCGCTGGAACACCCGGTGATTAACGCGATGGGCATAGTTGTTGTCCTTATTGTTTAAAAATTACCCTGCAAATGTTCGGCACGATATTCCACCGTTTCCGGTCGATACCCTGAACGTAACGGCGGGGCAGGCAGGCAGTCTTGCCAGTCGCCACCTGCCGGCAATTCCCCCGGACCGCTGTAGCGAGGTGCAGCGTAGACGTTGTCTGCCAGGTTCACCGTATCGCCCGGTCGATAAGCCGCAACTCGCCACTGCAACGCCTGCAGCGGCACCTTGTTGCCATTGTGCAACTGAATCCGCAAGGGTCGATCAGCAGGGCATTGTTCAGGCGAATAGCTCAGGCGCAACTCAAGACGCTCTAGCTGACGGGTTTCCGTGCTGTCCTGCCACAGCACCCACAGCGTTACCAGTCCTAAACACAGCACCGCTGCCAACGATACCGACAAGGCTTTGGTCGGGTAACGCAGCAGTAAGATGAGCCATGAAAGGATGAGAATGATGCCGATCAGCATGTAGGAAACCTTGGTCATAGCAGATGCTAGGCATCGTACAGAAATGAGAGCGAGGTTGACCAATAGCGTAACCATTCATCTGAACCTGACCGGGTTTCAATGCAACTATCCGGGAGATGCCTAGGCTTCAATTGTCGATCAGGGATGGATGGACACCATGACGCTTCATGCTTTTACCCCCACATTGGCTGTCACCGAACCCCGCGGTCTGGTGGCGCGGTCGGTTGCTTGGTATCGAACCGATATTGCCGAGAGCCTGCACATACGCGTTAACCGTTCAGCATTCGACGCGGCCGGGCGTGTTGTGCAGCAATGGGACCCACGTTTGTGGGCCGAGGCTTCAGAAAATGCGTCCGCACCCGCGAATCTGGTAATGGTGTATTCGTTAACCGGTCATTTGTTGGGAAGCGACAGCGTTGATGCTGGCTGGCGTGTCGGCTTGTTCGGCGAGGCCGGGCAAGCTCAGGAAACATGGGACGGGCGCGGTTTTCGGCGGCGCCATGCTTACGACGCGTTACTCAGGCCGACAACACTATTCGAGACCAGTAATGAACAGGCTGAGCGCTGTGTCGAGCGGTTTGATTACGGGACCAACGAAGCCAGTGTGCTGCACAATCAATTGGGCCAATTGATCCGACATGATGATCAGGCGGGTTCTCGGTTAATCAGTGGGTTCGGTTTGACGGGTGCTGTGCTTGAACTCACTCAACATTTTCTGTCCGAGCTTCAATCTCCTGACTGGCCGAATGCTGGGCGCGATGAGATGTGGGAGTCGGGTGCTGGCGCAACATCAACGTGGCGCTACAACTCGCTGGGTAATCTGCTGGCTCAGACCGATGCACAAGGCAATAGTCAACTCTATGCTCACACTGTTGCGGGCCAACTAAAGGGCAGCGCTTTACAGCTTAAGGGTCAACCACCACGGCCTATCGTCGGTGATATCAGTTACGACGCCCAAGGCCGTGTCGAATCGGAAACCTTGGGCAACGGCGTCATCAGCACGAGCCGTTATCGCGAAAATGACGGGCGTCTGACTCAGCTTTCTGCCCAGCGTTCCAACGGCGAGGTGCTGCGAGATCTGCATTATGACTACGACCCGCTGGGCAATGTCATACGCATCGAAGACAGTTCGCAATCCACGCGCTTTTTTGCCAATCAGCGGATCGAACCCGTCTCGACCTATCGCTACGACACGCTGAATCAACTGATCGAAGCCACGGGCCGGGAAACAGCCAGTGTCAATCACGGGCCACTCTTTCCGGTCTTTCACACACCGCCAGACTCGTCGCAACTGGCCAATTACACGCAAACCTACGGCTACGATGCCGCTGGCAACTTGCAGAAACTTACCCATGTGGGCGCGCAAAATCACTCCCGCACGTTAATCACTGCCCACTACAGCAATCGAAGTTTGCCGCAACTCGATGATCAACCGCCCACCGAGGCCGACATCGCCAATGGGTTCGATGAAAACGGTAACTTGCGGCAGTTGCAGCCCGGCCAGCCGTTGGAGTGGGACTCAGGTAACCAACTGCAGCAAGTGCGCCCGGTTGTGCGAGAGTCTGGCAACGACGACAGCGAGCGTTACATCTACGACGCCAGCGGACAGCGTGTACGCAAAGTACGAATCAGCCTAGCCAAAGCTGTTACTCATCGCAGTGAAGTGCGTTACTTGCCGGGTCTAGAGGTTCGTACGAACACAGCGACCGGCGAGGTATTGCAGGTGATCACGGCTCAGGCGGGGCGTAGCGAAGTGCGGGTATTGCACTGGGAAGCGGGCAAACCCGAGGGCATCGATAACAATCAGTATCGTTACAGCCAGAGTGACCATTTGGGTTCCCGCACCCTGGAACTGGACCATGAAGCGCAGCTAATCAGTCAGGAAAGTTATTACCCTTTCGGCGGCACGGCGTGTTGGGCAGGCAGAGATGCTGTTGAAGCAAATTATAAAACCGTGCGTTATTCGGGCAAGGAGCGAGATGCGACGGGGCTTTATTACTATGGGCTGCGGTACTACGCGCCTTGGTTACAGCGCTGGATAAATCCGGATCCGGCGGGGGAGGTTGATGGACTTAATCGCTATCGAATGGTCGGAAACAGTCCTGCCAGTCGCGTGGATCGTGAGGGGCTTATGCAGCGACCTCCTCCCGTAGCGGAACGTCCTGTCACCTCTTTACGCGGCCGTGGAGTGCCGCCCCCTGTGCCCGACAGACCCGCGCCAATGGGACGTGGACCCTTTGTTACGCCTCGACCCTCATCTCCTACTGGCTGTAAAAGAAAATCAATCGCTCCTAAAGTGCCGTCAGGCTTGCCGGTACCTTACGAAGATCTATCACTGGGCAGCAGGCCAATTCTGTTAAGGAATATAAGGAACGTATCCAGCAGTTATGAAAGCTGGGTCGTGGAGCTTTCGGACACGGAGTGGGGTGTGCATAAAGACTATTCATCAATGACAGCGTTGGACGCACACGGTTTGGCTAAACAAAAGATCGGCGCAGCGAACGAAATCTTTGCGTATCAGTTCAGTAAGGCGCTCAACTTGAACATCGTTCCGGCAACGGTCATGCGACCAGGAACTGACAGAGAGGTTATTTCACGATACGTCGATTCGATGCCCGGCGACGTAGCATTCAATAGGCAGCAATCTAGTTTGTATGTTTTCGACTTTCTATTGAATACACGAGATCGTCTTGATGACGGACGGAATGGGAATATTGTTTTCGACAAAGGTGGACGTGCGTTTGCAATTGATCACGATTTGATTTTGGAGCCAGGTTACGAAGCAATTTCTGAATCCCAGATTTCGCCAGAAGCGCTTGCTATTTTCGGTAGCGATCCCATCACCAAGGTGAGTTTGCTTGAAACTGACTGGGACCATTTTTTTGAAGAAAACATCTCACCGCAATTTACCGACAGAAGGGGGCAGGCAAAGTCTGAGTTTTTGAACAGGATCAGTTTTATTCGAAGTCGTTTCCAGGCTTGATTGCCCTCCGTCAGGCTTAAAAAAAACGGCAATCCCGGCACATTTGAAATGCGCGGGGGACTGCCGGCGATAGGCCTTGCGCTACTCTCTATCAGCGCGCAATTGTCTTGGTCTGAACCCCAATCTCTGCACTCTTCGAACGACCATAAATATCTTCGAAGCGTTCGATATCATCCTCGCCCAAATAACTGCCGGACTGCACTTCGATAATCTCTAGCGCGATCTTGCCGGGGTTGCGCAAGCGGTGCACGGAGGCTATTGGAATGTAGGTCGATTGGTTTTCGCAGAGCAGGAACACATTCTCGTCGCAGGTGACTTCTGCGGTGCCGGAAACAACGATCCAGTGTTCTGCGCGGTGATGGTGCATTTGCAGCGACAGGCTGGCACCCGGTTTGACCGAGATGTGCTTGACCTGGAAACGACCACCCATGTCCACCGAGTCGTAGGAACCCCACGGCCGGTACACTTCGCAGTGGTTCTGGGTTTCGCTGCGGCCCTGTTCGTTGAGGGTGTTGACCATCTGTTTGACGCCCTGAACCTTGTCCTTGTGGGCGATCATCATGGCGTCTTTGGTTTCAACCACGACAATGTTGTCCAGGCCAATCACCGAGACCAGCTTGCCATTGCCGTGGATCATGCAATTGCGGCTGTCCTGAATCACCACATCGCCTTTGCTGACGTTGCCGTTGTGGTCTTTTTCCTGCACGTCCCACAGTGATGACCAGCAACCGACGTCATTCCAGCCCGCAGTCAATGGCACCACGCAGGCGCGTTGGGTTTTTTCCATGACCGCGTAGTCAATGGAGTTGTCCGGGCAGCAAGCGAATGTGGCTTCGTCGATGTCGATGTTATCGCCGTCACGCTTGCTGCGTTCCAGGGCCAACATGCAGGTGTCGTAAATGTCTGGCTCGTGCCTTTTCAGCTCTTCCAGGAAGCGGCTGGCACGGAACAGGAACATGCCGCTGTTCCAGAAATAGTTGCCGGCTTCGACAAACTCCGCAGCGCGCTTTTCATCCGGTTTTTCGACGAAGTGCGATACCCGGCTGACGCCTTCTGGCAGCAACGCATCGTTGGTCGATTTGATGTACCCGTAGCCGGTTTCCGGTTTGGTCGCCGGTACACCGAACAGCACCATTTCGCCGCGCTCGGCGGCGACAGTGGCCAACGCCAAGGCGCGCTGCAAGGCTTTTTGATCGTCGATAACGTGGTCGGCTGGCAATACCAGCATCAGTTCATCGCGGCCTTCGCTGAGCAGCAGCATGGCAGTGATCGCCACCGCTGGCGCCGTGTTACGGCCAAAGGGTTCCAGCACGATCGCCTGGGTATCCAGCCGCAGGGCTGAAAGCTGCTCGTTGACGATAAAGCGATGGTCCTTGTTGCAGACCACGATAGGTTCCTCCATGCCATCGAACACCAGGCGCTCCAGGGTCTGCTGGAACAGAGTGTGCTCGCCGGTCAGCGCCAGGAACTGCTTGGGAAATTGTTTGCGCGAAAGCGGCCAGAGTCGCGAGCCGCTACCACCTGACAAGATCACTGGAATCATTTTATTTCTCCAAATGCGTTCGAATGGTTGTACGTCGTATTCCGTCGTTTCAGTCTTGTTGTTGTTCTGTGCCAGCCGGCCCCCTCACGGCAAAACGCCCAGGGCCAGCCGTTAAATGATTAGCGCGAAGCGACCGGCGGCTTGACCCAAACCGGCGATAAGTTGCTGCCGCTGCCGGTGACATACAGCACGGCGGCTTCACCCCGTTCCAGGGCAACGGGCTTCAGGTCGCTGACTTTCTTGTCGCCTTCGTACAGCGCCAGGCTGACTTTCACCGGATTGATTTCACGATCGCCACGGCCTTTAGCGGCAACGGCTGTGACCACATCGGTTTTGCCGTCGGCGGTTTTCAAGGTCAGCGGTTTGTCGCTGAGGTTCTGCACGCGCACCAATGATTTCTGCTTGTTTTTGAACGGCGGTTCTTCAACCAGTTGTGGGGCGCCACTGGTGTTGCTGACCAAGGTGTAATACTGGTCGCTGGCTAATTTCACCGGCACGGTTTGGCTGCCGACTTTGGCGCTGTAATCGCCTTGGGGCATGAAGCTGAAAGCGCTACTGGCCAGCGGGGCGATTTCGTTAAGGGCAGTGTTGCCCACGGTGGCGCTGACTTCGGCGTTGCTGGCGTTATAGACCCGAATGAAGGTCGAGCCTTTTGGTGCAGTCGGGCCATAGAGCGCAGAGTCGCCACCGGCGAACGCTTGCACAGAGAACAGGCTGATACCGGCAACCAACGCGCAGGTTTTCAGCAGGCTTTTGGTCGACGTCGTGTTCGCCAAACGGTTTGCAGCGGTCTGTAAGGTCATGGGGGTTCCTCTCAGTTTTGCGCCCGGCGGGGCGACTCGGAGTTGTTGGCGTTGAGTGCCAGGTTTTGTTGGGGGTCACGGGCCTTCTTGAGTTCAGCGATCCACTTCTGATCGAACTCGCCAAGGTCGTTATGGGCAGGTAAGTAACGCTCCGGGAATTCCCAGATCAGTACTTGAGGTGGGCTGTTTTTAAAGGCATCGGTTTGCAAATACTTGAGCATTGGCAGAATCGGCCCGTGGCCGTCTTCGGCGTAATTGACCACGTCGCTGTGCAGCGCTTGCTTCAGCGCACCGAGGAAGTTCCAGTTCGGGTTGGCGCTGTAGCTGGTGCCGACTAGCGCCACCGGCACGTCAGTGTTAGCGAACAAGGCATCGTCGCCAGCCGCTTGGGCCGGTACTGGGTTAGTGCTGCGCTGTTGCAGATCATCGGGCTTGGGCAACAGGTTGCTAAACAGTGGGTCCAGCGGCAAGAACGTGGTCAGGTCACCCTTGTACGGCGCGGTTTCCTTGGCCTCGGTGACGAAGCGTTCCGGCTCTCCGCTCAAGGGCGTGTCGACGGCGATGGTGGCGCCCAAGCGTTGGGCCACGACCTCGGCACCCATGGGCGTCCAGTGCGTGTCGGTGCGTAAAAACACAGCCCCGGCCTGTTTGGCAGTCTGCAATGGTTGCAACAGGTCCGGCGCGAGAATCCCGGCCTGGGCCACTTGATCGTGAAACTGTTGATACAGGTTGCTATGCAGCGCGGCAGGAATATTGGTGCCGACATGTTCCGGGTACAAACGGGTCTTTGCTGGAACGATGGCCAATACCAGTTTCGTGCCTCGCTTTTCCAGCGCATCACGCACCCCTTGAATCAGCGCCAGGTTGTCCGCTTCGTTCTGCGCACCGTTGGCCACCGGGTTAAATTCTTCGTCGCTGTACAACCATTGATCGCTGCCCAACACCACGCCGGGACGACCTTCGTTGAACAGCTTGAAGTCCAGCGCCGCCCAAAGGTTGGTGCCCAGACGCTTGATGGGGAATTCATCGTCGTAATGGGTCTCGGCGGCCTTGGTCCAGCGCCCGTTGAGCACCGTGGTTTCGGCCGAGGTCGAGAAGCTGCCGAAGCTGCGCAGCGACCAGATCCCAAGTGCCAGCAAGATGCCGAGAAACAGGGCGATGTAGAGGATGCGAAATGAGCGGGTCATGGCGGGCTCCTCAAAACTGAAAGTAAAGGAACGGCGAGAAGCTTTGCGCCGAAAGTTTGAGGATCGAGGCCACGAACATCAGCAACACGGCGCCACGCATGGCATAGCGCGGCCAGTCAGCCACCCAGAATGCAGGCTGCACTTGCGCGTCGGTGCCAACGGTATAACCCGGCAGATGAATATCATTGGGCTGGTCACCCGGTACTGCTTTGATCACGCCGGGTTGCATCGTGGTGTTGTCCGGTTTGGCGCGGTTGGCCAGGAAGTCGCGCAGACCAAAGAACGCCAGGGTCAGGTACGCCACAATCAAGGTCGCCACTTGCAGACCGGTGACGCTGGCGCGGTTGAGTTCCGACAGTTGCCAGTCGCCGAAGCTGAACATTGCGCCGTACATGCGTGCCGCGACGTGGAGGTTTTCCGAGCGGAAAATTACCCAGCCCATGATCACCAGCAGGAAGGTCAGTGCCCAACGGATCGGGTTGAAGGTGCGGGCGGAGGTGTTGAGACCCAGGGCTTTTTCAATCGCCAGCCACATGCCGTGCCAGGCGCCCCAGACGATGTAGGTGATGTTGGCGCCGTGCCACAGACCGCCAAGAAGCATGGTCAGAAACAGATTGCGGTAGGTTTTCAACGTACCGCCACGGTTGCCGCCAAGGGTGATGTACAAGTAGTCGCGCAGCCAGGTGGACAGGCTGATATGCCAGCGGCGCCAGAACTCGGTGATCGACTGACTGATGTAGGGCTGCTTGAAGTTTTCCATGAAGCGGAATCCCATCATCAAGCCCAAACCAATGGCCATGTCGCTGTAACCGGAGAAGTCGAAATACAACTGCGCGGTGTAGGCCAACGCGCCGAGCCAGGCATCGCCGGTGGTGGGGTGCAACAACGCGAAGCTGTGGTCAGCCACCACCGCCAAGGTGTCGGCGATAAAGACCTTCTTGATGAAACCCTGCATGAAACGCGTCGCGCCTTCGCTGAACTTATCCAGCGTGTGGGTGCGGTTATTGAACTGGTCCGCCAAGTCGCGAAAGCGCAAAACCGGGCCAGCAATCAAGTGCGGAAAGATCGCCACGAACGCTGCGAAGTCGATCAGGTTGCGAGTGGCCGGTGTGTCACCCCGGTAAACGTCAATGATGTAGCTGATGGACTCGAAGATGTAGAACGAGATCCCGATCGGCAACAGCACGTGGGTCAGGATAAACGGCTCCAGACCCAGCGAGGTCATCATCGCGTTGATGCTGTCGACGCCGAAGTTGGCATATTTGAAGTAGCCGAGGATGCCCAGATCCACCACCACACCGGCCAGGAGCCAGCGTTGCGCGGGTTTGGTTCGCACGCCTGCGGCGCCGACTTTGAGGCCTATCCAGTAGTTCCACAGCGTCACGCCGACGAACAGGGCCAGGAAGTCCACTCGCCACCAGGCATAAAACCCATAGCTGGCAAGCAGCAGCAGCAAATTGCGATAGCGTTGTCCGCTCAAGTAGTACAAGCCGAGAAATACCGGCAAGAACAAGAACAGGAACACGTTGGATGAGAACACCATCCTAAACCCCTCCGTTGGTCCAACAGTAAGGAGCGCAAAGCCCCCCCAAACCCCCCATGAAAAAGGAGGTTATTGCGTCGTCCTGTAGGAGCCAACGTGTTGGCGAGAAGTTAAACGCGGTGTGTCAGACACACCGCCTCGCCAACAAGTTGGCTCCTACAGATTTGTGACTCAGGTACCTTTGTTACCTTTCTCATGCGCCGGGTCATATACCCGAGTGACGTCGCCACCCAAGCGGAAGGCTTTGAACGGTTCCATTGCACGTTTGCGGTCCAACACATCCGGCGCGCAGGTGTAGAGCGAGCAATAGGGTTCAAGCCACGAGAACTTGCTGTCGACTTTCAGATCGGTCATGTCCTGCTGCTCGCCGCTGCGTTGGGCGAAGCTACTGTTGTCCTTGACCCCGTTGATCACTCGCTCACCCAGACGCTGCAGGGCGCCGTGGTTTTCCGGACGCAAATCAACACCATTGGCCTGGGCAAAACTGGCGATCATCGCCAGCGGGGGCAGGGCGTAGTTGTGATAGGCCAGGGCGCGTTGTTTACGCTTGACTTCGTTGGGCAGAAAACCGTCTTTGTCGATCTGATTGGCGGCGACACGGAACTCTTTCACCGACCAATCGAACAAGTCGCGACGGTTGGTCACGATCGACGTGGCCATGACCGACCAGGCAGCCCAGTAGGTATGGTTGTTGTTCTTGTCCAGCGGCAAGTTGTCCCAATCGCTGACCACCTGATCGGCTAAGGTGCTGAACCAGGTTTCAATAATCTTCGCTTGCTCTGGATGCGCAGCCATTGGCTGCGAACTGGAGAACTTCAAATGCAGATAAGACGACGACATGCTGCCCAGCGCCCATTTGCGCATGGACTTGCCGGTGTGGTTGAAATCCTTGGATTCCAGTGCGCCCGCGTTGGCCCATGTAGTCAGCAGATTCAATGCACAATCCAGCTGTTCCGGGCGCCCGTCACGCATGTACTGCATGACGACTTTCGCGGTGTCGCGCTCTATTTTTGTAATGTCGTTAGTGGCATCACGGAAGGCTTTATCCGAGTCGGCATTGAAGGTCGAACGTGATTTGTCCGAGCCTTCATACTTGCTGCGAAACACCAGTTTGTCGGTGTACGGCTTAGGAACCGCTTCACAACTAAACGAGCCGCCGCCGCTCTTGGCTTTTTCGATGCCCGCCATATAACCCTGGGGCGGCACCAACGACTGGGCCGCAGATGCCGCATTGGTGGCGGCCATCAGGGCCAGGCCGAGCAGCGTCGGCACCATCAGTTTCAGACTCGTTTTTCCGGTATTGATAAGCATAAGAGACCTCATAACCCGGCTTGCGCAGTAGAGGGCGCACGCCCAGGGAATACGTTGCGTTTGCAAATTTTCGCTTCAACTTGCTGGGGTGCAGCGCCCGCTTCCGGACCCTGTACTTCTACGGCGAGCAATTGCTGGTCAGCCCAGTCCTTGTCGTCGCGCAGCTCAAAGGCGAAGCGCCCGTCGGTGTCGGATGTAGTCGGTTTTTCGATTTTCAGGTCTTCGTGCCGGCCGTTCATGTACCAAAGCCGGGCGTGCAAGTCCTTCACCGAGGTGTCGGCGAATTTGATATCGACCTGATTACTGCCGTTGCGTACGTCCTTGATTCCGTTGGTGCCGTTGACCAGCAGCTCATTGGCGCCGGTTTTCAGGGTGGCGCTGCTGGACATGATGGCGGTCTTGCCTTCGCAGCCGTTGTCCAGCATCGACATCATCTGGCGGTAGATCGTCTCTTGATCGAGGCGATACAGCGGCGAGAATTCCCAAATCAGGATTTTTGGCGGCTTTTTCTGAAAATCATCGCTGCCCAGGTATTGCAACATCGAGCCTTCCAGTCCGCCGCCGGGGAAGGCCACGTTGAGGATGTCGGCGCCGATGTACTCTTCAAGAAAGCCCGAGAAGTTATAGTTTTTGCCGCTGTGGCTGGTGCCGACCAAGGTGATTTCCGGATTGCCGGAATCGCCAAACAGATCGCCGTCCGCCGCTTCGCCTTTAGGCTCAGTGACGAATTGGTCCATGTACTGGATCGCATAACTGGTGCCGCACAGCTGACCAGCCATGTTGTGCAAGGTGCCGGTTTTACCCATGCGCCCCGACAAATGACTTTCGAATTCCCGCTTGGGAATCCCGGCGAACTCGGGCATGCGCTTGACTGTTTCGGCAACGATTTTAGCGGTGCGCTGGGCGCCATATGGCGTCCAGTGCTGGTCGCCGCGGAAGTAAAAGTCGTGGGCCTGTTGCTCGTTGGTCAGTGGCGACAAATCAGGCACGGTATAGCCCATGGCGCTGAACCGACCGAGCATGGCCTGGTAGTTTTTCACGGCTTTTTCATAGTCGAACCTGGCGCGGTCAGCCGGGAACAGCTTGTTACGATCCACCAGGCCACGGGTCGGTTGATAGACCACGACCAATTCGATGCCTTTGCTTTTGAACGCGTCGTGGAGTTCTTTCATCCGGCGATAGCCTTCAGGCGTGGTGTCGAACTCAGTGCGCAAATCTTCCTGCGTCCGGAACAGCCAGTCGCCTTGAGCCTGCACCAGGGTAGTGAAGTTCTGCTGATAGCGGGTGGTGTAGTTTTTCGCGTCCAGGGCTTCCGGGCATAAGTTGCAGCACGGGTCGGCGGTGAACGTCGGTGCGTGCACATCGGCAGCCTGCGCGCTGCCGGTAGCGGCGAGCAGGGCGGCGGCGAAACCGGAAAGGCTTAACAATCCCGGCAGTTTGAATCGCTTGATCAACTGAGCGTGCATGGTTTCTTTCCTCAATCCCGGAGTTCGGTCTGGCGTTCGACCGGGTCGATCAACACGGCTTTTTTCTGACGGACAATGAGGTCGAGAATTTCCTCCTGACGTTCGCCGAGAATGCCGTTAAAGGTGATACCGCTGGCCTTGGTCGGGGCGAGCATGGACACCCGATACAACTCGACACTCAAGGGTGACGCGATGGACAGCGGTCCCGAACCATTGGCCGCCAGTTCCCCACCCACCACAATCAGCGAAACCTTGGCGTCGAACGGGTCGAGGTCGATGTTACGGTCGGTGTCGCTCAGGTCTTTGATGTGGCCGTAGACGCCCATCAAACCGTTGGCCATGGCGATGTTTTCGTAAAGACGAATGTTCACGCTGTTACGCACACGGATCCCGTGTCGCTGATTTTTTACTGCACGGTTGCCCCAGAGCAGGTTGTCGCCGCTCTCGTACAAGGTGATGCCGTCTGTGTGGTTCTGATACACCTCGTTGTAGGCGATCAAATTGTTCACGCTGTTACGGTCAATCACGATGCCCGACAGGTTGTTGTCGTAGCTTCGGTTGTTGAAGATGAAGCTGTCGTTGACCTCACGGGAGATAATGATCCCGTGTTTTTTGTGGGTGCCGTACACGGTGTTGTCGGCAATGATCAGCCCGTGAGAACGGTCATGGGGGTCAATTCCGTAGACGATGTTGTCGCGGTAGATATTGCTCTTGACCACCACGTCCCGGGCTTCATAGCAGTAGAAGCCGTACCACATGTCCGAGAACTCCGAGCCGATAATCCAGCCGGTCGGTTCTGCACGCTTCATGACCTTGGCCATGTTCGGCGTGTATTGGGAAATACTCACGCCGTACGACTTGCTGTTGGCGTAGCCGAGGCTGGCGATCTTGCTGTTGACGATGTAGGTCTCGGTGCCGCCCCACGACAGCAAGAACGGGCGAAATTCTTTAAGCGTGCGCTGGGTGGCCGGTCCTTTATCTGCTTCGCGCCAGCCGGTGATTCTGGTGTCACGTACGAACAGATTGCCGTCGTTGATGATGAAGGCGCCGGCTTCTTGGGACAGACGCAATTCTTGAGTTTTGCTGTCGATCTCAAGGGTGCCCTTGTGCCCGACTACGATGGGCAATCTGGCGAGGAACACGCCAGGCGCGGTTTCGCTGAAGTACTGCTTGGGCACGACTTTGGTCAGGTCACGCAGGTTCACGTAGCCGTCATCGATGAAAATCGCCTGGGGAATACCGTGTTGACGGGCTACCCACTCTTCCATTTTGTTGTCGCCACCGATGAATTCCTTCAGGGGAATCTCTTCCATCATCCGCTTGATTTTGACTTTGCCGGCTTTGCTGCGAACGATCTTTTTCGCCACTGCTTCTGCGGTGTAGCCCGTCAGGCTCGGCAATTCAGGCGTGGCCAATTCCAGCGGCGCGATAGGCGCGTCGGTCACGGTATAGGTTCTGGCTTGCTGCAATCCTTTGACCTGGTTCGCCGGAGCGGCAACCGTGGGCTCGTCCGCTGCAAAGGCTGCGGCACCGCTCAGCAACAACGCGCTGGCGAGTAGGCTTAAGGCGCCTTTTTTACTGTAATCAATCATCGCATTGCTCCCTTCGCGGCTTGCATCAGAAGCGCCAGATGACGTCGACAAAGGCGCGGTGCATGTACGAATCCACGCCGCTGCCATAGGCATCGCCCGGTTTGAACACGCCGCCACGCAAACGCACCAATGCCGCCGGTTCGTCAATGGACTGGCTGAGTCCCGCCGGCAACAGGCCCTGTTTGAAATACTTGGTGACCACCAGGTCCATTTCCTGGCCGAGGTCTTTTTTGCCGTCCATCAGTGGCAGGGACGTACTGGACTCCACGCCGCTTTCGGCGTTGAAGTTGTTTTCGACGGCATCGATACCGTCGACGCCCACCGGCTTGTTGCCATCTACGCGCCAGAATTTGTGGTAGATCAGGCTGGCGTCGTACTCGTCTCGCAGCATCCAGGAGCCGAACAGCGTCGCGGACTGCATGTTATTCATCTCGCCGCGAAACGCCTCACCGAAACGGTGGACTCGCGACTGGGTGCCGGTGTAGTTGGAGCGGTTACTTTGCAGGCCGTTTTGTTCGTAATCGCTGCTGGCACGGGCATACGCCGCGCCGACTTGCCAACTAGGACCCAGACGCAGGCGCAGGCCAAGATCAGTGGCCCATCCGTTGACGTGGTCGCCGGTTTTATCACCCGCCACCGTCACGCCGTTTTGCGACGTAGGACTGATGGAATCACGATTGCCGGAAAGTCCGGTCAGGCTGGCCCAATAGTTGAGGGTGTTGGTGTTGCGGTAGTTGTATGCGTCGCTGTTGGCTTCGATACCGAGCCAGGTCAGGTCGCCGTTCTCGGTCTTGTCCAGGGAATCGGTTTGATCAAGACCGGTTTTCAATTTGCCGTCATCGTGGGTGTGATGGGCACGCAGGCCGACCCATTGCCCTGGGGTCCATTGCGTAGAAAGGTCGCCATAGATATGCAGGCGATCCTTGTCTCTGGGCGCCAGTTGGCTGAAGTCGGTGCGGTAGTCGCTGAAGCGTTCTGCTGCGCCAAGGTGCGCTTTGAGCAGTGTCGTATCGAAATCCCAGTTCAGGGCTTCGATGTTGGTGTCGCGCCACTCGCCGTCGTCATTGTGCAGGCGTTGACGGCCGAACCGCAGTTGCTCGCCGGGGTAGGGGGTGAAACCTTTGTAACCGATCCAGAACTCACGCAAGGCCAAATAACTTTTGTCGGGCTTGCGCTTGTTGCTGCTGTTGTCGGCATCGTCGGTTTTTTGCAGGGGATCGGTTTCGATAATGTCAGTAGAGGTGACGGCCTGACCCATGACGTAGCCGCTCCAATCGCCGCGCTCGCCGTAGGCCCAGGGACGTAAGTCCAGACCAAGACCGTTGACGTCGCCACCGCCTTGAGTGCCAAGGTCGCGGTCGTCTTCGGACTGGCCGGTTATTTTCACTTCAAGGCCGAAATTCTTGGTTTCAGTCATGTCAGCAGCCAATGCATGGCCTGCCGACAGCAGGGAAATACTCAGACCCAAACCGGCAGTCATCCAGGGATTCAACTTCATAGGGCTTCCTCGCCATCAACTTGCTGCAATGCACTCAGGGCGCGTGCGTTCTGAGCGGTCGTGCCGCGCAGTTGTTGCTCTTGTTGCAACAGGCGTTGCGCATCGGCGTGTTGTGCAGGCGGTAGTTGTTCATTGAGTTGCTGAGCGAGATCGGTGGCTTCAGGCGTGCCTTGGGCCAGCGCCAATTGGCTGAACACGTAGGCATTAAGCAGATTCGGTTTGGTGCCACGGCCTTGGGAGAACAACTGGGCCAGGGCGTAATCGGCGCTGTTCTGACCGCCACGCGCAGCGGTCAGCAGTTGGTCGGCGGCTTTTTGCGAGTCGACGTTGCCCAGGTAGCCTCGGCGATAAATCTGACCGAGGTAGTAGTGGGCGGCGATTTCGCTGCCCTCGGCTTTTTTCAAGTGTTGCTCGGCGGCCTTGGCATCCGGCAGCACCCATTTACCTTCGTAATACAACTTGCCCAACAGCAGTTCGGCGCGGGGTTGATCGGCAGCGCGACCGTTGTTCAAGTACTCCATCATCTTGTTTACGTCGCCCAGCTCGGGAAAGTCGTACAGCAGCTTGGCCAAGGCCACCCAGGAAACCGGATAACCTGGCGCCACGCCTTCGAGCAGCCGCTGTGCGGTTTTTTCATCCGGCTTGCCAAGGTCGGCGTCGCTCAATACGCGGGCTACGGCATCCACCCGCTGTGACGAAACTTTGCCCGTGGCGTGAGCGGCTTCAAGCTGCGCAATCAAGGCTGACTGTTGATCGGCCTGGGCGCGTTTCTGGTAAACGGTGGCCAATTCGACATAGCAAATATCAGTGACGGTCAACGAGGCTTTGCACAGGCGCTCGACGTCATCCAGGTGTTGGTCATAGGTATTTTGCGTGCGGTAGAGCAATACCTGCGCCAGGTTGGCTTCCGGGTAACGCGCCTTGGTCCACTGGTCGATCTTCTGCTGCGCGTTGACACCGGGGAAACTCTGCGGGTATTGCAGGTAGAGCATGGCCAGGGGAATCAAGGTGCCGCCTTCGCCATTGGCAAAGGCTTTCTTCAGCAGGCCCTCGGCTTCACGGTGTTCAGCTTCCGTCGCGTCAGGGCGCGCTACCAACAACCGACCCAAACGGGCCTGAGCCCGTGGCGAAGTGTCGGCTGCGGCGCGGTAAGTCGCTTCGGCCAGCTTGAGCTGTTCCGGATCATGGGTTTCAACCTGAATATCAGCCAAGTCAACCTGAGCATCGCTGTAACCCAGGTCTGCCAGTTGCCGATAATTCTGCGTCGCCAACGCTGTGTCGCCGCGTTTCAGGGCCTCATTGGCCAGGCGTTGATCGGGCAGCCCGGCACAACCGCTGAGGCCGATCGCAACCGCCAGGCCCAGCAGCGCCGGGGCCGACAGCGTTCGTAGTGGGCTTAGAGGGCGCGCCATGTCAGATACCTGCTGCCGTGGCTTTATCGATCAGCCAGTTCAACGACGGACCGCGGTCGCTGGTGACTTCCACGGGGCGCCCGGACAAGCTGCTGCTCAGCGACTCGTCTGGCTTGATGCGTACACGAATGTCGGTGGACAGATCGACGCTGCTCAAGTTGGCGCTGCTGACAATTTTGCCGCTGCGAATGGTGTCGTCGCCGGCCACCTGAAAGTTCACCCGAGCGCCGGGACGCACGTCGGCGAATTGGCGATAAGTGAAGCGTGCTTCGATGTCGGCTTGGGTATTGCGCGGCACCAGCTGGAAAATCACTGCGCCTTTACCGGCGAACTGGCCGTCCGGAATCAGCTGCTTGGAAACGATGCAATCGCAGGGGCTGGTCAGGGTGCCGCTCAGTTGGCGAGCGAACAACTCTTCGATTTTCGCCGGCTGCAACTGGGTGTCAGCCAAATGGTCTTTAAGCATTTCCAGCATGCTGGTGTTGAACGAAGCCAGTGGCGCGCCTTTGGCAACCTCGCCGTTAATCCCAACCAGACTTTGCACCGTGCCTTCCCGGGGCATGGTCACATCGAGGCTGGCGACGCTGACCACGCCTGCAGTGGCATGACTGACGAAGTACAAACCGTAGACCGACTTGACGATGAAACCGAAGGCGACCAGGCCGACCACAAAAATACCCGCACTAAACGTCACGGCGCGTAGCCGAGCGAAGGCCGACATACCGCCGCCGGTGCCTTTTTGTTTGCGCGCCTTGGTGAAGTTGTCGCGCTGCAAGGTCGCCAATACTTCACCCATGCTGACGATGTCGCCGCTCAAGTGTGAGGTGATCAAGTGACGCAGGGTGGCAATGTCTTGCTGTTCCAGGTTCTGGAACTGGCAGCCCACGCGGCCGGTGGCGGCGTCGACCGAACGGATCTGCAATTCGACATCCATGGCCAGACCAAGGTTGTCGATCAGGAACTGCATACGAGCTTTGATCACTTCCCCAACGGTGGGTTTCTGATGGCTTGGGGCGATGTAGCTCAGGCCGCCAGCCGACAAGTCTTCCACGCGCACCAGCGGGGCGTTCGGCTGGCCGGTGAGCAAACGCAGCTTGGCGGGAATTTTGACCCTGGCGTGCTGACGCTGGGCTTCCGATTCGTGCACAACATTGGCATTCACGGCGGTATTCATGGCGTAGCTCCTACTAAATTGATTTGATCCATCGGCCCGGTCAAACCATTCCCAGCAGCACAGCGACAAACACGCTGAAGGCGGAGAACGTCATGGTTCGGGACGACCATGTATTGAACCAACGTTGAAAGCTGGCCAGGTCGCGAGTGAGTTTGGTGTCCTGGCGGGTCCAGGACTGTTGATCGAGGCGGAAGAACACGTAGATCTTCACCAACGCGCCGACGATCTGGTTGTAATAGAGAATCATTGGGTAAGCAGGGCCAATGCTGTGCCCAGTGCAAGACAGCAGCAGGGTCAAAATCAAGCGGGTAAAGCCAATCCACAACAGGTACACCAGGATGAACGTCACGCCGTATTTGAAGCTGGCGATCAGGGCCACGGTCAGGCCGAGAATTGATGTCCACATCGACACCCGCTGGTCAAACAGCACCACGCTGGTGAACAATCCCAGGCGCTTTACCCCAAGACCCAAGGCCCGTGAGTTCTGGCGCAAATTGTTGCCGTACCAGCGAAACATCAGTTTGCGGCTGGCCTTGAGGAAGCTTTTTTCCGGTGGATGCTCAACGGTGTTGATGGCGGCATCGGGCACGTAGAAGGTGTCGTAGCCCAAGCGCATCAGGCTGAACCAGCTGGACTTGTCGTCGCCGGTGAGAAACTTGAACGTGCCCAGGCGCCAATGCTCCAGGGAATCGCTTTCCACGTCGGCAATAAAGTCCGGGTTGGTCACGACTTCTGCGCGGAACACCGACATCCGCCCGGTCATGGTCAGCACGCGCTTGGACAGGGCCATGGAACACATGTTGAGGTGGCGCTGAGCGAAGCGCAGTTTGTGCCACTGGGCCATGATGTAGCCGCCGCGCACTTCGCAGAACTCATTGGTGGTCAGGCCGCCGACGTTGCCGAACAGCTGGAACCACGGCACGGTCTTGCGCACAGTGCCTTCGCCGAGCACGGTGTCGCCATCGATCACGGCCACCACGGCGCGGTCGTCCGGCAGGTGGCGAGAGATGGCGCGGAAACCGTAAGCCAGTCCGTCGCGTTTGCCGGTACCGGGAATGCGCACGAAGTCGAGTTTGACCCGATCCGGCGGATTCATCCGCGCCCACAGGCTTTTCACCAGCAGCTCATCGGACATTTCCACGATCGAGCAGACCATGGTGGTCGGCAGGCCGCAGTCAATCGCTTCGCGGATCACCGAGCTGTACACCTGGGCGGTGGTCAGTGCGTCGATACGAAAACTGGTGACCATCAGGTACACGTGGGACGGGTCCGCCGCTTTACCCAGCTTGCGCACTTTGCGCCGCAGGTGCGGGTAGACCACGTACAGAAACAGCATGCCGCGCAGGAAGTGCGTGGCACCCATCGAATAACGCCAGATGCCGATAAAGCCGATCAGGAAAATGAAATCCTTCGACTCGGAATCGAACGTCGTCGCAGGCAACGCCATGGCGATGCCCATCAGAATACTTAAGTAAAACAGCCAACCGGCGGCCTGAAGTAGGCCGTGCTTTAGCCTGTGCATAGTCAACATCCTAAAGTCAGTTGCAAGCCCCAAGCTCCAAGCGACAAGCCTGGAGCGAGGCGCTTTTGAACTTGCGGCTTGGAGCTTGAAGCTTGCGGCTGCTTTACCAGCAGATGCCTTCGGTGCGATCGGAGGCGCTGGTGGCCTGGGACATGAAGCCCACCAGGTCGATCACTTGCTTGCCGTGCGGAGCTTTCTGCGCCAGGGCGCGGAATTTCTCGTCACGGTTACCGAGGATGATCACGTCGGAGTTGTTGATCACTTCGTCGAAGTCGGAATTGAGCAAGGACGAGACGTGCGGGATCTTCGACTCGATGTAATCCTTGTTCGCCCCGTGAACGCGGGCGTATTCGACGTTGGCGTCGTAGATGCTCAGGTCGTAGCCTTTGCCGATCAGCATTTCTGCCAGATCAACCAGCGGGCTTTCGCGCAGGTCATCGGTGCCGGCCTTGAAGCTCAGGCCGAGCAGGGCGACTTTGCGTTTGTCGTGGCTGGAAACGATGTCGAAAGCGTTCTGCACCTGGGACTCGTTACTGCGCATCAACGAGTTGAGCAGAGGCGATTCCACGTCGAGGGCACCGGCGCGGTAGGTCAGGGCGCGTACGTCTTTCGGCAGGCAGGAGCCGCCGAACGCGAAGCCCGGGCGCATGTAGTACTGGGACAGGTTCAGTGTCTTGTCCTGGCAGACCACTTCCATCACTTCGCGACCGTCGACGCCACACGCTTTGGCGATGTTGCCGATTTCGTTGGCGAAGGTCACTTTGGTGGCGTGCCAGACGTTGCAGGTGTACTTGATCATCTCGGCAACGGCGATGTCCTTGCGGATGATCGGCGCGTCGAGCTCTTCGTACAGCGATTGCAGAACATCACCCGATGCCTTGTCGAACTCGCCGATGACGGTCATCGGAGGCAAGTCGTAGTCGGCGATCGCCGTGCTTTCACGCAGGAATTCCGGGTTGACCGCGACGCCGAAATCAACACCGGCTTTCTTGCCGGAGCAGTCTTCGAGGATCGGGATGACAACGTTTGCGACCGTGCCCGGAAGGACGGTGCTGCGAACCACGATGGTGTGGCGGGTGGTCTTGTCGCGCAGGACAAAACCGATCTCGCGGCACACGGCTTCGATGTAGTTCAGTTCCAGGTCGCCGTTCTTCTTGCTCGGCGTACCGACGCAGATCATCGACAGGTCGGTGTCACGAATCGCTTCGGCGAAGTTGGTCGTACCGCGCAGGCGGCCGGTCTCGATACCTTTCTGCAGAAGTTCGCCCAGGCCGGGTTCAACGATCGGCGATTTGCCGGCGTTGATCATATCGATCTTGTCTTTGGCAACATCGACGCCAACGACGTCGTGGCCCCGTGCAGACAAGCAACCGGCACATACTGCACCGACGTAACCCAAACCAAATATGCTGATGCGCATCGCATTTACCTCTCTATTATCAAGCCGGTATTTACCAGGCCATTTACATGGCCGGTGTTAATCATGTTCCGCGGTCATAGTGCACTCGGAAGTGCGGCTGACAGGCGCCGCAAAGCCGTGTACAGGCATACTAAGTTCCGAGTGTCTAAATAAGTGCACTCAAGGTGTGCGCAACTAGGCCTTATTGTTATGACTTGCCCTGTTATGCAGCCGAGTCCTCTGGTCAGAGGTAATCGTGCAAAAGTCTTGCGCGCTTGAAGCCAGGCTAGAAGCCCGTAAATCAAGCGGTTGGGTGCTCAGATGAGCACGTTAATAAGGGGCGCAGCCTTGGCCTTGTAGGGGATAGCAGTGATGCGTTATCTCCTGTCCTTTGATGTTGTCCAGATCAGGGGTCATGTAGCGCTAATTAATGTGACAACTTCGCTACGTGAGTCTCTTCTCTGCGTAAGTTATCTCGTACATGTTCAGAGATAATCGTTACCGGTGGTATGAGCTACGCATTTGGACATAGTTCCTGTCCGCCCATCGCGAATTCTGAAATTTCTTGAAATATTGAAAAAGATGGCACTGCTTTCATTTTGATAGCAACGACTGTTTCACCCTTGATACATAGGGGTATGAGCGGCTTAGATAGTTTTGTGCCACTACTGATAAAAATTTTCAGTGCCACTACTGAAAAAAATCAGCGAAGTCGAGTGAAACTAAAGTTAGGAAAATGACTGCTTGGTTTTTGGCGCCAACAAAATGGCTAAGTGGGCGGGAAATTGTTGGACGATCGGACGCTGGCGCACGACAGCTTTATAAGGTCGTGCGCCAACCGAGTGCATTACTCGGGTGCGTGATCGCGCAGGAATACCAGGTGGTCCGGTTTAGACTGCTCGGCACTGTACCGATAGCCCTGGACATCGAACTGCTTGAGCGCAGCCGGGTCATTGATGCGCTCTTCAATGACGAAGCGGCTCATCATGCCGCGGGCCTTTTTCGCGTAGAAGCTGATGATCTTGTACTGACCGTTTTTCAGGTCCTTGAAGTCGGTATTGATGATGCGTGCATTCAAGGCGTTGCGTTTGACCGCCGAGAAGTACTCGTTGGATGCCAGGTTCAGCAGCACATCATCGCCTTGGTCAGCCAGGGCTTCGTTCAACCACTCACTGATGCGCGTGCCCCAGAAGGCATACAGATCCTTGCCACGGGCATTCGCCAGTTTGGTGCCCATTTCCAGGCGATACGGTTGCATCAGGTCCAGTGGGCGCAACAGGCCATAGAGACCGGAGAGCATGCGCAGATGTTGCTGGGCGTAATCGAAATCGGCTTCGCTGAAGGTCTGCGCGTTGAGGCCGGTATACACATCGCCCTTGAAGGCGAGCAGGGCCTGTTTCGCATTCTCCGGCGTGAAGGCCGGGGTCCAGCTGCCGAAACGCGCGGCGTTGAGCCCGCCGATCTTGTCGGAGACGTGCATCAACTCGCTGATCTGCGCCGGCGTCAGGTCGCGCAGCTGCATGATCAGCTCTTGGGAATGATCGAGGTACTGCGGCTGGGTAAAACGCTGGGTCGCCGGGGGTGTTTCGTAATCGAGGGTCTTGGCGGGGGAAATCACCATCAGCATGAAGTCGTCTCCTTTAATCGTGGGGGCGATTCTAGGGGGTTGTCCTGAATGACTCCAGCTATCAAGGTGATAGGTGATCGGTGGCTCAGTGCGGTGTTGGACTGGATGGTCTTTTGTGGCGAGGGAGCTTGCTCCCGCTCGAGCGCGAAGCGGTCGCAAAGAGGCGGACCTGTTTCACCTGAGCGAATGACGTCGCTAATAGGGGCTGCTTCGCAACCCAGCGGGAGCAAGCTCCCTCGCCACAAGGGGCGGTGTTGCTGCGGGAATGTGGGTGGGATCAGCTATAGTGCCGCGCGGGTTTTGTTATGGAGACATCCCTTTGCGTATCGTTTTTCTATTCTCGGCCTGGCTATTGAGCTTCGGTGCTCTCGCGGCGCCCGGCGATGTGGCGACGCTTGATCGCAGCACCTGGCCTGAACAACTCAGCAACCCGACGCTGTTCGATGTCGCCTCGCGGGCAGAGATCCTGATGTTCTCGCGCGTGCTGCTGGCCAGCGAGTCGCTGGATGAACCGGCCCTGGCCCAGCGCCTGGGCTTGCGCACGGTCAATCTGGAGTCGGTCAATCGCCTGCGCCAGCGCCTGTGGCAACGGCTGCTGGCCAACTACAACTTCGCCCAGCAGAGCTGCGATCAGGATGCCTCCTTCTGTTTCCTCGTCGAAGACCTGGCCACCCTGCGTGAGCAGGCGGGCAAGTTTCAGGTCAGCGAGGACAGCTATTACATCAAATGGGCCGAGCCGAGCCGGCTGTTCCACGCCCAGTACCTGGACGAGCAGTTGCGCAAGGCCGCGCTGTTTCCGCAGACCAGCAGCGAAGTCGATCGTTTTGGCGACTATGAGCGCAATGGCGAGTCGATGCATGACCGGCTGTTTCTGCTGACGTTCGACAGCGCCGCCAACGCCGCGCCGGACAACACCGCGTGGGTCACCGAGTACCTGCGCAAGGCCAACATGACCGGCACGTTCTTTGTGCTGGGCAAGGATATCCAGGCGCGGTTGAGTGATCGCTCGGTGGCCAGCCTGCAGTCGACCTACTCCACGCAGTGCATCGGTGTGCAAGGCTGGGAGTTCCGCTCCCACAGCTATTGGCAAGACTGGCAGGACTCGGTGCGGCGCAGCGCCGAACTGGTCAAAAGCAAATTGCCGGAGAACTACGTACCGCTGTTTCGCCCGCCCGATGGCCAGCGCCGTTCCGACGCTGAAGGCTTCTTCAAGTCCCAGGGGTTGCAGGTGGCATTGTGGGACATTGATGCCCAGGACGGTGCCGGCAAGCTCAAGGCCAGTCAGAGCGCGCAGCGGGTGCTGACCCTGATGCTGTTGTGGCGGCACGGGGTGATCAACTTCAACGTGAAGCAGGACGGGGTGAAAACGGCGCTGCCGTGGCTGATCACGCAAACGGCGCCCAGCGGGATCGGTTGGGAGGACTGTCAGGACGGATTTCGTTGAAAGCGCAAAAGCCCGTAATCATTGGCTCAGGGGCGATTTTGCGAGAGATTTCGATGCAGGCGGACTTCCGACTTTAACGGCACATTGCCTGCACGCCAAGGGCTATTCGTCACTCTGAAAAATAAACTTCAAAAAAACGTCAAAGTGCTTTTTCCTGTCACACGTTTTGGAGTATTACGAAGACAGACCGCCGAAACCTGCAACACAGGTGGCGTCTCCCAAGACCCATTTTGTGAGCAGTTCACTTGATCCCTCGCAGGTGAATTCGGCAGTCACTTCGAGGCGCAGCACTGTCAAGGTATTGCGTCGCCTGGCTCCCACAAAGGTGACCGAGTATGGATGATCACGGACGTAGTTCTTCCTCCAACCAGCCAATCCTTTATGTACTCGATACCAACGTATTGATTCACGATCCAAACGCCCTGCTTAACTTCGAAGAACACCACGTCGCGATTCCGATGACCGTGCTTGAGGAGCTGGACAAGCTCAAGAGCGGGCATCACAGCGTGGCTGCGGAATGCCGGCAGGCAATTCGCCTGATCGACAAGACCCTGGGCGATGCCAGCCCTGAAGACGATGAACTGGGTGTACCGATCCAGCGTGGCAAAA
>NZ_JAQGNX010000096.1 GCF_028293835.1 Pseudomonas sp.
GCTTGCGCGAACGGGCCATATTTTCTATGCCCATCTGTTCGGCCATTTCGAGCAGATCGGTAATCGGCTTTTGCTTGAGTTCAGTCAGGTTCATATAGGAATGACGTAATCATGTATGGAGGGGGAAATTAAGCTTTTGGCTTAATGAGGCCGCGCCGCAGAGAAGGCGACAGGATCGCGTACTAATTCGAAAGGAGAGCGTCGGCGACGGCTAGCAGGGGGCAACGGAGAAACCATTGCGGGGCCGAATGTAACACCGGACTTTCAGCGAGTCTAGTCCCGGCCCCATAAAAAACCCCGCTATTTGCGGGGCTTTAGATGCATCAGATGTTGCTGTCGAGAAATGCGGTCAGTTGCGACTTCGACAAAGCACCTACTTTGGTAGCAGCGACCTCACCATTCTTGAACAACATCAAGGTCGGAATACCGCGCACGCCATGCTTGGCCGGGGTTTCCTGGTTCTCGTCGATGTTCAATTTGGCGATGGTCAGCTTGCCTTCATAGGTGCCGGCAATTTCGTCCAGAACCGGGGCAATCATCTTGCAAGGGCCACACCACTCAGCCCAGTAATCTACAAGTACAGGGCCGCTCGCTTTGAGGACTTCGGCTTCGAAGCTGGCGTCGCTGACGTGTTTAATAAGGTCGCTACTCATGAAAGTCTCCGAGGTCGTAGGCAATAAATCGTGGCCCATCATAGCGGGACTACACGCGTACAGGAAGCTGAGCGTGATTGACTCTTGCTATGGTCCTGCATGATTCAGGTAATCGCCGAGCGCCTTCACGTTGCGTAACAAGCACAATTGGAGTGCGCATTGGCGCGCCAAAACAGGGCGCTACGCCCTGTAAAGCACCACCGTCGGACGCCTGTATACCGGTGGATCCGGCGCATTACCGGCTGGCAAGGGCGCTGGCATGCGCTGTGCACTGATAGGGACATGCCTTTCGAACGACTCGGAGTCTTCCTATGAACAAGCGCTACTGCGCCCTACTCACCGCCCTGTTTGCGAGCCTGATGCTTGGCCAAGCGCCAGCCTATGCCAACGGCCTTGATGATGTGATGAGCCGAGGCGTATTAAAGGTCGCTGTGCCGCAGGATTTTCCTCCGTTCGGCTCGGTCGGTCCCGACATGCAACCGCGCGGCCTGGACATCGACACCGCGCAACTGTTGGCTGATCGACTGAAGGTCAAACTGGTCCTGACCCCGGTCAATAGCACCAACCGCATTCCATTTTTGACCACGGGCAAGGTCGACCTTGTGATTTCTAGCCTCGGCAAAAACCTCGAGCGCGAAAAAGTAATCGATTTCTCGCGGTCCTATGCGCCGTTCTACCTGGCTGTTTTCGGTCCTCCCGATGCGCCCATCAAAAACCTGCCTGATTTGGCAGGTAAAACCATCAGCGTGACCCGTGGCGCGATTGAAGATATCGAATTGACTAACGCGGCCCCGGAAGGCGTGACCATCAAGCGCTTCGAAGACAACAACTCAACCATCGCCGCCTACCTCGCCGGGCAAGTCGATTTGATCGCCAGCGGCAACGTGGTCATGGTCGCCATCAGCGAGCGCAATCCCAAGCGTATCCCTGCACTCAAGGTGAAACTCAAAGATTCGCCGGTGTACGTTGGCGTGAACAAAAACGAGCCCGAACTGCTGGCCAAGGTTAACGAACTGCTTACGGCGTCCCTAGCTGACGGTGCGCTGGAGAAGAATTCCCAGACGTGGCTAAAACAGCCGCTGCCACCTGGTTTCTGATTCGGAGCGCCCGCCATGGCTTATCACTTTGATTTCATACCGGTCCTGCAAAACGCCAACCTGTTGCTGCGCGGGGCTTTGTTCACGCTTGAATTGACGGCCATCGGCACGCTGTTCGGGGTTGGCCTGGGCATTGTTGGCGCGGTGTGCAGGGCGTGGGATATC
The DNA here is from genome assembly GCF_028293835.1 of Pseudomonas sp. Lineage (GTDB taxonomy): Bacteria > Pseudomonadota > Gammaproteobacteria > Pseudomonadales > Pseudomonadaceae > Aquipseudomonas. Next base: position 1,916 of record NZ_JAQGNX010000096.1, read on the forward strand.
CGTCCGTTCTCGGCAATCTTCGGCGTGTATGTCGAGCTGATCCGCAATACGCCCTTTCTGGTGCAGCTGTTTTTCATTTTTTTCGGCTTGCCGTCGTTGGGGATACAGATTTCTGAATGGCAGGCCGCGGTGTTGGCGATGGTGGTCAACCTCGGGGCTTACTCAACCGAGATCATCCGTGCCGGCATTCAAGCGATCCAGCGCGGCCAACTTGAAGCCGCAGCAGCCCTGGCCATGAGTCGCGCCGAAGCGTTTCGGCACGTGGTGCTGATTCCGGCCCTGGGTAAAGTGTGGCCCGCACTGACCAGCCAAATCATCATCGTCATGCTCGGCTCGGCCGTCTGCTCGCAGATCGCGACTGAAGAACTGAGCTTTGCCGCCAACTTCATTCAGTCGCGCAACTTCCGCGCGTTCGAAACGTACATCGTCACCACGCTCATCTATTTGTTCATGGCCTTGCTGATACGCCAGTTACTGGCATGGGTCGGACGGCGCTACATATCGAGGAATGGCTGATGGATTTCACTCTTTGGGACGTTGTGCGCAACCTGCTCATCGGCCTGCAATGGACCCTGGCATTGTCGCTGGTGGCCTTTATTGGTGGCGGGATCATCGGCCTGCTGGTAATGACCCTGCGCATTTCCAGGCTGAGTGCCCCGCGCTGGCTGGCGCGGGTGTACATCGAGCTGTTTCAGGGCACGCCGTTGTTGATGCAGTTGTTTCTGGTGTTCTTTGGCGTCGCGCTGCTGGGCATCGATATTTCGCCTTGGCTGGCTGCCTCGCTGGCCTTGACCTTATTTACCAGCGCGTACCTGGCCGAAATCTGGCGCGGTTGCGTGGAGTCGATTGCCCATGGCCAGTGGGAGGCGTCTGCCAGCCTTGCGCTATCACCGCTGGAGCAATTGCGTTACGTGATATTGCCGCAGGCTTTGCGCATTGCCGTGGCGCCGACCGTGGGATTTTCGGTGCAAGTGGTCAAGGGCACTGCCGTGACCTCAATTATTGGCTTCACCGAGCTCACAAAAACCGGGGGCATGCTGGCCAACGCCACCTTCCAACCATTCATGGTCTATGGCTTCGTTGCCCTGGGCTATTTCCTGCTTTGCTACCCCTTGTCGCTCAGCGCACGCTACCTGGAAAGGAAACTACATGCCGCTGCTTAGAATTTCCGCCCTGCATAAATACTACGGCGATCATCATGTATTAAAGGGCATCGACCTCACCGTTGAAGAAGGTCAGGTGGTCGCAATCATCGGCCGCAGCGGTTCGGGAAAAAGTACCTTGCTGCGCACCCTCAATGGCCTGGAATCCATCAACGACGGTGTAATTGAAGTCGATGGTGAATACCTCGACGCAGCCCGCGCTGATCTGCGCAGCTTGCGGCAGAAAGTCGGCATGGTGTTTCAGCAATTCAATCTGTTCCCCCATTTGAGCGTTGGCGAGAACGTCATGCTCGCGCCGCAGGTCGTGCAAAAGGTGCCCAAAGCCAAAGCCGCGCAGCTTGCACGGGAAATGCTCGAGCGCGTCGGACTGGGGGAGAAATTCGATGCGTTTCCTGATCGCTTGTCCGGTGGCCAGCAACAGCGCGTGGCGATAGCTCGCGCATTGGCGATGTCGCCCAAAGTGCTGCTGTGCGATGAGATTACCTCGGCACTGGACCCGGAACTGGTCAATGAGGTGCTCAGCGTCGTGCGTCAGCTAGCCAAAGATGGCATGACCCTGATCATGGTCACCCACGAAATGCGCTTTGCCCGGGAAGTCGGCGACAAACTGGTGTTCATGCACGAAGGCAAGGTTCACGAAACCGGCGACCCGAAAATCCTCTTTGCCAATCCGCGTACGCCGGAATTGGCGAATTTTATTGGGTCAGTGGATCAACGCTGAAATAGACGGTGCCTCAGTAGAGCTGCCGAAGGCTGCGATTCGACCTGGAACCGGTCGTCCTCGCTATACCGCTGAAGGGGTGCCGGTCCCCCGCGACCCCGGCCTATCGCAGCCTTCGGCAGCTCCTACACGTTTTGTGTTTGCTGCGCGACAGCGCGGCGTCGGAGACGTGGCGGAACTTCTACAGGGCTTCGTGGCCAATCGGCTTGCCTCACACGACGCTTCGGTTTGGCGCCGGGAATGGGTAGTGCTCATCGATTTTATGACAAATCACTGGTAGCGATTTCCTAGCCGCACCGAAAGGCTCGATCTTTTCGATATCACCGGAAAAGTGCCAAACCCTTGAGCGTCGACTCGCCGATCGCCGGACTCCCCATCAAATTCGCCGAAATAATTTCGGCTAAAAATAAATTCTTTTGTTTCGCTATCAAACAGACGAAATATCAGTTTGGGGGGGATTGGTTGAGGCGGTGGATTCTCCGCTGCCGCCATCGCTCTTCGATGGCGAGCTTCCGGCTCAAAATCCTTCCAGTCAAAAGTGCGCGCCTCAGGTTTGGTCAGCAACCACTCGCCACGCTCGACCTGTTGCCAGACATAACGATCGTGAAAGACCATCGACCCGCGCCGCAACTCGGCCAGTCCTTCGATCTTCCGGTGCCCTGCTAAAGCTCTTTTGACTAACACTAATGCTTCAGCGGGAGAATAAACGTAGTTGTCCTCTCCCATTTTAAGTCTGAGACGATGCACCAGTTTCATGCCGACGCCCCATCGCGCCAGTAGTCGGAGCCCATCGTTCCGCAGACTTCATGAGTCGAGGTGATGGTTCGATAAGCAAAAGTGACAGATTCCAATTGGGTGACATGAGCAAATGCGGGATCCCGCCAATGCGGCATAGAGACATGAATATCGGTAATGACGGCGTCTTTAAATACCATGGTGTAAAAGTGCTCTTGAAAGCCATTGGGTGAAATCCGATACCAGTCCAGCGTGCACACGCTAAGTGTTTCACCCGTGCGCCACGCTTCAAATATCAACGGTGTCGCCTTATCGAACGCCTTGGTGATCGTTACCGGTCCATGAACGCGACCGCCTGATTGCGCCCCCTCCGGTCGACGAAAATGATGCTCAAACGACTCCACCAGAATTTGATTTTCTCGACCGATCTGGTAGTTATTACCAATTGACTCTAACGTCGAGCAGCCTTGGGTAATCAGGTTTTGTTTTTCGCCGACGAGGGTCAAGTAAGGTGGCATTGGCATAGGGGATATTCCTTGGCTTAGTGTGGTGTTGGGACTGTGTTAATTGAGGTGAAACTTGCACAATGACTGTGGCAAGTAAGGGCTGAATCTATTAGGCAGTACCCATGAAGGCGAGTCATGGATAAGGTGTCCAGGGCTTGGCAACTTCGAGGGTGATCTTGTAGCGCTCTTCTTCGGGGCGCTTGCGGTCTTTAAAACGATGCATTCTGAGCATGGCCTGATACTTGTCGCCGGCATACCAATACGTTTTGCCGCCCTTATTGGCATCGCGCAACTGAGCACGCCATTGGGGCGTATCAGCAAAGGGTGGATATTTTTTATGCTTCCTATCTATCCATCCGCCGCCACGCAATTGGTCCTGAAGATCCAGGACGACCTTTAAAGCATCATCGAGCAACAAGGGTTCCATCTGTGGAGACACTTGGATGTTTTGGATAACGTTGCCCTTGAATACAACAAAAACGTCGGAGCTTTTTGGCGTGATAAAGCCATATTGCGGGTCGGTGAACCGTAACTGCACATTGGACTTTGGCTCGCCGGGCCATAGTCCCCCACCGGGATAAGGTGAAGTAAAGCGGGCTGACGAATGCTTGAGCATCTCCTCGTAGGTTCCGCCTACCACCAAGGCGATCTCCCGCTCATATAACGACCGCGCGACGAATGCTGCCCATACCGATAGAACAATTAGACCAACCCAACGACGTTTATTCATCGAAAGGCGTCCAGGGTTCACCTACGCCTAGGATAATTCTGTACCGTTCTTCTGCGGGGCGGCTATCGTCCTTAAAGCGATGCACTGTGAGCGTGGCTTGATACTTGTCGCCGGCATACCAATAAGTTGTGCCTCCGTTAGCATCTCGCAACCGAGCACGCCACTCAGGCGTATCAGCAAAGGATGGAAATCTTTTCTCTAACTTATTGATCCATCCGCCGCGACGCCATTGGTCCTGAAGATCCAGCACGACCTT
>NZ_JAQGNX010000140.1 GCF_028293835.1 Pseudomonas sp.
TAATGCAGGAAATCTACCACTCGTCGAACAACACGGATTGTCCTGCGCGTACGCATAGTCTAGGGTAAGTCGCTTACCAGACTGCGCCTGCAGATGGGGCCCTATCTGACAGGAATTAGCCATGCGTCTCGCTGCTCTCCCTCTTCTGCTTGCCCCTATGCTTTACCCGCTCTGGGCTCAGGCCGCGACAACTCTCAGTGTGTGCACCGAGGCCAGCCCCGAAGGTTTCGATGTCGTGCAATATAACTCATTGACCACCACTAACGCCTCAGCCGACGTGCTGATGAACCGTCTGGTGGATTTCAGTGCTCAGGAGGGCAAGGTAGTACCCAGCCTGGCCGAGAGCTGGGACATATCGGCTGACGGCCTGACGTACACCTTCAAATTACGCTCTGGAGTGAAATTTCACCACACCGAATACTTCACACCGACCCGCGACCTGACGGCGCAAGACGTGGTGTTCAGTTTTCAGCGCATGCTTGACCCTGCCAACCCTTGGCACAAGATCGCCCAAAGCGGTTTTCCCCATGCGCAGTCAATGCAACTGCCCGCGCTGATAAAAAACATCGAAGCGCCGGAGACGCTTACCGTTCGCTTTACCCTGGATCACCCCGACTCGACCTTTCTCGCAACGCTGAGCATGGGTTTTGCCTCGATCTATTCCGCCGAATACACCGCACAGCTGCTTAAGGCTGGCACCCCGGAGAAACTCAATAGCCAGCCTATCGGCACCGGCCCTTTCGTATTCAGACGCTTCCAGCGCGACGCTGTGGTGCGCTACGCCGCCAACCCGGATTACTTCGATGGCAAGCCCGGGGTCGATGCTCTGGTGTTTGCGATCACTCCCGACGCCAATGTGCGCTTGCAGAAAATTCGCCAAAACGAATGTCAGATCGCCCTTTCGCCCAAGCCGCTCGATGTTCAGGCAGCCAGCGCCGACGCCAAGTTGAACGTCGTTAAAAACGCGGCGTTCATGACCGCTTTCGTCGCGATCAACAGCCAGCACCCACCGCTGGACAAACCAGAAGTGCGGCAGGCCATCAATTTAGCGTTTGATAAAAACGTTTATCTCAAGGCCGTCTTTGAAGGCTCTGCAGTGGCCGCCAACGGCGTTTACCCGCCTAATACTTGGAGCTACGCCAAAAACCTGCCAGGTTATGCCCACGACCCGGCCAAAGCCCGTGCGCTGTTGGCCAAAGCCGGATTCAAGGATGGTTTCAAGACCACCATCTGGACACGGCCGTCCGGCAGCTTGCTGAATCCGAACCCTGGCCTCGGCGCACAACTGTTGCAGGACGATCTGGCCAAAGTCGGCATTACCGCCGAAATTAAAGTCATCGAGTGGGGCGAGCTGATTCGTCGTGCCAAGGCCGGCGAGCATGATCTGTTGTTCATGGGCTGGGCCGGCGACAACGGCGACCCGGATAACTTCCTGACTCCGCAATTCTCGTGCGCAGCCGTGACTTCCGGGACCAACTTCGCCCGCTATTGCGATAAAGATCTGGATAAATTCATCAGCGATGGCAAGGCCGGCAGCGACCAAGCGCAGCGCAGTGCGCTCTATCTGAAGGCTCAAACGCAAATTCAGCAGCAAGCACTCTGGCTACCATTGGCGCACCCGACGGCTACCGCGCTGACTCGAAAAGACGTACAGGGATATCAGGTGAGTCCGTTCGGACGTCAGGATTTTTCCCACGTTACGTTGAAATAATTCGCTGTAGTCGAGAAACCCAGGCCGCGCGATCAGCGCGGCCTGCGCGCATCACATCCAGCCAGCTTCCGTCATCGACAACGGGTCACCGTCGCCGATGATGAAGTGATCAAGCACTTGCACATCGACCAACGCCAGCGCCTCCTTCAACAGCTCCGTCAGTTTCTGATCGGACTGGCTCGGGTCAGTAACCCCTGAAGGGTGGTTGTGGCAAAGAATCACCGCCGCAGCATTGTTCGCCAAGGCGCGCTTCACTACCTGCCGCGGATGCACCTCGGTGCATCGAATTGAACCGCGAAACAACGCTTCGAACCCAAGAACCCGGTGCTTGGCGTCCAGAAAAAGACAACCGAACACTTCATGCGGTTCATGCCTGAGCAACGCCTTGAGGTAATTGCGCACCTCCTGTGGGTTATGCAGGCTCGGATCGCGCTTCAAGCGCTCGGCCATGTGCCTTCGCGCTATTTCCATGACCGCTTGTAACTGCGCGAATTTCGCGGGCCCTAAACCGAGTTCCTTGCTGAACGTTTGTTGGTCGGCCTCCAATAATGACCGCAGGCTGCCGAATTGCGTCAACAAGTGTCGTGCGAGGTCCACGGCGCTTTTTCCGGCAACCCCGGTGCGCAGAAAGATCGCTAGCAGCTCGGCGTCGGAAAGACTCGCCGATCCCAACTCCAGCAGCTTTTCCCGCGGGCGTTCAGCCGCAGGCCAGTCTCTAATACTCATAGCACCTCCATGTGTGTGGCCCCGCTGTTCCGGTGCGGTCGCTGTGCTATCTTAGCCCATCTTTTTTGCGCGGCGACCTGGCCTGGGAGGCGTCATTGCCGTTGCGATCACTCGACTAAAAGGCAGGCCTATGCAGCGGCTGTATCGGAAACGCATTGTTCTCGGCGTCGGCGGCGGCATCGCTGCCTACAAGAGCGCAGAACTGGTCCGTCGATTGCTCGATCAGGGCGCGGAAGTGCGTGTTGTCATGACCCGTGGCGGCAGTGAATTCATAACCCCTCTGACGATGCAGGCCCTTTCTGGCAATCCAGTGCACATGGATTTGCTCGACCCGGCCGCTGAAGCTGCAATGGGGCATATCGAACTGGCCAAATGGGCCGATCTGGTGTTGATCGCCCCGGCAACTGCCGACCTGATTGCTCGCTTGGCCCAAGGTTTGGCCAACGATTTGCTGACCACTGTGGTGCTGGCAACCGATGCCCCCGTGGCGTTGGCACCGGCCATGAACCAGGCCATGTGGCGTGACCCGGCCACCCAAGCCAATACACGGCTGCTGGAAGAGCGCGGCATGCGTATGTTCGGCCCGGCTTCGGGCAGCCAGGCCTGCGGCGACGTCGGTTTTGGCCGGATGCTGGAAGCCAACGACCTGGCCTTGTGTGCCGCCGAATGCTTCCGGCGCGAGTCGCTGACCGGCAAACACGTGTTGATCACAGCGGGGCCGACCCAGGAAAACATCGACCCCGTGCGCTACATCACAAACCACAGCTCCGGCAAAATGGGCTTTGCATTGGCTGAAGCAGCGGTGGAAGCCGGTGCCCGCGTAACGTTGATTACCGGTCCGGTGAACCTGCAAACACCGGATCGGGTCACGCGGATAGACGTCGTCAGCGCCCGCGATATGCTGGCGGCCTGCGAGGCAGCCATTCCCTATGACCTGTTCATTGCCTCCGCCGCGGTGGCAGATTACCGGCCTGAAGTCGTTGCCCCACACAAACTCAAGAAAGATCCCACCAACGGCGACGGCTTGCTGCTGCAAATGGTCCGCAATCCGGATATTCTCGCCACCATTGCGCGCCGCCCGGATCGGCCGTTCAGCGTTGGTTTTGCTGCCGAAACCGAACATTTGCTCGACTACGCCGCGCGCAAGCTCAAAGACAAAAATCTCGATCTGATCGTGGCCAACGATGTTGCTAACCCAAGCATTGGGTTCAACAGCGAAGAAAACGCCTGCAGCGTTATTGATCGAGCGTTGCACGAAACTGTATTTGCCCAGACCAGCAAGGGCAAAATTGCTCGCCAGCTGATCACCTTCATCGCCGACCGTCTGAACCAGGTTTAATCACGTATGCATGCTTTACAAGCCAAGATCCTCGACCCACGCATTGGTAGCGAATTTCCTCTCCCAGCCTACGCCACCACGGGTTCTGCCGGCCTCGACCTGCGAGCCATGCTCAAAGAGGACACGGTCATCGAACCCGGCCAGACGCTGCTGATTCCCACGGGCCTGTCGATTTACATCGGCGATCCTGGCCTGGCCGCGTTGATTCTTCCACGCTCCGGGCTCGGTCACAAACACGGTATCGTGCTGGGCAATCTGGTCGGTTTAATCGATTCGGACTATCAAGGCGAGTTGATGGTGTCATGCTGGAATCGCGGCCAAACGGCGTTCAAAATGTCCGTCGGTGAGCGCCTGGCACAGTTGGTGTTGGTGCCCGTTGTGCAGGCGCATTTCGAACTGGTGGAAGAGTTCGATGAAAGCCAGCGCGGCGCGGGAGGCTTCGGTCACTCCGGCAGCCATTGAACCCATGTTTGAAATAACCACTTAGTCTGGTCCAGGCGTAGCCGGCTCGCGCCACGCGCCGAATGGACCAAGGTCCATGCGTGCTATTCAGGATGAATATTGGGGAGAGGTTATTTGAAAGGCTTTAACCGTTCGGCCACAGCGAACAACGCTTCGCAACCCACACACGATCAAGCTTTGAACGGCCGCCAACGGATCCTTTCACCCGGCCTGGTATCGGTGCTCCTCGGTCTGATTGCTGCCAGCGTATTGCTGTGGCTGACACTTTTCAGTCATTCGCAAACCCAGCCACGGCTGGGCGAGGCATGGGGGACTAGCCAAGCCAGCGCGCTGGGCCTTGCGCTTAAACAGCTGGATGCTGCCACCCAGGCCGCAGCCCTCGACGGCACGCTGATCCAGGCGCTGCAAAGCAACGACGCTTCCGCCATCAGCCGAGCGCAAACCCAGTTGGGCTACCACAACGGTGTCATTGGGGCTCGTCTAAGTCATATCGGCCTCACCGAAGTGGACAATCAGGGGCCTGTACCCGTGAGTTTCGCGGCGCTTGATATGCTCAATAAAACCGTCCAGGGACAGACGCCTCTGCCCGAAGCCCGCAAAATTGGCGACCGCTGGGTGATCTACAGTGCCGCACCGCTGCGCGCGAGCCCGACGGACCCGGTAGTCGGAACACTCCTGTTTGCATTCGACCTGCAGCGGGTACTGAGCGCATTGCCGGTTCTGCCGCCCGATGTGGGCCAGGTGAAAGTGTCCCAACAATTCGGTACTGGCCCTGTGCAAGTCGTGCTGCTGCGTGGCCAACCGTCTGGCGTGGCGCAAGTATTTGATACCGGCTTGCCCAACTGGAAACTCGAATTTACCCCCGGCCCGGCGCTTGATTCTTCAGCGCCTTGGCTGTACCTGGGATTGGCCGCTTTACTGGCATTGGTCGGCTCGGTGTTTGGGCTGTACCTTAATGAAAATGCCCTGCAACGACGTATTAACGCCGACGCACGTCAGCTGGATCAACTACTCCAAGAACTCTCGGGCGGAAAAGCCGTCAAAGCCTTCGGCTTAAGTCTACCGGCGCTCAATGGCCTGGCACAAAGCCTGGCCAGGTTTTCGTTGCGCGGCGCTCCCACCGCCCTGGTTACAAATCCGGCTTTGGGAGCCTCAAACGGTAAGGCCAACTTCGACAACGGCTTGACAGCAAGTAGCGCAGAAGCGGCTGCCCAGCTCGACGCTCAGCATGCTGAGTGGGTCGATCCGTTGTTCCAAGATACCGATATTCTCGATATCGACATCCTCGACGAAAACCAGGATTTCCTGAGAGTGGAGCACCCCCAGATTATGAACAGCCCAGCCTCCGTGGCACCGATATTTCCTGACAGCATCTTCCGCGCCTATGACATCCGCGGCGTGATTGGAGAAACCCTTAGCGCGGAAACGGCATACTGGATTGGGCGAGCAATCGGCGCCGAGAGTTTGGCAAAAAACGAGCCACACGTATCCGTAGGCCGCGACGGCCGCTTATCCGGCCCCGAACTGGTACAACAACTGATTCAGGGCTTGTTTGACGCTGGCTGCCACGTCAGCGATGTCGGTTTGGTGCCAACTCCAGCGCTCTATTACGCCGCTGCCGTACTCGCCGGCAAATCGGGCGTGATGCTTACCGGTAGCCACAATCCGCCCAACTACAACGGTTTCAAGATCGTTATTGCTGGCGACACCCTGGCCAACGAACAGATTCTGGCGCTGCATACCCGCCTGAAAACCAATGACTTGACCACGGGCAAGGGCAACGTCGAGAAAGTGGAAATTCTTGAAAGTTATTTCAAGGAAATCACCAAAGACGTGGTACTCGCGCGGCGCATGAAAGTTGTGGTCGACTGCGGCAACGGCGCAGCCGGGGTAATCGCCCCGCGCTTGATCGAGGCGCTGAATTGCGAAGTAATCCCGCTGTTCTGTGACGTCGATGGCAATTTTCCTAACCATCACCCGGATCCGGGCAAACCGGAAAACCTTGTGGACCTTATCGCCAAGGTAAAGGAAACCGGCGCCGACCTGGGCCTGGCGTTTGATGGCGACGGCGACCGCGTTGGGGTGGTCACCAACACCGGCGCCATCGTCTTCCCCGACCGTTTGCTGATGCTGTTTGCCAAGGACGTGGTTTCCCGCAACCCTGGCGCCGACATTATTTTCGACGTGAAATGTACCCGACGCCTGACGCCATTGATTCTTGAATACGGCGGCCGCCCCGTCATGTGGAAAACCGGCCATTCACTGATCAAAAAGAAAATGCGCGAAAGCGGCGCATTGTTGGCCGGCGAAATGAGCGGCCACATCTTCTTCAAAGAGCGTTGGTTCGGTTTTGACGACGGCATTTACAGCGCTGCACGCCTGCTGGAAATTCTCAGCCAGGAAAAAGGCACCGCCGACGAAGTGTTTGCCACCTTCCCGAATGATATTTCCACCCCCGAAATCAATATCGATGTGACTGACCTCACCAAGTTCAGCATCATTGAAGCGTTGCAGCGCGATGCACAGTGGGGCCACGAGGCGAAGCTGACCAGCATCGACGGCGTACGGGTGGATTACCCGAAAGGCTGGGGCCTGGTTCGTGCCTCCAACACCACACCGGTGCTGGTATTGCGCTTCGAAGCCGACACCGAGGCCGAGTTGCAACGTATCAAGGATGTGTTTCATGCGCAGTTAAAGAACGTCGCACCTGACCTCGAACTACCGTTTTGACCGACCCTATAGTTTCACTGGAGCCCTGAATGACCATCGAACGTGATGCCGCTGCCAACGTCGCCAAAGTTTTGTCCGAAGCGTTGCCTTACATCCGCCGATTCGTCGGCAAGACGCTGGTGATCAAATACGGCGGCAACGCCATGGAAAGCGACGAGCTGAAAACCGGCTTTGCGCGCGATATCGTGCTGATGAAAGCAGTCGGCATCAACCCGGTGGTGGTTCACGGCGGCGGCCCGCAGATCGGCGACTTGCTCAAGCGGTTGTCGATCGAAAGCCATTTCATCGATGGTATGCGCGTAACTGATGCGCAAACCATGGATGTGGTTGAAATGGTGCTGGGCGGCCAGGTCAATAAGGACATCGTCAATCTGATCAATCGCCATGGCGGCAGCGCCATCGGCCTGACCGGCAAAGACGCTGAACTGATTCGTGCGAAAAAACTGACAGTGACTCGTCAGACCCCAGGCATGACCAAGCCAGAAATTATCGACATTGGTCAAGTTGGCGAAGTGGTCGGGGTCAATACCGATCTGCTGAACATGCTGGTAAAAGGCGATTTCATTCCGGTTATCGCGCCAATTGGCGTCGGTCCCGACGGCGAGTCCTACAACATCAACGCCGACCTGGTAGCCGGCAAAGTGGCCGAAGCCCTCAAGGCAGAAAAGCTGATTTTGCTGACCAACATCGCTGGCTTAATGAACAAACAGGGCGATGTATTGACCGGGCTGACCACCGAACAGGTGGATCACCTGATTGCCGACGGCACCATCTACGGGGGCATGCTGCCCAAGATTCGTTGTGCACTGGAAGCGGTTCAGGGCGGAGTCAACAGCTCACACATCATCGATGGCCGAGTGCCTAACGCGGTGCTGCTGGAAATCTTTACCGACAGCGGCGTCGGCACTCAAATTACCAATCGCAAGCGTCATTGATGGGTTAGCCCGCAGAACCCAAAAGCCTCGTCCGGTTTGCGCCTGACGGGGCTTTTTTGTTTCCGGCGACACATCCCTGTGAGACCGATTAATTCGGGGAAACCTATAAATCTGTAGGAGGGTCCGCCACGTCTTCGACGCCGCGCTGTCGCGCAGCAAACACCAAACCTGTAGATTATTTTCAGGTCAATAAGTTATGCGTTGTTTGATAAGAGCCAACGTGTTGGCGAGACTATTTTCCGGGCATCCGCTTAGGGCCTATCGCCAACAAAAACTACTCGTCCCGGGTGCCCCTACAGGTTCAGTTTTGCGTGCACGGATTGTCCGTAGGAACAACCTTACCCCCACGCAAGATGTGTCCTACATCATCTGTTAGTTCCGCCTGATAGGCGATGCAAACCCAGTCCCGCAGAGTTGCCGCATCTTTTCGATGTGGAGATTCTGCCCATGCCTCAGGCCACTATTCCGACGTTTACGCTGAGTATCAAGGGCATTGAAAACCCTGGCTTGCAGGTGCTTTCTTTCGCCGGGTGTGAGGCGGTCAGCACGCCGTATGCCATTACGGTGGAATTGGTTAGCCGTGGTCGGAACATTGACTTGGTGGACTTGCTGCACAAAGAAGCCTTTCTCCGTTTCGGCCCTGGCGGTGAAGGGGTTCATGGCAATATCCACTCGGCTCACAAAGGCGACTCCTGCCTGGCGCTGACCCACTACGTCATCGTGCTTAAGCCCTACCTGGCCTACCTGGAACACAGCAGCCATCGCCGTTCTTTCCAACATATGAGCGTGCCGGACATCGTGCTTGAGGTGTTGAAAGAGCACGGGTTGTTCAATGGCCTGCAGGTTGAGTTCAACCGTAGTGGGGCGGATGCACCGGCCCGCGAGTATTGCGTTCAGTACGATGAAAGCGACCTGCACTTTATAAACCGATTGTGCGAAGAAGACGGCTGGTTTTACCGTTTTGAGCATTCATCTGACGGCCATCGTCTGATCTTCGCCCAGGATGAAACGACCTTTCCCCATGGATCACCGGTGAC
>NZ_JAQGNX010000148.1 GCF_028293835.1 Pseudomonas sp.
ACGGCACGGCGGTGATGACCGGCATTGCTTGCCTGGACTTCTCCCGCGCCGATTACCTGCTGCAACTGGCCACGCGGATTACCGCCATGAACGTGGTCGCGCTGGAAGGAAATCCCGAGCACTTCGACGAGCGTCTGTTTGCCACCAAGCCGCACCCGGGGCAGATGCAAGTCGCCGCCTGGATACGCCAGGACCTGGCCATCGACGCACCGACCGCGCCGTTGCACCGTTTGCAGGACCGCTACTCGCTGCGTTGTGCCCCTCATGTACTGGGCGTGTTGGCTGACAGCCTGAACTGGCTGCGCTCGTTTATTGAAATCGAACTAAACAGCGCCAACGACAACCCCATCATCGACGCAGAAGAAGAGCGCGTGCTGCACGGCGGGCACTTCTATGGCGGCCATATCGCCTTCGCCATGGACAGCCTGAAAACCCTGGTGGCCAATGTGGCCGACCTGCTGGACCGGCAATTGGCGCTGTTGGTGGACGTGCGTTACAACCATGGTTTGCCAAGCAATTTGTCCGGTGCCAGCCCTGAGCGGGCAATGCTTAATCATGGCTTCAAGGCGGTGCAGATCGGCACCAGCGCCTGGACTGCCGAAGCACTGAAAAACACCATGCCCGCCAGCGTGTTCTCTCGCTCTACCGAATGCCATAACCAGGACAAGGTCAGTATGGGCACCATCGCTGCTCGCGATGCAATTCGTGTGCTGGAACTGACCGAGCAGGTGGCCGCTGCCGCCTTGATCGCCGCCAACCAAGGGGTTTGGCTACGCAGCCAAGTGGTCGACGCGCGACCATTGCCGCCCGCGCTGGCGACCATGCACAAACAATTGCAGGAGGACTTCCCGCCGGTAATCGAAGACCGTGCGCTGGAGCGTGAATTGCGCCTGTGCCTGACACGCATCGCCGATCGCCACTGGAGGCTGCATGCGCAGTAAGGGCCTGATTCATGCAGACACTGAAGTGTTGGTGCCGTTTTTCGACATCGACATGATGAATGTGGTCTGGCACGGCCATTACATCAAATACCTGGAAATTGCCCGTTGCACGCTGCTCGATCAACTGGGCCACAACTACACGCAGATGCAGGCGTCTGGGTATGCGTGGCCGGTGATCGATCTGCAGTTGCGCTACGTACGCGCCGCGGTGTTCGGCCAACGCCTGAATGTACGGGCCAGCCTGGTCGAGTGGGAAAACCGGTTGAAGATCAATTACCTCATCACCGACGCTGTGACCGCTGAACGCTTGACCCGCGCCACCACGATTCAGGTGGCCGTTGAGATCAGCAGCCGTGAAATGCAACTGGCCTCGCCCAAAATATTCATCGATGCAGTCCTCAGAGCGTTGCCATGAACCCTGTGTTGAAAATGATATGTGCATTAACGCTGATGGGCGTGTCGTCGCTGGTCAATGCCTTCGACCTGCAACAACTCAGCACGCAACTGGCCAAGCCGTCGGTGATTCATGGCGACTTCATCCAGGAAAAACATTTGCGAGCACTGCCGCAACCGCTGACCAGCAAAGGCAAGTTTGTCTTGTCCAAGGACTTTGGCCTGCTCTGGTTGTTGGCCACGCCGCTGAAACAGGACTACCGAATCAGCGCTGCGGGCATTGCCCGACGTGATGCCCATGGCTGGCAACTGTTGCCAAACAAGAGCGCCGGGGCTGAGCAAAACAAGTTATTCCTGGCAGTTCTGCAAGGAGACAGCAGCGGCCTGCAACGGGACTTCGACCTGCAACTCAAAGGCGAAGCCGATGCCTGGCAACTGACGCTAATTCCGCGTTCGCTGTTACTGCAACAAGTGTTCAAGCAAATCAATATTGACGGCGGCGAATTGGTGCAGAGCATCGAACTACTGGAAACCCAAGGCGACAGCACCGTGCTGCGGATGATCGACAGCAGCAGCGCAGAAAGCTTGAGCGACGCGGAGCACCACGATTTTGTTGATTAGGCCCGAGCAGACACACAACCGCTCGATGGAGTATTGGCTGCCGCGCCTGTTCCTGATCGTGCTGCTGGCAGTGCTGGCCCTGGCCGGATGGCAATGGCGCAATGGTCCTCCACTGTCAGCCAACCTGATGGAGTTGGTGCCAGGGTCAACCCCGGACGCTCTTGAATTGCGCGCCGAAGAGCGTATGCAGGAACCGCTCAACCGCGAAATGCTGGTACTGGTGGGCCACGCCGATCAGCCACAGGCTATCGCTCTGGCGCAAAAGCTGGGTGAGCAATGGCAAGCCAGCGGCGTGTTCGAGAAGGTTCAGTGGAACCTCCAGGCGGACTTGCCCGGCGTGCGCCAGCAACTCTTGCAAGGACGCTTGGCGATGCTGTCGCCAACGGACCGCACGCAGCTGATCGAGCAGCCTCAAGCCTTTATCCAGCAGCGGGTGGAAAGCCTGTTTGACCCGTTCGCCGGTTTCAGTCTGGTGTCCAGCCAAGACGACTGGCTCGGCCTTACCGGGCGCATCCAGAATAGCCAGCCGCAGCACGGCTCGGTACAACTGGACGTCGGCAGCGGCGCATTGATCGCGACAGCGGATGGCAAAAGCTGGGTGTTGCTGCGCGCCAGAACCAAAGGCAATGCGTTTGACATGCACCTGCCGATGCAAGTCGCCGACCTGCTCAGCGCAGCACGGGTGCAGGCGCATCAAGCCGATGCGCAACTGCTTGCCGCCAGCGGTCTGTTGTACGCCGCCGATGGCCAACGTCAGGCGACCCGCGAAATAACCTGGGTGGGTGGCGGCGCGACACTGGGCATTTTGTTGCTGCTGTTGTTGGCGTTCCGCCGCTGGCGAGTGCTGCTGGCGTTCGTTCCGGTGTTGATTGGCATGCTCTTCGGCACCGTGGCCTGTGTCGCGCTGTTTGGTCATGTGCATGTCATGACCCTGGTGCTGGGTTCGAGCCTGATTGGCGTGGCGGTGGATTACCCCCTGCACTCGCTGTCGAAAAGCTGGAGCATGAAACCGTGGCGCAGCTGGCCCGCCTTACGCCTGACGCTTTCTGGCCTGAGCTTGAGTCTGGTCACCAGTTGCATCGGCTACCTGGCCCTGGCCTGGACGCCGTTCCCCGCCTTGACGCAAATCGCCGTGTTTTCCGCCGCCGGTCTGGTGGGCGCCTATTTGACCGCTGTGTGCTTGCTGCCAGCGATGCTACACAGCCTGGAGTTGCGCCCGGCGCACTGGCCGTTGCGCATTGCCGAATGCTTGATTAGCTGGCGCCAGGCCCTGCTCCGTCGGGTGCCGACGCCAGTGCTGTTGGCGCTGTTGCTGGTGTTTTGCGCGGCCGGGTTGTGGCAACTCACCAGCAAAAATGATATCCGCCAATGGATTAGCGCACCGCCGCAGTTGCTGGCAGAAGCCCAAGCCATTGCGCGGATCACCGGTTACCAGCCCACCAGTCAGTTCTACCTGGTCCGCGCAGCCAATCAACAGCAACTGCTGGAGCGGCAGACCGTGCTGAGCCAGCGCCTGGATCAATTGGTCAGCCTCGACAAATTACAGGGCTATCTGTCGCTCAACCAATTGGTGAGCCCGCCTTCGGAACAGCGTCGGGTACGCGATGCCTTGAGCAAGTTGCCGTTGTTTTGGCAGCCGCTGATTGATCTCGGGGTTCCTGAAGTTAATTTGCGAACGGAACTGACTCGCCTGCAAATGCTGCCAGACCAAGACATAGACGCCGCACTGGCCGGACCGCTCGGCGAGCCGTGGCGAACGCTATGGCTGGGGCCGACCGCCGACGGTGTCGCAGGCATGGTCAGCTTGCGCGGTTTGAACAACCCGGCGTTGCTGCGAGTGCAGGTGGTGGACATCGAAGGTGTGCAATTGATTGACCGCCTCGGCGACCTGAATAACGTATTTGCCGCCACGCAAATCAGCGCTGCCGAGTTGAAGTTGCTGTCCTGTGGCTTGATCGTGCTACTGCTGATGGTGCCGTTCGGTCTTAAGGGCGCAGTGCGGGTTATCGCGCTGCCTTTGTTAGCGGCGCTGTGCAGCCTGGCAAGCCTCGGCTGGCTGGGTCAGCCATTGACCTTGTTCAGTGTGTTTGGGTTGTTGTTAGTCACCGCCATCAGCGTCGATTACGCCATCCTGATGCGTGAGCAAATCGGCGGGGCGGCGGTCAGCCTGCTGGGGACATTGCTCGCGGCAATCACTACATGGTTGTCGTTTGGTTTGCTGGCCATTTCCAGCACTCCGGCGGTGAGCAATTTTGGCTTGTCCGTCAGCCTCGGCCTGGCCTTCAGCTTCATGCTCGCGCCGTGGGCTGGGCGCCAGCCTCATGCACAAAATGCCAGTGAGCCAGCGCCATGATGGTCGTTCTGTTCTGGCTGATGGCCTTGCTGCTGTTCGCCCTGGCGACTCGGCTGGGTCAATTATTGGGCCTGATCCCCATTGTCAGCCAGTTGCTGCTGGCCACCTTCGGCTTGCCGTTGCTGATGCTGTTTTGGATCGAACCGCAGTGGCAGCTCACCGGGGCACAACTGGTCACGCCGGTATGGCTGAAAAGCCTGTACGGCCTGAGTTTCGCCCTGCTGCTGGGGCATATCCTCAGCGACGTCATCGAACTGCGAATGGACCGGCAAAGCCTGAAAATCGCCGTGCCGAGTTTCTGTGTACCGTTTTGCTGTGGGTTGGCCTGTGCGCTCTGGTTGTTGCCGGAACAAGCCTGGCTCAGCTCATTGGCGGTCGGTCTGGTGTTCGCAATCACGGCGATCCCGGTGCTGTACCTGTATTTGCGCCACATCAATTACCCACCAGCGGCAACCCGACGCCTGGTGCAAACGGCGATTCTGATCGACGTGACCTGTTGGAGTATTTTTGGGCTGGCCCAAGGCAGCTTGCACCTGAGCAGCCTTCTACTGCCGCTGTTGGGCGCTTGCGTACCGTTGCTATACCGGGCCCTAAGACTGCGCCAGCCAATGCTCCATAGCCTGACGTTTTTTGCATTACTGGTGGTGGCCGAGCACTACAGAATCAACGCGCTGATCTTCGGCATCGGTTTCCTGTTCTGCATGGCATGGCTCAAACAGCCTTTCCAGTTGCCAATGACAGCAGCAGTGTTCAAGCGCCTGCAAAACTACCTGGCGATTCCTCTGATCCTCACGTTCGGCATTGTCCAGATTAACGTCCACAGCGCCATGGACAGCCTGGGCTGGTTACAACTGGCTGCGCTGCTGGTAGTGCCCGTCGCTAGCAAAGTGCTGGGCAGTTGGCTCGGCTTGCGCTGGGCCACACCTTCGTATGTGGGCGCCAGCCGCTGGCGTGAAAGCCTTCTGTTGAATATTCGCGGGCTGAGTGAAATCGTTTTCCTTAACCTGCTGCTGCAACAACAGCTGATCAGCCCGGCGCTGTACTTCGCGCTCATGCTCATGGGCTTGATCGCTACGCTGATGCCCGCCCTCGCCGGCATGAACCGAACTTTTGTTAAAAATGCCGAACAGGCAACGGAGCCTTTGTGCCAATAGCTGAATTGGAACGACGTCAGGTTGTGGTCATTGGTGCAGGCCCTTCCGGCGCAATTGCCGCTGCGTTGCTTCAACGCCAGGGCCACGATGTGCTGGTGATTGAACGCCAACTATTCCCGCGCTTCTCCATCGGTGAAAGCCTGCTCTCTCACTGCCTGGACTTCGTTGAAGAGGCCGGCATGCT
Organism: Pseudomonas sp.; assembly: GCF_028293835.1. Taxonomy (GTDB): domain Bacteria; phylum Pseudomonadota; class Gammaproteobacteria; order Pseudomonadales; family Pseudomonadaceae; genus Aquipseudomonas. The sequence goes on from NZ_JAQGNX010000148.1 coordinate 5,647, forward strand.
TGATGCCGTTAACGCTGCCGGGTTCCAAATGAAAAACGGCGCGGCCTTCGCGTGGGGCGACCGTTACTCGCACTTCGATTTTGGCGATACGTTCAGCAACGGCAAGCCGACCACCTTTCAAGTACAGCGCGCCAGCTTCGATAAACTGTTGGCCGATCAAGCTGCATTGCAGGGTGTGGAAATCCGTTATCAGGAAGAGATCATTGCCGCAGATTTTGCGCCGGTAAGCCCATGTCTGCGCGCGCGCCGGGAGGATGGCAGCGAGTACAGCATCGAAGCCGATTTCGTGTTGGATGCCAGCGGTTATGGCCGTGTGCTGCCCCGACTGCTTGACCTCGAAGCGCCGTCGAACTTTCCAGTGCGCCAAGCGGTGTTCACCCACATCGAAGACCGTATCGATGAGCAGCGCTTCGACCGAAATAAGATTCTGGTGACTACTCATCCTGAATACCGCGACGTGTGGTTCTGGCTGATCCCGTTCAGCAATGGTCGCTGTTCGTTGGGCGTTGTGGCCTCGGCCGAACGTTTCAATGACAAGCCCAGGGACCTGGATGCGTGCCTGCAGGCATTTATTGCCGAAGCGCCGGTACTGGAAAAATTGCTGGAGTCCGCCGTGTGGGATACCCCGGCACGGACTATCGGCGGGTATTCCGCCAATGTGAAAACCTTGCACGGTCCGGGCTTCGCCTTTTTGGGCTACGCCGCTGTAGTCCTCGATCCGGTGTTCTCTTCCGGCGTGACCATCGCCATGCGCTCGGCGAGCATGGCTGCGGCGCTGTTGCATCGTCAGTTACTGGGCGAAACCGTCGATTGGCAAAGCGAATTCGCCGTACCGCTGAAACGTGGCGTTGACACCTTTCGGGCGTACGTCGAGGGCTGGTATGACGGCAGCTTGCAAGACGTGATATTCCACCCCGGCAGTTCGCCCGACATCCGCCGCATGATCAGCTCGATTCTGGCCGGCTATGCCTGGGACGAACGCAATCCATTCGTCAACGAGCCTAAACGCCGCTTGCGAATGATCGCGGAAATCTGCGCGAGCGCAGCCGAATGAACAGCGGATACCTGAGCGATAACTACGTCAAGGAAACCCGTTTCGGCTTTTGGTTTCTGCGCAGCCATACATGGCACCACCATGTGTTGCGCGTGGCTATCAACGATTTACGTGGGTTGTTCGGCAGTGCCACCGACGCAGCTCCGCCGGCGAACCCCGTGCTGCTGGATGCCGGATGCGGCCAAGGCAAATCATTTCAATACCTGGCACGGGTGTTCGCCCCCGCACGTTTGCTCGGGGTAGATGCTGATCCAAAAAGCCTGACCCTCAGCCGCGCCGAAGCACGACGCCAGGGTATCAGCGTCGAGCTGACCGGCAGCGATTGCGCGAGTTTACCCATGGCCAATGACAGCATCGACTTGCTGTTCTGCCATCAGACATTCCACCATTTAGTGCAGCAGGAGCAAGCGCTTGCCGAGTTCTATCGGGTGCTGAAGCCGGGTGGTTACCTGCTGTTTGCCGAGTCGACCCAGGCCTACATTGATACCTGGGTGATTCGCTGGCTGTTTCGCCATCCGATGCAGGTGCAGAAGAGCGCGGCGCAATACCTGGATATGCTCCGCAGCCAGGGTTTTGAATTCGGCCCGGACAATGTTTCGTACCCGTACCTATGGTGGAGTCGCTCAAAAGATTTCGGCCTGCTGGAACGATTGGGTCTGCGGCGTCCCGCGCCTTTTGGTCAGCGCGATGAAACCCTGCTCAACGTCGTTGCGCGCAAACCGGTTCAAGGCGACGCACAATGATTGGCCGTCTGCTGCTAAGTGCCTGTCTGCTTTTATTGTGCGCGTGTGCCAGCAAGGCACCGCTGCCGGAGCATTCACCGCACCTCTCGCTGCCCATGCAGCTGCATATCCTGCGCGAGCAAGCCGAGCAGCGGCAGGATTGGCTGTTAGTGATTCAACAGGAAACCGCCGGCCTGCGCTGGTCGTTGATGGACCCGCTGGGCATTCCGGTTGCGCGCCAACGCCTGGTTGACGGCGCGTGGCAGGCTGATGGTTTACTGCCGCCAAACCCGCAGGCCAGAGAGCTGTTCGCTGCACTGCTTTTTGCCCTGACACCCGCCACCGAATTGCACGACAACTATCCGCTGGCGCGGGTTGAAACCGGTCGACGCGACCTCGGTAAACGCTGGAATGTCGAATACCGGCAACCACAGGTGTTCGATCTACATATGGAGCAAGGTGTGACTTACCGCGTCAGCCCCTTGAATGACGAGGTTAGCCCATGACCGCTTACCTTAATGCATTGGGGGTGATTTGCTCCCTCGGCCATGGCCAGGCTGAAGTAGCACGAACGCTGTTCGCGGGCGACAGCTCAGGCATGCGCGACGAAGACGGTTGGGTCGCAGGCCGCCGTTTACCGGTCGCCGCAGTGCGCGGTGAATTGCCGCAAATCCCCCGTGCCCTGGCTGAACACAGCAGCCGCAACAATCAACTGTTGCTGGCCGCCGCGCTGCAGATCGAAGACCAGATTCGACAGGCGATCAAGCGCTTCGGCCCTTCACGGGTTGGAGTGATTCTCGGCACCAGCACCTCAGGCATTGATGAAGCCAGCCGTAGCCTTGGGGTTTATTTGCGAGATCATACATTCCCCGCCGAATACGATTATCAGCAACAGGAACTCAGCGCTCCGGCGAATTTTCTGGCCGCGTGGCTGAACCTCAGCGGCCCGGCATATGTGATTTCCACCGCCTGCACCTCCAGCGCCCGGGCATTGCTCAGCGCCAGACGCTTGCTCGACATGGGCCTGTGCGATGCGGTGCTGTGTGGTGGCGTAGACAGTTTGTGCAAGCTGACGCTGAACGGCTTTTCGTCACTGGAAGCGGTATCGCCCCAGCGCTGCAATCCGTTCTCACGCAATCGCGACGGCATCAATATCGGTGAGGCTGCAGTGCTGTTTTTGATGACCCGCGAACCCAGTGGTGTCCATTCCATAGCCTTGCTGGGCGCCGGCGCCACCTCTGACGCGCACCATATTTCCGCGCCGGAACCCAGCGGCCGTGGCGCACGGGAAGCCATGCAAAAAGCGCTAAGCAACGCGAACCTGTGCGCAGAAGACATCGGCTATTTGAACCTGCACGGCACCGCGACCCAGCACAACGACGCCATGGAAAGCGTCGCGGTGCACGCGATCTTCCCCCAAGGCGTGCCATGCTCCTCGACCAAGCCCTTAAGCGGCCACACCCTCGGGGCGGCGGGCGCGCTGGAAGCTGCGTTTTGCTGGTTAAGCCTGGCGCCGGAAAACGCCGCAAATGCACTGCCGCCTCATCTCTGGGACGGTCAGGCCGATACACACCTACCGGCGCTGCAATGGGTTGAGTGCGGCCAACGCCTGGCGCTCGCCTCGCCTCGTCGATTGATGAGCAACTCCTTTGCCTTCGGCGGCAACAACGTCAGCCTGATTATTGGAGACGCCCCATGATCGACTGGCCAATGAGTGAATTGATCCCCCACGCTGGCAACATGATCCTCATTGATCAGGTGTTGTCGTTCGATGAAGAACAAATACACACCCGCCTGACGGTACGCGGCGGTGGCCTGTTCAGCCGTGTCGACGGCAGCTTGCCTGCGTGGGTGGGTGTTGAACTGATGGCCCAGAGTGTCGCGGCATACGCCGGTTGCCAGGCGCGCAAACATGGCGAAACGATGAAGCTAGGATTTCTGCTGGGTACGCGGAAATTCGAATGCAACGTCGAACACTTCCCCTTGGGCGCTGACCTGACCATCCACGCCTTGCGCTCGTTAGAGGACGACAATGGCATGGGTATTTTTGAGTGCCACCTGACCGGCCCCGGTATCCACGCCACTGCGCGCCTTAACGTATTCTGCCCGCCGCAGACCGCGGACTATCTCGCCGAAGGAGTTCCCGCATGACTGAATCAATACTGGTCACCGGCTCCAGCCGTGGCATCGGCCGCGCCATCGCTTTGCGTTTGGCCCAGTCTGGTTATGACCTGATCTTGCATTGTCGCAACGGTCGGACCGACGCCGAAGCCGTTCAAACAGAGATCCAGGCCTTGGGCCGGGAAGCGCGCATCCTGCAATTTGACGTTGCCGACCGTGCGGCGTGCAAAACCATTCTCGAAGCCGATGTCGACACTCACGGCGCATATTACGGTGTGGTCTGTAACGCGGGCCTGACCCGCGACGGGGCATTTCCGGCACTCACCGACGAAGACTGGGATTTGGTAATGCGCACCAACCTCGATGGCTTTTACAACGTATTGCACCCGGTGATGATGCCAATGATTCGTCGCCGTGCAGCGGGGCGCATCGTCTGCATCACGTCAGTATCAGGACTGATCGGTAATCGCGGGCAGGTCAATTACAGCGCATCGAAAGCCGGGATTATCGGTGCAGCCAAAGCGTTGGCTATCGAACTGGGTAAGCGCAAAATTACTGTCAACTGCGTTGCGCCAGGCTTGATCGACACGGCAATGCTCGACGAGCACGTGCCGGTGGAAGAACTGATGAAAATGATTCCGGCGGGACGGATGGGCACCCCGGAAGAAGTGGCCGGTGCCGTGAATTTCTTGATGTCGGCTGAAGCGTCTTACATCACCCGACAGGTTTTGGCAGTCAACGGAGGCCTGTGCTGATGAAGCGCGTCGTCGTCACCGGCATGGCCGGCATCACTTCATTGGGCAGCGACTGGGCCAGCATAGAAGCTAACTTTATCGCCAACCGCAGCGGCATTCGGCGGATGGATGAGTGGAATCGTTTCACTGAACTCAACACTCGGCTCGCCGGGCCCATTGACGATTTCGTGGTGCCCAAACACTGGAACCGCAAGCAGTTGCGCAGCATGGGTCGAGTCTCGCGCTTGGCCGTCGGCGCTGCGGAACAGGCGCTGCTCGACGCCGGTTTACTGGGTGATGAAATCATTCGCGACGGTCGGATGGGGGTGGCCTGTGGCTCGTCCACCGGCAGTACCGACGAGATCAAGGCCTTCGGCAATATGCTGCTGAACTCCGTGGCTGAGGGTTTAAACGCCAATTCATACGTGCGGATGATGCCCCACACCACGGCGGCCAATATCAGTATCTTTTTCGGCCTGACCGGGCGTTTGATTCCGACGTCCAGCGCCTGCACCAGCGGCAGCCAAGGCATCGGTTACGCCTACGAATCGATCAAGTTCGGTCGCCTGCCCTTGATGTTGGCCGGGGGCGCAGAAGAATTGTGCCCGACCGAGGCCATGGTATTTGATGCCCTGTACGCCACCAGCCTGAAAAACGACGCCCCGCACACCACGCCTCGGCCGTACGACAGCGGGCGCGACGGATTGGTGATTGGCGAAGGCGGTGGCATGTTGGTGCTCGAAGAACTGGAACACGCCTTGGCCCGAGGCGCGCGCATTCATGCAGAAATCGTCGGTTTCGGCAGCAACGCCGACGGCGCTCACTCCACCCGCCCGGAGCAAGTCACCATGCGCCGTGCCATGGAGCTGGCCCTGGAAGACGCCGGGCTAACGCCCGAGGCGATTGGCTACGTTAACGGCCACGGCACCGCCACGGAGCAAGGCGACATCGCCGAAACCCTGGCCACCAGCAGTTTGTTCGGTACACGAATGCCCATTAGTTCGCAGAAGAGTTTTCTCGGCCACACCTTGGGCGCCTGCGGTGCACTGGAGTCATGGTTCTGTATCGAAATGATGAACCGCGACCGCTACATCCACACCCTCAACCTGGACACCGTCGACCCGCAATGCGGCGAGCTGGATTACCTGCGCGGCGAGCCACGGCAGATGAGCAACCAGTTCGTGATGAACAACAACTTTGCCTTCGGCGGCGTAAATACCTCGCTGATCTTCAAGCGCTGGGTGTGACACGGGATAACCGACAACCGTTGAACTGCGCACCATAAATTGGCGCCTACAGAGGTCCGAGTTTTCTCTGCAGCAACTCCACAAACGCCTTGGCCATGGGCGAATGCTGGTCTTTGCGCTGGACCAGCCACACGGCGGTGTTGGCGCCCTCGTCCAGCACCGTGCGATAAACCACGCCGTCGATGCGCATCCGCTGGTATGACGCCGGCAATACAGTCACACCTAACCCGGCAGCTACCAACCCGATAATAGTCATCGGTTCGCCTGCTTCCTGGGTAATCAGCGGACTAAACCCGGCATGACGCGCCAGGCTCAGCAACTGCGCATACAGGCCGCTGCCGTAGGTGCGTGGAAAAAACACAAAAGGCTCGGCAGCCAGCGCTGACAGGTACAACCCCCTCTCACTTCCCGCCGCCAAGGGATGGTCAGCTCGAATAATCGCTACCAGCGGCTCACGGAACAGCTCAACCGCCACCAATGAATCCGGCAACGGCAAGGGTCGCATGATGCCGACCTGAACCGAGTTCTCCACCAGCGCGTCGGCGGTTTCCATACTGGTCATTTCTTGAAGAGCCAAATGAACGGCGGGAAAAGCCTGTCGGAACGCGAAGATTGCCTGAGGGATACTCGAGTTGAATGGCGCAGACGCCGTGAACCCAATCTTCAATTCACCAAGCTGCCCCAGCTGCGCACGACGCGCCACGTCTGCAGCTTTACCTACTTGGGCCAGGATCAGACGTGCCTCATCAAGAAACAACCGGCCAGCCTCGCTCAGTTCGACCCGACGGTTGGTGCGCTCAAAAAGCCGCGCGCCGACTTCTTTCTCCAGGGCCTGAATTTGTTGACTTAACGGTGGTTGGGAAATACCCAGAGCCAGCGCGGCCCTGCCGAAGTGCAGCTCTTCGGCCACTGCGATGAAGTACCGCAGATGACGTAATTCCATGAACTCACCATTAGGTCGTTTTAAATATTAAACAGGTCGAACAATATATTGGAAAGAATCATTAGCGGACTATATTCTTTTCACATTGCTTGTCGCTCACCCCATCGAGGTCATTGTGAAAACTGCGGTTGCTCCACCTTCCGAAACTGCTGACATCCAAGGTCGTCGGTCCGCCTCCGCCACTGAAGGTGCCGCTGCACTTGCGGAGATCTACACCGAAAAAGGCACACCGCTGTTTTTGCGCACGGTGTTAGCGCTGTTTTCAGGCGGTTTTGCAACGTTCACCCTGTTGTATTGCGTGCAGCCACTGATGCCGGTGCTGTCTCACGAATATTCGATTAATGCCGCCCAGAGCAGCCTGATTCTGTCTGTCGCCACCGGCATGCTCGCCTTCGGCTTGCTGATCACTGGCCCCATTTCGGATCGACTCGGGCGCAAGCCGGTGATGGTCACGGCGCTGTTTTGCGCAGCGTTGTTTACCCTGCTCGGTGCGGTCATGCCAACCTGGGAAGGCATTCTGTTGATGCGGGCGCTGGTGGGTCTGTCGCTGAGCGGTCTCGCGGCAGTAGCAATGACCTACCTTAGCGAAGAGATTCACCCGCAGCACATTGGCCTGGCCATGGGCTTGTACATCGGCGGCAATGCCATCGGCGGGATGAGCGGCCGAGTTATCACTGGTGTGCTGGTCGATTACGTCAGTTGGCACACCGCAATGCTGGTGATCGGTAGTGTATCGATGATCTCGGCGGCGGTGTTCTGGAAAATCCTTCCGGAATCACGCAACTTCCGCCCCCGCTCACTGCACCCGCGCAGCCTGCTCGATGGCTTTACCTTGCAATTCCGCGACGCTGGCCTGCCATGGCTGTTCCTTGAAGGCTTCCTGTTGATGGGCGCTTTCGTCACGATGTTCAACTACATCGGTTATCGCTTGCTGGCGGACCCGTACCATTTGAGCCAGTCCTTTGTGGGGCTATTCTCAGTGGTGTACCTGTCAGGCATTTATAGCTCTGCCAAAATCGGCGCCCTGGCCGACAAACTTGGTCGTCGCAAAGTGCTCTGGTCGGTCATCGTGTTGATGCTGGCGGGACTGGCGCTGACGATGTTCAGCCCTTTATCCATGGTCATTGTCGGTGTAGTGATGTTCACCTTCGGCTTCTTCGGCGCCCACTCCGTGGCCAGCAGCTGGATCGGCCGCCGCGCAATTAAAGCCAAAGGCCAGGCATCCTCGCTTTATCTGTTCTGCTACTACGCAGGTTCCAGCATCGCCGGCACTGCAGGCGGCGTGTTTTGGCATTACGCCGGCTGGAACGGCATCGGTATATTTATCGGCGTGCTGCTGTTGGCCGCGCTGGCCGTTGCACGACGCCTGGCCAAGCTGCAACCCTTGGCGGTGAATGCATAGGTTTGGTCACAACTGGAACGCTGGCCAATCCACCGTAGGAGCCGACTTGTTGGCGATATAAGCAGCAGCGCGGTGTCTCAGGTACACCGTAGCGCCTGTTTGATCGCCAACATGTTGGCTTCTACAGATTTTCCCTCACGTTACCGGTGATACTGCGCCGACATTTCGTGCACGGCTTCCATGAACGCACCCGCGTGGGCCGGGTCGACTTCCGGGGTAATGCCGTGGCCGAGGTTGAACACGTGGCCGGTGCCGTGGCCGTAGCTGGCGAGGATGCGTGACACTTCGTTGCGGATGGCCGCCGGGTTTGCGTAAAGCACGGTTGGG
>NZ_JAQGNX010000186.1 GCF_028293835.1 Pseudomonas sp.
GCCCGAAAGCGTTTGCGGAAAAGCGCCCGCCACGCTGGCAGGGCGGCTAGCCCTTTGCCATCGTCAGGTCGGCCGTGAGCGGACCGACCGTGCCCGAGGCACGCCCCAGTGCGGTGGTCAGCATGATCTTGCCAACGGCCTTGCGATCGGCCACGAGACGCAGCGCCTCGGGCCCGCGCTCGATCGGGTAGCGTGCCGTGATCGTTGGCCTGATGCGCCCTTGCGCGAGCCAGCCCACGAGCTCTTCGCGCAGCTCTGCGTAGCGTTCGGGCTCGGCTGTAGCGAAGGCGCCATAGAACACGCCGACGATGCTGCAGCCCTTTAGCAGCGGCAGGTTGAGCGGGAGCCTGGGAATGTCGCCCGCCGCGAAACCGATGACGAGGTAGCGGCCGCGCCATGCCATGCCGCGCAGTGCGGGCTCCGCGTAGGCGCCGCCGACCGGGTCGTAGACGACGTCGACGCCGCGGCCGCCGGTGAGTTCCTTGACGCGGGCGCGCAGGTCTTCACGTTCGTAGTCGATGGTGGCGTCGGCACCGCAGGCGCGGCACAGCGACAACTTCTCTTCGCTCGATGCGCAGGCGATGACCCGCGCGCCCATCAGCTTTCCGAGCTCGATGGCAGAGATCCCGGTCCCGCCGGCGGCGCCCAGCACCAGCAGCGTTTCACCGGGCTGGATGGAGGCTCGGTCTCTCAGTGCGTAGTGCGTGGTGCCATAAGTGATGAGCAGCGCGGCGCCCCCTTCCATCGAGACGCCGGCCGGGATCGCTACAAGGCGATCCGGCGTGGTGAGTACTTCGTCGGCAAAGCCGCCGTACCGACAGGCCGCGATCACCGCGTCGCCGACCGCAAAACCGCTGACGTCCTCGCCCAGCGATTTGATCGTGCCGGCCACTTCGCCGCCGGGCGAGAACGGCAGCTCGGGCCTGATCTGGTACTTGTCTTGGATCATGAGGGTGTCGGGGAAATTCACGGCGCTGGCATGCACCGCGACCGACACTTCACCGGCCTTCGGAACGAGCGACGGGATGTCTTCGACAGTGAGCGATTCGGGTGGCCCGTAGCGGCGCGCCAGTACGGCTTTCATCCGCCTTCAACCGCCCTTGATCTCGAGCCCGGCCTTGGCGAGCAAGGCGCGCCAGATGGGCTTCTCCGCGCGGTAGGTGGCAGCGAATTCTTCTCCGTTGGCGCCCACCGGGTCCATGCCGTATTCGGAGATCTGCTGCGCTACCCCCGGATTCTTGATAGCTCCGACGTACTCGTCGGTCAGCCGCGCAATGATCGGGGCCGGTGTCTTGGCAGGGGCGATGACGCCGACCCAACCAGGGTTCATCTTGAAGATCGGCGCGGACCATCCTTGCTCCGCAAGCGTGGGCAGGTTGGGCAAGGTCCGCAGGCGCTGACTCCCCGAAATGCCAAGCATGCGCAGCTTGCCGGCGTCGGCCAGCGGCTTGGCGGTCGACGGGGCAAAGAACGCCGCTTGCAGCGTGCCGCCGAGCAGGTCTTGCATCAGCGGCGCCTCTCCCTTGTAGGGCGAGTGCACCATGCCGGCCTTGAGCGAATCGCTCACTTCCATCATCGCCACGTGGCCGTAGTGGCCCACCGCGGTCGAGCCGTAATTGAGCTTGCCGCGATTGGCCTCGACGTACTTCAGGAATTCGGCTGCCGTGGTCGCGGGCACCGAGACCGGCACCGTGAGCACCATCGGCACCGTTGCCAGCAGACAGATGAAGGCAAAGTCCGTCGAAGGGTCGAACGGCACATCGTTGTTGAGCAGCGGCGTCGCGATGATCGACGAGCTGGCGGTCGCGCCGATCGTGTAGCCGTTCGGGTTTGCCTTGGCCACGCCCGCCAGGCCGACCGTGCCGCCGGCACCGGCGCGGTTGTCGATGACGATGGGATGGCCCATGTGGGTCGCGACGTACTTGCTCACGGTGCGCATGGTCAGGTCGGTGACGCCGCCAGCCGCGAACGGAACGATGAAACGAATGGGCTGGTTCGGGTAGTCGGATTCCGCCAGGGCCATCGGACCAAGGCCCAAAGCCAGTCCGGCCGCGCCGGCTTGCGTCAGCAATCGGCGGCGGGATAAATTTCCGTGGTGGTGCATGGATGTCTCCTGTGTTGACTCGACGTCGTAATGACCCGCTGTTGCCGCGCCACGCGCGATTCCGAGCCTGCCCGAATGCTCGGGATTGCCGTGCTCGGCGTCCATCGTCGCTTGCGACGAATTGCATCCGGCGCAGGGTGCCCGACAGGATTCGTCGCTTGCGACGATGGCGCAGCGCACTGCCCGTGCCTAGAGTTCCAGTCACATTCCAGGAGCTTTACAGGTGGACTTCGACATCCCGGCAGAGACACGGCAAAAGATCGCCGACATCGAGGCGTTTATCGAAAGCGAGCTCGTTCCGCTCGAAAAGGCCAATCCGCAATTTTTCGATTACCGCAGAGAGCACGCGCGCACCGACTGGGAACGCGACGGCCAGCCCAACGAGGCGTTCGAAGCCCTGGTGCGCGAGATGAAGCGCCGCGCCGACCGGGCCGGTTTTCTGCGGCTCGGGCTGCCGAAGGAAGTCGGAGGGAGCGAAGCATCGAATCTGGAGATCGTCATCATCCGCGAGCATTTCTCGGCACGCGGCCTGGGGCTGCACGGCAATCTGCCCGACGAGTCTTCAGTGGTCCCAAGCATGCCGATGGTCCACATGCTGCACGCGTTCGCCTCGCCAGCTCAGAAAGCGAAGTACCTCGAGGCTTCGGTCCGCGGCGACGAGTACATCGCATTCGCCCTCACCGAGCCGGACCATGGCAGCGACGCAACCTGGCTGGAGACCACCGCAGTGCGCGATGGCGACGACTGGGTCATCAACGGCATCAAGCGCTTCAACAGCGGCGTGCACAAGGCGACCGCCGACCTGGTTTTCGCACGCACTTCAGGTCAACCCGGCGACGCGACCGGCATCACCGCCTTCATCGTGCCGATGGGCACGCCAGGGCTGAAGATCGAGTACTACCACTGGACATTCAACATGCCCAGTGACCATGCGGAAGTGAGTTTTACCAACGTGCGGGTGCCGCATTCGGCCATCCTTCACGAGGAAGGCAAGGGCTTGGTACTGGCGCAGCATTTCGTTCACCAGAACCGCATCCGCCAGGCGGCGCAAAGCGTCGGCGTGGCGCGCTATTGCATCGCCGAGGCCGTCCAGTACGCACGCGAGCGCAAGACTTTCGGCAAGCCGCTGGCCCAGCATCAAGCCATCCAGTTTCCGCTGGCCGAGATGCACGCCGAATGCGAAGTGCTGCGGCACTATGTCTTCAAGGTGGCGGCCGAGCTGGACCGCAAGCCGCACGAAACCGTGAGCGATCAGGTCGCCATCGCCAACTTCAGGGCGAACCGTCTGGCGTGCAACGCGGCCGACCTGGCGATGCAGGTTCATGGCGGCATTGGCTACACCCGCGGCAAGGCTTTCGAACACTTCTATCGGCACCATCGCCGCTACCGCATCACCGAGGGTTCCGACGAGATGCAGATTCGCAAGATCGCCGCCTACCTGTTCCGCTTCGCGGGACCGAACAAGGCGCCGAAGGAACGTCAGGCATGAACGCGAATGCAAACATGAAGGCGAACGCAAAGCGCGGCCCGTTGACGGGCATCAAGGTACTCGATCTGTCTTCGGTGATCATGGGCCCCGTCGCGGCACAGCATCTCGCCGACATGGGCGCCGATGTGATCAAGGTCGAAGCGCCGCAGGGCGATCTGACGCGCTCGATCGGACCTCGAAAATCGGGCGACATGGGCGCAGTTTTTTTGAACTGCAACCGCAACAAGCGCAGCATCGTGCTCGACATGAAGCAGCCGAAGGCGCGCGACGTGCTCTACCGGCTCGTGGCCGGCAGCGATGTATTGATCCACTCGATACGAACGGCACCGGCTGCCCGCATCGGGCTCAGCT
>NZ_JAQGNX010000064.1 GCF_028293835.1 Pseudomonas sp.
TATAGAACGCGATTTTTGGCAACTGGTCGGAGTGGGATTTCAGACCGAACTCTTAGGGCGTTTACTCGGGGCGATGGGGTTGCTCGGCCTATGTTGGCATGCAACGTTAAAGGACGTTCGTAAAAGCGCCAAACAATACCCCATACGTTTCAACCGCCAGCGGCGTGAAGTCAGTTTCGTCGATGGCGATACTCACGAAGTACTAATCGTTCCATGGGAAAGCGTTGTGGCCTGGGTATCCCAATCAGAAATGGTCACCCAGTACGGCGCCGTCCAGATGTTCACGTTCGGCATGGGGCTTGAAGATGAAAAGAACGACACCGTGCAATTCGTTCTCGCCAGTAAACCGAGTCAGGCCCATGCCATCGGTACGTGGGAAGCCATTCGTTCGTACATGGAGCACGGCATTCCCAAGGATCGGGCCGGTGGCGCCGTAGTGTGGATGATAGGCCGTGAGTTAACCGAAGATGAATTGCGCCCATATGAAGGCCTCCACACTTGGGATGTTGAGCGGCGAATCAAAGAGGACTTGGGTAGCTTGCATATGGACATCACCGACGAGCGCATGGCCGAAATAGGCCTGGAACCCCGCACCCGCTGGCCACTACGCTGGTGGTACGTTCGCCGGGTGTTAACCTTTTGGAAAATGCCCTACATGCTTGCCGAATGGGGCCATAAAGCGGGTTCGCCTGTACTGCCCGAAGCGGTGCAGCTATGGTCACAACCTATCCCAACCGAACAATGGGCCAAACCCAGCGCCGCGCTGCAAAAAGCCACGCAGACCGTTCAAGACGCCATGCGTAAAAAAAAGATGCCGTTTGTCCATGCCTGCGAGTTGCTGGTTACAGATGTTAAATAAAAAATTGCAGTCTCCCAATAATGCCGCGACGTTTCATCTCCGGGATCGTTTGCCGAGGTCTATGGCAACAGTTATGGCGGTCACGGAAATGTCGGAACCGAAGGCTGCGATAGGCCGGTAGGCGGCGACTGAAACCTAAACCATCGCCGCCATGGCCACTGACGTCGCCGCCGTCCGGGTCTCAACCCCCAATTTGATGTAGATATGTTCTAAATGCTTATTCACCGTCCTGGGGCTAAGTTGCAAGATATCCGCAATGTCCTTGTTGGTTTTCCCACAAGAAACCCAGCGCAAGACTTCAATCTCCCGTTCGGTCAGTTTGAAGCGGGCGGACAATTTTTCGTTGGCCGGTTTGTTATCGAACCCTGTACTGGACAGCGATGGATTGCGCGCCGACTGCAGTATGCGAGCCGTGCGCAGGTGTGAGGCGACGCGGGCCAATACTTCGTTGCATTCGATGGGTTTGGTCACGTAGTCGATGGCGCCGGCTTCGAAGCCTTTGACCACGTGTTCGCTGTCGGTTAATGCGGTCATGAACAGCACCGGGATGGCGGCGGTGTCGGGCTGGGATTTAATCTGCCGACAGGTCTCGAAACCATCGAGTCCGGGCATCAGTGCATCGAGCAGTATCAAGTCCGGGCGGCGGCGCTGGATGCGGTTTAACGCGCTGATGCCGTCCAGCGCGACCAGCACCAGGTAGCCGGCGTCTTCCAACGCATCGGAGAGCAGCGCAAGGTTTTCCGGCGTGTCGTCGACAATGAGAATCACGCCCTTTTCAGCGTACGGAATCAGAGCGTTCATTGAGCGCCTCCTTTAGCTTGAAACTGAGTTCATCCAGGCGAAACCCTTTGGCTAGGGCGCGCATGTCGGCTACGAAGCTGGCGCTGGTTATGCTGTGGCGCTCATTTCTGTCGAGTTTGGTTTGAATCCCGCGCACGTAACCAAGGCCGCAGAGTTCATACAGCTCCTCAAGGTCCGCTCGGGGCGGCAATACCCATGGGGTTTTGCTCAGGGTTTCGATGCGCAGACGACGGACCCAATGCAATTGCAGGTGGCGCTGAATCAGGTCCAATAGTTGCGGAAAATGCACCGGCTTGACCAGATAGTCGTTACAGATCGGCGGTGTGGGTTGCTCCTTGTCGTCGGTCAGCGGATTGGCGTTGGCCGAAATGACAATGATCGGCGCCAGCGACGCCGCGTTGCGACGAATCAAGCGGCTGGTCTCCCAGCCATCCATGTCCGGCATGGACAGGTCCATGAGGATCAAATCCGGGTGCAGTAATGAGACCTGACGAATCGCCTCCTGACCATTGGCCGCTTGCGCCACTTCGAAGCCCAAGGGCACCAACATGCCGCTGATGATGTTGCGGTGTTCGATGTGGTCGTCCACCACCAGAATCAAACGGCGGTGTCCTTCATAGGCAATGATGTCGTGATCGCTGTGCACCACGGCTTTTGGCACCCGCACCTCGGATAAAAACAGCTTCACTTGAAACTGCGTGCCTTTGCCTGGCTCGCTGGTAACGGACAATGCGCCGCCCATCAATGCGGTCAACATTCGGGTGATGGTCAGGCCCAGGCCGACGCCGTTGTCCTGGCGCACCAGACCGCCGCGTTCGAAGGGTTGAAAGATCAGTTCGATCTGCTCTGGCGGGATGCCGATGCCAGTGTCGATGATGTCGAAGATCACTGTCTCCCGGCGATAGCTGACCCGTAGGCTCACCTCGCCGCTGTCGGTGAAGTTCACTGCGTTGCCCAGCAGGTTGATGAGGATTTGCCGCACACGTTTCTCATCGCCGCGCACTACGCCTGGCATCCGCCCGATGACCTCAAGGCGAAAGCCCAGGCCCTTGCTGCGGGCGGTGGGTTCGAACATCCGCTCCAGGTCGTGAATGAACTCCTGAAAGAGAATTTCCGAAGGCTCCAGCCGTAGTTTGCCGGCCTCGATTTTGGCCACGTCCAACAAGCCATCGATGAGGGACAACAGGTGCGAACTGCTACGGCGGATGGTCGCCAATACGTCTTGTTGGGCGAAGGGGGTGGTCGCGTCCCGTTGCAGAATTTGCGTGAACCCCATGATGCTGTTTAGCGGGGTGCGAAGTTCGTGGGAGAGGCCGGTGACGTAGCGACTTTTCGCCGCGTTGGCGGCTTCCGAGGCCTCTTTGGCTTTTTGCAAGGCTTGGTCGGTTTTGTAGTGGGCGTCGATTTCCTGCATGAGCAAGGCGGTTTGGCGATCCGATTCTTCCAGCGCCACCCGGCGACTTTCCCGGGTCAATACCACCCACCATGCCAGGATAGCGGCGAATACGCACAGGGTGAAAAACGCCTTGATGAACGCCACCCATAAGGTCTGGTGGACCGCTGGCGATTGCTGCAACAGGCCGTGGGATACTTGACTGAAAATCAGTGCCAGCGCCCCGGACAGCATCAATACCAACACGGTCAGCAGGCCAAGATAATGCGCCAGCCGTGAGTGCAAATACGTCTGCACCAACCGGGGGAAAAACCGGCTGACCACGTCTTCAAACTGCATCGACAACCGCGCCCGGGGTTTGCATTGGTCGGCGCAACGGGCGTCCAGCGAGCAACACAATGAACAGATCGGCGAGCCGTAGGCCGGACAATAAGCCATGTCCGGGGTCTCGAACGCGTTGCTGCACAAGCCGCAGGTCAGCGTGGCCTGCGGGCCTTGGGGGTAGAGCTGCAACGGATCGCTGCGCCGAGCGATGTAATAACGCCCCTTGGTAAGCCAGGCGATCAGCGGCGCAACGATCAGCGCGGTGATCAACGAGATCATCGGTGAGGCGGCTTCGGCAAGGTCGCCAAACACCCCAAAGTGCGCGAGCACCGACAACAGTGAGGCGAAAAACATCGCGCCGACCCCCACCGGGTTGATGTCGTACAGGTGCGCGCGTTTGAACTCGATGTAGCCCGGCGACAGGCCCAGCGGTTTATTGATCACCAGGTCGGCCACCAACGCGCCGATCCAGGCAATTGCCACATTGGCGTACAGCCCCAGTACTTGCTCGATGGCATCGAAGACCCCCAGCTCCATCAACACCAGAGCGATGGCGACGTTGAAAACCAGCCACACCACCCGGCCGGGATGACTGTGAGTAACGCGGGCAAAGAAGTTTGACCACGCCAATGACCCGGCATAGGCATTGGTCACGTTGATTTTCATTTGGGAAATGATCACGAACAGCATCATCGCGGTCAGCGCCCATTCCGGGGAGCTGAACACGTATCGGAACGCCACCAGGTACATCTGCGTCGGTTCTACCGCGCGCTCGATGGGCACTTCGTGTTGCAGGGCGAGGAATGCCAGGAACGCACCGCCGAGGATTTTCAGGGCGCCGGGGATGATCCAGCCTGGACCGGCCATCAGCAACGCGGCCCACCAGCGGTTGCGATTGCGCCGGGTTTTTTCCGGGAGGAAGCGCAAGTAATCCACCTGCTCGCCAATTTGCGTCACTAACGACAAGGCCACGCTGAATCCTGCGCCAAAAAATAGCAGATTGAAGGTGCCGCCTTCACCTTCACGCCCGGAGAAGCTGCCCAGTTGCATCAGTGCATCGGGGTTTTTCCAGATCACAAACAGGTAAGGCAGGACCAACAGCACCAGCCACAACGGCTGGGTCCACATCTGTAATCGACTGATCAGCGTGATGCCGTAGGCCGCCAATGGAATGACAATGATCGAGCACAGCACGTAGGCCAAGGCAATCGGGATGTGGAAATACAGCTCCAGGGCCAAAGCCATGATCGCTGCTTCCAGGGCAAAAAACAGGAAGGTGAAGCTGGCGTAGATCAGCGAGGTAATGGTCGAGCCGATGTAGCCGAAACCGGCGCCGCGGGTGAGTAAGTCCATGTCTACGCCATAGCGGGCGGCGTAGTAGCTAATGGGCAAGCCGGTGAAAAAAATCACCACGGCTGCGGCAAGGATCGCCCAAAAGGTATTGGTAAAGCCGTAACTCATGACCAGCGCGCCGCCGATGGCCTCCAGCGCAAGGAACGAAACCGCGCCAGCGGCGGTGTTGGCGATGCGAAATTCCGACCATTTTCGAAACGATTTCGGGGTGAAGCGCAGGGCGTAATCTTCCATCGTCTCGTCGGCGACCAGGCTGTTGTAGTCGCGGCGGACCTTGACGATACGTTGGGAACTGGAAGGGCGCACGAATGAGTTTCCTGAGGAGGAACAAGCGGAGCACAAGGTTTCAACAGCAACTTAGCAACTTCCATGCCGGTCAACCGGCTGGGTCAGGCCTGTTACGCGCTCGCGAATCAAGGATCGGCTGGGTGACGCCTGCGCCAGCATGCGCCGCGGCGCGCTTTTTGGCCCTACGTCAAATGACGTAGGGCGGTACGTCAAGCTGCGTATATTCCCTTTGCGCCGTCCCGCTCATGCTTGTTTCAACCTCGCTGCACCGTCTTTTCAGACGTGTTTGTAGCGAATCATAAGCACAGGAGCGGGAACATGGATTCACGACTGACAGGCGCGAAACGCTTTCTTCCTCGCCGATTGGCATTGGGCGCCGCTGCGCTCTCGCTGATTGCGGCTGGGGTGTTCAGCCAAGGGGTGATGGCCGATGACGCCAACACCACCGGGCTGGCGGTGACCCCGACGGAAGTGACAGTCGGTCAGTTGCACTCGGCAACCGGCACCATGGCTATTTCAGAAACCGGTTCGATCCAGGCCGAGCGTCTGGCAATTGACCAGATCAACGCCTCGGGCGGCATCCTCGGTCGGCAAATCAAGGTGGTTCAGGAAGACGGCGCATCCGATTGGCCCACCTTCGCGGAAAAAGCCAAGAAGCTCCTGGTGGGCGACAAGGTCGCCGCGGTATTCGGTTGCTGGACGTCCGCGTCGCGCAAAGCGGTGTTGCCGGTGTTCGAGAAAGAAAACGGCCTGCTTTACTACCCGACCTTTTACGAAGGGCTGGAGCAGTCGAAAAACGTGATTTACACCGGCCAGGAAGCGACGCAGCAAATCCTCGCCAGCCTGGACTGGATTGCTAAAACCAAAGGCGCCAAGACGTTTTACTTGATCGGTTCGGACTACATCTGGCCGCGCACCTCGATGAAGATCGCCCGTAAACACATCGAAAACGTCCTGCACGGCACCGTGGTTGGCGAAGATTACTACCCGCTGGGCAACACCCAATTCGGTTCGCTGATCAATAAAGTCAAACTGAAAAAGCCTGACGTGGTATTCGCCGCAGTGGTCGGTGGTTCAAACGTGGCGTTCTACAAGCAACTCAAAGCGGCCGGTGTGGATTCCACCAAGCAAACCCTGCTGACGTTGTCGGTGACCGAGGATGAATTGGTCGGTATCGGCGGCGAAAACATGGCGGGTTTCTACGCTTCCATGAAGTACTTCCAGAGCCTCGACAACCCGGCCAACAAAGCGTTCGTCGCGGCGTTCAAAGCCAAATACGGCAAGGATTCGGTCATGGGTGACGTGACCCAGGCTGCTTACCTCGGCCCATGGTTGTGGAAAGCCGCCGTGGAAAAAGCCGGTAGCTTCGACGTCGACAAAGTCGTCGCGGCATCGCCTGGCATCGAACTGACCAATGCCCCGGAAGGCTACGTGAAAGTTCACGAAAACCACCACCTGTGGAGCAAGTCACGCATCGGCGAAGTCCAGCCTGACGGCCAGTTCAAAGTGATCTACGAGTCCGGCCTGATTGAGCCGAACCCGTTTCCTAAAGGCTATCAGTAACAGTTGAAGCGACCGCGGCCTCTTTGACGTCGCGCTGTCGTGCCTCAAACGCAAAACCTGTAGGAGCCAACGTGTTGGCGAGGGGCTTGACGCGTTCAGTCTGGTAAGACGCCTCGCCAAAACGTTGGCCGCTACAGGTGGTTTGCATCAACCTTCACCTGGAGACCATCAACATGGAATGGCTATCGGAATTTGGTGCCATCGCGGCGATGCAGGGGTTCAACGGCCTTTCCGTGTTCTGCGTGCTGTTGCTGATGGCCCTGGGGCTGGCGATTATTTTCGGCCAGATGGGGGTGATCAATATGGCCCACGGTGAGTTTCTCACCATCGGCGCCTACACCACGTACGTCATGTCCAGTCTCACCACGCACTACCTGCCTTCAATGCAGCCTTACTACTTTTTCTTCGCCATCGCGCTGTCGTTCGTGGTGGCCGGTGCCATTGGTTGGCTGGTCGAGGCGGTGATGATCAGCCGCTTATACCACCGTCCGCTGGACACATTGCTCGCGACCTGGGGTCTGTCGTTGGTGATGCAACAAGCCTTCCGCTCGATCTTCGGCGCCCGGGAAGTCAGTGCGACGCCGCCGGAATGGCTGATGGGTGCGGTCAACGTCACCGACACCATCGAAATTCCACGCAACGGCCTGTTCGTCATGGCCGTGACCATTCTCCTGACCGCGACCATTTTCTGGATGCTGTACCGCACCCGCTGGGGCCTGCAAGTTCGGGCCACGGTGCAAAACCGCATGATGAGCCGTGCCGTTGGCATTAACACCCGCAAGGTCGACCGCATGACTTTTGCCTTGGGTTGTGGCGTGGCCGGCGTTGCCGGTGCGGCGTTTACCACCATTGGCTCGACGGGGCCCACCGCTGGCTCGCTGTACATCGTCGACACGTTTTTAGTGGTGGTATTCGGCGGCGCGCAGAGCCTGTTCGGCACCATCGCTTCAGCGTTCGCCATCGCCCAGACACAGTCGATCTCCGAGTTTTTCATGAGCGGTTCGATGGCCAAGGTCCTGACGTTGTCGGCGGTGATCCTGATTCTGATGATGCGCCCGCAAGGCCTGTTTTCCAGCAAAGTCCGCAAGTAGAGGCAGCCAGATGAAAGCGTTAAATAACATACTGGGCGGCAAGCAAGGGGTCATCGGCCTGCTGGTGCTTGCGCTGCTGATCCTGGTGGTATTCCCGTTGACCCTCGATGCCTTCCGTTTGGGCATGGTCGGCAAATACCTGACCTATGCGTTCGTCGCGGTTGGCCTGGTGTTGTGCTGGGGCTACGGCGGCATTCTCAGCCTGGGGCAGGGCGTGTTCTTTGGCCTTGGCGGCTATTGCATGGCGATGTTCCTCAAGCTCGAAGCCTCGGACCCCATCAGTACCAAAATCCAGTCGACGCCCGGTATTCCGGACTTTATGGACTGGAACCAGATCACTGAACTGCCGTGGCTGTGGGTGCCGTTTCACAGCTTCAGCTTCACCCTGATCGCAGTGGTTGTGCTACCGGTGCTGTTGGCGCTGATCATTGGGTTGGCGATGTTCAAACGCCGTGTTGGCGATGTGTATTTCTCCATCGTCACCCAAGCCATCGCGCTGATACTGACGGTGCTGATCATTGGTCAACAAGGGCTGACCGGAGGCATCAACGGCATCACCGACCTGAAAACCCTGCTCGGCTGGGACATCCGCACCGATGGCGCCAAGCTGGCGTTGTACTTCATCAATGCCGGGCTACTGTTCGGCTGCATCCTGATCGGCAAGTTCATCCTGGCCTCCAAGCTCGGCCGACTGCTGATGGCCATGCGCGACAAAGAAGAGCGGGTGCGGTTTTCCGGCTACGACGTCGCCAGTTTCAAAATCTTCGTGTATTGCGTGGCAGCGGCGTTTTCGGCCATCGGTGGTGCAATGTTCGCGTTGCAAGTGGGCTTTATGTCGCCGTCCTTCGTGGGCATCGTGCCCTCCATCGAGATGGTGATTTTCGCTGCAGTCGGCGGGCGCATGTCGCTGCTGGGTGCGGTGTACGGCTCGCTGCTGGTGAACTACGGCAAGACCTACTTTTCCGAGTCCTTTCCGGAGTTGTGGCTGTACTTGATGGGCGGATTGTTCATCGCCGTGGTCATGTATTTCCCAGACGGCCTCGCCGGTTTGTGGGAAAGCCACGGACGCGCTCGTTTAGACAAACTCCTCGGCAAACCTGCACCAGTCATCACCGCACCCGCCAAAGCCAAGGCCGTCGAAGCGCCTGCCGTCGTGCCTGTTGCTGAATCCCTGGAGACACAACCATGACCGCCGTAGGCTTCCAAATGCCCAAACCGGTGTTAGCCATAGAAGGCCTTACCGTGTCGTTCGACGGTTTCAAGGCAGTGGATGACCTCAACCTGTACATCGACCGCAATGAGGTGCGGGTGGTGATCGGGCCAAACGGTGCGGGAAAAACCACGGTGCTCGACCTGATCTGCGGCAAGACCCGCGCAACCAGCGGCAGCATTCAGTTCAACAACCGCGAACTGACCAAAATGCACGAGTACGACATTGTCCGCGCCGGGGTCGGCCGCAAGTTTCAGACCCCGTCGATCTACGACAACTTGTCGGTGTTCGAGAATCTGGAAATGTCCTTCCCCAAGGGCCGCAGCGTGCTGGGCGCACTGTTCTTCAAACGCACCGCCGAGGTGGTTGACCGAGTGCGGGAGGTGGCGGGTGACATTTTCCTCGGCGAGCTTCTGGAACAGCAAGCCGGGCTGTTATCCCACGGCCAAAAGCAGTGGCTAGAGATCGGCATGCTGCTGATGCAAGACCCCGAATTGTTGATGCTCGATGAGCCGGTGGCGGGCATGAGCGTGAGCGAACGTGCGCAAACGGCAGACTTGCTCAAGCGCATCAGTCAAGGCCGCTCGGTGTTGGTGATCGAACATGACATGGAATTTGTGAAAAGCATCGCCCACAAAGTCACGGTTTTGCACCAGGGCAAAGTATTGGCCGAAGGCAGCATGGAATCAGTGCAGAACAACCCAAAAGTCATTGAAGTCTATCTGGGCCACTAAGGAGCGCAGCATGTTCACGATTAACCGGCTGGCGTGCGGCTATGGCCAGAGTCAAATTTTGCATGACCTCGACCTGAGCGTGGCCAGGCAAGAAATCGTCGCAGTGATGGGGCGCAACGGCATGGGTAAAACCACGCTGTTCAAAACGCTTATGGGCATCTTGCCGCAATGGGGCGGGCAGATTCAGGTGGAAGGCGTCGAGGTGTCGGGCATGGAAACCCACTCCAGGGTCGCCCACGGCATTGCTTACGTGCCCCAGGGACGAATGATTTTCCCCGCCATGAGCGTGCTGGAAAACATCCAGACCGGACTGCCGGCGTCAGCCAAAGGCGTGGTGCCGGAGGACCTCTATACCTTGTTTCCGGTGCTGTACGAAATGCGTTCGCGACGCGGCGGCAACTTGTCCGGTGGCCAACAACAGCAGTTGGCAATCGCCCGAGCGCTGGCAACCAACCCCAAGGTCTTGCTGCTGGATGAGCCCACTGAAGGCATCCAGCCGTCGATCATCAAAGACATCGCCCGCACCCTTAAAGAGATCCGCACCTTGCGCAACCTGACCATCGTCGTCTCGGAGCAAGTGCTGTCGTTCACCCTGGAAATCGCCGACCGATTTCTGGTCATCGAAAAAGGCCGATTCGTCATCGAAGAAACCCGCGCTAACGTCGACGAAGCCACCATCAGCCGGTATTTGTCGGTTTAAAACAACGCCCCTATTACAACTGTAAGAGCCAACGTGTTGGCGAGCTTTTTTGCGGTGTACCCATTGCATCGCCCCGCCAACACGTTGGCTCCTACAGGGAACGATTACCTCAAGTAAGGAGATACGCCATGACCGAGACCCTCATCAAAGTTGATTTGAACCAGCCTGTCACCGAGAACGAGAACATTCACAACCGCTGGCACCCGGACATACCTATGGCGGCGTGGGTCAGGCCGGGTGATGATTTCATCCTGGAAACCTACGACTGGACGGCCGGTGCGATCAAGAACAACGATGACGCCAGCGATGTGCGTGACGTTGACCTGTCCACCGTGCATTACCTGTCCGGTCCGATTGGCGTGCACGGTGCCGAGCCTGGGGATTTGCTGGTGGTCGATCTGCTCGACATTGGCGCTCGGGCCGACTCCATGTGGGGCTTCAACGGCTTCTTCTCGCGCAATAACGGCGGCGGCTTTCTGACTGATCATTTTCCGTCTGCGCAAAAAGCCATCTGGGACTTCAAAGGCATGATGACCAGCTCCCGGCACATTCCGGGCGTTGAATTTGCCGGCCTGATTCACCCCGGTTTGATTGGCTGTTTGCCCGACCACAAAATGCTCGCGGACTGGAACAAGCGCGAGCAGGAACTCATCGACACTGACCCAATGCGCGTTCCGCCATTGGCCAACGCGCCGCTGGCCGCCACTGCGCACATGGGCAAGCTCAAAGGTGAAGCCCGCGACCGCGCTGCTGCAACCGGCGCCCGGACCGTGCCGCCCCGCGAACACGGTGGCAACTGCGACATTAAGGATTTGTCCCGGGGTTCGAAGGTGTTCTTCCCGGTCTACGTCGACGGCGCCGGTTTGTCGGTGGGCGATTTGCACTTCAGCCAGGGCGACGGCGAAATCACCTTTTGCGGTGCCATCGAAATGGCTGGCTGGGTGCACATGCGTGTGGAGCTGATCAAAGGCGGCATGGAAAAATACGGGATCAAAAACCCGGTGTTCAAGCCGAGCCCAATCGTTCCCAACTACAACAAATACCTGATCTTCGAAGGCATTTCGGTGGACGAAGCGGGCAAACAGCACTACCTGGACGTGAGCATTGCCTATCGCCAGGCGTGCCTGAACGCGATCAATTATTTGACCAAGTTCGGTTACTCGCCAGCCCAGGGTTATGCGTTATTGGGGTCTGCACCCGTACAAGGGCACATCAGCGGCGTGGTGGACATTCCGAACGCCTGCGCGACGTTATGGCTACCGACGGAAATCTTCCAGTTCGACATCAACCCTAATGCCAACGGCCCGACCCGGTTTATCGATGGCAGCATCGATTTGCCCATCGCCCACGACCTGAAACGTTAACGTCAATCCTCTAGGAGCCAACGTGTTGGCGAAGGGTTCGGTGCGGTATGTCAGGTATGCCGCCTCGCCAACACGTTGGCTCCTGCAGAAGTTAGCGGCAGCATCGCCTGTTTAAGGAATCAGCTATGCCAATGTATGAATACGATTGCCAACACTGCGGCGATTTTACCGCCATGCGGCCCATGGCTGAGAGCGGCCAACCATGCGCATGTCCGGCCTGTGGCGAATCCAGCTTGCGGGTGATCCTGTCTGCGCCTGGGTTGAGTTCCCTGGCGGGTAATACTCGGCGCGCAATGGAAACCAACGAGCGCAGTTCCCACGAACCCAAAACCGTTGCCCACTATCAGGAAAGCAAGCGTCACCCCAGCGGATGCGCCTGCTGCGGGCCCCAAAAAACCGAGCTACCCACCAAAGCCAATCCCCATGGGCTTAAAGGCAAACCGGCTGGCAGACCATGGATGATCAGCCACTGAGCTAGCTGGTCACGCAAAAAAAAGCCGCTTCTGCATTAACAGAAGCGGCGTTGGTGTATCACGCTGGAATTATCAGTGCATAAACAACGCGATCAGGATAATGATCGGGATCGGTACACCGAGGAAAAACAGAAGTAGTGAGCGCATGGTTAATCTCCTTGGTAAAAATTATCCAGTCGACTTAGCGAACCGGTGGCAGGTTGGTGGCTGCGGTGTAGGTTTCATTACTCGTCGACGAGGTGTCGTGCAGGTACACCACTGCATCCCGGCGGCGACCGCCCATGGTGGCTGCGAAGCTGGCGAAAAAGGCACCGCACAGCAGCGCAACGAACATCCACAATGAGGTGTAGGCAGCTACCTTAGCGGCGGTGTCCGCAGCGTTTTTAGCTGCCGTTTTGGCGTCATTTACCGCTTGGCGTGCCTGACCGTACACCTGGTCAACCCGCGCTTGAGCGTCGGCTTGGCTAAGGTTGGTACGTTGAGCAACTAACTGCGAAATGTAAGTGCGGTCATCGGCGCTCAACTGGCCGTCTTTGCTGTTGAGGGTCTTGGTGAAGATACGGAACACAACGCCGTGCGCAGCGTCATCGCTGACTGAAGCCGCACGGTCATCGCGAAATAGCGTATCGATGAAATAACCGGAGTCCTCACCGCCGCTGTTGCTGGCTGCACTGCCTGCGGCTTGAGTAGCTGCGCCAGCTACACCGGACGCTGCGCTCGCGCCGGCTTGCACGCCGCCGCTGACCATGCTGCCTACCGAACTGGCAATCAGCGTCGCTGCTACCAGGGTGGCCACTGCCCACGCCAGGAAGCCGTGAGCGGTATCGCGAAAGTACACTTCATCGCCGTGCATATTTGCCCATTTGACCCGCAAGCGTCCGGCGATGTAGCCGCCCATGCCCGAGGCAATGATTTGTGTCAGTGCCAACCAGACAATCGTCGATACGCCTATCCCTTTGGCACTCATCCCGCTGTCCGCCCACGGCGAAACTGCCGAAAAGCCGAGACCAAACCCCAGAATGACCAGAATTAACGACAGCGCCGCTGCGCCTGCCGCACCGGCGAATATGGCCCCCCAAGAGACTCCTGAGAGGCTTGCCGACTCCTGTGAGCCAGATGCGTATTTACCCGAGGATAAAGTCATTGTTGTTCTCTTCCGTGCGTGAATAAGATTGTTACAACTTTGCACGAAAGGAAATGCAGCAGCTGTGCCAGTGTCTGCTTTGTAAATAAATCGTTATTTTTCAACAGGTTAATAATTATGTAAAGAATGCAAGTCATGCATTTTGCAATAATGGCCAAAATCGTACGGGCGATATGCATTGTCGCGGCGGAGTGAGATCGTAGTTGGGCATGATTATTGATGTGAGAACCGTGAATTCTCTGCCGTTAATCCTGTCTCATCAGAGTCATTTCTAAGATTTTCAGCCTACACAGTAAAAACCAGCCTTCGACGCCGATTGGTTCGCGCGTTTTCTTATCGTTCGCATATAGTTTCCCTGCTGTTATGCATTTGATCCTGTTCTTCAAGAGGTTTCCCGCTCATGTTCCTTCATCGCCCCCTAGAAGAAAAAGACATCGATGTCATTTGCGGCTTTGCGCAGAGCGCTGACGAGTTGTTTTACATGTTCCCCAAAGCCACCTATCCCCTGACGCCAAATCAACTGCGCGACGCCATTGCGAGTCGCTCTGACTCTACGGTCATTGTGCAAAAGGGTGAGGTGGTCGGTTTTGCCAATCTGTCCCGTTGGGATTTTCGCGGGCGCTGCTCGTTGGGCAATGTGATTATTGCTCCCGGCACCCGTTCCCGTGGCGTGGGCAGCTACCTGATAGGCTGCATGATTGACCTTGCCTTCGACAAACATGAAGCCTTGGAGTTGACCGCTTCATGCTTCAACCATAACGTGCCCGGCTTGTTGTTTTACCCGAAGCTGGGCTTTCGCCCCTTCTCTATCGAAGAGCGCGTCGACAAACAGGGACATCGAGTGGCGTTGATCAATTTAAGGCTGAACAAACCGGAAGTCGAATCGATTCAGCCCTGAGTTATATGCGATGAACGGTAGGTGGAAAGGGCGCAGGCTCTTTCCGTTTCTGTTGATACAAATACACCCATACGAGTGCGTTCATTGAGAAGCTACATGTCCCGAACGGTTGATTAAACGTTTTTTCAATAAATTTAATACATCAGAACACTGCACTTGATATATGCACGCTTTAACTAGCCGCGTTGCAACCCTTTTACGCGTGAGGTATAAGATTAAATCCGTTCGCTAAAAGGGTGTCGATAATTTGGCGCCACGAGAACGTGATTGTAGTACATAAATAGAAGATCAACGAACTTCTTATTAACTGCCTAGTTTCCAGGAGGAACGATGATTGCATACAGGCTATCCACGTTGGAGTTACGCGGCATCATTGAGCGTGCTTTTCTGCCGTTGCGCTGCACGTGTTGTGTGGCGCCTGATTATTCAATGACTGTTCAGATTTCCGATCCGCACTCCGATCGAGTGGACTTACTAGTAACCGGCATTTCTTTGGAGAGACTCAACACCAGCAGAGACATCTCTGAACTGGTGGCTGAATTACGTTATGACCTGACTCATAGCGGTCAACTGCAGGGCCCAGTCCACGCGAAAGCGGGGTAATAGAGCCGTTCACCACGGACCGAGACGAGTCGTACGGTTCGGGTGAAAGGAGATTATCGAAGCATCATCCATTCATTAACGTCGATTGCATTGTCACAACGATCATTTTGACAACACGTTGCCTCTTGCGCAAAGCCGCTTGTAGGGTTGCTTAAACGTTTCAATACCCTTCGTTTTACTCTTCCT
The DNA here is from genome assembly GCF_028293835.1 of Pseudomonas sp. Lineage (GTDB taxonomy): Bacteria > Pseudomonadota > Gammaproteobacteria > Pseudomonadales > Pseudomonadaceae > Aquipseudomonas. The sequence continues at coordinate 14,985 of NZ_JAQGNX010000064.1, forward strand.
TCTGCTAGCCAATACTTTTTTTGTGCAAATTCTGGCCTTTTGTTCAATTACGCAGATGGCGTTAGAACTATATGGCTGCGCCATAGACGAATACATATGGATTGAAACGGAACCGCGCGATGACGCAGGTATTCAACCGTTCTGCCGACACTTGGCTGCGCCTGGGGTTGCTCGGCGTAATGGTCGGACTTATTGGGGGGCTCGCTGTGGCCTTGATCCTGGATCGCTCAGACTATCGGACTGACCGCGGCTGGGTAGTTGATCAGCCAGTTCCCTTTAGCCATGCCCACCACGCCGGTGAGTTGGGCATCGATTGTCGTTATTGTCACGGGTCGGTGGAAACATCCGCCGAAGCGGGTTTGCCGCCGACGTATACCTGCATGACCTGCCATTCGCAAATTTGGTCCGACAGCGATGTGCTCGAACCCTTGCGTCGAAGTTTGCGTGAACGCATTCCGTTGCACTGGCAGCGGGTCGCCAAGCTGCCCGATTACGTGTACTTCCATCATGCCGTGCATGTGCAGGCTGGGGTGGCCTGCGTCAGTTGCCATGGGCCGGTGGATCGCATGCCACTGTTGAGCAAGGCCGAACCTTTGAACATGGGACAATGCCTGGCCTGTCATCGAGACCCCGCACCGAATCTGCGCCCCCGTGAGCAGGTCACCCAGATGGACTGGTCCACCGATGAAGACCGGCGGCAAATGGGTCAGCGGTTGATGAAGGCTTATCACATCAATCCGGTTGGGTTGACTGATTGCGGGGTCTGTCACCGATGAGCGAAGCGCTGGATTTCGCCGCCCTGCGCCAGCGGCTTGCCGGACTCGGTGGGCAGGCCTACTGGCGAGGCCTGGACGCCCTGGCGCAAACTGAAGAAGCGCAAGCGTTGTTCGAAGCCGAATTTCCCGGCATAGCGCCGTTGCTGGACCGCCGACGATTTCTGCAATTAATGGCCGCCTCGTTGGCCATGGCCGGGCTCGCCGCGTGCGGTAGAACGCCTGAGGAAGCGGTTGCCCGGATTGAACAGCCGGAACAGATGATTCCGGGGAAGGCCTTGTGGTACGCCACCGCGATCCCGTTTGCTGGCTATGCGCAGCCAGTGTTGGGTAAAACTCGCGCAGGGCGTCCAATCAAGCTTGAGGGTAATCCGGAACATCCATTGTCGGCAGGCGCCTGCGATGGGTTTACCCAAGCTGCAATCCTTCAGTTGTATGACCCGGATCGTTCCCAGGCGCCACGCTTCAAAGGCCGGGAAACGGCGTGGACGAATGTGCAAACCGAACTGGTGGAACTGGCATCGGCTTTGGATGCCAAGGGGGGCCGCGGCCTGCACATCGCCTGCGGGGCCAGCAGCTCGCCGACCCTGGCCCGGCAATTGCGCGAATTGCGCCAGCGATGGCCGCAGGTGGCGTTTTATCACGCTGAACCCTTTGCTGACGGCGCACGGGTCGATGCTACTCGCCAGGCGTTCGGCCAACCGTTGATGCCACGCCTGCACCTGGAACAGGCTGAAGTGATCATCAGTCTGGATGACGATTTTCTCGGCCCTGGCCCGCTGCAAACGGTCCAGCAGCGCGGTTGGTCCCATCGGCGCAGGGCGGCCGCTTCCGGCGATGGCAGTGCCCTGCTGTATGTGGCGCAAAGCGTACCCGGTTTGACCGGCGCGGCTGCCACCGAATGCTTGCGGCTAGCCCCGTCGCGCATGGCTGACCTGACGCTGGCCTTGGCGCGGGCGCTGGATCAGGCGCCACCTGGGGAGTCGCGGCTCGACGCCGCGCAACAGGCGTGGGCGCAGCGTGCGGTCAGCGCGCTCAAGGCTCATCCAAAGCGCGGCCTCATCAGTGCCGGCAGCCAAACGTCGGTGGATGTCCAGGCGGCGGTGGCCGCCCTCAACCAGCATATTCAATCCCCGGCTGTGGATTACCAGGCGCCCGTACTGCTGGGTTACGCCAACGATGATCGCTGGCTGACCCTCGGTGATCTGGCGCAGCAATTGCTCTCGGGCGATGTCGAATGCCTGATGTTTTTCGACTGCAATCCACTGTACAGCGCACCGGCGGAATGGGCCTTGCTCGAACGGCTTCAGCAGGTGCCGTTGCGTCTGCACGTCGGGCTTTATTACGATGAAACCGCCGCGCAGTGCCATTGGCATTTACCCATGAACCATCCGTTGGACGGCTGGAGCGACGCCCGGGGCAGTGACGGCAGCGCCTGCATTGTGCAACCGCTGATAGAACCCATGTACGCCACCCGAACCCTGCATCAAATCATCGGGTTGCTGCTGACGGGTAACGAAACCGATGCCTTGAAAGCACTCCACGACAGTTGGAAGCAGTTGGACGCCGGGCAATGGAATCAAGCGTTATCTCAAGGCTGGATTGATGGGGCGTCATCTGCCAAACCAGTGCCCGTAGCCCAGGCGGTAAACCTGCAACTGCCGGTGCAGGCTGAGGGCTTGGAGGTGCTGGTAAAACCTGACGCCTGTATCTGGGATGGGCGTTTTGCCAACCTCGGCTGGTTACAGGAATTGCCCAAGCCCATCAGTAAACTGACCTGGAGCAATGTCATTGGCGTCTCGCCAGCACTGGCCGAACGCATGGGCTTGAGCAACGGCGACGCACTGCGTATTGAGCTGCCGGGGCAATCGATCACAGGCCCGGCCTGGATCGAGCCGGGGCAAGCCGATGAGGTGGTTGCGCTGTACAGCGGGTATGGCCGCAGCCGTGCCGGCCATGTGGGCAACGGCTTAGGCTATTGGGTGCGGCCGCTGGCACCGGGGTCGTCGTCAACGGTGGCGGTGCAAAAGGTTGAGGGTCGCTTTGCCTTGGCCAGCACCCAGACCCACCATCGCCTCGCGCCAGACGACACGCCGCCGATCCTCAGTGTGCCGCGCCGAGCCGCAGTGCTACCAATGAAGGAAGCGTCCGCCACCCTGTATCACTCTGCCGTCACCACCCAGGAGAAAGGCGACGGGCCGCAATGGGGCATGGTCATCGACCTGGACCTGTGCACCGGCTGCAACGCCTGTGTGGTGGCTTGCCAGGCGGAGAACAATATTGCCGTGGTGGGTGCCGAACAGGTGGCCCATGGGCGCACCATGCACTGGTTACGCATCGACCACTATTACCAGGGCGACATCGAGGCGCCACGCTCCAAATTTCAGCCGCTGCCCTGCATGCATTGCGAGCAAGCACCCTGTGAAACCGGTTGCCCGGTCAACGCTACCGTGCACGGGAGCGATGGCCTGAATCAGATGGTCTATAACCGCTGTATTGGCACCCGCACCTGTGCCTCTTACTGCCCGTACAAAGTCCGGCGCTTTAATTGGTTCGACTGGAACGCTAATGCCGCGCCGTCGATTCAGGCGCAACGCAACCCTGACGTTACCGTGCGCGCTCGCGGGGTGATGGAAAAGTGCACCTATTGCATCCAGCGCATCAGCGCCGCCCGCATAGACGCGCGGATCGCTGCCGGGCAGGGCGGCGATGACGCCCCGAACCCGGCCTACGAAGTCACCACGGCCTGCCAACAAACCTGCCCGAGCCAGGCCATTCAGTTCGGCAATATTGCCAGCCCAACCAGTGCCGTAAGCCAGTCCCGACGATCCCCACGTCATTACGCATTACTTGAGGACTTGAACACCCGGCCGCGCACGACTTATCTGGCGCAGATCGACGACCGCGATCCGGACCTTGACCATGGTCAATGAACCCGTTGCCCATGACACCGCGCATTTTTTGCCGCTGGATTTGAGCGACCAGGAAGTATCGCGTCGGGTATTCGGACCGATGCAGTATTTCGTTCGACGCACTGCCTGGCGCTGGCTGTTCGGTATCGGCGTGCTGCTGCTGGGGCTGTATGCCGTGGCCGCAGGCACGTTGCTGTGGCGCGGGGTCGGTGTGTGGGGCAATAACCAGACGGTGAACTGGGGTTTCGGCATCATCAACTACATCTGGTGGTTGGGTATCGGTCACGCTGGCACTTTCATTTCTGCGCTGTTATTGCTGATCGAGCGCCCGTGGCGACACACGCTGAATCGCTTGGCCGAACTGATGACCTTGATGGCGGTAATTTGCGCTGCGCTGTACCCGATTTTGCACTTGGGGCGGCCTTGGCTGTTTTACTGGACCATGCCATACCCCAATGAAATGGGATTGTGGCCGCAATACAAAAGCCCCACCGCCTGGGACATGTTTGCCGTGGTGACGTACCTGTTGGTGTCGATGATGTTTCTGTTCGTCGGCGCGCTACCGGATTTCGCCACTGCTCGTGACCGCGCCCAAGGTCGCGGTGCGCAGGTGTTCTACGGGATGCTGGCCCTGGGCTGGCGTGGCTCGCAACGGCATTGGGCTTTGTGGCGGCGCACCACACGGGCGTTGGCGATGCTCGCGATTCCACTGGTTTTCGCCGTGTCCAGCGGCTATTCATTTTTGATGACCATGGGCGTACAGAGCGGTTGGCATTCGACCTTGTTCCCGCCGTACTTTGTCGCCGGCGCGGTGTTCTCGGGATTCTCGCTGGTGGCCTTGATCGCCATCGGCCTGCGCTGGTTGCTGTGCATCGAAGTGCTGATTACCCCGCGCCACCTGGACATGCTGGGTCGCTTGATGTTGGCCACCGGACTGATGACCGCCTACGGGTATTTGGCCGATCTGTTCATTCCGTTCTATTCCGGCGAGGCCCATGAAATCGAGGTGCTGATGGCGCGCATGACCGGACCGGATGCCTGGAGCTTTTGGCTGGCGGTGCTGTGCAATGTCGGGGTATTGCAAGCCTTGTGGTGGCACCGGGTCCGGCAAAACCCCAAGGCGTTGGCGGGCGTTGCGCTGGCGGTGTTGATCGGCATGTGGGCCGAGCGTTACATGCTGTTGATACCGCCTCAAACCCGTGACCATCTGGTCTCGGCGTGGGGGCAATACGCACCGACGCTCTTTGACTGGGCCCTGTTCGCCGGCAGTTTCGGGGTGTTCCTGGTGCCCTTCAGTCTGTTCATTCGTTGGCTGCCGATGGTCTCGGCGTTCGAGGTCAAACAGTCATTGCACGCTGAGCGCCAACAGCGGGAGGCCGACCATGACTGAGCGCCCGGCGGCCCATGATCTGCTGGCGCAATTCGCCAATGGCCAACAGTTGGTAGCGACGACTCGTCTGGCATGGGCATTGGGCTACCGAAAGATGGACGCCTATGGGCCGTTTGCGCTGCAAGCGCTGGAACCTTTATTGCCCCAGCAAGCCTCCCGGGTGCCGTGGAGCGCCTGTGCTGGCGCAGTGGTTGGCGCGTTGCTGGGGGTTGGCATGCAGATCCTGCCCGCGCTGACATACCCCTTGAACATTGGCGGCAGGCCGCTGATTGTGCTCCCGTCGCTGATGGTGGTGACCTTTCTGATGAGCGTGCTGTTCGCCGCGTTTGCAGCATTTTTGTCGCTGTTCCGGGGTTGCCGTTTGCCGCGTTTGCACCACCCGATATTTGCCGCCGATGAATTCGAGCGTGCCAGCGACGACCGTTTTTTTCTGTGCATTTACGCCGATGACGGGCAATTCGATGCCCACACCACCGGCAACTGGCTGCGGGAACAAGCGCTGCACGTCAGCGAGGTGCCGCGATGAGCGCCTGGGTGTTGCCGCCGCTGATCCTGACGGGATTGATCCTGCTGTGCGGCGGCTGCGATGACATGTCCCATCAGCCCAAAGCGTTGGACAATCGGCCCACCCCAGGCCTGCATGAACTCGCGCCACCCACTGGCACCGTTGCCCGTGGTGAGTTGCAGGATCAAGCCAAACTGAGCGACCGCCCGCCCATGGACGCTGCATTGCTGGCTCGCGGCGAGCAGCGTTACGGCATCTACTGCACGCCGTGCCACGGCCTGTCGGGCCTGGGTGATGGACGCATCGTGCAGCGTGGTTTTTCCGCGCCGCCGCCGTTCACCGACGAGCGCCTGAGTGCCGCGCCCGACGCGTATTTGCTGCAAGTCATCGCTCAGGGACACGGGCTAATGTACGGCTACGCGGCGCGGGTTTCGCCGGCTGACCGCTGGGCCATCGTCGCGCACCTGCGGGTACTGCAGTTCAGCCAACACGCGCAGGTATCACAACTGCCAGAGGCGCTGAAACAGTCGCTGGAATCAGCGGGGCAGGCGCGATGAGCCTCTCCCGTCTGGAGCGCTGTTGCTGGGTCCTCGGCGCAGTCCTGCTGCTGTTATTGCTGCTGCTGTCCATCTGGCAGCCGGCGATGGTCGCTGCCGCAACCTTGCCCGCAGCAGTGGCGATTATCAACCTGACGTTAGGCTGTTTGCTGCTGGCGATGGTCGTGCCACTGATGAGGGGCGCCTGGCAACCGCTGTTGCTGCGCGGTCTGGGTCTTGGGGCCAAAGGCGTGCCGCTGATTGTGCCGTTGCTATTGCCGGTATTGCTGGGCGTACGCCTGATATACCCATGGGCCAATCAGCTTGAATCGGGGTTTCGTGGCGTTTGGCTGTCGCCCTTGGGGTTTTGTCTGCGCAGTCTGATGTATGCAGCTGTCTGGTGGGCAATTCAGCGGCGGGTTGGCCGCGATGCCCGGGGATTCCCGGCGGGGCTGATCATGCACGTGTTGGTGGCGAGCCTGGCGGCGGTGGATTGGCTGATGTCGCTACAGCCCTCATTCTTCTCAAGCCTGTTTGGCTTGCTGCAAATCGCCCGGCAACTGCTCGACGGACTGGCGTTTGCCGGATTGATTGCATTACTGACCCAGGCCGGTTTGCGCCTGGATATCTTGCGCGGACTGTTGGTGGTGGGGTTGGCGTTTTGGTTGTACTTGCACGCTGTGCATTACCTGATCATCGCCTCGGTGAATCTGCCCAACGAAGCGCAGTGGTACTTGCTGCGGCAAGGGGGTGAATGGGCGGTCGTCACCATTCTGCTGATGTCCGCTCAAGTTTTTTGTCTGCTGTGGCTGGCCTCGCCATGGGGGCTGCGGCGCAATGCGTTGTTAGCAGTTTGTGGCCTTGTTTTGCTGCTGGGCGCAGTGGAGGCACTGTGGATGTCGCTGCCCTCACTGCCGGCCATGACAGGCTTCGCGCCGTTGGCCATGGCGTTATTGGCGCAAGTGGCCTATGCCGCCATCATGGGCAGTTGGCTGCTGCGGGCCTGGCGGCGCGAGATCGCTGGAGGCGCCCATGGCTGACAAGGCGCAATCAAACCCGCTGCGCAGGGACCAGGAGCAGGGCTACCAAGCCGATGCGGTGGACCCGCGCAAGGTCTGGGCGACGGTGGGTGTACTGCTGCTGACGGTATTGCTGTGCTGGGGCGCGATTGCCTGGCTGGTCAATTCCCTTGAAACCCGCCACGCGGCGTTTCGCTTGCCCATGAGTGAACTCGAACGGGAGCATCTGTTGCCGCCGGAGCCGAGGTTGGAAGCTCAACCGAGGCTTGATGGCATTCGCTATCGTCAGCAAGCGCTACAGCAACTGAACAGCTATGGCTGGGTCGATCAGCAACAGGGCATCGCCCATATTCCACTGAAACAAGCGCAGCAGCTGATGTTGCAGCAGGGCTGGCCGGGGCATGACGCCGGACAACCGGGAGAGCGCCATGGGCCTTGATGCGCGCTGGTTTTTCATGGGGCTGCTGCTAATCGGCGCGCCGCTGGTTGCCGCTGCCGCCACGCCATTCGACCCGTTTGCCGCAGCCGGTATCGACACCCGGCAAGTGGGTGCGACCCTGCCCCGTGACCTGACCTTTGTCGATCAGTCAGGTCGGTCAGTGCACTTGGGCGATATTCTGGATAAGCGACCCACGCTGCTGGTGCCGGTCTATTACCGCTGTCCCAACGTGTGCGGCGCGGCGCTGTCGAACCTGTTCAGCCAGCTGGAAAATGTGCCGTACAAACTGGGCGCGGATTACCAGGTCATTGCGTTCAGCTTCGACCCTCGGGAACACGACGATGCGGCGCGGGAAGAGCTTGAGAAACTGGTTAAGCACTGGCCCAGGCTGGCCCATGACCCCGCGTTACATTTACTCACCGCAACGGCTGAAAACAGCACAGCGCTAGCCGGGGTTTTGGGTTTTGGCTACCGCTTCGACGACGTTCAGCAGCAATACGCCCACAGCTCGGCCGTGGCGGCCATAACCGGTGACGGGCGCTTGTCACGCTGGTTATATGGCCTGGGTTATCAAGCCAGCGACCTGCGTTTGGCATTGACTGAAGCCGGGCAAGGCCGACTGGGCGCGGTCAAAGAGCAACTGCTGTTGCTGTGCTACCACTACGACCCGAGCAGCGGCACCTACAGCAGCCGCATCATAGTTCTGCTGCAAATAGCCGGCACCTGCCTGGTGCTGGTCATGGGCCTGTTCATCGGCGGCTCGCTGCTGCACGAACGCACGCGCAGCCGCCGGGATCTAGAGGCGCCGCGCGATGATTAATGATCAGTTCATGCGCCTGTGGCCCGAGCAGGCCTCGTTATACGCCGGGCAGGTGGACCGGTTGGTGATCGCCTTCACGGTGATGATGGCGTTCTTCGTGTTGCCAGTGCTGGTAGCGCTGGGGGTGTTTATCTACCGTTACCGACGGGGGAGGCCAGCGGATCGCGATCACCGACCGGAAACCAATATGCACGTTGAAATAACCTGGATTGTTTTGCCGTTCATCGGCGCCATGGTGGTGTTCGGTTGGTCTGCATACCTGTTTTTTCAGGCACGGACGCCGCCGGATGACGCGCTGGAAGTGCAAGTTACCGCGCGCCAATGGATGTGGAAATTTCAGCACCAGGGCGGCCAGCGCGAGATCAACACCTTGCACGTTCCGGCACGTCGTCCAGTCAAACTGACGATGATTTCCGAGGACGTGATCCATAGCCTGTTCTTCCCCAGCCTGCGGATCAAACAGGACGTGCTGCCGGGTCGTTACACCATGCTCTGGTTCGAGGCGCAGCACAGCGGGACGTATGAGGTGTACTGCGCACAGTTTTGCGGCTCCGATCACGCCTCGATGCTGGCGCGGTTGGTGGTGCTGGATCCTGCGGACTATCAAAACTGGCTGCAAAGCAGCGGCGGGCATGAAGACTTGGCGGCCCAGGGCAAGACCTTGTTCCGTCAGTACGGTTGCAGCGGATGCCATGCCAGTCAGAGTACGACGCCCATAGCGCCGCCTCTCGAAGGCCTGTTCGGGCGCCAAGTGGCCTTGAGCGACGGCACCCATGTGCTGGCGGACGACAGTTATCTGCGCGACAGCATCCTGTTGCCGCAAAAACAGGTGGTGGCCGGTTATGCGCCGATCATGCCCACCTATTCCAATTTGCTCGACGAAGACGCTATTCAGCGCCTTGTGGCGTACATCCGCTCGCTTGCCGACCATGCGCCTCAGGAGGCCAAATGAAACCATCCAGCGGCGTTGCGCCGGTGAACTACCTGAATGCGAAACAGGGGTTGTTGTCCTGGTTTTTCACCGTGGACCACAAGCGCATCGCAGTGTTGTACATGATCGCGGTGACCTTCTTTTTCTTCGTCGGCGGCTTGGCTGCGAGCCTGATTCGCATCGAACTGATTACCCCGGATGGCGACTTGTTGAGTTCCGACGGCTACAACCGCGCGTTCACCTTGCATGGGGTGATCATGGTCTGGTTTTTTCTGATTCCCTCAATTCCCAGTGTGTTCGGCAACTTTCTCGTCCCGATCATGATCGGCGCTCGAGACATGGCGTTTCCGCGGCTGAACCTGGTGAGTTGGTATCTTTTGGTGGGCGGCGGCTTGTTTACTTTGCTGGCGCTGTTGCTGGGCGGGGTGGATACCGGATGGACCTTTTATACGCCGCTATCAACCATGTTCAGCAACGGCCATGTGGTCTCGGTGATTTGTGGCGTTTTCGTTGCCGGCTTTTCGTCGATTTTTACCGGGATCAACATCATCGCCACCGTGCACACCTTGCGTGCGCCGGGTATGACGTGGATGCGTTTACCTTTGTTTGTATGGTCGATGTACGCGACCTCAATCATTTTGGTATTGGCTACTCCAGTGCTGGCCGTAACCTTGCTGTTGTTGGCGGCGGAGAATTTGTTTGGTATCGGCGTGTTTGATCCGAAGCTGGGCGGCGATCCGTTATTGTTTCAGCATTTGTTCTGGTTCTACAGCCACCCGGCGGTGTACATCATGATCCTGCCCGCCATGGGCGTGGTCAGCGAGTTAATCACCGCGTCCGGGCATAAGCGGATTTTCGGCTACAGCTTCATTGCCTGGTCCAGCGTCGCGATTGCGGTGATCGGCTTCCTGGTCTGGGGGCATCACATGTTTGTCTCCGGGCAGTCGATGTACGCCAGTCTGTTCTTTTCGTTGCTGAGTTTTCTGGTGTCGATTCCTTCAGCAATCAAGGCGTATAACTGGACCGCCACCTTGTACAAAAGCGACCTGACGGTGCATGCGCCTTTTCTGTTTGCGCTGACCTTCATCGGACTGTTTTTGATCGGCGGCGTGACCGGGCTGTTTCTGGCGCTGTTAGCGGCCGACCTGCACGTGCACGACACTTATTTTGTGGTCGCGCACTTTCACTACATCATGGTCGGCGCAGCGGTGGCGGGGTACTTCGGTGCGCTGCATTTCTGGTGGCCGAAAATCACCGGACGGCTGTACTCCGCACTGTGGGGCAAGATCACCGCAGTGTTGATTTTCTGCGGTTTTAACCTGACGTTTTTTCCGCAGTTCTTGCTTGGTTATCTGGGCATGCCCCGGCGCTATCACAGCTACCCGGCGGATTTTCAATTCCTCAATGTGTTGTCTTCAGCAGGTGCTTCTATCCTGGCGCTGGCCTACGTGCTGCCGTTCTTCTATCTGATCGCTTCATTGCGCTATGGCGACAGGGCGCCGATGAATCCCTGGGAGGCGGCTGGCCTGGAATGGCGCATAGCGTCACCGCCGCCGACGCATAATTTCAGTGGCCCGGTAACCGTGGATTTTGAGGCCTACGATTATTCGCCGGGGGCGTCCCGTGAACCGCTCTGAGCTGCAGCCCCAACCGCAACCGGAAGACCCCTTTGTCAGTTGGAAGCAACAGCGCGAGGCTGCGCAACTGGGCATGTGGTTGTTCCTCGCCAGCGAGGTGATGATGTTTGGCAGCTTGATCATGATCGCTTGGTTCTACCGGGCCGAGCATCCGGACGGCGTTGGCGAAGCGGTCTCCAGGTTGCACTATCTGTTGGCAGGCGGTAACACCGCGCTGTTGCTCACCAGCAGCTTGTGCATGAGCTTGGGATTGGAGGCGGCGGGGCGCCTTGAGGTGAGCAAGCTACGTCGCTATTTATTGTTTTCGGCGCTGTTGGGATTGGGGTTTCTCGGTTGCAAGTTACTGGAATACGGCCTTGAGTTTAACGAAGGCTTACTGCCAGGGTTTGGCCTGGATTCACCGCTGCAACTGCCGTCGGCGCGACTGTTCATGGACCTGTATTTCTTCGCCACGTTTTTGCACGGTATTCATGTGCTGGTGGCAGTTGGTTTGGGCCTGCACTTGTATGTGGGCCTGAAGCGTCGCTGGGTCGAACTGCCCCAGGGCAGCGTGCGCATCGAGATGACCACCTTGTATTGGCACTTGGTGGATGCCATCTGGGTGCTGCTGTACCCGTCTCTTTACCTGATCGGGCGCTGAGCATGAACACACTGACCACCTGGAGGGTGTATGCAGCGCTGATCGGACTGTTAGTGCTGGAGTTACTGTGTGCCACCTCGTCACTTGGACTGAAAAACTGGCTGGTGGCCGCGGCGGCGTTTGCCCAATTTAGCCTGCTGCTTCTGGCCTACCTCGGCATCGGCAGAACACACGGTTGGGTGCAACTGTTTGGCTGTCTGTATTTACTGTGGCTGGTGGTGATGTTCGGTTTCGTGCTGGGGGAGGTTGCTACCCGTTGATAGGTGAGCTTACCAACGCCTTCTGAACAACGCATAACCCGTTGAATTAGTAGAAATTAAATTGTAGGAACGGGCTTGCTCGCGACGGATCGCGAAGCGGTCCAAATTGCCCAACTCAATTTAACTTTAGGAGCCGCCGAAGGCTGCGATTCGGCTCGGTCACTCTGATGCACCACGCTAGCCAACTGCATCCAACAACCATTCTCTTAGTGCTCGAATTTTCGGCAATTGTGCCCGCAGCGCTGGGTAGATCAGGTAATAGCCGATGCCTTGGTTGAGTTCAGTTTCAAACGGGGCCACCAGTACTCCGTCTTTCAAGCTTTCACGCACCAGGTTCAGGTCCCCCAGCGCGATGCCTTGTCCACGTGTGGCAGCCGACAGCGCCAAATCCAATGTGTCGAAGGTCTGCCCGCGGTGAGAGGCGATGCTGCCAACCCCCGCAGCCTCCAGCCAACGGCTCCAGCCATTGGCCGGGATGCAATGCAGCAGTGGCATGGATTTCAGGTCAGCGGGTTGCGTCAGGCGCTTGGCCATTTCGGGTGAACACACGGGTGTGAGTCGTTCGGCCATCAACGGAATGGCCTCAACACCTTTCCACTCACCGCGCCCATGAATAATGGCGGCATCAATGTCGCTGTCTTCGAATCGCGGCTCCCAGGCATCGTACGTCGTCACCCGCACGTCCACATCGGGCATCAACACTCGCAGGCTCGGCAATAACGGCAAAAACCAGCGCGTGGCCAAGGTCGGCGGCATGCGCAAGGTCAGTACCTGACTGGCGGTGCGCAGGCTATTGCACATATTCGTCAGTCGCGCAAAAGCGTCCTCCACTACCGGCAGCAGCGCCTCGGCTTCTGGCGTCAGGCGCAGCCCGGTTTTATGGCGCACAAACAGGATCACCCCGAGGTGCTCCTCCAACTGTTGAATCTGCCGACTGATGGCGCTTTGAGTGACAAATAACTCTTTGGCGGCACGGCTGAACGTGCCGTAGCGGGCGGCGGCAGCAAAGACCTCCAGGCCGCGTAACGGTGGCAATCGCAGCTGAAAGCCAGGGTTGTCTAATGCATGAGCTGAAAGCATGGATTGCATGAGAAATCACCGCGTTTACTCCTGAGTACAGCGAGCTTAACGTAATTCGACCGCACTTCAACAAAACCCTCTCACGCATAGATATGCGCGGCTCGGTGGGTGCTGAAAACAAAGACGTGGGCAATTAATCTTGAGTTCATCTGGAGTGGCTGTATGAAGCGCGTAATCCTCGATCAATCGTTGGTTTGGGCACAGGTAGTAGACGTTGCGAGTGAAGGCGCTTTCCTTGAATTGTCACCCTCGGCCAAAGCCCGGATTAACGCGGCGAATGCCATTGTGCGCACCGTGGTGGAAAAAAACATCCGCGCCTATGGGGTAAACACCGGTGTCGGCGCACTGTCCAACACGGTTGTGGCGCCTGAACAGCAAAGCGCGCTGTCCCACAGTATTTTGATGAGCCATGCGGTGGGCCTGGGTAGGCCGTTGGCGGTTCACGAGACGCGGGCGATCATGGTCTGTGCGATCAACAACTTTGCCCATGGTTACTCCGGTTTGCGCCTGGGTTTGGTAGAGCGCTTGGTGATCCTGCTGAACGCGCAGTGCACCCCCGAAGTGCCGCATCAGGGTTCGGTCGGTTATCTCAGCCACATGGCCCATATCGGGCTGGTGATGATCGGTCACGGCTACTGCCGGCTCGACAACGAACGCCTGACTGCCGCCGCAGCCTTGCAACGGCTTGGCCTTGTGCCGTTTGTCCTGCAAGCCAAAGAAGGCCTGTGCCTGGTCAATGGCTCGCCATGTGTCACCGGCCTTGGCTGTTTGCTGCTGGACCGCGCCCGGCAGTTGATGGACTGGGCTGACGCTATTTCTGCCATGAGCTTCGAAACCCAGCGCGGTCAGATTCGTGCCATGCATACGGTGCCCATGGCGTTGCGCGCTTCTCCGGGTTTGAAATACGTGGCCGAACGCTTGAACCACCTGCTCGATGATTCACAGATCATGCAGGCCGCTGCGGGCCGACAAACTCAGGACGCCTTGAGCCTGCGCAGCATTCCCCACGTCCATGGCGCGGTACGCGATGTCTGGGCTCAGGTAGCGACCGTGGTCGATCAAGAACTGGCCAGTGTTACCGACAACCCCGTGGTGTGCGGCACGCCTGACGCGCCGGAAATTTATTCCCAGGCCCATGCTGTCAGCGCCGCTATCGGTTTGGCCATGGATCAGCTAGGGGTTGCCATGGCGCAACTGGGGGCAATTTCCGAGCGCAGGATTGATCGCATGGTCAACCCGTTGGTCAGCGGCCTGCCGTCTTTCCTGGCGGGTGAAAGCGGCGTGGAGTCCGGATTCATGATCGCTCAGTACACTGCCGTTTCGCTGGTGGCCCATAACCGCCGTCTGGCCGCTCCCGCCAGCCTGGATGGCGGCATTACTTCGGGCCTGCAGGAAGACATTCTTTGTCACGCCACACCAGCGGCCCTGAAGGGGCAACTTATTCTCGATAACCTTGAACATATCTTCGCTATTGAACTATTGGCCGCAAGCCAAAGTTACGACCTGTTGAATTCACCGTTAAATCCGGCGCCACGAACTGCGGCACTGTACCGAACGTTCCGTGAGGAGATTGCGCTGTACGCCGATGATCGACCCTTGGGCGAAGACATTGGTAAGGCCGCCGTGTTTATTAAGGGTAATTGCCCAGATGGGGTGTTATCGCGTTTGGGGTTGAGTTGAAACGTAACGCATTAACAACTATTTACTGCACCCTGCGGTTGGTAAATTCTGACCGACGTTTATAAAAAAAGAGGGGTTGATGCAGCGCGAGCTTCAATAAACGCGCTTCCCCTCCTTTTTTACAACAGTGAATAACCGCTTAAGGCCAAGTAAACGGGCAGCGCAAGTCGATTATTAAAAATATAACTGATACCGTGCTCCGTTAATTATCCGGCGCCAATAAATAATTCGCTTATAATTCAATGGATTATGGTGATTATCTGATAATTTACGTGCTTTCTCAAAAATTTGACACTTTTCAATAATTTTGAAATTATCGATACCGGGTGGTTGATAAGTCCGTTCTCCAACCGCTTTGTAAGCCTTGAGTCACCGTGGTCTACGGTACTGGCGAGCCGTCGCCGGACCGGGAAATAGCACCGCTACGCTCAGGGGAATGAACTGCCGAAAATGTCGGCGGTCCCTTAGAGTTATACAGGTCACATTTATCTATCCCATAACTTTAAAAGGGCATACCTGTAGGCCCTGTGCGGTAGCTCTGACTTCGCAGTTCTTGGGCTTAATATTTTTCTATTAGCGATCGATAAACAATAGTTAAACGCTCCCATAGCGGTGTGGGCGGTAGCGTTGCCTAAAGAAAAATTACAGTGCGTTAGGAGAGTGACAACCGCTTTCCTATATTCCTTGGTCAGACACAGTAGGTTTCCTTTATTACGGAAAAACATCTCCCAGCAGTCTTTCTGGTGTGAACTAAACGTGTTTGTTTGATAACAAAGCGTCAGTACATCAGTCCACTAAATACGCGGAGCACAACGTCATGTATGGAACACAACTGGAAATCGTTTGCGGTTGTTTGGTAGGTGGGGCTGGGCCTGCTGGCATGGGGTTGCTATTTAATGCCTTGAAGAGCGGTGCATTGCCGGCGTTGACCCGTAACGGACTAATCATTGTTGATGCCAGTCCTTTTCCAGGAACCGGCCGACTCGCTGACTACCACCTCACCGCCAACTCGGTGGGCGATGTTTTCCTCGACTGCCTGCGCGACCCGGCATTACGCGACGTATTCGAGCCGCTGCAGCATAGCGAGGCGTATTGGCGCATTCGTGATCAGGCGTTCATCGCGCCGCAATTATCTGATGTCGGCGAACTGCTGGCAGAGGCTTCTAAATTAGTGTTGGACCACTTGGTGAAGAACTACGCGGTAAAAGTCTGGAGTAGCACGACGATTACCGAGGTGGTCAGTAATTCTGACGAGTATCAAGTCTGGGTCGAGCATAACGGGCATTCTCAAGTGATTCGCTGCCGCTCGCTGGTGCTTAACCTGGGCGGGCATCAGGACCCCAAGCATCTGCTTCATGCTCTGGCTGATCAAGGCTTGGCGTTGTCGCCAAAGACCCGTGTACAAAGTGCCGATACCTTGTTGCGTATGGACGCTGACGAACTGCGCGCGCATTTTTCCCCGGTACTCGCCGCAGGTGGGCGATTGACCGTGGTGGGTGGGTCACACAGTGCCTTCTCGATGCTCGAAAACCTGGCTAAAGCGTTGCAATGCATTGGCCTCGAAGAGCTGACCCTGGTGCATCGCTCGCAAATTCGCTTGTTCTATGAAAGCGTCGAACAAGCCCTTGCCAATGGCTACGTGTTTGATCCGGTGGACGACGTTTGCCCGGTATCGGGTCGGGTTAACCGCTCTGGCGGCTTGCGTTACAGCGCGTTGGAAGTGGGGCGAAATATCCTGCAATACGGCCGAATCAGCCCGGACGGGGTGCGGGTACATTTACTGCAATCCGGACCCGGACGGGGGCAGCAATATGAGCGCGCGGGCCAAGCCTTGGCTGAGTCGAGCGTGGTGGTGCAGTGCACCGGTTATCAGCCGCGTTTACCTGCGCTGAAATACGCAGACGGTAGGCCGATCACACTCCGCGAAGTAAAGGGTGGGCTGGATTCCGACCCGGCGGGCTGTCCGTTGGATGCCATCGGCCAGCGTATGCATGGTTTGTATCTGTTCGGTTTGGGCTCCGGCCTGGGTATCGACCCCCGATTGGGCAGCGAGCCATCGTTTGACGGGCGGATTTATGGCGTCTGGCAGTTCCACAATGACGCCAGCCGCGCCGCCATTGAATCGGTGTCGGCACGCCTCGACGTGCAGGTCGCAGAAAAAGTGGTTGCTGATCGCAGACGCCAGCAGCGTGCGGAAGAAGAAACACCGTTTTTCTGGCCAGCCATGGCGTCCATTAAGTTTTAAGCGCTGTTGAGCGGTGATGTGAACGGTATTGATGTAAAAGAATCCCGAGTGGCCCCCAGTCATTCGGGATTTTTTTTCGTCTGTACCGCAGGGGTATTGGGACGTTGAGCGTTTACGGATAAATGCCGATTTGATCGTTCAGCTGTTGCTTCCGGTCCGCGCCAATTAGCGCAATGCTTCCCTCTGGCGCTAATCTGCTGGAGTATGGCGTTGTGGTCTGATTCCCGGCGCACAGCAAAGGGCGTTCATTGCTGCGAACCTTTTCCGGGGATCCGTCTCTTAGTCTTAAGACTTGTCACAGGTTCAGGAGAGGTGAAGACATGCCGGTCAAACATGATTTGCTCAAGGACTTAAACATCACCAAGGAAGAAATTACCGCGCGCAGAGGCAAAGACCAAAGGCTCAGCCAGTTGCTTGATTCCTACGATGCAGTGGATGCCGAGGTGGTTGAAGCCGAGTCGCCGTCATCGGGAAATGTCACCGATAATCAGCTCAAAAAACTTAAGGAAAAACGGCTGCTGGTAAAAGATAAAATCGTCCAGCGTCTGACCCCGGCGGCTGACCCCACCTGAGGGACGTGTTGGCGAAGGCAGCATCGCGGTTTTCCGGATAATTGCGTCGTCCGCCTCGCCAACACGTTGGCTCTTATCAAACAACGCATAACTCATCGATTTAAAAGATAATCCATAGGAGCTGCCGAAGGCTGCGATTCGACCGGGAACCGCTCGCCCCGTTATACCGCTGAAGGGGTGCCGGTCGCCCTCGACCCCGGCCTATCGCAGCCTTCGGCAGCACTTACAGGGTGAACTGCGCGACGGCGCGGCATCGGAGACATGGCGGCTCCTCCTACAGAGATGTTTAGGATAAGGCTGCTTTCCTGAGTGATGCGTTTAATCCGTAAGGGCCGCCATTATTCCCCCAGCGCACTGGCATGCTGGCGTTGCGCGGCCTGTTGCCAGTCGCCGGTCATCAGTGCGTTGGCCGACGCGCCGTCAGCGTCGGCTGTCCAGCGCAAGGGCAGGGCGTCTGGCCGTCGAATAATACGCCGCGGGATAAAGCGCCATAAGCGTTCAGCACCCTGAAACATGGCGATCTGCGGCGATTGGAGGATGACTTCTACGTCGCCTGTCATCTGCAGCAGTTCTCCGCTGGCGAAGTCAACAAACACCAGACCGCCCTTGGGATTTAATAAAAAGTTACCCAGCGTGCTGAAAAAAAGATTTCCGGAAAAGTCCGGAATCATCATCGAACCGTCTGCTTCGATTGCCACGAAACCAGGCTTGCCGCCACGGTGCGAAACATCCACTTTGCGGCTGCCGTCTTCCAGGTCCACGTAAGAGGCGACGAAGAATGTTGCTGCACCGCCGATGAGCGCACGGGCGCCGGCGTCCAGTCCGTCCAGCCACTGCCCAGGGCGTGATGCGACCACCTGGGCGGGACGCTCGAAACTGAATTGGCGCAACTGGATATAGCGCGGGCAATTGCCGAAGCTTTCTTCGACGGCAATCTCGAAACCCGAATCATTAATTCGAGTGATTGAGCCATTCAACCGATTACGCCGCCGGGTCAGCAGGTCTATTCCCAGCAAACCGACCTGGTGGCCATGGTCCATGCCACTTTCTGCCGGGTCGGCCAAGTCACGGGGCACCCTCAGCGACAACTGTTTGGGGTCGTCCGCACGCACAAATCCAGGCTCCCCAGCGCGTAGGGTTGCCCAGATGTCACCGTCAGCATCCACCGCGCCCATGGCCACGAAAGGCAGTAGCGGAAAAAATTCCTGATGCTGCTCAACCATGTGGTCGCGGATAGCACGCCGTCCCAGCGCATCCATGCGCTCAACCACATCGATGCTCTGCTGAATCGCCAGCTCGCCTGGGTGCCACGGCGATCTCGCTAGGTGCTTCGATTCTGAATTCATGGCGCGGCCCTCATTGATGCCTGGATTGAGTCAATCAGCCAACCGTCATGCCTGGGCAGTCAGGCCGACAGGGGATTGCTGGAACGGTACGAAGCCTGGCAGTGCTTCCACGCGTTTTAGCCAGGCAAGAATCAGTGGATATTCCGACAGGTCGATGTCGCCCTCCGGTGCCCGGGCGATGTAGCTGTAAAGCGCGACGTCGGCCAAGGTGGGGTGATTGCCGACGACGATCCAGCAATGGCCTTCAAGTGACAATTCGATCAATTTCAGAATGGCGTGGGCCCGGTTGATGAGATCGGCAGCATCAAGCTTGGCGCCGAACACGTTGACCAGCCGCGCAGAAGCCGGGCCTCGGTTTATTTCCCCGGCCGCCACCGATAACCAGCGGTGCACGCGAGACGCCTCGGCAGCGGTTTCCGGCAGCCAATCGCTGTTGCCATAGCGTTTCGCCAAATACACCAGAATGGCATTTGAATCGCTGAACACGTCGCCGCCGTCTTCCAGTACCGGCACTTGTCCAAACGGATTGAGCGCAAGGAACGCTGGGCGTTTCTGCGCGCCACTGCGCAAATCCACCTCTATCAATTCATGTTCGATGCACAGTAGCGACAGGAACAGCCGAGCACGGTGGGAGTGGCCGGAGAGCGGGTGGTAATGGAGTTTCATTGCAGTCACCTTGGGCATGGGAATGGGGCTTGGGACGATGTTAAGGGCCGGGCCGACTTGAATAAATGCCGGAAAGGGAAGATCTTTACTCCGAAATACGGAGTAGTCGTCAAGAGGACTGCAGATGGACACGGTTCAAGCGATGCGGGTAGTGCTGGGGATTGTCGACCAAGGCAGCCTCACGGCCGCTGCGGAAAAACTCGATGTCTCGCTGCCAACGGTGGTCAGGGTGCTGGCGTCTACCGAACAGCACCTGGGCGTGCGACTGTTCGAACGCACCACCCGCCAGGTACGGATCACGGAAGAGGGCCGGTTGTATGCCGAGGTCTGTCGCACAGTGATCCGTGAAATTGGCGATATCGAAGATGTGTTTCGCGACAAGGAAAGTGAGCCCAGCGGCGCGCTGACCATCACCGCGCCGTTGCTGTTTGGCCGTTTGCACGTGGCCCCGGTGCTCAATGGATTTATGAGCCGTTTTCCCAAAGTGTCCGTCACGTTGAACTTGATTGACCGGGTCACTGATTTGTTGGAGGAGGGCATCGACATCGCGGTGCGTATCGGCCATGTCACGGCACCGGACCTGGTGGTCGCGCGGGTTGGCCAAGTGCGCCGCTACCTGTGCGCGAGCCCGGGCCTGCTGGCGGCATTAAAAACCATTAACACGTTGGAGGACCTGGGCAGCGCTCCGTTTATTCGCCTCGGCGGTCTGGTGTCAGGAGCGCAACTGGCGCTGCAAGCCCAGGGCAAACCAGTGATGGTAAAAATGGGCAACATCCGCATGACGACCAATAACGGCGACGCGGCGATTGCAGCGTGCCTGTCAGGGATCGGCGTTGGCTTTTTTCTGTCTTATCAGGTTCAGGACCTTATCGATGACGGCAAGCTGCGACAACTGTTGATCGATTACCAGCCCGAGCCATTGCCGGTGTCGTTGGTGTATCTACCGTCGCGGCGAGCATCCATTCGTTCACGGGCGTTTATTGCCTGGGCCAAGGAGAAGCTCGGCGAGCGCCTGGTTCGATTTTCCGCAACGCCCCCTTGATAACGCCGCTGGTAAATCGCACCCAATAAAAAGGCCCTGTTATTAGCAGGGCCGAGCCGCGAGGGCCTAAACGCTAAGGGCAGTGCTGACGTTTAACCTAACCCCTGAGTTGATGACGGGCTATTTTGCGACGGATTGTTTTGCGACACCGAACCGCCAGGCCCGCTGTTGGACTGGGCAGGGTTCGCCGGCTGGCCGGTTAACGGCTGCTGGCCGGTCGCTTGGCCGCTGTAGGCCTGATGCTCCGAGGGACCGTTATCTTTGGTCGGATTGCTGGCCCCTTCATCAACCGTTTTCTTCGCTTCATTGGCCATGTCTTTACCGATCTCGGTGGCCTTGTCGTAGCCATCGCTGGCCATTTGTTTGGCCTTATCAGTCAGTGAATCACTGGTTTGGCCCAGCATCTGATTTTCTTTATTCGTCATAGGGAGCGCGGCTCCAACCATTGCCCCAAGCGCGATGCCGATGGCAGCCAATGCCAACGGTTGCTCCTTAAGCATGTAGCTAAAGCCTGATTTCACCTTCTGCGACTGTTGACGCATGGCATGAGTTGTATCGTGCGAGGTCATATTCACCTGTTGTCCGGCGGACGAAAATTTGTCAGTGACGCTTCCGGTCATTTGGCTGGCTTTGTCTTTGAGTTGGCTCGCGCCGTCCTGAAGACCGTGGGCCTTCTCTTGAACCCTGGCCTTCACGTTGCCCAAGGTATCGGTCACGCTGTCGGCCATGTCGCTGATGCGGTTACCCAAAGTGTCGAACATCGACGGGCCAGACGGCGCGCTGGACGTGGAATAGGTCGGACGCTTGTTCGAGCCCAGCATCAGCCACAACAGCCCCACCGACGTCAGCACCGTCGGCACCGGATTTGCCTTGATCGAGGTGCCCAGATTATTGAAGAACTCACCGCCGTTAGTGCGGGTGTACGACATCACTTCATCAATCAGCTGACCAGGAGAAAGTTTGCTTTCCAACGCGTCAACAATGCTGCCAATGCTCGAACGCTGAGCGTCGATTTCCCGCTCAAGAGCCTCCGGGCTTTTTTCGGATTCGACGTTAAGACTGCTGGCGCCCGCCGGGCTGGTCTGGTAACCGGTATTGTCATACCGATCATCATCAAAACTGCTATCAGTACTCATGAGACTTTCCTCTGAATAGCGTCCTTATCCTTTTGCAAGGAATTCACGGTGCGCTCGGGAGTAAAATGGCTGGCTTCAAATGTTTTTTTGCCGGACTGCAACATGATCACGCCGATGACCATGACCACCACGCCAACGATCAGCGCAGCCAGCCACGGGGCCATGAACATTGCCAGCGCGTAAACCGCAGCCATCAGCAGAATGATCAAACCGGCGAACAACACCATGGCGCCGCCGGCGACCGCAGCAATGCCCGCCTTGGTGGAGTTGATTGACTCATTGATCTCGGCTTTGGCCAAGGCCAGCTCTTTAGTGACCAGCGCAGGCACTTCATGGGCCAGTTGGCGAATTAAGCTGACAATCGATGTGTCGCTGTCGGGGGCGCCGGTTGGAGGCGTTTGTTGACTTGTAGTCATTACACTTCTCCTTTGGACATACCGTCTCTAGGCAATGGGTCGGTTGTACGGCCAGGGCCAAACGCCTTTTCACTCATTGACGGTGTGCCGAGGTTGTCAGGCACCCCAGGGTGGGCGCTGTGGAAAACGTCGTCGGTGTGGGAGGGCGGGGTTGGATAGCCCTGATCCCTTGCGGCCTGCTCATCAAGCCGGGTCTGGTACCCAGAGCCTCTCTGTTCATCGGCGGCCGGTGTGCTTTTGTAGTCGCTGCCAGCAGAGCCAGAGCCGGTGTCCATGCCCATGCCCATGCCGGAGCTCATCTGCGACGAAGCGCCAGGGCTTGAGGCTTTCAGGAAGCGCGACAGGCCAAAACCCAGCGCAATGCTTCCGGTGAGAAACAGCGTCGGATTCTCGCGAGCCAATTGACCGGCCTGGCGCAGCAGCTCATCGGCACTTTTGCCCCGCAGGTTGTCGGCAAGATTGGTCATGCCTTGGGCAACGTCAGTGACGTAATGGGACAAGCCCAGCGTGTCCTTTTCCTGAAATTGTTCCGCAGCTGATTTGGCAGTTTGCGCCAGGTTATCGATTTGGTCGGCCGCGGTGTCCCGGTACTGCTCGAACTGAGCTGCACCGTGCTCCTTGGCGCCCTGAAGTGCGGCTTTGGCATCGTCTTGCAAATTCTGCAAGTGCTCCGCAGCGCCCGGCTTTTCGCCGCTTTCGCCACCGCTGGTTGAGTTCTCGTAGGTCGTGGCCATTATCATTCACCGTCGTCTATGCCTTGAAATAAAGGAGAACGTTCAGCTCACAACGATGACTCGGGCTGCCCGTCTTCTGGCTTACAAAAGGTGGACTAAGGGTTTTCCGGCGGAGTTCGAGGCGGCAGACAAATGGTATTGCGTGGCGAAATGATGGCTGGGACGCAACGATCATTGCGTAGGAGCGCCCAAGGCTGCGATAAAGCGTAAGGTTTTTCTCCAACACGTTGCGCCCCACAGAGCTATTTGCCGCCCGAGGATTTGAAGTAAACGGCAATAACCAAAAAAAAGGCAAAAAAAACGGCGTCCTGAAGACGCCGATAGCCCACCTGACACGCAGTCAGATGGCTCAGAGTAGTTGTCCAGTTACGAATTCATTGTGGATCTTGCTGAGGAGCGATCTCGGCCTGGATACGTTTGTAAATTTCTTCGCGATGCACAGAAACATTTTTTGGAGCGTTGATTCCTAGCCGAACCTGAAGGCCCTGAACGCCAAGAATCGTGACGGTGATCTCGTCACCAATGTTTATGCTTTCGCCTACTTTGCGGGTGAGTATCAACATAATCTTTTCCTTGATGGCCTCTTGAAGCGCCTCTACCAAGAGGCTGGCATGTGCCGTGCGGGTGATTGTTGCCGAGTACGTCCAAATGCGTCCATCTCTAAGACGTCATCCGGGCAAATATAATTCCTTTGAATGCTTTGTTTGCCATCAAGTCGTGGTTTCGCATGCTGATAGCTTACTCATTTCGGGCTTTTTTTTGAACCTCGGCCTTCGCTTATTGCGTTAATTGTCAGCTAATTGTCAGGTACAGCTGGGCAAATAGCAGTGCGCTGAACTAATCCGGCCAGCATCTGCTCTTTAGTGCAGGGTTTATTAAACTGCGGAGCCGGAGTATCCCATGAATACATCCCTCGACGACTATCAGCGTAAGCGTGACTTCGAGGCGACCCCGGAACCGTCCGGGCTAACCCGTGGTAAACGGGCAGGTTCACGCAAAAAAATAGCGCACGCTTTGCAGTTCTGTATTCAAAAACACGATGCCACTCGTCTGCATTACGACTTTCGCCTGGAAATCGACGGCAGCTTGAAAAGCTGGGCCGTGCCCAAGGGTCCGAGCCTGGATCCGAAGGTCCGACGTCTTGCCGTGCATGTGGAAGACCATCCGTTGGATTATGCCTCGTTTGAAGGGCATATTCCCGAAGGCCACTATGGCGCCGGCGACGTGATTGTCTGGGACCGTGGAGTTTGGATTCCCCAGGGCGATCCGGCCGAGGCCTATGCCAAGGGCAAGCTAAAATTCGAACTGGAAGGGGAAAAACTTGGCGGTACCTGGAATTTGGTCCGGACTCACCTGGAAGGTAAACAGGAACAGTGGTTTTTGATCAAGTCCAGTGATTCGTTGGCGCGGCCCGAATCTGAATATGACATCGTCAAAGAACAACCGGACAGCGTTATCAGCGACCGCACCCTGATCGTGAAAAAACGTGGCGCCAAAGGCGATGAGCCGAAACCCGTCGCCAGTCCGAAGAAAAAAACGTCTAAATCCGCATCTAAAAAACCCTCCGCGGACCTGAGCGGTGCCCAGGCGGCGCCGCTGCCGGAATCAGTCAGCCCCGAGCTGGCGACCTTGGTCGATACGGCACCGGAGGGCGATTGGCGTTATGAAATAAAATTCGACGGCTACCGGATCATGGCCCGCATCGACAACGGTGAGGTCCGGTTGTTTACCCGCAACGGCCACGACTGGACCGCTAAAATGCCGCGTCAGGCCGAGGCGCTGGCCGCGTTGGCGCTGGAGTCCGCATGGCTCGACGGCGAAGTGGTGGTGGCAGACGAAGAGGGCATGCCCAGTTTCCAGGCGCTGCAAAATGCTTTCGAAAGCCAGCGCAGCAATTCGATTATTTTCTATCTGTTCGATATGCCGTACCTGAACGGCATGGACCTGCGTCAGGTGCCGGTCGAACAGCGACGCGCGGCGTTGCAACAGGTGCTGGAGCGCGGCGAAGACAACGCGTTGCGCTTTTCCGAGGACTTTACCGAGTCTGCCGAGACCATGCTTGATAGCGTGTGCCAAATGAAGATGGAAGGCCTGATCGGCAAGCGGGCCGGCAGCGCTTATGTTTCGCGGCGCAGCAGCGACTGGATCAAGCTCAAGTGCAAACATCGCCAGGAATTTGTGGTGGTGGGTTACAGCGAGCCCAAGGGCTCGCGCAGTTCGTTTGGTGCGCTGCTGCTGGGCCTGCACGACGCCGACAGCGGCGAATTGCGCTATGCGGGCAAGGTCGGCACCGGTTTCAACGAGATCACGCTGCGCAGCATTCACGGGCAACTGACGCCGCTGGAAACCAAAAAGCCCGCAGTGGTCAACCCACCGACCGGGTTTGAAGCCAAGGGTGTGCACTGGTTGCGGCCTGAGCTGTTGGCGGAAGTAGCGTACGCCGAGATAACCCGCGAAGGCTCGGTGCGACACTCGGTGTTTCATGGCTTGCGCAACGACAAGCCCGCGAATGACATCACTGAAGAAAAAGCCAAATCTGCCGCAGAAGTACAAACGGCAGTGAAGCCGACGAAACCGGCCAAAGAAAAACCTGCGGTGAAGAAGAAATCTCCGGCGAAGAAGAAATCTCCGGCCAAGACCACTGAGTCATCGGCCGGAGAAGGTTCAGGCAAGATTAAAATTACCCATCCCGAACGGATAATCGATGCCACCAGTGGTTCGACCAAGATGCAATTGGCCGAATATTACGCCCAGGCATCGCGCTGGATAATGCCGCACCTGCAAGACCGCCCCGTAGCACTGGTGCGGGCCCCCGAGGGGATTGCCGGTGAGCTGTTCTTTCAAAAAAACGGCGAGAAACTGGCGATTCCGGGGATTACCAGCCTGGGCAAGGAGTTCTCCGGTCAGCCGGTCATAATCATCAACAACCCCGAGGCTTTGATTGGCGCGGTGCAGATGAGCACTATCGAACTGCACACCTGGAACGCCACCTCGGCAGATTTCGAGCGTCCGGACCGTTTCATCCTTGACCTCGACCCGGACCCCGCGTTGCCTTGGAAGCACATGGTCGAAGCCACGCAATTGACCCTGACAATTCTTGATGAGTTGGGCTTGACCTCTTTTCTGAAAACCAGCGGCGGCAAAGGCATTCACATTGTGGTGCCCCTGACGCCGAAAGCCGGGTGGGAGGAGGTGAAGGTGTTTAGCCAAACCATTGTCAAACACATGGCCAAGCTGATGCCGGACCGTTTTTCGGCCGTGTCAGGGCCAAAGAATCGCGTCGGGCGAATTTTTATCGATTACCTGCGTAACAGCCAGGGCGCCACCACCATCTGCGCATTCTCAGTCCGAACCCGCGAAGGCCTGCCGATTTCAGTGCCGGTGTACCGTGATGAGGTGGCCGGGTTGAAAGGCGCCAATGGCTGGAATATCCATAACTTCATGGAGCGCATGGCTGATCAGGAAGAGGATCCGTGGGCAGACTATTCGAGTACTCGGCAGACGATTACCGCCGACATGCGAAAACGGCTCGGGTTGAAGTGATGCTGACCGATCGTGCCTGCAGGGCCGCAGGCACGATCAGTCAATATCGTCAGACGACTTGGGACAGGAGCAGAATAAATATCAGGCCGACCACCGATAGAATGGTCTCCATCGCCGTCCAGGTTTTGAAAGTTTCCGCGACGGTCATGTTGAAATACTGCTTCACCAGCCAGAAACCCGCATCGTTGACGTGAGACAGAATCAAGGAGCCAGCGCCGGTGGCCAGCACCAGCAATTCGCGGTTAACCCCAGGAATCAAGCCCACCACCGGCGCAACGATACCGGCACCGGTAATGATGGCTACGGTGGCGGAACCTGTGGCAATCCGTACCACTCCTGCCACGAGCCACGCCAACAGAATCGGCGAGATTTCAGCGCGAACAGCCATGTGGCCGATCACGTCGCCGACACCACTGGCCACCAACATTTGTTTAAACCCACCGCCAGCACCGACGATCATCACAATGGCGGCAACCGGCGCCAGGCTTTGATCGAGTAGCTTCAGGATTTCCTGACGGGAGAAGCCCCGCGCCGCGCCGAAGGTGTAAAACGCCAGTAGCAAGGCGGCCAGCAGGGCGGTGATCGGGTGACCGATGAAGTCCATCCAGACGCGAATCCCGCTGTTGTCCGGCAGGGTGATATCGGACAGGGTCTTGAGAAGCATCAAAAACACGGGCAACAGAATCGTCACCACAGTGATGGCGAAACTCGGCAGGTTTTCGGATTTCGACTCCTGCGCAATCTGGTCCATCAACTCTTGGTTTGGCGTGCCGGGCACGTACTTGGAGATCCATTTGCCGTAGATCGGACCGGCGATCATCGCCGTCGGCAACGCCACAATCAGGCCGTAGAAAATAGTTTTGCCGATGTCGGCGTTAAAAATCCCGATTGCCAACAGCGGACCTGGGTGCGGAGGCACCAGGCCGTGCACTGCTGACAGGCCAGCGAGCAGCGGGATGCCGATCTTGACGATGGACAGGCCGGTGCGACGAGCAACGATGAACACCAATGGAATCAGCAGTACAAAGCCAATTTCGAAGAACAGCGGGATGCCCACCAGAAACGCTGAGAACATCATTGCCCAGTGCACGCGATTCTTGCCGAAGACACGAACCAGGGTTTGTGCGATCTGATCAGCACCGCCGGAGTCGGCCATCAGTTTGCCGAGCATGGTGCCCAGTGCCAACAGAATGCCGACAAAGCCAAGTACGCCACCGAAGCCGTCCTGGAATGACTTCATGACCTTGTCCACCGGCATGCCCGAGGTCAGCCCAAGGAAGCCCGAAGCAATGGTCAATGCAACGAAAGGGTGGACTTTGAAGCGGGTGATCAACAGCACGAGGCCAATAATGGTCACCAGTGCATCGACGAGCAGGTACGTCTCTTGGGTCATACCGAACATGGGTGCCTCTCCAGTTGTATTTGTTTTTTTAGTGGCTTACGGCTGCCGCGAGGCTTTCCACCAGGCCGCCGATTGCTCGCCCAAGGTGTCGATGGGAAGCGTAGCGTCAACGGCCAGGGTCAGGGGTTCGCCGTTAGGCGGCTCCAGGGTGGCGAACTGGCTGTCAACCAGGCTCGCCGGCATGAAATGACCGGGACGGTGTTCGCAACGTTCAATTGCGACTTCCCTGGTCAATTCAAGGAATACGAAACCCAGCCCCGGTACGGCATGGCGCAGGGTCTCGCGGTAACTGTGTTTCAGTGCCGAGCAGGTCAGCACCGGCAGTTCGCCATTGCCTACGGCAGTCGCGAGTTCTTGGCCCAGACGGATCAGCCAACCAGCACGGTCCTGGTCGTTAAGGGGAATGCCAGCGCTCATTTTTTCGATGTTGGCCGGGGGATGGAAGGCGTCGCCTTCAATCAGGCGACCGCCACTACGTTCGGCAATAGCGGCTCCGACTACGCTTTTGCCGCAGCCGGAAACACCCATCACCACGAGGGCGGAAATAGCAGTATTCATAATCACCTCAGCTGGAGACAGCGCTATCTTTGGCGGCTTGAATAAAAGCCCGGCCAGGCTGCTTCCAGTTCTTGTCATTGTTTTGGGTCGATCGATGGATCGTCAGGCGCTGCATACATTGCTCGTAACTCTATCCGTGAGAACAAGTAGCGAGGAAAACATTGCGAGGCTCTGCGAGACAGCGCTACCTTAGAGCCCCTTTGCCACTTTTGGCAACCCCTCTGAGTTATTGGCAGCACATGACACGCATTGGTTCCCGCTCCACAGGCCGCCCGACGCTCAATGAAGTGGCGCGTCTTGCCGCTGTTTCACCGATTACCGCGTCCCGGGCGTTACGTGGCATCGCGACGGTGGCGCCGGAGCTGGTGGAAAAAGTCCGTGCTGCCGCGCTGAGCCTGGGTTATGTCGCCAACCCTGCCGCGCGGGCGTTGGCTTCTTCACAGAGTCAAACGGTGGTGGTGCTGGTGCCGTCATTGTCGAACCAGTTGTTCATCGAACCCTTGGAAGCTATTCAAGGCGTACTGCGAACCCGTGGCCTGGAAGTTGTCATCGGCAACTACCATTACTCGCCAGTGGAAGAAGAAAACCTGCTGCGAAGTCATTTGGCGAATCGACCACGGGGCATGTTACTGACCGGGTTCGATCACACCCCGGCGGTGCGCGAGTTGCTTAAGTCCAGCGGTGTGCCGTGTGTGCACATGATGGAGCTGGACCCCATGCGTGGCGCCTATTGCGTGGGCTTTTCCCAAGAGCAGGCGGGCGCTGAAGCAGCGCGGCATTTGCTGGGACGCGGCCGTCGGCGCCTGGCTTACATAGCGGCGCAACTTGACCCGCGGGTGATACAACGTGGGGACGGTTTTCGGCGGGTATTGCGTGACGCGGGGGTGTATGACCCCGCGTTGGAGGTGATGTCACCGTTGCCGTCGTCCATCGGTTTGGGCGCAGAGTTATTTGCCAGATTGCTCGAAGAGCACCCAGACGTCGACGCGGTGTTCTTCTGCAACGACGACTTGGCCCAAGGCGCAACCCTTGAGGCGCTGAGAAGGGGAATCAAGATCCCGGAGCGGGTGTCGTTGATCGGTTTTAACGATTTGCCGGGATCGGCTCACATGGTCCCACGCCTGACCTCGATTCGTACCCCGAGGGAAGCCGTCGGCGAAAGGGCAGCGCAATTATTGCTGGGGTTGATTGAAGGAATAACCCAGGAACTCCAGATAGACCTGGGGTTTGAATTGGTGGTGCGCGAAAGTACCTAATCAACCCCTACAGAAGGGCGCGGAGCGACGCGGTTTGACTGGCAGACCGCGCCTCTCGCTGTTACTGCTGTTTAAACGCCAAGCGAAACTCATGCAGCAACGGTTCGGTATAACCACTTGGTTGCTCGCGGCCTTTGAAAACCAGCGCGCAGGCTGCTTCGAAGGCGACTGAACCCTCGAAGTCTGCAGCCATGGGCGTGTACAGCGAATCCCCGGCGTTTTGCTGATCGACCACCGCCGCCATGCGCTTGAGGGTATCCAGGGTCTGCGCTTCGCTGACCACGCCGTGGCGTATCCAGTTGGCCATGTGCTGGCTGGAAATCCGCAGTGTCGCTCGGTCTTCCATCAAACCGACGTTGTGGATGTCCGGCACCTTGGAGCAACCCACGCCTTGTTCCACCCAACGCACCACATAACCCAGCAAGCCTTGGGCGTTGTTTTCGACTTCCTGGCGAATTTCTTCAGCCGTCCATCGGGCATCCGGCGACACTGGAATGGTCAGCAAGTCGTTGAGGATTTGCTCGCTCTCGCTGGCCAGCTCAACTTTTTCCAGTTCTTGCTGAATCGCCCGAACGTCAACCTTGTGGTAGTGCAACGCATGCAACGTGGCGGCGGTAGGCGAGGGCACCCACGCGGTATTGGCCCCGGCTTTCGGGTGACCGATTTTCTGTACCAGCATGTCGGCCATCAAGTCCGGCATGGCCCACATGCCTTTACCGATCTGTGCACGGCCGCGTAAACCGCACGCCAGACCCACCAGCACGTTGCTGCGCTCATAGGCCTTGATCCACGGAGTGTTTTTCATTTCGCCTTTGCGCAACATTGCGCCGGCTTCCATGGAGCTGTGCATCTCGTCGCCGGTGCGATCGAGGAAGCCCGTGTTGATGAACGCAACCCGCGCCGACGCACTGGCAATACAGGCCTTGAGGTTGACACTGGTGCGCCGCTCTTCGTCCATGATGCCCATTTTCAGGGTGTTGCGCGGCAGCGTCAGCAGGTCTTCGACAGCGCTGAACAGTTGCGCTGCAAAGGCGACCTCGGCCGGGCCGTGCATTTTTGGTTTAACGATGTATACGCTGCCCGTGCGCGAGTTTTTGCGACCGGCCAGGTCATGCAAAGCGATGAGGCTGGTGACCACGCCATCAAGAATGCCTTCGGGAATTTGATGACCTTCGCCGTCGATAATCGCCGGGTTGGTCATCAAATGGCCTACGTTGCGGATCAACAGCAACGCACGGCCGTGCAGCTTCACCGACCCGCCGTCAGCGGCGGTGTACTCGCGGTCGGCGTTCAGGCGGCGGGTGATGGTCTTGCCGCCTTTGACTAAATCTTCGGTCAGGTCGCCCTTCATCAGGCCTAGCCAGTTGCGGTATACCGAGACCTTGTCGTCAGCATCCACCGCGGCCACCGAATCCTCGCAATCGATAATGGTCGACACGGCAGCTTCCAGCAGCAAATCTTTTACGCCCGCAGCATCGATCTTGCCGATGGCGCTGGTGGCGTCGAGTTGAATTTCAACGTGCAGACCATGGTTTTTCAACAGGATGGCGATGGGCTGAGCCGCTTCGCCTTGGTAACCGATATATTTTTCGGGCTGCTTGAGCTGCGTCTGGCTGCCGTCGGCCAACGTCACCAGCAGTTTTCCAGAGTCGATGGCATAACGTTGGGCATCGGCGTGAGAGCCGCTGGCCAGGGGTGCTGCTTCGTCGAGGAAGGCGCGGGCGAAGGCGACGACCTTGGCGCCGCGTACCGGGTTGTAGCCGCTGCCTTTTTCCGCACCGTCGGTTTCGGCGATGGCATCAGTGCCGTACAACGCGTCATACAGCGAACCCCAGCGCGCGTTGGCGGCGTTCAGCGCATAGCGAGCGTTGACCGCAGGGACCACCAATTGCGGACCTGCCTGGCTGCTGATTTCGATATCGACGTTGGCGGTGCTGGCCTGCACCTGGGCTGGTTGCGGTTGCAAATAACCAATGGAGGTGAGAAATGCACGGTAGGCCGGCATGTCACTGATGGGGCCAGGATGAGCCCGATGCCAAGTGTCCAACTCAATCTGCAAGCGATCACGTTCGGCCAGCAGCGAGCGGTTCAGCGGCGCCAGTTCATGCACCAGGGCATCGAATCCGCTCCAGAAAGCGTCACGGTCCAGGCCCGTACCCGGCAGTACTTCGTCGTCGATGAAACGTTGCAGATTGGCAGCCACTTTCAGGCGTTGGCAGTTAACAAAATCGGTCATGTCGGGCTCTCCGTTCAATTCGTAACGCAATCCCTGTAAGCGCCGCCAAATGCGGCGTTCGGCTGCGAGGCTGTCAGCGGCGCCTACAGGTTCAAGCGATGATTATTTAAAGCAGTCAGCACCGGCTTTGGCGACTTGTGCATCCTGGTCGGCTTTGACCCCGGACACGCCCACGGCGCCGATTACCTGGCCGTCAACGATCACCGGCACGCCACCTTCAAGAGAAGTCAGCAAGGGTGCGGACAGGAAAGCGTTGCGACCACCATTGACCATGTCTTCGTAACCCTTGGAATCGCGACGACCCAATGCTGAGGTGCGGGCTTTTTCCTGGGCGATGTAAGCGCCGATCGGTGCGCAGCCGTCCAGACGTTCCAGAGCCAATGGGTGGCCGCCATCGTCGACCACGGCAATCGATACCGCCCAGTTGTTTTTCAGTGCTTCGGCACGTGCGGCGGCGAGGATTTGGCCTACTTCGGTCTGGCTCAATACGGCTTTGGTTTTCATCTGACTCTCCAATAAAACGTTATTAAAGCAATTAGTGCAGCGCGTCTTCGACCAGTTCAATCCAATGCCTGACCGGGGTCCGGCCGGCACTGTCCAAATGGGTCTGGCAGCCGATATTAGCAGTGACGATCACTTGCGGCTTGCCACTCTCCAGCGCATTCATTCTGTTGTCGCGTAATTGCCGCGACAGCTCCGGTTGGGTAATTGAGTAAGTCCCGGCTGAGCCGCAGCACAAATGCCCGTCGGGCACGGCGGTCAAGTTGAAACCCAGTCGGCTTAGCACGCCTTCGACGGCGCCGCCGAGCTTTTGCGCATGCTGTAACGTGCAGGGGCAATGAAACGCCAGGCGTAAATCACTCTTCACCCCGAGCTTTTCCAGAGGCTCTTCACGCAGCACTTCCACCAGATCCCTGGTCAGGGCGCTGACGGTTTGCGCTTTGCTGGCGTAGGCTGGGTCGTCCCTGAGCAGGTGCCCATAATCTTTGACGAAGGCCCCGCAGCCGCTGGCGGTTTGCACAATGGCTTCGGCGCCGCTCTCGACGCTCGGCCACCAGGCATCAATGTTGCGCCGAGCACGATTTAAACCCGCTTCTTGCGCATTCAGGTGATAGTCCACTGCGCCGCAGCAGCCGGCCTGGCTGATGGGCGTAATGCTGATGCCCAAACGGTCCAGGACCCGGGCGGTGGCCGCGTTGGTATTGGGTGACAAGCCCGGTTGCACGCAGCCTTCGAGCATCAACACACGGCGTGCATGTTGCTCGGTGGGACGCGGGCGCGCCGGGTGAATCTGCCGGGGCAGCTTGGCTTTGAGCGCACCCGGCATTAATGGACGAAAGACCCTGCCCAACTGAATCAGATTCTTGAACAGCGCTGCATTGGGCACCACGGCCCGTAAACCGCTGCGCAACAGACGCTGGCTCAATGGGCGCGGCACCGCCTGGTCGACCACGGCGCGGCCGATGTCCAGCAGATTGTGATAGTCGACGCCGGACGGGCAGGTGGTTTCACAGTTACGGCAGGACAGGCAGCGGTCCAGGTGCAACTGGGTGCGCTCGGTGACTTCGTTGCCTTCCAGCACTTGCTTGATCAGGTAAATGCGCCCACGGGGACCATCCAGTTCATCGCCTAGCAGTTGGTAAGTCGGACAGGTGGCATTGCAAAAACCGCAATGCACGCAGCTGCGCAGGATGCTCTCGGCTTCTTCGGCACGGGGCAGCTGTTTGGCTTTTTCGCTGAGTGTGGTTTGCATGGTCAGATCTCTGCGTACATACGGCCCGGGTTAAAAATTCCCCTCGGGTCGAGTTGATCTTTCAACTGGCGGTGATAACGCAGCAACGGGTTAACCAACGGCTGAAAAGGGCTGTCACAAGCGGCATGGCCGTAGCAGGTGGCGTGACCGCCGTTTTCGCTGACGATGGCGCGAATCTGCGCGGCATCGGCGTCGGACTTCAACCAGCGCTGAGCGCCGCCCCAATCGATTAGCTGCTCACCCGGTAACGCCAGCACGCCGGTGTTATTGGGCAGTGACAGGCGCCACAGTGTTGGCCCTTCATCGAAAAACCCCAGGCGCTGCTCATTGAGCTCGCGCCAATAGTGGCTGTCTACCGGCTCACCGCCGAGGCGATCATGGGCCGCTTTGACCGAACCCTCACCGCCCTCCAAACGCAGGCGTAACACTTGGCCGTCATGGCTCGCGGCGCTGATGGGGATCGGTTGCTGGCCCCATTCGGCCAGTCGTCGCAAGGCATGAATGGCATCCATTTCCAAGGCGATGCTGAAGCATTGGCGCGGTTTGGGCAGGACCTTCAGCGAGACTTCGGTCAGTAAGCCGAGGCAGCCATAACTGCCGGTCAGCAGCCGGGAAAGGTCGTAGCCCGCCACGTTTTTCATCACCTCGCCGCCGAAACGCAGGTGCTTGCCGAGGCCGGTAATCACACGCGTACCGAGGACAAAGTCGCGCACGGAGCCGGACCACGGGCGACGTGGCCCGGAGAGCCCGGCAGCAACCATGCCGCCAACGGTGGCGTCGTCGATGCCGTTCTGGCTGAAGCTGGGTGGCTCGCAGGGCAACATTTGCCCAGCCGCTTCCAGCGCAGCATTCAATTCGTGCAACGGTGTGCCGGCGCGGGCGGTGATCACCAGTTCGGTCGGGTCGTAACTGACGATGCCGCGATGGGCGCGGGTGTCGAGGATTTCCCCAAAGACTTCCCGGCCCAGGAACGATTTGCTGTTGCCGCCCTGAATCCGCAGCGGTGTGCCGTTTTGATAGGCTTGATTGACCTGCTCCAGCAACGCAGCGCTGGCGTCGCTGTCAGGTTGAGCGTGATCTTTTTGAGCGAGCATTTAGAAACGCTCCAATTCAGGGAAGGGCAACTTGCCCATGTGTACGTGCATGGCGCCGAATTCAGCACAGCGGTGCAAGGTCGGAATGTTCTTGCCAGGGTTGAGCAGGCCGGTGCGGTCGAACGCCGCTTTCACCGAATGAAACAACGTCAATTCGTCGCTGTTGAACTGCGCGCACATCTGGTTGATTTTCTCGCGACCGACGCCGTGTTCACCGGTGATGCTGCCACCAACCTTGACGCACAATTCGAGAATCTTGCCGCCCAGGGCTTCGGCCCTGTCCAACTCGCCGGGTTGGTTGGCATCGAAAAGAATCAGTGGGTGCATGTTGCCGTCACCGGCGTGAAAAACGTTGGCCACTCGTAGCCCGTATTCTTCGGACAATGCGGTGATGCCCTTCAATACCCCCGGCAGTTCGCGACGGGGAATGGTGCCGTCCATGCAGTAATAGTCTGGCGACAGGCGTCCGACGGCGGGAAAGGCATTTTTACGTCCGGCCCAAAACCTTACCCGTTCAGCTTCATCCCGGGCCAGGCGTACTTCAGTGGCGCCGGCCTTTTCCAGGACTTCGCGGACCCGGTTGCAATCGTCATGCACGTCGGCTTCAACGCCATCCAATTCGCACAATAGAATCGCTTCGGCGTCCACCGGGTAGCCAGCGTGAATGAAATCTTCGGCCGCACGAATCGCCAGGTTATCCATCATCTCCAGGCCACCGGGAATAATGCCTTCGGCAATAATATCGCCAACCGCACGCCCGGCTTTTTCCACTGAGTCGAACGCCGCCAACAGCACGCGGGCGATTTGCGGCTTGGGCAGCAGTTTGACCGTAACTTCGGTAATGATGCCGAGCATGCCTTCGGAGCCTGTGAATAACGCCAGCAAGTCAAAGCCGGGCGAATCCAATGCTTCGGAGCCCAACGTCATGCGCTCGCCTTCGACCGTGAGGATTTCTACCTTCAGCAGATTGTGCACGGTCAGGCCGTATTTCAAGCAGTGAACGCCACCGGCATTTTCGGCGACATTGCCGCCGATCGAACAGGCGATTTGCGACGACGGGTCCGGCGCGTAGTAAAGGCCAAAGGGCGCGGCCGCCTGGGAAATCGCCAGATTGCGCACCCCGGGTTGTACACGGGCGAAGCGTCCAGCCGGGTCGATTTCCAGAATCTGATTAAATCGCGCCATCACCAGCAGCACGCCCTTTGCCAAGGGCAGTGCGCCGCCAGACAAACCCGTGCCGGCACCGCGGGCCACAACCGGAACCTGGCGCTCATGGCACAGCTTGAGCAGGGTTTCTACTTGCTCGATGCGCTGCGGCAATACCACCAACATTGGCGTGGTGCGGTATGCCGACAGGCCGTCGCACTCGTATGGCTTGAGCTCTTCTTCACGATGGAGGACATCAAGGTCGGGCAGCTGTTCGCGCAGGGCCAGGTACAGCTCGGCTTTGTTAGAGGGCGGTAAAACTCCATCGACGCGTTCGTCGTAAAGGATGTTCATGGGCTGACAACCCTTCGTTGTTTTTATTGGAGGATCGATACTACGATCGACTGACTTGCATCATTGGCTGTCAGAGCAGTACTGTCCATGACTTACGCTCGTGGTCGAACCAGTTCTTTTGATTTGATATTCTGAGTTGTTTAAAAAATATCTTTTATTTCAATAGATTAAATTACTGAACTGATTCAGGTGTCTTAAGTTTATAAACTGGTCATACCAGTGGAGATAAGCATGGATTCGTCCTCTGCGCCTCGTGCGCCGCAGGTTGCCGACGTGGTATGCGAGCGTATCGAGCGCTTGATCGTCGACGGGGTATTGAAAACCGGGCAGATCTTGCCGTCCGAACGACGCCTGACCGAAAAGCTCGGCGTGTCCAGGACCGCCCTGCGAGAAGGTCTCAAAATACTGCGCGCCAGGGGCATCATTGATACGGAGCAGGGTAAGGGTTCGTTTGTCGCACAATTATCTGGCCCCACTGCCGCCTCGCCGTTGATGCATTTATTCGGCTCGCAGCCGCGCACGCTGTATGACTTGTTTGAAGTGCGCAGTCTGCTGGAGGGCGAGTCCGCACGGTTGGCGGCCTTGCGCGGCACGGATGCCGATTTCGTTTTGATCACCCGCAGCTACGAAGCGTTGATCGCGGCCCACGGTCAGCCACTGGAAGCGTCTGGGCATGCGCGATTGGACCATGCGTTTCACTTGGCCATCTGCGAGGCGTCGCACAATCCGGTGCTGGTGCAAACCCTGCGGTCGTTGACGGACTTGCTGTTGAATACGGTGTTTGCGTCGGTGAATAACCTTTACCACCGCGAGCCGCAAAAGCGTCAGATCGACCGGCAACATGCGCGCTTATACAACGCCGTCACCGGACGCCTGCCGGAACAGGCGCGCAAGGCCGCTATAGCGCATATCCAAAGCATCAGCGATAACCTCAAGGAAATCGAAAACGAAGAACAGCGGTTGGTGAGATCGACATTGCGGCTGGAAGGGTGGACGTAAGCGTCAGATACGGACCCTTCGCGAATAAATTCCACGGTTGGGTCGCGGTTCCCCTGTAGTAGCGAACTCATTCCCGAAGGCGTCTGACCGGATGCACCCGCCTTGACATCAACTGCCATCTCCCTCAACTTACGCATTGCGTAATCAGATTACGAATAATAACAAGCAGCCATGTCTCCCGCAGCTATCCTTAACGGGAAACGTGCAACGAAGCAGGCAGCCCCGTGGACCTATTTACCTATTACCGTTCAACTTCCAGCTACCGGGTTCGCATCGCGTTGGCGATGAAAGCGCTTGCGTACGACTCGATTCCGGTCAACCTGATTCGCGACGGCGGTGAACACCTCAACCCCGATTACCTCGCCATTGACCCGCAGGGCAGGGTGCCGGCGCTGCGGCTGGACAGTGGTAACGTGATCATCCAGTCTTCGGCGATCATTGAATACCTCGAAGAGCGCTACCCCCTGCCGCCGTTGTTGCCCGCAGACTTGATACAGCGCGCTCAACACCGGGCCGTTGCAGCGTTGATTGGTTGTGATATTCATCCACTGCATAACGTCTCGGTGCTGAAACGCTTGCGGGGGCTTGCCTGCCCGGAAACGGAAGTGGTCGAATGGATCGGCCATTGGATCACCGAAGGCTTCAATGCGGTCGAAACGCTGATAGGCGATGACGCATTCTGTTTTGGCGCCCCCGGTCTGGCCGACGTGTTTTTGTTGCCGCAGCTGTACGCCGCCCGCCGCTTTGAGGTGGACCTGACCGACTATCCGAAAATTCGCCGGGTCGAGCAGTTGGCCCTGCAGCATAGTGCTTTCCAGGTTGCCCATCCCGACTCGCAATCCGACAAGCCAGAGTGATCCATTCAATATGAGAGTCTTGGGCTTACAGCTTATTTTCGGCGATTTCCTTGCCCGCAGCGTGCGGGGTATTCCCTGCGCGCCACCTGTGTAGAGAGCGACTCGATTTCGACTTCCACTCTCTACTGCAAGGAGCCATGTCATGGCTGATCTCTACGCTGATGTTTACGAAAACCCAATGGGCCTGATGGGCTTTGAATTCATCGAATTCGCCTCGCCGATTCCTGATGTCCTTGAGCCTGTGTTCCAAATCATGGGCTTCACCAAGGTCGCTAATCACCGCTCCAAGAACGTGTCGCTGTACCGTCAGGGTGAGATCAACATCATCCTCAACAACGAACCCCACAGCGTCGCTTCGTATTTTGCGGCGGAACATGGACCGTCGGTGTGTGGCATGGCGTTCCGGGTCAAGGACGCACAAAAAGCCTATAATCGCGCGCTGGAACTGGGCGCACAGCCGGTGGAAATCGCCACCGGCCCAATGGAATTGAGGCTGCCTGCCATCAAGGGCATTGGTGGGGCGCCCTTGTATTTGATCGACCGGTTTGGCGAAGGGACATCCATTTATGACATTGATTTCAACTTCATAGAAGGCGTGGAGCGGCACCCAGAAGGCGCCGGACTGAAGTTCATCGACCACCTGACTCACAACGTTTATCGGGGGCGCATGGCGTATTGGGCGAACTTCTACGAGAAGCTGTTCAACTTTCGTGAGCTTCGTTACTTCGACATCAAAGGCGAATACACCGGCCTGACCTCCAAAGCCATGACCGCGCCGGATGGCATGATCCGTATCCCGTTGAACGAAGAGTCGTCGAAGGGTGCGGGCCAGATCGAAGAATTCTTGATGAAGTTCAACGGCGAGGGCATTCAGCACGTCGCGTTTTTCACCGATGACTTGATCAAGACCTGGGACGCCTTGAAAGCCATTGGCATGCGCTTCATGACTGCGCCGCCTGCCACTTACTATGAGATGCTGGAAGGGCGTCTACCCAACCACGGCGAGCCCCAGGACGAATTACAGTCAAGGGGCATCTTACTCGACGGTACGTCCGACAGCGGCGAACGGCGGTTGCTGCTGCAAATATTCTCGGAAACCCTCATGGGGCCGGTGTTCTTCGAGTTCATCCAGCGCAAAGGCGATGACGGCTTTGGCGAAGGCAACTTCAAGGCGCTGTTTGAATCCATCGAGCGGGATCAGGTAAAACGTGGGGTTCTAGCTGCGGATTGATCTGTAATCGGTCTGTAGGAGCCAACACGTTGGCTCCTACAATGGGATCTGTTCTCAATCAATACGAGGCTGAAAACTGCCACCCATCCTCAAGCTTATATCCTGGGCGGTTTTCAGCAGTTTCAGCGCCGCCTGATCTTGCGCCGCGCCAGTAAACATTGACGCCGACCCCACTACCGTTACCACGCCCGCGAGCTTATCGCCCATGGCAAACACGGGTGATGACACGGCGTTGACCCCAGCCATCAACATACCGTGAATCTGATGTACCCCGGTGCTGCGGATTTCCTTAAGGTGTTTCTCAGCGTCTTTCAAGTGCTGGGCGCTCAAATGGCCTGACTCAAGCTCGGCCAGCAGCGCCGTTTCGTTGCTGCTCAGAAAACTGTTGAACACCAGCCCGGTGGACGAGCTTAGCAGCGGCAACACCGAACCGATTTGTGTCACCAGTGTCACCGCGCCGATGGATTGTTCGACGTAGACCACGGTCGGTCCTTTGTTGCCCCAAACCGCGAGAAAGCACGTTTCGTTGAGGTCATCACGCAACGCGGACAAGTGCGGTGCAGCCGTTTTCAACACGTCCAGTTGTCCGAGCGCAGCCAATCCCACCAGCAAGGCTTCACGGCCGAGGCCATAGTGATTGGTGGCGATGTTTTGCTCGGCGAAGCCACTGGCAACCAGCGCTTGCAGGTAGCGGTGGACCTTGCTCGCCGGCATGCCCACGTGTTCCGCCAGTTTTGACAACGAGGTGGCAGGCGCCAATTCGGCTAACGCTTTAAGGATGCCAACACCGACTTCCGCCGCTTGGACTTTTTGCTGACGTGGGCCTGCTGGGTTATCGATTTCCGCTGTCATGGATAAGGGCGCGCCGGTCTGGGAAGGCTGCTTTATAGCTTGACCTCATCACAAACTCAAATTACGTTATGCGTAATCTAATTACGTTGTTTGCACCCGATCCCTGTACGAGCTGCCCAAGGCTGCGAAAGGTCGGCAAGACCTTCATCGGAATCACGAAACCGCCCCGTCTGGGTCGAATCGCAGCCTTTGGCAGCTCCCAACAGGTCACTCGTAAGTAAAAAAGAGGTCAAGATGTTCATAGCCCACTCTCCTGAATCCCTGGTGTATCTGAGCGGTTTCGGTAACGAGTTCAGCAGCGAAGCAGTGCCAGGTACGTTGCCGCTTGGGCAGAATTCCCCGCAGCGGCATTCACACGGCCTGTACACCGAGCAGTTTTCCGGCACGGCGTTCACGGTGCCCCGGGCCGACGCACGGCGGACCTGGCTATACCGCATCAAACCCTCGGCGGCGCACCCACGTTTTAAGCGTTTGACGCGACAGATCGTTGGCCAGGAGACTGGCCCGATCACCCCGAACCGCCTGCGCTGGGATGCGTTCGATATCCCCACCGAGCCCACTGACTTTCTCGATGGCTTGACCGGCCTGGCCAGCACGGCGGCTGCGGATCAGGTTGAAGGTGTCAGCGTTTATGTCTATTGCGCTAACACGTCCATGGACCGCGCCTTTTTCAACGCCGACGGTGAGTGGCTGATCGTGCCGCAGACCGGCCGTTTGCGCATCGTCACCGAATTGGGCGTGCTGCAGATCGAGCCACAAGAAATCGCAGTATTGCCGCGCGGGCTGAAATTCAGCGTGCAATTACTCGACGCCAGCGCCCGGGGCTATGTCTGCGAAAACCACGGCTGCGCGTTGCGTTTACCGGACCTGGGACCGATCGGCAGTAATGGGCTAGCCAATCCACGGGATTTTCTAACGCCCGTCGCGCAGTTTGAAAATCGCGATGAGCCAGTACACCTGGTACAGAAATTTCTGGGTGAACTCTGGGCCACTCAGCTCGATCATTCACCGTTCGACGTGGTCGCCTGGCACGGTAACAACGTGCCGTACAAATACGATTTACGCCGTTTTAATACCTTGGGTTCGGTGAGTTTTGACCACCCCGATCCGTCGATCTTTACCGTGTTGACCGCGCCCAGTGCGGTGCATGGACAGGCCAACGTTGACTTCGTGATCTTCCCGCCGCGCTGGATGGTGGCCGAAAAAACCTTTCGGCCACCGTGGTTTCACCGCAACCTGATGAACGAATTCATGGGCTTGATCGACGGCGCTTACGATGCCAAAGCCGAGGGTTTCGCACCTGGCGGCGTGTCGCTGCACAACTGCATGAGTGCCCATGGGCCGGACAACGCCACGGCAGAAAAAGCCATGGCCACGGAGCTCAAACCGCACAAAATCGACCACACCATGGCCTTCATGTTCGAGACCGGCAAAGTGCTGCGGCCTAGCCGTCACGCCCTTGAATGTCGGCACTTACAGACCGATTACGATGCCTGCTGGACAGGCATGGCCAAAACCTTTGATTCGGGAAACCAAGCATGACCTCTCCATCGAATGCCCTCAGTTGGGTAACGTCAGCCAACGGCCACAGCGATTTTCCGTTGCACAATCTGCCGCTGGGGGTTTTCAGCCGAGACGGCCTGAGCAAACGCGGTGGCGTGGCCATTGGCGACATGATATTTGACCTGCGTGCGGCGCTGGATGCGGGTTTTTTCAAGGGTGCCGCCCGTGACGCCGCCGAAGCTGCCAGCCGTGATCAGCTCAACGACTTTTTCGCCTTGGGCGCACCCGCCCGGCGTGCACTGCGTGGTGAACTGCTGCACCTGTTGGATCACGGCAGTCCGCACCTGTCGCGACTGCGACCCTTGGCTGAAACCTTGCTGCATCCCATGGCCGATTGTCAGATGCACGTTCCGGCGCGCATTGGCGATTACACCGACTTTTACGTCGGCATCCACCACGCCATGAACGTCGGCAAACTGTTTCGCCCGGACAATCCGTTGCTGCCCAACTACAAATATGTGCCCATCGGTTACCACGGTCGCGCCTCGACCATTTGTATTTCTGATACGCCGGTGCAGCGTCCGAACGGTCAGACCTTGGCGCCAGGCGCTGTGGTTCCCGAGTTCGGGCCGAGCAAACGGCTGGATTACGAATTGGAAATGGGCGTGTGGATTGGCCCGGGCAATACTATGGGCGAAGCCATCGCCATCGGTGACGCAGCGCAGCATATCGCCGGCTTTTGCTTGCTTAACGACTGGTCGGCACGGGATTTACAGGCGTGGGAATACCAGCCGCTGGGGCCATTTCTGTCGAAGAGTTTTGCCACCAGCATTTCGGCCTGGGTGGTGACTGCCGAAGCGCTGGAACCGTTTCGCATCGCTCAACCGGCGCGGCCTGATGGCGATCCACAGCCCTTGCCATATCTATTGGATGCAGCGGATCAGCAAAGCGGCGCGCTGGACATCGAACTTGAAGTGGTGCTGCTCACCGAGCGGATGAAAGAGCAGGGCATGCCGGCACAGCGTCTGGCCTTGAGCAACACGCAAAACATGTACTGGACCGTCGCGCAAATGGTTGCGCACCACAGCGTCAATGGCTGCAAATTGCAGCCGGGTGATTTGTTCGGCACGGGAACCTTGTCAGGACCACAGCCCGGGCAGTTTGGCAGTCTGCTGGAAATCAGCGACGGCGGAAAAACCACCTTGACCCTGTCCAGCGGCGAGTCCCGACGCTTTTTGGAAGCGGGCGACGAAGTGATCTTCCGCGCCCGCTGCCAGCGAAAAGGATATGCCTCGATAGGATTTGGCGAATGCCGCGGCGTTGTGATCTAGCTTTGGATTCAAAATTCGCCGCTAAACCCCGCACTTAACGACCCGCTGCGCGGCAAAAACCGCCCGTGCCGCGTGCCTTGGCTCTGGCCATCGGCATAGCTCAGATGGCCGTTGACCCACACGCCATCAATGCCCTCGGCGGCGCGTTGTGGGTCGTTGAAGTCGGCAACGTCGCGGATGAGCGCGGGGTCAAACAGCACCAGGTCTGCCCAATAACCCTGACGGATTTCTCCGCGTTCATGCAGGCCGAAACGCGCAGCGGAAAGCCCGGTCATTTTGTGCACGGCGGTGTGCAGGGGAAACACACCCAAATCGCGGCTGAAATGCCCCAGCACCCTTGGAAATGCCCCCCACAAACGCGGATGCGG
Source organism: Pseudomonas sp. (assembly GCF_028293835.1). Classification (GTDB taxonomy): domain Bacteria; phylum Pseudomonadota; class Gammaproteobacteria; order Pseudomonadales; family Pseudomonadaceae; genus Aquipseudomonas. The sequence goes on from NZ_JAQGNX010000064.1 coordinate 58,247, forward strand.
GAATGGGTCTTCCGGTAATCCATCCGAACCAATCATTGATAGCGGATGCGCAAGAATGCGCTGCACGTCGTTTTCGTCCATGCCGTAATACACCGCGCCAGCCGGTTGCAGCTTGCGCGCGGTGTCCAGTAACGACAGCCCCCATTCAGCGGCGATATCGATCAAGTCGCGGCCACCTTGATCCGGATGCGGCGTCGACCAGGTGATGGTAATCCGAAAAGCGTCGGTGACTTGCTTGAGGTCAAGGGTCGAGGAACTGGCGGCATACGGGTAGCAATCGCAGCCTACCGGATGGTTGTGTGCGGCATTTTCCAACGCTTCGAGCAACTGCGGGCTGCGGCCCCAGTTACCGGCGCCGGCGCATTTCAAATGGGAAATGACGACTGGAGCGTTGGCGTGACGGCCGATGCTGAAAGCCTCGTCCATGGCTTCCAGCACCGGCTCGAATTCGCTGCGTAAATGCGTGGTGTACACCGCGCCAAAGGCCGTCAGTTCCTCGGCCAGTTGCATTACTTCTCCGGTATCCGCCGAAAATGCCGACGCATAGGCCAGACCGGTGGATAGCCCCAGCGCGCCAGCTTCAAGGCTGTCCCGCAACTGGTCGCGCATGGCCGCGATTTCCGCCGGCCTGGCGGTGCGGTACAGATCATCCAGGTGATTGCTGCGCAATGCGGTATGGCCGATCAGCGCAGCGACGTTAACCGCTGGGCAGGCAGCGTCCACCGCTGCACGGTAATCGCTGAAGCGTGGGTAGACGAAGGCCGCGGCGGTACCCAACAGGTTCATTGGGTCGGGTGGCTCGGCCGATAAACTTACCGGCGAAGCGCTGATGCCACAGTTACCGACGATCACTGTGGTTACGCCTTGGCTGATCTTCGGCAGCATTTGCGGTTTGCGAATCACCACCGTGTCGTCGTGGGTGTGTACGTCGATAAAGCCCGGCGCCAACACGCGGCCTTTGGCGTCGATTTCCTGGTCGGCCGACTCGCCTTCGAGGTCGCCGATACGGTGGATTCGGCCCTCTGAAATAGCGACATCGGCGGGGTACGCCGGGGTGTTTGTGCCATCGATGATCAGGGCGTTGCGGATCAATAAGTCATAGCGCATGTCAGTCTCCCAGCGGCAGGCGGTGGTCACCGCCGCGATAATCGTCAATGGTCAGCAGCATGCCATAACGAGGCCACATCCATGGACCGCGAAGCGGTCCCGCAACGCGCTGCGCAGTCAATCGCGGCAAGGGCGCTCTTACCGGGTCCGTGTTTTTTGCGCATCTCATCCCGAAAACCGCTCCCGATACGCGTGGGGCGTCACCGCAACGGCCCTGAGAAAACTGCGGCGCAGGGTTTCTTCGGTGCCAAACCCGCAACGGCTGGCAACGCGTTTGATCGGCAGGGCGGTGTCGCCCAACAATCGCCGTGCGGCCTCTACGCGTAACTGTTCGATGGCCCTTGCCGGGGTATTTCCGGTATCGGTGCGGTAATGGCGAACGAAGCTGCGCTCACTCATGCCGACCCGTTCAGCAAGGCTGGCGACTGATAAATCACCGCTGAGGTTGTCTGCGATCCAGGCGTGCAATTCAGCAAAGCGCCCGGCTTTTTTTTGTAGGGCCAGGGTCACGCTGAATTGCGCCTGACCACCGGGGCGCTTGAGAAACACCACCAGATGCCGGGCCACGGCCAGCGCCAGTTCATGGCCCAAATCCTCCTCCACCAAGGCCAGCGCGAGGTCGATCCCCGCCGTCACCCCGGCAGAGGTCCAGACACCACCCTCATTGATGAAAATCGGATCGGGTTCGACCCTCAGCAGCGGATACCGCAGGGCCAGTTCATCGCAGCGGCTCCAGTGAGTCACTACGCGCCGTCCTTCGAGCAAACCGCTGGCCGCCAATAAAAACGCGCCGCTGCAGACGGACGCCAAACGCCGCACCCTGGCAGCTTGTCCGCGCACCCATTTCAGCAATTCAGGATTTTCAGCAGCGGCATCAACCCCGCGTCCGCCCGCGATAATCAGCGTGTCGCAGTTCTCATCGAAACCTGGCAGCGGTAAGGTCAACAGCCCCAATCCCGCAGACGAAACCACCGAACCAGGCTCGGCGGCCACCACCTTGAGCACATAGGGCACAGGCTGCCCTTGCTTGCGCATCAATTCATTGGCCGTGGCAAACACCTGCAGCGGTCCGGAAATGTCCAGCAACTGCACGTCTGGAAACGCCAGCAGGTACAGGGTTTTGAGTGGGTTGGGCATGCGGGCACTCGGTGGCGGGTTGGCGGCACGCTGTATCCACCCTGTTGGCTTAAATGGTGGGTTATCTGGCGTATCCGCCAAAGCCTAGCGGACTACAGTGGCTTCGTCCACCGCGTGCTCTGCGGCGAAAATAAAAGAAGGAGAAACCCCATGACGCTTCACATTGGTCTACTTGTGTTCCCTAAACTGCAACAGCTGGATTTGACCGGCCCTTATGATGTCTTTGCCTCGTTGCCGGAGGTCACTGTCCACCTGATCTGGAAGAACCTTGATCCGGTCCGCTCCAGCACTGGACTCACTCTGACGCCTGACACGGCCTTTGCTGACTGCCCGCCATTGGACGTGATCTGTATTCCGGGCGGCAAGGGGGTCGACGATCTGATGGAAGACGCCGAGACGCTGGCATTCATCCGACATTATGCGCAAACGGCGCGGTTCGTGACTTCGGTGTGCACCGGGGCATTGGTGTTAGGCGCGGCGGGATTATTGCGCGGGCGTCGGGCAACCACCCATTGGGCGGCCCACGGGTTGCTGGAAGCGTTGGGCGCGATCCCGGTGCAGGCGCGGGTGGTGCGCGATGGCAACCTGATGACTGGCGGCGGGATCACCGCCGGTATCGATTTTGCGCTAACCCTGGTCAGTGAACTGTTCGGCGAACTGGAAGCCCAAACCACGCAATTGCAGCTGGAATACGCACCCGCGCCGCCGTTTGCTTCGGGTCATCCTGACACGGCTTGCGCCGAGGTGATGGCGTTAGCTCTTGAGCGCGGAGCTGCGTCATTGGCCAAGCGTCAACTACTGGTGACGCGGGTTGCCGCCAAGCTGAAAAGCGCCTGAAAAACTCAGGCGCTGCATAGGCGCTGCCTCAGTGGATCAAAGGTGAATGCCACCCGAGGCTTCGATCCGTTGACCATTGATCCAGCCGCTACCGTCGGTCAACAGCATCAAAATGGCGCCCCCGATGTCATCAGGTAAACCGACGCGGCCCAGGGCTGTGCCCGACGCGATGTATTGGTTAACCTGTGCGTTGTCACGCACGAGACCGCCGCCGAAATCAGTTTCGATGGCGCCCGGTGCCAGGGTGTTGACCCGAATACCACGGGGACCGAGTTCTAGCGCCTGGTAGCGAGTGAGCACTTCGATGCCGCCTTTCATCATGGCGTAGGCAGCCATGCCAGCCATCGAAAATCGGGCAAGGCCGCTGGAAATATTGATGATCCTGCCTTGATCGGCAATTAACGGCAGCAAACCTTGAGTCAAGAAGAAGGGCCCCTTGAGGTGAACCTTCATCATGTGGTCAAACTGCTCTTCGCTGGTGTCGGCGAAGCTGGCGTTTATCCCGGTGCCGGCGTTGTTGACCAGAAAGTCGAAGGAGTCGCGGTTGAAGGTGCTTTTCAGCGCATCGCCCACCTGGGAACTGAAAGCGCCAAAGGTGCTGCTGTCGCTGACATCCAGCTGCAGCATTACCGCGCGGCCACCGAGGCGTTCGACTTCGCTGGCCACCGTTTGGGATTCAGCGGCGTTGCTATGGAACGTGCCGATGATGTCGATGCCCTGGGCAGCCAGGTGCAGTGCTGCGTTTTTACCCAGGCCACGGCTGGCGCCGGTTATAAGTGCGATTTTGCGGGTCATGGTGTGTTCCTTTGGCGGAAGTAGGTGGCAGTGACGTCAGTTTATTTATCCGCTGCAACGTGATAAATAGCGCATATTCGGAATCACTGATCGGCTAGTCCGAACAATCCTGGGGGTTGGGGATGAATAAGCTGGAACTGCTTAAGACGTTTGTCAGGGTTACGGAGCTGTCGAGCTTTACCCAGGCGGGGGAAAGCCTGGGGTTACCCAGGTCTACCGTTTCCGAGCATGTTCAAGCTTTGGAAGCGTTGATGGGCACGCAGTTGCTGCACCGCACCACGCGCAAGGTGCAGGTCACGCAGGACGGACTGGTGCTGTACGACCGCAGCAAAAGCCTGTTGTCGAACATGGACGAACTTGAAGGTTTGTTTCGACAGGATGGCGCAGTGCTGGCGGGGCGCTTGCGGGTTGACATGCCCAGCGCAATGGCGCGCAAGCTGTTCATACCACGTCTGCCTGAATTTGTGAGTCGCCATCCACAGGTAGAGCTGGAAATCAACAGCACCGACCGGCGAGTCGACCTGGTGCGCGAAGGCTTCGACTGTGTGTTGAGGGTGGGCGCCCAGCCTGATCAATCGGTCATTGCGCGCTCAATTGGTCGGGTGACGATGGTCAACTGTGCGAGCCCGGACTATTTGCGCACGTATGGTGTACCGAAAACCATCGACGATTTGGCCGGGCATAAGCTGATTCATTACGTTGGGGTACTGGGCGCGCGTTCCGATGGGTTCGAGTACATGCAAAACGGCAAGCTGCGTCGGCTACCCATGGCGGGCGGTATCACCGTGAATAACACCGAAACCTATGAGTCTGCCTGCCGCGCCGGTCTGGGACTGGTGCAGGTGCCAAAGATGGGCATGCGCGAATCATTGGCCAGCGGCGTATTGGTGTCGGTATTGCCAGACCACGTACCCGCACCAATGGAGGTGTCACTGCTGTATGCGCAACAACAGCACGTGCCGGAACGATTGAGGATTTTCATGCAATGGCTGGAAGTGATATTCAGAGAGCATGCGCGGGAGGGAGGACGGCTTTCAAACCCATAAGTAATTAAGTTAAACATAATCTGCTACGGAGCTGGGATTTCATACCAGCCTAAAAACAGGTTCAGGGTCGATTCAACCACTGCATTTTGCTCGGTTGTGCTTAACACGTCGGCGTCTTGGGTGATTTGTGGCCAGAAGGCGAACGCCTTGAGCAGGGCATGTATCTGCGTTGCGGCAAAGGCCGGTTCCACCGCTTTGAAACGGCCATCCAGCTGCGCGGCACGAACCCAGGCGGTAAAGCTTTCTTCCCGTTCGCTAAGGCGCGAGACCATATTTTGCGCCCGTTCAGGGGAGTGAATGGTGGCGGCGATGGCGACCCGTGCCAGGTCGATGAAGTTGCTGTCAGCGAGCATTTGCATTTTCGACTCCAGCAAGTCCTTGAGTTGATCCCGCAACGGGCGCTCAGGGTGGTACGTCATGTCTTGCAGCTTGCCGCTGCTGGTCCACAGCTGTTGCAGGATCTCGGAGAACAGCTCTTCTTTGCTCGGGAAGTGGTTGTACACCGTGCGCTTGGACACTTCCGCCAAGGCCGCGATCTTATCCATGCTGGTGACCTCAAAACCATTGACGCGAAACTCGGCAATGGCCGCCTGGACAATGGCTTCGCGTTTACGGTCAGTCAGGCGTAGGGGGGCTTTCATAGGGTTCGCTTCAGACAGGCGGATTAAAAAAATTACACTCGGCAGTTTACTTGTCGCCAGGGTTGTTGCAAGCTTAAAACTACACTGTGTAGTGTATTTGTAATCGTTTCAAGTTCTACCTGCCATCCTTATTCGTCAAGATCCAGGAATCGTCCTGCTCCTTGGAGTCAGCGTTCATGAGCAAAACAACACTTACCGCGCACACCGCAGCCCCCGTGATGGCTACATTGCAGCAAGAAGGGCGCTACCGTAACCACAAACCCACGCACCGTTTGGGTTTCCAGAAAACCCTACGTCTGATTTGGCGGTCGCTCTTCGGCAAACCTACCCATACTCGCCCTGCAGGCGACATTCCGGTGCTGCCATTGTCGCGCCAGCAACTGCTCGCCGCGCCCAATAACAGCGTGTTCCGCTTGGGCCATTCGACGGTGCTGCTCAAATTGCGCAATCAGTTTTTTCTGACTGACCCGGTGTTTGCCGAGCGTGCGTCGCCGGTACAGTGGGCCGGGCCGCAGCGTTTTCACCAGCCGCCCATCAGCCTCGCAGACCTGCCGCCGATCAAGGCCGTGATCCTCTCGCACAATCATTACGACCACCTTGATCACATGGCGATCAAAGCGTTGATAGACAAGACTGAGCACTTCCTGGCCCCCATCGGCGTCGGCGATACCTTGATTGAATGGGGCGTGCCGGCCGCCAAAGTGCAGCAATTGGACTGGTGGCAATCGACCGAAATCGATGGCTTGCGTTTTGTTGCCACGCCATCGCAGCACTTTTCCGGGCGCTCGTTGCGCGATAGCAACAAGACGTTGTGGGCATCGTGGGTAATGATCGATGACGACCGGAAGATATTTTTCAGCGGTGACAGCGGCTACTTCCAGGGTTTCAAACAGATTGGTGACCGTTACGGTCCGTTCGACCTGACGTTGATGGAAACCGGCGCTTATAACGTTGACTGGCCAGACGTGCACATGCAGCCCGAAGAAACCTTGCAAGCGCACATCGACCTGCGTGGCCGTTGGTTATTACCGATCCACAACGGCACTTTTGACCTGGCCATGCACGCTTGGCACGAACCCTTCGATCGCATCCTGGCGCTGGCCTGGGAGAAGAACATCGCCATCAGCACGCCACAGATGGGCCAGCCGTTTTACCTGGATTACCCCACACGCGGGCATACCTGGTGGCTAGGGGTGAAAGGAGTGGTCGAGACCAATACGGGGGAGGTTGGACAGCCCCAAGGTAGCCGGCATCACGTATAGCGCAGTTCAAGCCATGCCATTCCTGCCATAGGTCAGAAACGCTGGTCGTTCACTCAAGCGTTCATAATAGGCGCGAACGGCAGGAAGCTCGGTGTGTTGCAACGGGGTTTCGTACCAGCGGTTTACCGACAGCCCCATGGGAATATCGGCCAGGGAAAATCGATCGCCTGCTACATAACCGCCGGTCGTTTCCAACCTGCGATTGAGGATGTTGATTTGCCTTTCCCAGTCACGGCAGGACTCTGCAATAGCGTTCAGGTCCTGATGGGTGGGCAGATTACGCACCAAACCCGAGAACGCATAACTCCACGCACGGTTCATTTCTGACGCTTGCCAGTCTATCCACTGGTCAATCCGTGCCCGTTCCCTGGGAGCCGTGGGGTACAAGAATTCGCCGCCGTAGCGGGTCGTCAAATAACGAATAATCGAATTTGATTCCCAGAGCACAAAATCGTCGTCCTTGATCACCGGCACCATTGCGTTTGGGTTCAGCGCCAAAAACTCCACACTGTGGGTTGATTTAAACCCGCTGCCCCAATCTTCTCGTTCAAAAGAAAGCCCCAGCTCGGCGCAGGTCCACAACACTTTCCTAACATTGATCGACGATGCTTTTCCCAATATTTGCAGCATGCTATGCGCTCCGGCCCAGGGTTATTTCGGGGACTGATCCTGAGGATCGGGTGGATTGTTTGAGCGCGGTTGTTCGCCCTGCTGATTAAGTTTTTTAAGGCGCTCGCCGACGTCGCCGACTTCCTGGTTTTTGGGTTCTGCATCGTTATGTTTAATTTTTTTCTTCATGGTAATGCTCTCCTAAATAGATTCAATGACTGCTCGAACGAATCAAGCGCAGCGCTTCATCAACCTGCAACGGTTGCTTCATCCGCTCGGCGAACATGGTGGGGCTCTCAAGGCAGGTTGTCCCCTTTATGAGTCGGCAGGTTTTCTGAGGTTCAGTGCAAATGACCGCGATCAGCCAGCAATTTGCCTGCGTTGGTCGGAGCAATGCCACAAGTCCTGGCGGCGACAACGGCCTGACAATGTGCGGTTTTTTATGAGTGGCGTTGTATTTCCAGGTTGATCTAAAGATGCCGGGTATTCAGTCGATAGATCATTATCTGTCAGTCCGGCAGCCTGCCCCCCGTCCTGCCCACCCTCCGCCCACAATAAACAAAGAGCATACGGCCATGAGCCTTCGAAATTTGTCCATCGCCCGTCGTGCGGGTCTTGGATTCGCGTTGATTTCCCTATTGGTCGCGTTGCTGGGCTGGTTCGCTTTAATCCAAATGTCGACGATTCGTCAAAGTGAAGTGGCAGTCGAAAGCAAGTGGATGCCGAGCATGCGCGTGGTCAACGATGTTCGGGAATTGATGCTGCGAATCCGCACTATCTCCCTGCGCATGGCGTTGGACCCTGATCCGGCCCATATCAACGACTACCGCAGCCAGATGGACGTGCGCAACCAGGACCTGGCGAAAAAACTCGACACCTTCGCCACGTTCATCAGCTCGCCGGAAGAGCGTCAGCTGACGGACCTATTCAAGGTTTCGCTGGCTGATTATCAGCGCGGTATCACCCAGTCGTTCGCCTTGGCTCAGCAAAATAACTCGGCGGCGCTCATCAAGTTGCTGTTGGTCGACATGAAGCAAATCGTTGATGGATCTGGCAAACAGCTCGGCGATTTAAGTGATTTTTACGCTAAAAAGGTCGATAACGAAGGCGTTAACGCCGAAGCGCAATATAGCCACTCACGCAACGTGGTATTGATTTTTGTCGTGGGTGCCGCCTTGGGCACGATCGTCTTGGCATGGCTACTCATCACAAGCATTACCGGTCCGCTGGAGGAAGCGGTGACTGCGGCTGAACACGTGGCCAAAGGCGATTTGACCCAGACCATCAGGATTGTCGGCAAAGATGAAGTCACGCGGTTGTTGCAGGCGCTGGAGCTAATGCAAAACAACTTGCGCACCACCCTGCGGCAGATCGGTAGCTCGGCGATGCAACTGGCGTCGGCCTCTACTGAGCTGAATTCCGTCACCAAAAACAGCACCCGTGGCCTGCAACAGCAGAACGCCGAGATCGAACAGGCTGCTACGGCCGTCAACGAAATGACCTCGGCGGTTGAGGAGGTGGCACGTAACGCGGTGTCGACCGCTGAGGCGTCCACCCAATCCAATAACTCAGCCAAAGCCGGGCAAGCGCGGGTCCTCGATACGGTGCAGGCCATCGAGTCGTTGGCTAGTAACGTCGACAGTACTTCTACACTGGTGCAGAACCTGGCCGACCAGTCCCAAGACATCGGCAAAGTCCTCGATGTTATTCGCTCGATTGCCGAGCAGACCAATCTGCTGGCCTTGAACGCCGCCATCGAAGCCGCCCGTGCCGGTGAATCCGGACGTGGATTCGCGGTAGTGGCCGATGAAGTTCGCGCACTGGCGCACCGCACCCAGCAATCGACCCTGGAAATCGACAAAATGGTCACGGCCATGCGCAGCGGTTCGGCCCAGGCGCTGGAGTCGATGCACACCAGCCGGGAACGTGCCGGTTCGACATTGCAACTGGCACAAGGCGCAGGGGAATCGCTGACTGACATCACCAAGGCGATCAATCAGATTTCCGAACGCAACATGGTGATCGCCAGCGCTGCGGAACAACAGGCACAGGTTGCCCGGGAGGTGGATCGCAACATCGTCAATATTCGCGATTTGTCCGTGCAATCCGCCTCGGGAGCCCAGCAAATCAGCGTTTCCAGTAACGAGCTGTCACGTCTGGCAGCCGAGCTTAATCAAGTGGTAACACGCTTCCGCGTTTGACCGGTGACGCTGGGTGACATTCCTGCGCTTGCACCCGGTAAGCCTGGACACGCATGATCTGGACTTTGCTGACGGTTCCTGCGTCACCACCAGATCCTGTTGTCACGGAGGCAATGTCATCGATGGACGAGCTAAAACACGGTTTCAGCAGTTGGCTGCAGGCCCCGGGGCACGCGGCCTGGTTATCGGCTGAAGGCAATCGCCTGCTGGCGTTCGCCAAGGCGTCGAAACTGCCCCAGGGTTTCGGCAATCTCGACGATCACGGGGGCCTGCCCGATGACGCACGCGCCGAAACCATGAACACAGCGCGCATGACCCACAGTTTTGCCCTGGCGCATATTGCCGGCATTCCAGGCTGTGCCGCGTTGATTGATCATGGGATCGCGGCACTTAGCGGGCCGTTGCGCGACGCCGAGCATGGCGGTTGGTTTGCCACGCCGTTGGCCCAAGGGACCGATGACGGAAAAGCAGCGTACTTGCACGCGTTCGTCGCCCTGGCTGCCAGCTCGGCGGTGGTCGCTGACCGTCCTGGCGCGCGGGAATTACTGGCTGATGCGATTGATGTGCTGGAAACCCGTTTCTGGAGCGTCGAGGAGGGTGCCCTGCGCGAATCATTTGCCCGGGACTGGAGCCACGAAGAAGCCTATCGCGGCGCCAACAGCAATATGCACGGCACCGAAGCCTTCCTGGCATTGGCCGATGTTACCGGCGACAGCAAATGGCTGGATCGCGCGCTGAGTATCGTCGAGCGTGTGATTCATACCCACGCCGCCGCCAACGACTTCCAGGTCGTCGAACATTTCAGCCTGGACTGGCAGGCGTTACCGGACTACAACCAGAACAATCCCGCTGACGGTTTCCGACCGTTCGGCACGACGCCTGGCCATGCTTTTGAGTGGTCGCGGTTGCTGCTGCATCTCGAAGCTGCCCGCCGACAGGCGAAGCTGCCGACACCGCACTGGCTACTTAAAGACGCGAAGTTATTGTTCGCTGGTGCCTGTCTGTATGGCTGGAATGTCGATGGTGCCCCCGGCATTGTTTACACGCTGGACTGGCAAAACCGCCCGGTGGTAAGCCATCGGTTGCACTGGACCCACGCCGAGGCCTGCGCTGCTTCGGCAGCATTGTTACAACGCACCGGCGAAAAGCAGTACGAGGAGTGGTATCGATTGTTTTGGGAATTCAACGAAACCTATTTCATCGATTACCTACACGGCAGTTGGCGCCACGAGCTGAACCCGCAGAACCAACCGAGTGCCGACATCTGGCCCGGTAAACCAGACCTCTATCACGCCTACCAAGCCACGTTACTACCGTTGTTGGCCTTGGCGCCGAGCTTGGCTACGGGCCTGGCCCGGTCACTGTAGGGGACGGTGTTTGCTGTGGGACAGCGCGCATTACCTACAGGGCAGAAACAAGGACTTACGATGATAAAGATTGCAGATTACATCAGCGCATTTTCCGCCTCGGCATTGTCGCGTTGGGCCGACCTGACGCCGTGGGAATTGGTCAGCCGGGCGCCAGAAATTGTCCTTGAACTGCTGACCGGGTTGCCCGCTACGGAATACCAACTCCGCGGCGATGTAGCGGTTCACCAAACCGCCATCGTCGAACCGGGCGCGGTGCTCAAAGGCCCACTGATTATCGGCCCGCATTGTTTCGTCGCCTCAGGAGCTTACCTGCGGGGCGGTTGCTGGGTCGACGAACGCTGCATCTTCGGCCCCGGCGCCGAGCTTAAAACCTCATTTATGTTCAGCGGCAGCAAGCTCGCGCATTTCAACTTCGTCGGGGATTCGATACTCGGCACCGGGGTCAACCTGGAAGCCGGCAGCATCGTGTGCAATTACCGAAACGAGCGCGAAGACAGCCAGGTTCGCGTACGCATTGGCGACTGGTTGCAAGAGACAGGGTGTGACAAGTTTGGTGCTTTGATCGGTGATCAATCACGGGTGGGGGCCAACGCAGTCATCGCGCCGGGTGGGCTGCTGCTCCCAGCCTCCATAGTGCGTCGCGGACAAGTGTTTGATGCCGAGGTGATCTGAACGCTACACGAAACCTGTAGGAGGTCGCCTTCGTCCAGACGCCTCGCTGTCGCGCAGCAAACACACAACCCATAGGATTATTTTTAAGTCAATTTGGCAGGAGCGAACGTGTTCGCGATGGGCTGCGCAGCAGTACACGTTGGTTCCTACACCGAGCCGAGCTACTCATCAATCGCCAGTTCAATCCATGTCGGTGCGTGGTCGCTGGCGTGGGGCAGGTCGCGTACCCAGCGGTCCACACCGGCGTTTTTCAGTCGTGGGGCGAGTTTGGCGTTGAGCAACAAATGGTCAATGCGCAAGCCAGAGTTGGTTTGCCAGTGCTTGCGGAAATAATCCCAAAACGTATAAATGCGTTCATCCGGGTAACGCGCGCGTAAGGCGTCGGTCCAGCCTTGGGCCAGCAGGCGTTGAAAACACTCGCGGCTTTCAGGCTGCAACAGCGCATCCTTCAACCATGACCGGGTGTTGTAAATGTCTTCATCGGTGGGAATCACGTTGTAATCGCCGGCCAGCACCACCGGATGGCCGCTGTCATACATGCCGGCAGCATGCTCAATGAACTTCTCGAACCACGCCAGTTTGTAGTCGAATTTAGGCCCCGGCTGCGGGTTGCCGTTCGGTAAATACAAGCAGCCGATGATTACCCCGTGCACAGCAGCTTCCAAGTAGCGGCTATGGGTGTCGTTTTCATTGCCGGGCAATCCGCGACGAATTTCCAGGGGGTCCATGCCCTTGGCCAGAATCGCCACCCCATTCCACGACGATTGCCCCTGCCAGATCGCGCCGTAACCGGCATCGCGAATGTCCCCTATGGGGAACGCCAGGTCAGTGGCCTTGAGCTCTTGCAGACACACCACATCCGGCGCTTCACGCTCCAGCCATTCCAATAGAATGGGCAACCGAGCGCGAATGCCGTTGATATTGAACGTAGCGATTTTGAGCAAGTTCATGGGGCAGTCTCACAAGGGGTTCTCAACCCTTTGAGGTGAACCCCCGGCAGAGATTCAATGTGTCGAGCTGACCGCCGTGATTTTTTTATCAGCCAGGCGAATAATCTGACGGGCAAAGAAGCCCCCCGTGACGATGACCCCAAACAAACGCAAGGTTTGCGTGGCCAGCACGAAACCGACATCCGAGTGCGTGTCCATGGCAATAATGGCCATGGAATCCAGGCCGCCTGGGCTGGTAGCGAGGTAGACCGAAAGGAAATCCTTATGCATCAGTTCAGCGAGCACCCAGGCCGACAACGCACACAGCGCGATCAGCAACACTGATCCCAAAATCATGGCGGGCAAACGCCGCCACACATACAACACCGCGGGCCGGTCGAAACGCAGTCCGATGTAACAGCCGATGGCGCCGTAGGCAAAAGCCAGCAGCCAGTGGGGCAGGCTGATTTGCAGCAGCCCAGTGAGTTGCAGTGCGCTGCCGATCAGCAGCGGCAGCAGCAACGCCCCGGCCGGAATCTTGCCGCTCAGGCCTACGCCGACCGCGATCGCCAGCACGCTGAGCGCAACGCTGAGTGGGTCAGCCGCTTGTGCAACCGCTGCGCTGGCCTGAGCCGGGGTCACACCACTGTCTGCGCCAATCAAGTGGCTCACCAGGGCGCCGATCATCACGACGCACACCACGCGCACGTATTGCATGGTCGCGACCACCCGCGAGTCGGCGCCGGACTCTTCAGCCATCGCCACCATCGCCGACGCCGCGCCCGGTGAAGTGCCCCACGCCGCAGTGCCGCCATCGAAACCCGCAAAACGCACCAGCATCAAGCCGACGAAGGTGCTCAGTAAAATGGTCAACATCGTTGCGAACAGCATGTAGTGCCAGTCCTGGGCCACTGTCGCCAGCACCGTGATCGTCATGGCATGCGCTACCACCATGCCAACGAACCCTTGGCCGGTGCGAAACGCCTGCTTGTGTATGCGGATAGTCGCGCCGCTGACACCGAACCCGATAGCCACCAGCATTGGCCCCAGAAACAGTGCGGCAGGAATATCAAAGAATTTCAGCAATTGGCCGCAAGCGCCGGCGAGGGCAATCAACGCAAGCCATTGAACGAAGAGGGGTTGGGTATGCAGCGAAAAATGGGACACGCGGGGCACAGAAGTTCTCCAAAGCATCGGTTTTCCTCGTGGAATGTTTACCAACGCAGCGCATGCAGTATCGACAGCGCAATCGATCAAGTCTATTTTCTAATAGTCATGAATCGATAACTTTGGTTGATCAATTATGGATCTGCGGGACCTTACCTATTTCGAGACCATCGCTGAGCTTGGGCACCTTGGCCGGGCAGCGGAAAAACTCAACCGCAGCCAACCGGCGTTGACCAAAAGCATTCAGCGTTTGGAAGCCTCGTTCGGCACCAAACTGTTCCAGCGTGATGGTCGACGAATCAAGCTGACCCCTGTCGGGGAGTTGTTGCAGGCTCGGGGCAAGCTGTTGCAGCAGAGCATCGCCGAGACCCAGCGCGAAGTGCGCGATTTCGCCAGTGGCGTGGTGGGTAATATCCGGCTGGGCTGCGCGGCAACCATGGCCGAGTATTTATTGCCGGAGTTGACAGCGACGCTGCTGCAACGTGCACCGGACATCACCTTGAAACTGGTCATCGGTCAGGATGACTTGCTGCGCGAGCTGCTGCGTTCCGGGCAACTGGACATGATCATCTGCCCGCTAATTAACAGCGATGAACAATTCATCAGCTATCCCGTGCTGGAGGATGAAGCCGTGGTGGTGGCCAGTCACAGCCATCCGGTGTTCGCGACGCCGATTCAGATGAGCGACCTGTGCAGTTACCGATGGATACTGCCGCCCATCGGCGTCTCATCCCGGCAGTGGCTGGACGCAGCCTTTCGTGGGAATCAATTGCCGGTGCCTTCGGTGCAGGTTGAAACGAACTCTATCTCATTGCTGCCGCGGTTGATTGCTCAGACCAATCTGCTGAGTTTTATTGCCCGGGAGACGCTGGAGTTCGGTGCGGGTATGAAGCATCTGCGTGAGGTGCCACTGGCGCACACCACCATGAAACGTACCATCGGCCTTACGCTACGCGTGGGTGGCTATTTATCACCGGCAGCCCAGGCCATGGTGCAAATGTTGCGCGACAGTAACGGGAGCTTTTTCAATGCCAGCTGACGGGGTTAATCTGTATTGGAACCTCAATCAGAGCACCTTCAGCAAGAACAGGAGAAACGCCCGATGAACGTAAATGCGTATGCGAACACCTCGCCGTCACTGTTCCTGTTTGGCGGGGATCAATCGCCGCTGAACGATTCCGACGCAGACGAAGACGATAGCTATGGTGGATATGGCGGCGACGTCGACCTCGATCTGGAGGACCTGAGACTTGAAGAGTTCAGCGACTCGGACAAGCTCGACTCGACCCACGGCGGTGACGTTGGGTCGTCGTCGTTGAGTTGATTGCAGCTGTCTGCGGTTAATCCCGGTAGGAGCCAACTTGTTGGCGATATACGCTGCACATTGGCGCTTCAGGTGTACCGCGTCGCCTGCCTCGCCAACAAGTTGGTTCCTACAGAAAGGTGTGCAGCCACGGCTAAACGCTACCGCCCTGCGCCAAATGCCGCGCCAGTTCAGGCACTGCTTCCTCAGCCGTCGCACTGGCCCCGACCCAGCTGCACGCCAGCATTAAATTACGCGGCAGGCCGAAGTCTTCGACCATAAACCCCTCAGCATCAAGCCCTTGTTGATCATGGGACACCAGCTCGCGCATTGACCCAACCGGCTCAAAATAAGCCCACACCGGTTTGCCCAGCGCCACTGCCACCCCCACTTCAAACGCGGTGCCGGAGTCCGGCTCCAGACCACGAAATACATTCAAATCAGCCAATACCGCAGTGCAGCGCCGGATCATGGCAATGTTCATCGCACAGATCTGTTGCGCGGTGGCTTCGGGTGTTCGGTCTTTGTCGACTTCATTGTCGAACGGGTACAACCCCTCAAGCCCATGCTCCGTGCACAGCGCCTTGAGGTAGCGGCCGTGTTCAATAGCGTCTGGCCTGAACACGCCAAAACCGGCCAGATAGACTTGGGGAGCAGAACATTTTTTCATATGGATACCCTGAGTTTTTAGCCATGCGTCGATTCTAGCTTGCCCGCATGAGCGTGCGCTGGTATCTGTACGGATAACCAGTGCCAAACAAAATCCCTACGTATTTTTTGTGGAAAAGTCTTCTTTGTGAACAGAACGCTGTGAACCCTAGCCCGCTCGACAACCCTTTCTATTACCTGATCAATTTCCGGCACGTACTGGAATGGATCACCGAACGCTATGCCGACGTCCTCGACAGCCGCGAGCGGCGGTTTATCGACGATTTTATGGGCCTGCCGGAAGCCGCTCAGGGGCTTCTGGTGCGCATGGTCATGCGCAAGGGCGCGCTGTTTCGTGCAAGCAAGTTGAGCTATGTGGAAATTGGCGACCCCAGCGCAGCGGTCCAGCCGTTAGTAGAAATGGGCTGGGTCGACCCTCAGCCGTCTGTCAGTCTGGACGAATTGTTCATACTGCTGCGCAAGGCAGAACTCTTCACCTGCTTCAAGGCCCATGGATTAAAAACCGTTGAAAAGAAATTCGACGTGCTGGAAAAACTGCGGGAGTTTTACCCAGAGCCGCAGCCGATTAATCAATGGCACAGCGCGTTGGATGAGCCGATATATGGCCTGACAGTCATGGCACTGTGCGAGCGACTGCGGTTATTGTATTTCGGCAATTTGCATCAGGAGTGGTCTGAATTCGTGCTCGCGGACCTCGGCGTCTATCGCTATGAAAAGGTCGAATTCAGCGTGGATTCCCGGGGCATCAACGAGCGCGCCGACATCGATACTTGTTTACACCTGCACCTGTGTCGACAAGCCCTTGAGCTGCCGATGACCACTGAGACGCTGTCAGCGTTGGTCCAACAAGCGCTTGCGGTCGACACTCGAAATTCCTGGCTGACGATGCGTCGGGCCAAGGTGTTGTACCAGATCGGTCAGCAGGCCGAACGGCTGCAGGATTGGCGGTTGGCCCTGGCGGCGTATGAACAAAGTGCATACCCCGGCGCACGATTGCGGCGGATCCGGGTTCTGGAACGTAGCGCCGACTACACAGCAGCCTTGGCCTTGCTCGAATGTGCGCAAATAGCCGTCGAAAGTGCCGCCGAATCCCAAAGCCTGTTACGCATTTTACCGCGCCTGCAACGCAAGCTGGGCTTGCCAGCAGAGCGTCGACCCAATGCCAGGCGCTTGAGTCGTCTGGACGTCACTGTCAGCCAGGCCATGGACCTGAGCGTTGAGCAAATGATTCAGTTGCACCTGGCCGATGATGCGGCGCCGGTGTATTACGTCGAAAATGCCCTGATTAATTCACTGTTTGGTTTGCTGTGCTGGCCGGCGATTTTTGCTCCGCTGCCAGGGGCGTTTTTTCATCCGTTTCACAGTGCGCCCAGTGACCTGTACAGCCCGGATTTTTATCAGCGTCGAGCGGGATTATTTGACCAGTGCCTGCAACAACTGGACTCCCAGGCCTATCTGGCCACCATTCGCCAGCACTTCCAGATCAAGCAGGGCCTGCAGTCACCGTTCGTGTTTTGGGGCGCGTTGACCGAGGAATTGCTGGAGCAAGCGCTGCATTGCCTGCCTGCTGAGCATTTGCGGCACTGGTTTCGTCGTTTGCTCCTGGACATCAAAGCCAACCGCACCGGTATGCCGGACTTGATCCAGTTCTACCCGGCAGAGCAACGCTATCGGATGATCGAAGTCAAAGGGCCCGGCGACCGCCTGCAGGACAATCAACTGCGCTGGCTGGATTTCTGTGCCGAGCACGATATGCCGGTGGTGGTCTGCTACGTGCAATGGTCGGCAGAGCAGTCAGTCATTTTGCCAGCGGCGTAAGCACGGGGTCTTTCTCGTCGAGCACCATGTACACCAACAGTTTCGCGGGCTGGGTCGCGCTAGCGTTCTTTGATACCTCGTGTTTTGCGCCTGCCGGTTCATACCAGGACTGACCCGGTGTGTAGGTGATTTCCTTGCCGTCATTTACCTTGGAGATGATCGCACCTTCAAGCACGTAGGCAATCGTAGTGCCTGCATGGGAGTGAGGAATGGACTCCTGACCCGGAAGGTAGTCCACGGTCAGCATCAGCACTTTCTTGCCGGGTACGTTGAGCGCTGGGTGTTCTTGCAAAATGGTAATTTTTTCTTGCGTAGCATCGTGGGCAAAAGCGCTCGTTGATAAAGCCAGCGCCAACCCGACGAGTGTCGAAGCGATCACGTTTTGGATATTCATGGTGGTTCTCCTCAAGAATGTCAGTGCCCGACCAAACTAAGCGAGGCCGCGAAGGCAGAACACTCCCAATCCACGGAAAGATCAGTAGGCCAATTGTGTCAACGGCGATCAAAACTGTTGCAGTCGATTCGGCTGACGCCTCGGCAACCCAAAGACCCGGTCCAGCGTAGGACAATTACCCAGCGATCTGCATCAATAACGATTTGACTCGGTCCAGTGCGGGGTCAATGTCCAGGGTTTCGATGGCGCCGAAGCCCATTAAAAGCCCTGGCCTGACCTCATGGGTATGGTAGAACGGGGCCAGCGAATACAGACCGATTTCGACGCTTTTGGCCAGTTCGATCAGCAGCGCAATGTTCACCGGAACCTTGCACAGCAGGGCCATGTGGAACCCGGCAATGGAGGGCACAGCCTCGAACCATGGCGCAAGGTCGCTGTTCACGCGGGCCAGAATACGTTCCCGGCGCCCGGCATAAATCCCGTGACAACGGCGGATGTGCTTGAGCAGATAACCATCGGCAATAAACTTTGCCAGTGCCCACTGTGGCAGGGTCGACGTGTGCCAATCGGTCAGTTGTTTCGCATTGATTACCGCCTCGATGAGCGCGGGTGGGAGCACGGCATAACCCAGGCGCAATTGAGGCAGCAGGGTTTTTGAGAATGTCCCGACATACGCGACGATTCCCCGTTCATCCATGCTCTGCAACGAGTCGGTCGGACGCCCTTCGTAGCGGAAGTCACTGTCATAATCGTCTTCTATGATCACCGCCCCCAGTTGCTGGGCCCGGGCCAACAGCGCTATACGTCGCGCCTGGCTCATGGGCATGCCCAGGGGGAATTGGTGCGACGGCGTGACATAGATCAGCCGCGTACCTTGGGGAATCAGCTCGACACACATACCTTCGCTGTCCACCGGTATGCTGGCCACCTGCGCGCCCTGGGCCGAAAACACCAGGCGCGCGGGGGTGTAACCAGGGTCCTCCATGGCGACGATATTGCCCGGTTGGATCAGCACACGAGCAATCAGATCCAGCGCTTGTTGTGCGCCATTGCATACCACGACGTCTTGATCAACGCAGACCACGCCGCGTGAAAAGGACACATGCTGGGCAATGGCTTCGCGCAGCGCCGGCAAGCCTTCCGGCTGCCCGTAAAAGCCCAGTGAGTTGGCCATCTGGCGCAGGGCGTGTTGGGTGCAGCGACGCCACTCTTCTTCCGGGAATTGATGTTTGCTGGTCGCGCCACCAATGAAATCGCAACGCGAAGTGCCTTCCAGTGAGGGGTGGCGGATGGGAAATTTCAATTCTTGCCAGTGTTGCAGCACTTCCGCGCTGGCGAAATCCGTTCGACTTTGTTTGGGAGGCTTGATTGCGGCGCGAGCATTAACAAACGTGCCGCTGCCGACTTTGCCCACCAGGAAATTTTCATAGGTCAAAACAGAATAGGTCTCGGAAACGGTCTTGCGCGAGATTCCCAGTTGTTCCGCCAGTAGACGGCTGGGGGGCAATTGTGTGCCAGCGGCAAGCCTTCCGGATTCAATCCCTTCGCGAAGTTGTTGATACAGCTGGCTGGCGAGGCCCTTGCGGCCCGTGATGACTACATGAAGTTCCATGCATTGGTTCCTGACGGTTGCTCTGCAGTCGAGCTGGAAATACAAGGAGGGTACTCGTAATCGTCTGGCGGTGAGTTTTCAGGTTGCCCGCGATGGCGCGCGAAGCAGTCAAAGATCCAGCGAACGCCATCGTTCCGCTGCGATCTGCCCGAGAATCAGTCATAGGCCGATGTCGATTTCTGCCCGGTACAAACGACTAAAGGGTATTCGCGGCCCCTGTGAGGTCGCGACTTATCACAGGAGAAACGTATGCAGATGAAGAAAATCAGCCCGTGCTTATGGTTCGCCGACGATGCCGAGCAAGCCGTCGGGTTCTATACCGGCCTCTTCAAGGATTCGCGCATCATCGGTGTCACCTACTACAGCGAGGTTGGATTTGACATGCACCATCGACCTGCCGGCTCGGTAATGTCGATTATTTTCCAGCTGGAAGGGCAGACCTTTACCGCCCTTAATGGTGGGCCGCTGTTTACGTTTACCGAAGCGGTTTCGCTGCAGATCTACTGCAAAACCCAAGCAGAGATCGACCATTACTGGAACGCCCTTACCGAAGGCGGTGACCCCGCCGCGCAGCAATGTGGCTGGTTGAAGGATAAATACGGAGTGTCATGGCAAGTGCTGCCGGAGCTACTGTCGGAAATGATCAATTACAACGATGCCCGCACCACTGACCGGGTCATGGCCGCCATGATGGACATGAAAAAGCTAGATATGGACACGCTCCAGCAAGCGATTGACGGCGGAGCGGCCGGTTGATTGGCTTCTCTCAATCGTCACATAACCATTGAAGTGGAAAATCAAGCTACAGGAGCGCACTTGTTCCGCGATGGATCGCGAAACGGTCCCCCTGATACTAAACGTGTCCGCCTCGCCAGGATGTCGGCCGGGTGGGCTGTGGATTACCCCAACCTCGGAGTAATCCACTCCGGAAAATCACTTACTACCACCGCCACCACCCGCGCCACCGCCTGAGCTGCCGCCCCCATTGCCACCCATACCGTTACCGTTACTCATGCCTCCGCCATTGGAAACGCCCCCCGCGCCGCCATTATTGCCTTTCATGCTGCCGGACTTGTCAGGGTCCATGGCGCCAGAGGTGCCCGAGGTTCCGTTGACGTCGGGAATGGTGCCGTGCTCCATCGAAGCCGGCGTTTTTGGCACGTTGTCGGTGGGATCCGTCGGGCCAGTGGATGAGCTGCTTGCTGCTCCAGCGGCGGTGGAAAGCAGAGCAGTGAACGCCAAAACGGCCAATCTAGTGTTAAGCATGGCTTGAATCTCCAGAGGTTAGGTCGATACAAAACATTGGTCCTTGGCGCCGATAATTAGGTGCCGATAAGCCGACCAACGGTTGAGAGCCCGGTACAGGCAGGCCTACGACTATTTCGCAACATCCAGAATTACTGTCATCAAGCGGAAATATTTAAAGCATTAAATCGTCACGGCTACTCCCTTGTGGGCTAACCACAAAATCCCCTTTCTGAGGTTTCCGTGATGTTGCTGACAAAAACCCGTCTGTCGCTTTTGCTGGCCTCGTTGTGCCTGAGCGGTATGGCACACGCGACTGATGTAACCGGTGCAGGCTCGAGTTTTGTATTCCCGGTAATTTCCAAGTGGTCCCAGGACTACAGCAAATCATCGCCCAATCGCATCAATTACCAGTCAATCGGCTCGGGTGGCGGTATCGCTCAGATCAAGGCAGCAACCGTTGCTTTTGGCGCTTCTGACGCTCCGATGTCTGCAGAAGACCTTCAGGCCGGTGGCCTGGGTCAATTTCCAAGCGTGATCGGCGGCATCGTGCCGGTGTTCAACGTTGAGGGAATTGAAGCTGGCAAGCTCAAGCTTGATGGCGAAACCCTGGCGAAGATTTTCCTGGGCACCGTTAAAACCTGGAACGATCCAGCCATTGTTGCGTTGAACCCAGACCTGAAACTGCCCGCCACCGCGATCACTGTGGTTCACCGTTCGGACGGCTCGGGTACCTCGTACAACTTCACTAACTACTTGTCCAAAGTCAGCCCTGAGTGGAATGAGAAGTTGAAGTTTGGCCCCGCAGTGGCATGGCCAGTCGGTGTAGGTGGCAAGGGTAACGAAGGTGTTGCTGCCTAC
>NZ_JAQGNX010000108.1 GCF_028293835.1 Pseudomonas sp.
CACGCGCAGTACCTGCCGGCTGAGGGTATACCTGGATGAGTATAGAAAATGGCAGGGGCGGCTGGATTCGAACCAACGCATGGCAGGATCAAAACCTGCTGCCTTACCGCTTGGCGACGCCCCTGTAATTGTTTCACCTGAGTGCCGAGCACTCAGTTCTTAGAACAGCTCTTGCAGCTTGCGATGCAACATCGAAACGTTGCTTCCCTTTGCTACAAACCCTGTAAGGGTCTCTGTTAGAAGGGCCGAGACTTTATCAGCTTCAGCTTTGTTTGGGAAGGCCCCAAACACACAACTTCCAGTTCCGGTTAATTTTGCGTCGACAAATTTGCCTAACAAATTCAAAGCGTTACGAACAGCTGGGTAACGCCTCTCTACAACCGGTTGACAGTCATTTCGACTGTTTCCCTCGAGAACGGGGCGCACTTTAATGGGAGGAGTGTCACGTGTCAACAGTGGATCTGCAAAAATTTCTGCTGTACTTACAGATACTTGCGGCACAAGCACCAGATACCACGGTTCTTCGGGGTTTACAGGGGTCAATATTTCTCCGACACCTTCGGCAAAAGCCGCGTGGCCGCGCACGAAAACCGGCACGTCAGCCCCTAAAGTCAGGCCTAGGGTGGCCAGACGATCTTCATCCCAGCCCAGTTTCCAAAGATGGTTAAGACCCAGCAATGTTGTGGCGGCATCAGAGCTTCCGCCGCCGATTCCACCGCCCATGGGCAAGCGTTTTTCCAGCCAGATGTCTACGCCGAGGCTACAACCGGACTGTTTTTGCAGTGCCCGAGCAGCCTTGACGATCAGATTGCTGTCATGGGGGACGGTGGGAATTTCAGTTTGCAGTCGGATTTCTCCGTCGTCACGCAGGGCAAAGCTGAGTTCATCGCCGTAATCGAGAAACTGAAACAGCGTCTGCAGCTCGTGATAGCCGTCAGCGCGTCGTCCGAGAATGTGCAGCATCAAATTGAGCTTGGCAGGCGCCGGCAGCGTCAGGCGATCTACGTCCATGCTTATTGCCCCAATTTGCGTGGCTGCCAGTCCTTGATCACCAGCGTGACGTCAAGGTCTTGTCCGTGCAGCTTGATGCGTTCGGGCAGCCAGTAGCCGTTCTGCTCTGAATAACTCAGGTATTCGACGTGCCAGTTGTCTTGTTCAAGACTGGCAAGGCGGCTGTCGCCATCGAGGGTCAGCGTGCTTTTGCTGTCGGGGGCGGGGAGGCCGCGCACCCACCAGACCAAGTGCGAGACTGGCAGCTTCCACCCTAGCTGCGCTTGCAGCAGGTCCTCGGGGTTGGTGGCTTCGAAGCGGCCTTGGTTGGCGACTTCCAGGGCGACGGCGCCGGGGCGGCCGGTCAGGCGCGCTGCGCCGCGTCCCAGTGGGCCTGAGAGGCGAATGTCGTAGTAGTCCTGGCGTTGCAACCAGAACAGTGTGCCGCTGCCGGAATCTTTTGGCGCGCGAATGCCCACTTTACCGCTGATTTGCCAGCCATCAAGGCTGCTCAGTTGGGTTTTATGGTCGCGCCATTGCGCGGGGTTGCCTTGGCCCTGCACGGCTTCGCGGTTGGTAAAACCGGCGCAACCGGCGAGCAGGGCAATCAAGCTGAAAACGATAACGTGGCGCAAAAACATAAAATTAAAGAGTCTCGGATCCGGTCAGGCGCCGCACAGTGCTGCGCAGAATTGGGCTGTCAGGTTGCTGTTCAAGGGCTTTGCCCCAGACTTTGCGGGCTTCGCGTTGGTTGCCTTTGGCCCACAATACTTCGCCCAGATGAGCGGCGACCTCGTGGTCAGGGAAGCGTGCCAGCGCCTGGCGTAGCAAGCGTTCGGCCTCGTCAAGATTGCCCAGGCGGTAATTCACCCAGCCAAGACTGTCGAGCACCGCAGGGTCTTCCGGGTTCAAAAGGTGTGCCCGTTCGATCAGCGCTTTAGCTTCGGCATAGCGTGTTGTCCGGTCTGAAAGCGTGTAGCCCAAGGCATTCAGCGCCATGGCGTTGTCCGGCTCTCGTGCGAGGATGGCCCGCAGGTCTTTTTCCATCTGCGCCAGATCGTTGCGTTTTTCAGCCAGCATGGCGCGGGTGTAAAGCAGGTTCAGGTCGTCAGGGTATTGCTTCAGCGCCTGCTCCAGCACTTGCCAGGCATGGTCACCCTGCTTGTTGCTTTCCAGTGTCTCGGCTTCGATCAAATACAGCTGAATCGCGTAGTCCGGCTGGGCGTCACGGGCCGAAGCCAGAAGCTTGGAGGCTTCAGCGGTACGGCCGTGGCTCATTAGAATATCGGCCTGGCGCAGTTGTGCAGGTAAATAATCGTTGCCGGGGCCGACTTGAGCATATTCAGCGAGCGCCTTGTCCGGATCGTTGCGTTCTTCAGCCACTCGACCGAGGTTCAAGTGCGCCGAATCAACGTGGCTGCCGCGACCGATCAAGTCTTCCAGGTAGCCAACGGCTTCATCCCAGGCTTTAGCCTCAAGGCACACCAGCGCTAACGAATAACGCAGTTCGTCGTCGTCCGGAAATTGCTGAACCAGGCTGGAAAACTCAACCTTAGCGTCGTCCATACGGTTTTGTTCGACCAACATTCGCGCGTACGTCAGGCGCAGACGCTTGTCGTCCGGGTATTTTTTGATGCTTTTTTGCAAAAGCGGCATCGCTTCCTTGCCACGGTCCATCCCTTGCAGGATGCGGGCGTGCAGCAGGATCGGTGCGATCTCGCCGTCAGTCGGCGGATTGTCTTCGAGCAGGGTCAATGCCCCTTTGGCATCACCATTTTGTTGGAGCAGCAAGGCTTTGCCGAAGATCAGCTGGCCATTTTTCGGGTATTTCTGCAGCAGACGATCGAAGCTTTTCAGCAGGCCGTTGCGGGTGTCGGCATCGGTTTCCGCGGCAGATAGCGCCAGGAAATCGAAATGCGTGTCGCCTTGACCCTGCAGCACTTTTTCCATGTAGGCCATGGACTCGTCATAGCGCCCGGCCCGCGCCAGCTGGATCGCTGCGGCACGCTGCGCTTCCAGGTTGGACGGGTCGTTCTTCGCCCAGATCAGCGAGGTATCAAGGGCTGCCTGATCGGCGCCCAAGTACTCGGCGATACGAAATGCGCGCTCGGAAATCCCCGGGTCCTGAGTGTTCACGGCCTGGGTGACGTAGTTGTCCAGCGCTATGTCGAAGCGGTTGCGCTGGCCAGCCAACTCCGCCGACAACAGGCTGACAACCGTGTCTTGAGAGAAAGAGCTATAGACCTGCGGTTTGGCGGCAGGCGCGGGTGTCGTGTCTCCAGCCGGAGCAGACGCTCCGGGAGAAACGGGAGCCAGAGCCTGGCAGCCGTTCAAAAAGACAAAGGCGAGAAGTAGCGCGGAGGATCTATTCATATATAGGGGAAGGACGACTTACCTGCGGTCAGATCATCATGACACAAGCCTTGGAGCAAACCCACAGCCCGTGCGAAAACTACTCACCCCGATGTTGCCGTGGGTAAAAACACCCCAAAAAACGGGCATTAAATGGGCAGCTCTATTAGGACAATAGTCTGCGGTGGTTGTTCTGAATCAGACGAAGTAGGACAATTGCCGGCTTCACGTCACCATCAGCGACCTTGAATGGCCTTCCTTGCACTTGGTATTAACCATAAGACTGCTTCAGTCGATGTCCGCGAGCGCGTGGCATTTACCCCTGAGCTGTTGGTTGAGGCCTTGCAGCAGCTCTGCCGTCTCACCGACAGCCGCGAAGCTGCGATCCTCTCGACCTGCAACCGCAGCGAGTTGTACATCGAACACGACCATATCGCCGCCGATTCGATACTGCGCTGGCTGGCCGATTATCATCATTTGAGTCTGGAAGAGCTGCGCGCCAGCGCTTATGTTCACGAGGATGATGCGGCAGTTCGTCACATGATGCGGGTCGCCTCCGGGCTCGACTCGCTGGTGCTGGGCGAGCCGCAAATTCTCGGTCAAATGAAGTCGGCGTACGCCGTTGCACGGGAAGCGGGGACCATCGGGCCTTTGCTCGGTCGACTGTTTCAGGCCACGTTCAACGCTGCTAAACAGGTGCGTACCGACACCGCCATTGGCGAGAACCCGGTGTCGGTGGCGTTTGCCGCCGTTAGCCTGGCCAAGCAGATATTCAGTGACCTACAGCGCAGCCAAGCCCTGCTGATCGGTGCGGGCGAGACCATCACTTTAGTTGCCCGGCACCTGCATGAACTGGGCGTTAAGCGTATTGTGGTCGCCAACCGGACGTTGGAGCGCGCCAGTATTTTGGCCGCAGAGTTCGGTGCCCACGCGGTATTGCTCTCGGACATCCCCGCAGAATTGGTCAACAGCGACATCGTTATCAGCTCCACGGCCAGCCAGTTGCCGATCTTGGGCAAGGGCGCGGTGGAAAGCGCCCTGAAGCTGCGCAAGCACAAACCCATTTTCATGGTCGATATCGCGGTTCCGCGAGATATCGAGCCCGAAGTCGGCGAGCTGGACGACGTTTACCTGTATAGCGTCGATGATCTGCACGAAGTGGTCGCTGAAAACCTAAAAAGCCGCCAGGGCGCTGCGCAAGCAGCTGAGGAACTGGTGAATATCGGCGCGAACGACTTTATGCTGCGTTTGCGTGAGCTGGCTGCAGTGGACGTGCTTAAGGCCTACCGCCAGCAAAGCGAACGCCTGCGCGACGACGAATTGCTCAAAGCCCAGCGCATGCTGGCCAACGGCAGCAGTGCCGAAGACGTTCTGATGCAATTGGCCCGTGGCCTTACCAACAAACTGATGCATGCTCCAAGCGTGCAGTTGAAAAAGCTGACAGCTGAAGGCCGCCTCGATGCGCTGGCCATGGCTCAGGAACTTTTTGCCCTCGGAGAGGGCTCGACGGATAAACCCCCGCAATGAAAGCTTCACTGCTCAATAAGCTGGACATCCTCAATGACCGCTACGAGGAATTGACCGCACTGCTGGGCGATGCCGAAGTCATTTCCGAGCAAAACAGGTTTCGCGCCTATTCCCGGGAATACGCCGAAGTTGAACCGATTGTCGTGACCTATAACCAGTTACTCAAAGTGCTTGGGGACCTTGAAGGTGCGCAAGCGCTGCTTAAGGACAGCGACCCGGACATGCGCGAAATGGCTGGCGAAGAAGTTCGCGAGGCCAAGGCGCAATTGATTGAGCTCGAAGGGCAGTTGCAACGCATGTTATTGCCCAAAGACCCGAATGACGGGCGCAACGTGTTCCTGGAAATTCGTGCCGGTACCGGGGGGGACGAAGCCGCGATATTTTCGGGTGATCTGTTCCGCATGTATTCGCGTTACGCCGAGCGTCGCGGTTGGCGGGTGGAAATTCTTTCGGAAAATATTGGCGAGCATGGCGGCTTCAAAGAAGTCATTGCTCGGGTCGAAGGCGAAAATGTCTATGGCAAGTTGAAATTCGAGTCCGGTGCGCACCGTGTTCAGCGCGTTCCAGAGACCGAATCCCAGGGCCGTATTCATACCTCTGCCTGTACCGTGGCGGTATTGCCCGAGCCAGACGAGCAGCAAGTCATCGAAATCAATTCGTCTGATTTACGCGTAGACACCTACAAATCCTCGGGCGCGGGTGGGCAACACGTCAACAAAACCGATTCGGCAGTACGCATTACTCACTTGCCGACGGGTATTGTAGTGGAGTGCCAGGAAGAGCGTTCCCAGCACAAGAATCGCGCACGGGCGATGTCCTGGCTGTCAGCGAAGCTCAACGATCAGCAAACCAGCGCCGCTGCCAATGCAATCGCCAGTGAGCGTAAGCTGTTGGTGGGCTCCGGCGACCGTTCCGAGCGAATTCGCACCTATAATTTCCCTCAGGGACGGGTCACGGATCATCGTGTCAACTTGACGCTGTATTCCCTTGATGAAGTTTTGGCGGGCGGGGTCGATGCAGTGATAGAGCCGCTTTTAGCTGAGTATCAGGCCGACCAACTTGCGGCATTAGGTGAGTAAATGACGATTATTGCCAGCTTGTTAAGAGGCGCCGAGCTTCCTGATTCCCCCACCGCGCGTCTGGACGTGGAGTTATTACTGGCCGCCGCGCTGGGTAAACCGCGGAGTTTCCTGCACACGTGGCCCGAACGTATTGTCAGCACCGAAGCGGCCCTGATGTTCGCGTCCTACCTGCAGCGTCGAAGAACCGGTGAACCCGTGGCCTACATCCTGGGTCAGCAGGGCTTCTGGAAACTCGACCTTGAGGTCGCTCCGCACACACTGATCCCGCGTCCCGATACCGAGTTGCTGGTTGAGGTCGCGCTGGAATTGCACGCAGCGACGCCATCGCAAGCGCCGGTCACGGTGCTCGACCTCGGCACGGGCACTGGGGCGATTGCCTTGGCCTTGGCACACGACCGTTCCTTCTGGGACGTGACGGCTGTGGATCGAGTGCCTGAAGCCGTCGCCCTGGCCGAGCGCAACCGTCATCGGCTGCACCTGGACAACGCCACGGTGCTGAACAGCCACTGGTTCAGCGCCCTGGAAGGACGACGTTTCGACCTGATCGTTAGCAATCCACCTTACATAGCCTCTGCCGATCCGCATCTGGTGGAGGGGGACGTTCGTTTCGAACCGAGCAGCGCTCTGGTAGCGGGCGTCGATGGCTTGGACGACATACGTTTGATCATCGCCCAGGCCCCACGCCACCTCGAGGTCGACGGCTGGTTGTTGCTCGAACATGGTTACGACCAAGCCGCCGCCGTGCGCGATCTGATGGCCAGTCAAGGGTTCGAGCGTGTACAAAGCCGCATGGACCTAGGCGGTCACGAACGCATTACCCTCGGGCGTCGTCATGCTGACTGACGCGGAACTGTTGCGTTACAGCCGGCAGATTTTGTTACAGCACGTGGATATCGCGGGCCAACTACGCCTCAAAGCCAGCCGCGCATTGATCGTAGGCCTCGGCGGCCTCGGTTCGCCAGTCGCCTTATATTTGGCGGCGGCCGGGGTGGGCGAATTGCACCTGGCCGACTTCGACACCGTGGACGCGACCAATCTGCAACGGCAGATCATCCACGACAGCCACAGCGTCGGAAAGAGCAAAGTCGATTCGGCCATGAAGCGCCTGAGCGCCATCAACCCCGACGTGAAACTGACCGCTCATCGCAGCGCGTTGGACGCTGACAGCCTGGCAGCGGCGGTCGATGCGGTGGACCTGGTGCTGGACTGCTCTGATAACTTCGGCACCCGTGAAGCGGTCAACGCTGCTTGCGTTGCAGCCCAGAAACCGTTGGTCAGTGGCGCAGCGATTCGTTTGGAGGGGCAGTTGTCGGTGTTTGATTCGCGACGTGCTGATAGCCCGTGTTATCACTGCCTTTATGGCCATGGCAGCGAAGACGAATTGACCTGCAGCGAAGCCGGAGTCATCGGTCCCTTGGTGGGAATGGTCGGCAGCCTGCAAGCGTTGGAAGCACTGAAGCTGTTGGCAGGTTTTGGCGAGCCCATGGTCGGGCGCTTGTTGTTGATCGATGCGTTAACCAGCCGCTTCCGGGAGCTGCGAGTCAAGCGCGACCCCGCGTGCAGCGTGTGCGGCGGCACTGCCCATGACTAAAGCCAGCGAAGCGCCCATTGGAGTCTTTGATTCCGGCGTGGGAGGTTTATCGGTCCTGAGTGAAATTCACAGTCTGTTACCCAATGAATCGCTGCTGTACGTGGCCGATTGCGGCCATATTCCTTATGGCGAAAAAACCCCGGAATTCATTCGCCAGCGCTGTGCGATCATTGCTGAGTTTTTTCATGCCCAAGGCGCCAAAGCCTTGGTCTTGGCGTGCAATACCGCAACGGTGGCCGGCGTCGCTGATTTGCGCGAACGTTACCCTGACTGGCCCATCGTCGGCATGGAGCCTGCGGTCAAACCGGCTGCGGCGGCGACTCGCAGTGGCATCGTTGGCGTATTAGCGACCACCGGCACCCTGCAGAGCGCAAAGTTCGCCGCGTTACTCGACCGATTTGCCGCTGATGTGCACGTTATCACTCAACCCTGTCCGGGACTGGTCGAGCTGATTGAGACCGGTGATTTGGTCAGCCCCACCATTCGCAACCTGCTTCGCGGTTATGTCGAACCCCTGCTGGCGGCGGGCTGCGACACCATTATTCTAGGCTGCACGCACTATCCCTTCCTTAAACCCTTGCTGCGGGAAATGATCCCGAACTCAATCAGCTTGATTGATACCGGTAGCGCGGTGGCACGTCAGCTCCAGCGTTTGCTGAGCCAGCGCCAGCTGTTGGCAGACGGGCCCGCTCTGGAATCACGGTTCTGGACCAGCGCCTCCCCAGAAACTTTCAGAAACATCTTGCCCTTGCTATGGCAAAAAACTGCCAATGTGCGATTCTTCGCTCTGTAAGAATTGTGTCAAGGCGGCGCGGGAAAAAACGTGGAACTATTGCCCGGCCGGGGATTTCTATTAAAAGTCTGTCCGCTAAAAATAAATTCCTGAAACGTTATGCAAATAGGGTGTTTCTGATGAAGCGACTGTTTTGTTTGGCTGCGATTGCGGCCGCATTAATGGGGCAAAGCGTTATTGCTAACGCGGCGGGTCTTGAATTGTCAGTCGGCGAGACCGGCGAATCGACGCAGACCTATCGCCTGGGCGTGCAGTTTGATTGGGATAAAAGTTGGTTCCAGACGGACGTCGGACGTCTGACCGGATACTGGAACGGCGCTTACACGTACTGGTCCGGTGACAAATCTTCAGGTAACAATAGCCTGTCCTTCTCACCGGTATTTGTTTACGAATTCGGCTCGGCGAGCATTAAACCGTACGTGGAAGCGGGTATTGGCGTGGCAGTATTTTCAAGCACCCGGGTAGAAGACCAGAAGTTAAGCACGGCTTTTCTATTTGAAGACCGGGTAGGGTTTGGTTTGCGCTTCAACAATGGACATGAAGTCGGCATTCGTGCGACGCATTATTCCAACGGCGGAATCAAAGAACCGAATTCCGGTGTAGAAAGCTACGCGCTGCATTACACCGTACCGTTCTAGGGTTTAACACTGCAACTGTGGGAGCGAACTTGTTCGCGAGGCGGCGTGCCTGACACACCGAGGGCAACCTTTCGCCAACACGTTGGTTCCCGCAGGTTTGGCGGTATCTTTTACCGATACGCGGTGGCGATCCCGCGGCGTTCGTTCAAGCAATCGTCTGCTCCCGTTTCGAACTCGCGGCAAATCAGCGGACGCTTTTCATAAATCGTGCACATCATCGTGTTGCGATCCAACGCCGCACACCAGCCGTCGTCCAGACGCAACATCACCTCGCCACCCCAATCGTCCGTATCGATATAACGTTCAGGCACGCCCGTGTCGGTGATCAGCATCACTTCCAGTTGGCAACAGCAGGCGGCACAGGTCGAGCACGTAATGGCCGGTTCTGCAGGAATTTGAGTCAAGGGAATGTTGGTGGTGTTCATAGGCGCGCAGTGTATGCCGTTGTGTGACACTCGTGTGAATGCAGCGACAAAACACCACGTTCGTCAACGGTCGCAACGCTTCATCTTTTTAGCCAGGCGCTGCAACAGCGGAAACTACCTCGCCCAGATAATCCCCAGCAGCACCACGCTCGGGCCAAAGCCCCAGCCTCGGGTGAAAAGCGCCGATGAGCTATGCAGCCGCTGTACGACGCGCCGTTCACAGCGATTCCCCAAACGCCTGAGCCACGCGCAGACCGCTGATCACGCCGTCTTCATGAAAGCCGTTGGCCCAATAAGCGCCGCAATAATAGGTGTGTTGTGACCCCAGCAATTCATCCCAGCGAGCTTGTGCGGCGACTGTGCTCAGGCTGTATTGCGGATGGGCGTAGCAGTAGCGGGCGAGGATTTTGCTCGGGTCGATGGCGGCCGTCTGGTTTAAGCTGACGCAAAAACGTGTGTCGGATTTCAAGCCTTGCAAGATGTTCATGTCATAGGTCACGGCCGCCAAATGCTGCCTGTCGCCGCTGACGCGATAATTCCAGCTGGCCCAGGCCAATGGCCGCTTCGGTAACAGTCCGATGTCGGTGTGCAGTACTACGTCGTTGTCGGCATAGGGCAGAGCGCCAAGGATCTCTTGCTCGGCCACGCTCGGTTGCGCCAGCGTCTGCAGGGCTTGGTCGCTGTGGCAGGCAAACACCACCCGGTCGAACAGCTCGCTGCCGACTGCGCTGTGAATTACCACGCCTTGCTCATCACGCTCGACCCGGCTGACCGGGCAATTAAGGCGGATTTTGTCGCGGAACGAAGCGGTCAGCGGCTCGATGTAGCGGCTTGAACCGCCCTCGACGACGCACCATTGCGGTCGATTATTGACCGAGAGCAAACCGGGGTTTTTAAAGAACCGCACGAAAAACTGCAGTGGAAAGCTCAGCATGTCGGTCAGCGACATCGACCAGATCGCAGCGCCCATGGGCACGATGTAATGCTCGGTAAAGCGCCGACCGTAGCCGCCGTCTTTCAGGTACGCGCCCAAGGTGATGTCGGCCGCAATTCGCTGACTGTGAAGGTCGTCCAGCGCCTCACGGTTGAAGCGCAGAATGTCACGCAACATCAGCCAAAACGAAGGTGACCAGAGGTTGCTGCGCTGAGCGAACAGGCTGTTGAGGGAACTCCCGTTGTACTCAAACCCGGAGCGGGGATCGCAAACCGAGAAGCTCATTTCTATGGCTTTGTACGAAACGCCCAAGGTGCGCAGCAACCGAATGAAGTTGGGATAAGTCCAGTCATTGAAAACGAAAAACCCGGTATCAATGGCGTATTGGGTCCCGTCCCCGGTGATATTCACGGTATGCGTATGGCCGCCAACCCGGTCTGCGGCTTCAAAGACAGTGATTTCGTGGCGACGATTGAGCAGATACGCGGTGGTTAAGCCGGATATACCACTGCCAATGATCGCAATTTTCATAAGGCGCCCTTTTCCGTGCTCGATGAGCGAGCCATGCGTTTGCCAAGGGCCAGTTGCGGGCGTTTAGGCAACATCGCCATGAACCGCTGACCGAGAATGACCGGCGCAGGGAACGCGATTTCCAGCGCCCGGTGCGAGCGATGCAGGTGTTGGGCGAAGCAGCGCAGAAAATCACTCATGGAGCCCCGCTCCCGGTTGCCGGTGGGGCAGACTTCTAAAAGCAGCCAGCGCTCGTACGCGACTCTTGCCTAGATCCACGATGGGTTTCGGATAGTCGGCCACGCCGAACAAGCCAGCGGTGGCTGCCGGGTTATGAATTTCTTTTTTTGTCAGGTCGGCAAGTTCCGGCAGCCAGTGCTTGAGAAAGCGGCCGTCACCGTCAAATCGCTCTGATTGGCTGAGCGGGTTGAAAATCCGAAAGTACGGGGCGGAATCGGTACCGGTCGAAGAACTCCACTGCCAGCCACCGTTGTTGGCCGCCAAGTCGCCGTCGATAAGATGCTGCATGAAAAAACGCTCGCCGAGACGCCAGTCGATCAACAGATTTTTGGTCAGAAACATCGCCACGACCATGCGCAACCGGTTATGCATCCAGCCGGTATCGAGCAATTGGCGCATGGCGGCATCGATGATAGGTAAGCCGGTGCGTGCTTCTTGCCAGGCGGCCAAATCATCCGGTGCATGGCGCCATTGCACTGCTTCGGTTTCAGCCCGGAACGCGCGGTGCCGTGATACGCGAGGGTAGCCGGCCAGGATGTGTTTGTAGAATTCGCGCCACAGCAACTCATTAATCCACGTCACCGCGCCGAGCTTGCCGGTTTCAAACTCGCCGCCATTGCTTTGTAGGGCCGCATGCAGGCATTGGCGCGGCGAAATTATTCCCGCTGCCAAATAAGCCGATAATTGACTGGTGCCTGGCTTGGCCGGAAAGTCGCGCTCGCTGTCGTAATAATTTATTTGTTCGTCAGTGAAGGCGTTCAGGCGCCGAAAAGCTTCGTCTTCCCCGGCTGGCCACAGCGCGCGCAGGGCTTCAGTCGGGGTGGCAAAGCCGCCCACTGAACTCGGTACGGTGTCGCTTTTAATCGTCAGTGCAGTCTGGGCTTTGGGGCGCGTCACCAATTTTGGCAGCGACTGATGCAGTCGTGCGTAGCAGACCTTACGAAATTGGCTATACACCTGGAAATAGTTACCGGACTTAGTCAGCACGCTGCCAGGGTTAAAAAACAATTGATCCAGGTAGTGGTGGAAATGCACGCCGGCATCTTGCAGCGTTTCGCTTACTGCACGATCACGGGTCGTCTCGTTGATACCGTATTCATCATTGACGTGCAGGGCGTCAATCTTATGTTGCTTGCATACCTCCAGCAGTACCCCGGCCGCCTGGCCCCACGTGTCTGCATGGCGGATCAACAGCGGCACATTCAATGCGCCCAAGGTCTTGCTGACTTCGACCAAGTTACGCAACCAGAAGTCGACCTTGCAGGCCGCATCGTCATGGGCTTGCCATTGTGCGGGGCTGATCAGGTACACCGCGATGGTCGGGCCGCTACCCATGGCGGCGCTCAAGGCGGTGTTGTCATGCAGGCGCAGGTCGCTGCGCAGCCAAACCAGTTGCATAGTCATTCCTCAAATAACCCCGAGCGTGTGCAGTGCGGCTTGGGCTGTAAGGGGACCCTCGGCAAGCGTCAACCCTTGGATCTCGGTAATAGATACCGACAGCTCAGCGCAATGGATGCGTACCGTTGGTCCGGTAATCAATTTAGGGCAGGCGATGTTGGCCAGCAGCTTGGGCAACTGGCTCAGGTTCAATGCTTTGCTGGAATACAGCAGCAGCCCCCTAGCTTTCAGGTATTCCACGGCCAGAGACAATTCGCCAACGGGCAGCGGCCAGTCGAAAACTTCCACCGGACAATTAGCGCTGCTGATGAGCCAGGCGGTCAGCCACAGGTGCGGCTCCAGCGGTAGGTCAGACTGGTTCACCAGCAGCAGGGGTGCGCCGCTGAGTTGGCGGTTGTTGTAATAAATCCGCGCGCCAAGCTTGCTGCGCAGCCAGGAATAGAAAAATACCCGCTCCAGGTGTGCACCGAATTGCCCTTGCCAGCGCCGCTCCAGTTCGGCCAGTAACGGCAATAAAAGCTGTTCGCAAAGGGTGCGGGGTGGGTACAGCGACATCGCCTGATTAAAGGTTTCATCCACCTTGCGTTCAGCCAACTGGCTGATGGCTTGTAGCAGGGCCTGACGCAAGTCGTCCCAGTCATTTTCTGGATTACTGAACACGGGTTGTGGCGCATCGAGCAGGTGCTTGACTTGACTGACTGACACACCCCGATCGAGCCATTTGAGGATCGCTAGAATCCGTTCCACGTGTTCCGCCGAGTACAGGCGGTGACCTTTGGGTGTGCGCTGCGGCACGATTAATCTGTAGCGTCGCTCCCACGCGCGTAGCGTGACGGCGTTGACCCCGGTTAGCCGGGCCACTTCGCGAATCGGCAGCCAGCCTTGCTTTAGTGCCAGTAAGTAATCGGCGCCGTCGGGCTCGGGCCGGGTGTCGGGTGTGTCGCCGGCCAGAGTTGTCATGAGCTAGATCGCATTGCGCAGGCTGAGATTTTCCGGGTGCGGCTGCAGATAAACCTGCTGGGTAAGGTAGGGGTCCGGATGCTGGCGCAAGTGATGTTTGAGCAGGGTAAGCGGCACGATCAAAGGCACAACGCCGCGTTGGTATTGGGCAATCAGCCGTTGCATTTCCTGACGGTCATGTTGGCTCATGGTCTTTTTGAAATACCCATTGAGGTGTTGCAAGACGTTG
Source organism: Pseudomonas sp. (assembly GCF_028293835.1). Classification (GTDB taxonomy): domain Bacteria; phylum Pseudomonadota; class Gammaproteobacteria; order Pseudomonadales; family Pseudomonadaceae; genus Aquipseudomonas. The sequence goes on from NZ_JAQGNX010000108.1 coordinate 13,670, forward strand.
GTATGTGTACCCCGAGTCGCGCATCTCTTTAGAGCGCTCATCAATTGGCTGAAATAACGAGGACCGATCTCGTTAGGATCGGCTTTGGCCATGGAGCCGAGCATTCTCCCTAGCGCTCTGTACTGCGCCGGGCTGTTCGCCATGAGTTGGTATTTGTAGCGCGCGTGAAAGCCCATCAGCCCGCGGCGGGTCAGCCCTGTGCTGACCAACGCCTGCCAGTCGGCATAGGTAAGCACTCGCGTGATGAAGTTTTCCCGGAGTACCGGATCATTCAGGCGCCCGTCTTCTTCAACCGGCAAATCGGGTTGGCTCGCGCAGAATGCCTGGGCGTAGATGCCGCGGCCAACCGGCGCAGGAAGGCCGTTGTCCTGATAGACCTTTACCCGTTCGAGGCCGCACGACGGCGATTTCTGCATAAAAATATAGCCGCATACATCGTTCATTTGTGCGGCCATGTGCGCGCCATATTCAGCCAGTGGCTGGGTCACGTTCAAATCGCTGTGGACACTGCCGATGGCTTGCGGAGCGTCTGCATCACCGACCAGGCGAATGGCTTCTCTCGGAATGCTCATGCCGATGGCGACTTCAGGACACGCCGGAACGAAGTCGAAATATTCACTTAGGGTTTGGGTGCACAAAAGCGATTGCTTGTGCCCGCCGTTGAAACGTACCTCAGCACCCATCAGGCAGGCGCTTATTCCGAGCTTGGGTTTGCTGATGGCAGTGGTGTTGGTCATGACAAACCTCTGATCCATACCTATACAGAGATAAATTTTCTGTATAGCTTTTGATCATCATAGGTTCGATGCTATACAAGTCAAACGGTTTGTATAACTTTTGTCACGTATCTAACAAATTGAAAACTTAACGGCCCCATGCAAGGGCGCAGCAACAGGGGCAATCGGTTATTGCCAGCCAATATGCCATGCCTCGGCGTTTCCGATTCATTCCAAGTGTTCAAGCAGCCGGCGGGCCGCCTCTTGACCGCTGAGCCAGGCACCCTCGACCCGGCCCGACAAGCACCAGTCGCCACACACATACACACCGAGATCGGGGTCCGACAACGATCCCCATTCATGCGCCCCGGCCGGCCGTGCGTAGAGCCAGCGGTGGGCCAGGGTGAAGGCCGGCGCCGGCATCGCGCAGTCAACCAACTCGGCAAAGGCGCCATGGAGCTGCTCGATCACATCTTCTTTCGAAAGGTCCAGATGCTGCTTGCTCCAGTCACTGGTAGCGTGCAGCACCCAGGTATCGAGGTTACTTGCACGTCCCGGTTTACTTCGGTTGCGGGCCAGCCAGTCAAGCGGACTGTCCTGCACGAAGCAGCCTTCCATGGGGGTTTGCAGCGGCGTCTCAAAGGCCAGCGCGACTGCCCAGGTGGGGTCCATTTTCACCCCGGCAACAATGCTGGCGAGTTTCGGCGCGGCGGCGAGCAGGGTGGTGGCTTGCGGCGCGGGCAGGGCGATCACTACGTGACTGAACGGACCGTGGGTAACACCGTCAGCGTCCTGCAGGCTCCAGTGATGTTTGCCGCGATACACCTCGGTAATCCGGCAGGAGAATGTCACCGGCAGGTCGCCCCGCATGGCCCGGGTAATGGCGCTCATGCGCGGGTTGCCAACCCAGCGGGTCTGTTCGTCCGGCGATGGGCTGAGCCTGCCTGCATGGTAGTTATAGAGCTGAGGCGTCCACACCGCGACATGGCCGTTGGCTTGCCATTGCTGCACGATTTCTACGAAGCGGCGATCACGGGCAGTAAAGTATTGCGCGCCCATGTCTAGAACACCCGCATCGCTGCGCTTGCTCGACATTCGGCCGCCACTGCCGTGGCTTTTATCGAAGAGGTGGACGGGATGCCCTGCGCTATGAAGCGCCTGGGCAGCTGAGAGTCCGGCGATGCCGGTACCGATGATTGCGATAGGTACAGTCATAGGGGCCTCGTTTACCTTGTTTGCACAGACTACGCCGTAGTTAAAACCTGTACAATATTGTTTTTCGGTATAACTTGCTGCCTCGTGCACATTCAGTAATTCGTTGGAGTGAGTGTGGTCCTTGAACGGGGTTCTTCAACTACTCCAATGGACAGTGCCCGAACAGTCAGCGCGTGGTGCACTCAGTCGTGGCCTATGGTTGAGTCAGGGCGGTCGATGAGCGATGGCTCCAACCACCTCCGTGGCACGAAAGCGGAAGGTGGTAATCAATAGACTAACGATTTGCGGCTAACGCCACGCGAGGAGCGCGTCATGCATATTTTGCTGACCGGCGGTACTGGTTTGATAGGACGTCAACTGTGCAGATACTGGTTGGCACAAGGTCATCGGCTTACGGTCTGGAGCCGTCGGCCCACTGAGGTCGCCAGGCTGTGTGGTGATTCGGTGCGCGCTGTCGCCTCGTTGGATGAGATAGGCACCGAGCCTGTCGATGGGGTAATCAATCTCGCCGGCGCACCCATCGCTGACCGGCCCTGGACGCGTAAACGCAAAGCGCTGTTGTGGGAAAGTCGCATCGGCCTTACCGAGCAATTACTCGCCTGGCTGGAGCGCCGCGAGCAAAAACCGTCGGTATTGATTTCCGGGTCAGCCGTTGGCTGGTATGGCGACGGCGGTGAGCGTGAACTGAATGAGCAGGCGTTACCGGTCGCTCTGGATTTTGCCAGTCGCTTGTGTGACGCCTGGGAAGAAACTGCGCAGCGCGCCGAGGCCGTGGGCATTCGCGTGGTCCTGGTACGTACGGGTTTGGTGCTAGCCCCCGATGGCGGTTTTCTGCAGCGGCTGTTGTTGCCGTTCAAGCTCGGCCTCGGCGGGCCCATTGGCAGTGGTCGGCAATGGATGCCATGGATTCATGTGCAAGACCAAATCGGCTTGATTGATTTTTTGTTGAACCGGGCTGAATCCCAAGGTCCCTATAATGCTTGCGCGCCGCAGCCGGTGCGCAATATCGAATTCGCCAAAACCCTGGCTGGCATTTTACACCGGCCCTCATTCATGCCCCTACCGGCGCTGCCGCTAAAAATGCTGCTGGGCGAAATGTCGCTGTTACTGTTGGGTGGCCAGCGCGCTCACCCTCTTCGGTTGCAGGAAGCAGGCTTCACCTTTCAATTTACTGATTTGAACGCGGCGCTGGTCGATGTGCTGAGCCGCCACTGACAAAGGAAGTTGCATGACCGATCACGCGCTGTTGCTGGTCAATCTAGGTTCACCGGCTTCAACCAAGGTGGCGGATGTCCGAAGCTACCTGAATCAGTTCTTGATGGACCCTTACGTGATCGATGTGCCGTGGCCGGTGCGGCGGTTGCTGGTGTCGCTGATTCTGATCAAGCGTCCGGAACAGTCTGCCCATGCCTACGCTTCGATCTGGTGGGAGCAGGGTTCGCCGCTGGTGGTGTTAAGCCAGCGCTTGCAACAGGCCATGGTCAAAGAGTGGACGCAAGGCCCGGTCGAATTGGCCATGCGCTATGGCGAGCCATCGATTGGGACCGTGCTGACTCGTTTGGCCGCACGCGGCATTCAAAAAGTGACGCTGGCGCCCCTGTATCCGCAGTTCGCTGACAGCACCGTGACCACGGTGATCGAGGAAGCGAAGCGAGCGGTGAAGGCCAAGTCGTTGAACATTCAATTTTCGTTGCTGCAGCCTTTTTACGATCAGCCTGAATACCTTGACGCACTGGTGGAAAACGCTCGACCGCATTTGCAGCAGGCCCATGATCATTTGCTACTGAGCTTTCATGGTTTGCCGGAGCGCCACCTGCACAAGCTGGACCCTACGGGCGATCATTGCTTCAAGGGCGCCGACTGCTGCCAAACCGCTTCGCCTGAGGTTATTGCCACCTGCTATCGGGCTCAGTGCTTACGTACCGCCAAGCTGTTTGCCGAGCGCCTGGGTTTGGCCGATGGCAAATGGTCCGTGTCGTTCCAGTCTCGATTGGGTCGTGCAAAATGGATTGAACCGTACACCGAAGCGCGTCTTGCGGTCCTGGCGCAGGAAGGCGTGAAAAAAATCCTGGTCATGTGCCCGGCATTTGTCGCGGACTGCATCGAGACCCTGGAAGAAATCGGTGATCGCGGTAAAGAACAATTCCGTGATGCAGGGGGCGAGGAGTTGGTGTTGATACCCTGCCTGAATGATGATCCACACTGGGCGGCGGCGCTGAATACCCTGTGTGCGCGTGCGCCGGTGATGTTGTAGGCCCTGTTTTGAACCTGAAGGAGCTGCCGAAGGCTGCGATAGGCCGGGGTCGCGAACGACCGGCACCCGTTCAGCGGTATAACGAGGGCGACCGGTTCCCGGTCGAATTGCAGCCTTCGGCAGCTCCTACAGATTATTTTTTCAGTCAATAAGTTATTCGTTGTTTGATAAGAGCCAACCCGTTGGCGAGGCGATATACCTGACACACCCTGTCAAGCCTCTCGCCAACCAGTTGCCTCCTACAGATATCCGGCGGTATCGGCAGCGCAATCCTGCTCTACACCATCTCCTCCAGTTTCTTCTTGTGCTTCCAGCTGTCATTCCCCGGCAGCAGCAGGTTCAAGCCAATCGCTACTACCGCGCACAAGGCAATGCCTTTGAGCCCGAAGTCATCAGGCCCGGTGCCGGTGCCGATCAGTACACCGCCGATGCCGAAGACCAGTGTCACCGACACAATCACCAGGTTGCGTGCTTCGGCGAGGTCGACCTTGTGGCGGATAAGCGTATTCATGCCCACCGCAGCAATCGAACCGAACAGCAGGCAAAGAATTCCGCCCATTACCGGAACCGGAATGCTTTGCAGCAACGCGCCGAACTTGCCGATGAACGCCAGGCTAATGGCGAATATCGCCGCCCAGGTCATGATTTTCGGGTTGTAGTTTTTGGTCAGCATCACCGCTCCGGTGACTTCGGCATACGTTGTGTTCGGCGGTCCGCCAAACAGACCGGCCACGGTGGTGGCGATACCGTCCCCCAATAAGGTGCGATGCAGTCCCGGCTTTTTCAGGTAATCACGACCGGTCACGCTGCCTACCGCAATCACGCCGCCAATGTGCTCAATGGCTGGAGCCAAGGCCACTGGGACGATGAACAAAATAGCCTGCCAGTTGAATTCGGGTGCTGTGAATTTCGGCAGGGCAAGCCAAGGCGCTGCGGTGATTTTCGCCACATCCACCACGCCGAAATAGAACGCCAGAGCAAACCCGACCAGTACCCCGGAAATAATCGGCACCAGACGGAATATCCCACGCCCAAACACCGCGACGATCACCGTGGTCAACAAGGCCGGCATCGAGATCCACATCGCGATGTGATACGGAATCAGTTCCGCGCCATCACCGCCTTTGCCCATCGCCATGTTGGCGGCAATGGGCGCCATTGCCAGGCCGATTGAAATGATCACCGGACCGATCACCACCGGCGGCAACAGCCGATCAATAAAGCCGGTGCCTTTGATCTTCACCGCAAGCCCGAGAAAGGTATAAACGAACCCGGCAGCCATGATCCCGCCCATGGTCGCCGCAAGGCCAAACTGACCTTTGGCGAGAATGATCGGCGTGATAAAGGCAAAGCTTGAAGCCAGGAATACCGGCACCTGGCGCCCGGTGACCACCTGAAAACACAGCGTCCCAAGCCCGGCCGTAAACAGCGCGACGTTCGGATCGAGCCCCGTAATCAAAGGCATCAACACCAAGGCGCCGAACGCCACGAACAGCATTTGCGCGCCCGACAGCACCGTGCGCCAGAGTGGGTCGTTGAACTCATCCGACTTCATCACGCGTCCTTCTGCTTGGTACCGAATATCTTGTCACCGGCATCGCCCAGGCCCGGAATAATGTAGCCGTGTTCGTTCAGGCGTTCGTCAATGGAGGCGGTGTAAATCATCACGTCGGGGTGCGCTTTGTCCACCGCGGCGATGCCTTCAGGCGCCGCAACCAGAACCATGGCGCGGATTTCCTTGCAGCCAGCCCGCTTCAGCAAGTCAATGGCCGCAACCATCGAATTGCCGGTTGCCAGCATCGGGTCGATAATCATCGCCAGACGCTCATTGATCTCCGGCACCAGTTTTTCCAGATAGGTGTGGGCTTGCAATGTCTCTTCGTTGCGCGCCAGGCCGACCGCGCTGACCTTGGCGCCCGGAATCAAGCTGAGTACGCCGTCGAGCATGCCGATACCTGCGCGTAAAATAGGCACAACAGTGATTTTCTTGCCGGCGATTTTTTCCACCGACACCGTCCCGGCCCAGCCTTGGATGTCATAGCTTTCCAACGGCAGGTCTGCAGTTGCTTCGTACGTCAGCAGTGCACCGACCTCCTGAGCCAGTTCACGAAAGTTCTTCGTGCTGATGTCAGCGCGACGCATCAGGCCGAGCTTGTGGCGGATCAGCGGATGGCGGATCTCACGGATAGGCATAAGGAAAGACTCCGACGGGGGGCAAAAAAACGGCCTAGATTAATCTATTCAACTGTTACTGTCCGGTACGTTAGTTCAGAAATGCTTGCTCTGACCGAAGCGGATGGGTACCTTTGCCCGCTTTTCTTCCACCGCCCCCATCTGGAGAGCGTCATGTCTGCTGATCTCGAGCACATTCGTCAAATCATGCGCGAAGCTGATTGCCTGTACACCGAAGCTGAAGTCGAGACGGCGATTGCCCGTCTAGGCACCGAGATCAATGCCAAGCTGGCTGACACCAACCCTGTGGTGTTCTGCGTCATGAATGGTGGCCTGATCTTCACCGGCAAACTGCTCACGCACCTGGACTTCCCGCTGGAAGCGTCATACTTGCACGCTACCCGCTACCGCAATCAAACCTCGGGCGGTGATCTGTTCTGGAAAGCCAAGCCCGAAGTTTCGTTCATCGATCGCGACGTGCTGATCATCGATGACATCCTCGACGAAGGTCATACCCTCGGCGCAATCATCGATTTTTGCAAACACGCAGGCGCTCGCGCCGTGCACACTGCCGTGCTGATCGATAAAGACCACGACCGCAAGGCTCGCCCGGATTTGAAAGCAGACTTCGTCGGCCTGCCGTGCATCGACCGTTATATCTTCGGTTACGGCATGGATTACAAAGGCTACTGGCGCAACGCTGCCGGAATTTATGCGGTAAAAGGCATGTAGGTTGTTATGGGCTTTTAAGCGCGACCGAATGACATGCGCGTTGAGCACCGAGGCGGGCGAGGGGTAAACTGCCCGCCCGTGAAATGTCCGCGAATCAGTTGGAGTCAGCAGCAATGCGTAAAGATAAAAGGCATGTGATTGGCGATGAGATCGGCGACGAGCAGATCAAACTGTTTCTCGACTTCGAGCCGGTTGACGCCACCTCACCGTCGCTGCACAAGCTGATCAAGGCTTACCGTGGCCTGCGGGTCAACGATTTTGAGCGCTTTCTGGTGTTCTTCCTTGAAGCTGGCCTGGACCTTGACGGTAAAGACGAGCACGGCCAGGATTTCATCGCGCTGATCAAGGATCAGCGTAATGCCGAGGAATACATCGAGCTGGTCGAAAAAGCCCGCAATTAAGTGCCTTCAATAGACGCCTGCAATGGGCGTCTATGTAATCTACAGCCAATAACCTATCTAACTATGTATGTAGCCGCTGCAGACAATCAAATGTAGATACTACAGGCTACAAGCTGATTCGGTCTTTTCCTACCGGTCGTAGTTCTTGTCAGCCAAGGTGAAAATGTTTCTTTGCGTCATACTGGTTACTGCACACCCATTGTGTATTAACGGCTGTTCTGGATTCATTCAGCCTCGCTGTTGCCTGTCGGACAGGCCTATCATTAAATGGAATTAAAATGAAAATGATTAACGTAACTACTGTGCTCGCTGTCTGTTTTGGCAGCTTCGTCGGTGTGGCGTCTATGGCCCATGCTGTTCAGCCGATCATCATTGATATAGAGGTGCATAACGACTTGGCCGACACCCTCCAGCTAACGTCGGCCAGTTGGTCATTGGGTGATTCCTCTCCTTCGGATTTTGCCATTATGGGCAATGCCCTGGCGTCAATGGGTCTTCCCTCTGCAAATGAAAGGAAAGGCCAGGTCGCGTTTAGTTACTCGACTCCCAACGGAAAATCTTGCCTTTTCTCCACAGGCCATGACATCAAACAGTCGTTTGGTTGGTTTAAGCCGATTGAAACTCCGATTCAATGGGCGAAGGGTAAATCCCAGGGTGCGTTTCTTGCCGCCTGTAGCGGTACCGTCCTCAGTAATGTGCCGGGGAAAGGGTATAAAGTTAAATTTGTGATGGAATAATAGCCCCGTGTAAAAACGGCCTCCAGTAAATGCTTATTTAAAAAAATGCCCCGCTCTTCGCAAAGCGGGGCATTCTTTTATCACCGTTTCAGAACAGCTGCTTATGCATCAAGCAAAGCTTTCTGTTTCGCTGCTGATCTCGACCAGCTCCAGGCTTTCGTTGTTCGCACTGTTGATGTGCGCATACAACTCGGCGTCGGTTTCCAGTACTTTTTCCCGGGCCGGGAAAATTTCATTCAGCTTGGCGGCCCATTCGTTGCGAGCCTTGTCCGGGAAGCAACGTTCGATCAGGTCCAGCATGATCGACACGGTGACCGAGGCACCCGGAGATGCGCCCAGCAGCGCAGCCAGCGAACCGTCTTTGGACGAAACCAGCTCAGTGCCAAATTGCAGGACACCGCCTTTCTTCGAATCTTTCTTGATGATCTGAACCCGTTGACCGGCAACTTCAAGACGCCAGTCCTCGGCTTTAGCCTCTGGGTAGAAGCGGCGCAGCGACTCAAGACGCTGTTCCATCGACTGCATCACTTCGCTGACCAGATACTTGGTCAGGTCCATGTTGTCGCGGGCTACTGCGAGCATCGGGCCAATGTTGGCCGCGCGCACCGACAGTGGCAGGTCCATGAAAGAACCGTGCTTGAGGAACTTGGTGGTGAAACCGGCGTACGGTCCGAACAACAGGGACGTATTGCCGTCGACAACGCGAGTGTCCAAATGCGGAACCGACATCGGTGGCGAACCAACCGCAGCCTGGCTATACACCTTGGCCTGGTGACGCTTGACCACTTCCGGGTTGTCGCAACGCAGCCATTGGCCACTGACCGGAAAACCACCGAAACCCTTGCTTTCCTCGACGCCCGACATTTGCAACAACGGCAATGCCGCGCCGCCCGCACCGAGAAATACGAACTTGGCCTCGACTTCTCGGGTATTACCGGAGTTGACGTCTTTGATGCTCACGCTCCAACCCTGACCTTTGCGGGTCAGACCGGTAACGCGTTTGCAGTATTTAACCTGCGCATCCGGGGTGGTGGAGAGGTGCTTGAGCAACTGGTTAGTCAGCGCGCCGAAATTCACATCGGTGCCCTTCATCACACGAGTGGCGGCGATGGGCTCATCGGCTGGCCGGCCCGGCATCATCAGCGGCATCCACTCAGCCAGCCTGGCTTTGTCTTCGGTGTATTCCATGGCCGAAAAAGCGTGATGCTTATGCATCGCTTCAAAACGCGCCTTAAGGAACGACACGCCCTCTTCACCCTGAACGAAACTCAGGTGCGGCACAGGGCTGATAAAGGATTTCGAGGAGCCGAAGGTGCCTCTTCTGGTCATGTATGACCAAAACTGCTTCGACACTTCAAACTGGGTGTTGATGTGCACCGCTTTTTTAATGTCGATAGAGCCATCAGCCGCTTGCGGCGTGTAGTTCAGCTCACACAGGCCCGCATGGCCGGTGCCGGCGTTATTCCACGGATTGGAACTCTCCGCAGCGCCGGAATCCATCAGCTCAACGACTTCCAGCGTGAGGCTGGGGTCGAGCTCTTTGAGCAGCACTGCCAGGGTGGCACTCATGATGCCTGCCCCAACCAGTACCACATCAACTGCTTCGTTATGCGCCATTAACGCGTCTCCAAAATCTGCAGCACCAAATTGACGGCATACGACCCCGAGGTCTGTTGCCAAGCGTTATCAGGGCGTGTATCCGATGGGCCGCCGATAATGTTTGGCCAGGGTCGCCATGTCCGATTCTTCGCAATTTTTTGCATCTTCAGCGGACGCCAACCACCGGGCTTTGAGCGAGTATGAACTCACTTTCAAGCTCGACTGGCAATTCGACTATCGTCAAGGCATCCGTTTGTGCAACCAAATCCGTAGTGGACAGGCTTCAGACTCCGGTCACGGAGACTGCGCAGCAGCGGTCGGCCCCGTATAAAGGGGCTGGGTCAGACGTTAATGGTGCATGTACAAACGCATAACTATTCATTTGCTCGCCACACTCTTGTGAAGTAGTGAAAACCCGTTTTTTTCACGCTCTTTTGGAAACGTGAACCTCAAAAAAGAACCGATGCAAATGCGGGTTCTGGCAGACCGGATGTAAGCAAAGTGCTGCTGCCGGGCAAAAATCATCGAAAAAAACTCGAAGGGTTCGGCGCCGGGTCAGCGAGCAAAAATGCTTGCAAATGACCTGTGTGGGCGGCTCTCTGTGGGCGGTGCGGGGAGCTAATACGAGGTATTAGCGATGCTGCGAGGCCCGATCAGGAGACGTCCTTATAATCGGGGGAAGATTATAGCGATGAAACGAAAGAAATTGATCTTATTAAGTGACTTTTATTAGCTGCGAGATCAGAGCGTCATTACCGCCCTCGAGCCAAACGTCGCTTGTGGCCCGACGCTGCCGGCTCTGTCGGGCAGCGGCCGATTTAGCCAGCTTGGGCAGCTTTCGTCGATTTCTACCCAGCCAGCCGCCTTCGGTGCGGTAGCGCAACGGCGAAAGGCGCGGCATATCCCGGAGTTGTCCAGGTACACGTACTGCCGATGCTTGCTGTGAAAGGTGAACAATGACAAAAGAAAATTCATGGCGACGCCCCTGATGAGTGACAGTGCAGAGCTTGGCTCAGGTTAGTGACATCTCGGTGACACTCATTTGACGTATCCGATTTCACCGGCAAAAAGCGTTTCGGCAGGACAGGGTGCGAGGAACTGAAACAGGCCGTGTCCGGTCTTATTTTTCAGCTAGTGAGCCGGCCGTCGGCACCGCTATACTGGCGGCCATTTATCATTTTGGCTTGGAGAGATGAGTATGTTGCATCGCCTGTTGTTCGGTTTGCTTGCTGTAGGCAGTTTGACGTTAGTCGGCTGTGCCAACAGCCCGCAACAACTTAGCCCGCAACCTAAACTCACGAGCCAACTCGCTGCGGTAGGCCATGGTCAGCCGGTGATGGTTCGGGTCGTAGACGGTCGCCCTTCGCCTACCCTGGGCACACGCGGTGGTCTGTACCCGGAAACCAGTGCTGTCAGCGTTCAGCCAAATGACATCCTGCCCAAGTTGCAGCAGCAAGCCGAAGCCGCCGTGCGTCTGCTGGGCTACACCCCGAGTGGTAACAGCGGCAACGTGCCTCAGTTGACGGTGACCCTGGCTGACTTGAAGTATCAGTCGCCCAAAGAAGGTCTTTATGTCACCGAAGCAACCATTTCCGCGACCTTTCGCGCTGACGTTGTAAACAACGGGAAAAGCTACAACGGTCGTTATGCAGCCTCGCTGGACCAGCGCTTCGGCATGGCGCCAAATCAGGAAACCAACACCAAGTTGGTCAGCGACGTTTTGAGCGATGCCCTGACACGGCTGTTCCAGGACCCGACAGTCGGGCAAATGCTTGGTCAGTAACGCCTGATTTCTTGATTCGATCTCTGTAGGAGCCAACGTGTTGGCGAGGGGCGTGACTGACAATGTCGTATAAGCCCCTTCGCCAACACGTTGGCTCCTACAGGATTTTTGCGTAATCCTTTCTCACGCCGCTTCCTGATAAAACCCTAAAAAATTCAAACCGGTTTGCAGATCAAGGTCTGGCAGGTCGTGGTGCTGGTGCCCGCCCAAGGCGCAATAGACCAGCCAATGTCGGTCTTGCACGTTGAAGGCCAGTGCATCGATTAACGCTTCTTGTTCATCGCTCTGAGCGATCAGGTAAAGCCGATCCTGGTTCTGTGCGTGTAACATTTCGCGCTCACTATCGGGGTCGAGGTGCCATACAGTGGTTGGTTCAGGTTACGTTAAGGTGACCACCGCTAAATTAGCCTGTAGATAGATAATCGCTCTACGAGGCTCCGGATGTGTCTGCAATCGTTTGAAACCATTCTTGTGTTCGACCTTGCACATTGCGTCAACAGCTTTGCCTTGCTGGCTGTCATTCCAGCTGCCTGGTTTCTGTACTTGACCCGTCGTCGTGAACAGCTGGAAATTCAGCACTTGGCTGTTATGACGGAACAGGCCCCCATCGATGAGCCGCAGCACATGATGGACATTTCGACATTACAGATGAATCGCTTCAACTACCGTTTCGGCTTTGGCTGCCTGACTGTTGTACTTATAGTTTCGTGGCTCAGCACTCGGCTTTAATCCCCGGCGACAAAAACGACATAAAAAAATGGCGCCCTTGAGGCGCCATTTTGTTGTGTTGGTGAAAATGTTTTAACGCGGCAGACCGGCTTTGACCCGGTATTGGTTGCGCACCGGAGTGGCGTATTGCAGCACCAGATACGGACGATGCTCCGCAGGGCAGGTGTCCAGGCGGCGTTGCCACTCAGCTTGTGCCTTGGCTAATTCGTCTGCGGCGAAAACTTGCGCGGCGGTGGGGACGTTCAGCGCCGGGTCAGCCTCAGCCCATTGGGCATACGCCAGATAGTGCGCAGGAAACAGGCGATAGCCGCCGAGAATTTGCCGATCCATTTCGATGGCCAATTGCTTGGTGTCGTCGAATGCTTCGGTAATCGGCGTGGCGAAGCTGACGTGCACGCGACCTTTATAGCCGGTAATCCCCAGCGCAATGCTGACATCATCTTCGCCCGGCACCTTTGTATAGCTGCCGGTGGTAGCGCGAATGTACAGCTCCCGGGCTTTGGCATGGTCACACGGGTCGTATTCGTAACTGATGGACACCGGCGTCAGGTTCAGCGACTTAATCACCTCAGCGAAGGGCTCATCCTTGCGGCTCATGTGAAACATTTTCAGAATCGCCGATTCGGTGCGGTCATCACCGTCTTTGGCGCGACCTTCTGCCTGAGCGATCCAGATCGATTGGCAGTCGTTGCGAATCGAGTGGTTGATATAGGCCGACAGCAATTGATACGCCGCCATTTTTTCCCGGCGCCCGCTGATCGAACGGTGCACGATGAAGCTCTTGTTCAGGCGCATCAAGTCGCTGACGTACGGCTTTTGCAGCAAGTTGTCGCCAATGGCAATCCTGGGTGTCGGCAGCCCGGCGTGGTACACCGCGTAATTGACGAAAGCCGGGTCCATGACGATGTCCCGGTGATTGGCCAGGAGCAAATAAGCATTGCCGGACTTGAGCCGTTCCACGCCAGTGTAGGTCACACCATCGGTGGCCCGCTCAATGGTATGGTCGACATACACCTCGACTTTGTCTTGCAGGGTCGCCACCGAATCGACACCGTTAAACTCGCGGCGCAGCCTGTGGGCTATAACAGGCCTGAGCATCCAGCCGAACGCACCGGCCAGACGAGGGAATCGAAAGTGGGTGAGGATTTCAAGAAGTGCTTTGTCGCTAAGCAGACGCGCCAGTACGGCTGGGACTTCGGCGTCGTCGTAAGGTCGGATGGCATCAAATTCGCCCATCATGCTCTCTTGTGGGATAGCGCTAGTGTTGAGGTAGTAGGCTGGGGGCTGAAAAATGCTGTCAGACCCGCTGAATAAAAAGAACCAGCCTTCAAATTGAGGGCGATTATACGCATAACTCTTCCCGGAGACCGCGATGCAGGAAATACAGGCTTACGACTGCCCTTACTGCGGCGAACCCGTAGAAGCCGTGCTGGATCTGTCCGGCGGCGATCAGAACTATATTGAGGATTGCCCGGTGTGCTGCCGGCCGATTGTGTTTGATCTGCAAACCGATGGCGAAGAGTGGAATCTGGACGTGCGCAGCGAGAATGAATAATGCAAAAGGTTTACGAGCCAGAAAATCTGATGGAAGGCGAGCTGTTGCAAGGCATGCTCGCCAGTGAAGGCGTCAAGGCCCATATCACCGGCCGCCATTTGCTGGGTGGCGTCGGCGAGTTACCGGTCTTCGGCCTGCTGGGACTCTCCGTGGATAACGATCAGGCGGAACAGGCACGGCAACTGATCGCCGAGTACAATGCCGCCATGCCGTTGTCGGGCGATGAACCTGACAATTTTCCTGACGTATTGGTGTGCTGACACGCGTTGGGGTCTGCTTCCAGAATCTGCGGTGAATGCAGGTTTCTTCCTATAGAGAATGTACTGCCCTCATGTGTGGACGTTATGCGCTGTTTCGCTGGAATCCCGCGTTTGCGGCGTTGCCCGGTTTTCCTGCTGACCAAAAGGCTCAGTGGAACATTTCCCCGACCGATTCGGTGTTGATGCTGCGCGGTCCCGACAGCGCGCGCGAGTTGTCCCGCGCCAGGTGGGGGTTGACGCCGCCTTGGCTGACTGACCTGTCCCGCACGCCCGCACATGCCCGCGCTGAAACCCTGGCCGAGCAACCGATGTTTCGTCAGGCGTTCAGGGAACGCCGCTGTCTGTTGCCGGCCAACGGTTTCTACGAATGGCGCGGCACCACGCGCAAGCGGCCGTTCTGGCTGACGCCGGGGGAGGGGTCGGCGTTGTTCTTTGCCGGGATCTGGGAAGCGTATCCGGTTCAGGAACATACGTATTTGAGCGTCGCGGTGGTCACCCAGGCCGCCGCCAGCCAGCGCCGACCGCTGATTCTTGATGCAGATGGCCAGGCCGCGTGGCTCAATCCCGACACCTCGATGCCTGCCTTGCAAGCACTGCTTGCCAGTCAGCAGTCAGCCTTGCGCGAACGCGCATTGGCCAACCTGGTCAACGACCCAAAGCTCAACGCCCCAGAGTGCCTGACGCCGCTTTAGTGGTCGATTACCGGACCAGCGCATCAACCTACATATTATTTTTTAAATAAGTTATGAACCGTTTGATACGAGCCAACCTGTTGGCGAGGCAATTAAGTCTCGCCGACAGGTGGTTCCTACAGGGTTCAAACCCTAAATTGATTAATCAACCGTCGTTGCTGCTCGGCCAGTTTGGTCAGTTCGGCGCTGGCTTTGCTCGACTCGTCGGCGCCGCCTGCGACTTCGTTGGCGACTTGGCCGATGTTGATCACGTTGCGGTTGATGTCTTCAGCCACCGCGCTTTGCTCTTCAGCCGCGCTGGCGATCTGGGTGTTCATGTCATTGATCACTGACACCGCCTTGGTAATCGTTTCCAGCGCTTGCGCGGCCAGTGCGGCATGGCCCACGCTTTCGTCGGTCTTGCTCTGGCTGTCTTCCATGACCTTCACCACCTGACGCGTACCGGACTGCAACTGCTGAATCATGGTCTGGATTTCTTCGGTGGCTTTCTGGGTTTTCTGCGCCAGATTGCGCACCTCATCGGCCACTACTGCAAAACCACGGCCCTGTTCACCGGCGCGAGCTGCTTCGATGGCGGCGTTGAGCGCCAGCAAGTTGGTCTGTTCGGCGATTCCGCGAATCGCCACCAGGATCGCATTGATATTTTCGCTGTCCTTGGCGAGCGTCTGCACCACCCCCACCGCCCGCCCGATTTCCACGGCCAGCTCGCTGATGGAATGGGAGGTGTCACGCACGATTTGCATGCCTTTATGCGCCGCTGCGTCTGCATGGTTGGCCGCTTGGGCTGCGTGAGTCGCATTGCGCGCCACGTCCTGCGCGGTGGAAGTCATTTCGTGTACGGCGGTCGCCACCAAGTCGATCTCGGCCAACTGCTTGTGCACACCTTGGTTGGTGCGAATGGCAATGTCGGCGGTGTGTTCGGACGAATCGCTGACCTTCTGCACCGACGTCACCACTTGGCTGATCATTACCTGCAGTTTGCCAAGGAAGGTGTTGAAACCGGTGGCGATGGAGCCCAACTCGTCGGCACGATCGCTATTCAAACGGCGGGTCAGGTCGCCTTCGCCTTGGGCGATGTCGTCCAGCATGGCAACCATCTGTTTCAGTGGTCGGGCGATACCACGGCCCACCAGCCAAATCACCAGCAAGCCCAGGCCCGCGATCAACAGCCCAACCATGGTCATGCCAAAAATATCGGTTTTACGTTGTGCGGCGAGGTCGATTTGCAATGTGTGCAAATCGGCCATGACCACGTCCAGCGGCAATTGCAGCATCAGCGTCCAGCGGGCATCGGTGGAGCCGATACCGAACGGCAGGTACAACGAAATGCGGCCGTGTTCTTTATCGAGTTCGTAACGCACTTGGTTGAGACCGATCTGACCGATGCTGGCGATCTTGTTGGCATCCAGCACATCGCTGGCTTTCTCGCCGAGTTTGCTGATGTCTTTGGTATAGGCCACCAGTCGGCCGTTGCTTGCGATCAAGGCCAGATCGCCTGCACCGCCGTACAGTTTCTGATCAGCCACGTTGAGCATGTCTTGAATGAAGTTCACCGACAGATCAGCACCAACAATGCCTTCAAACGCACCGTCGATGATGATCGGTTCAATGAACGAAGACAGCATGACCATTTTGTCGCCGACCCGGTATGGAGCGGGGTCAATGACGCAGGCTTTGCGGGTGTCTTTGGAGCACAGGTAGTACTCACTGGCACGAATGCCGGTGGACAGCAGTTTCTGATCGGTCACGTCAGCCAGCTTTTCCAGGGCCAGGCTACCGTCCTGTTTGCGGTACCACCACGACATCATGCGCCCGTCTTTTTCCATGCCGAGCACCGGTGGGTCGACATAGGCCGCGTCGTTGTGATCGACAGCGTTGGGTTCCCAGGCGATATACGAGCCGAGAATTTTCGGGTTCTGCACCACGGTTTCATGCAGCATGTTCAGCAACTGTTCGCGGCTGATTTTTAGCTGCGGTTCGCCCTTGCTGTCGTTCATGCCGATCAGTGCGTTGACTCGGGCCAATCCAGCAGCAGTTTGCAGCGGCGATTCCAATTCGCGCTTGATCTCACTGGCCTGGGTCTGGGCAATGGCAGTCAGGCGTTGTTCAACGGCCTGCTCGAATTGCACTTGGGTACGTTGATCCACCAATTCCTGAGTGCGGGCTCCGGAGAACAGCGCATACACGACGAGTGCCGCAACGACGCTGAGGATGATTGCGCCAGCGAGTGCTGCCACGGAAAACTGGATCGATTTGAACTTCATAAAGGCTCCGGACGTGAGATTACGTCTGCACTGCCTTATCGGCTGAGGCCTTGAATTACCTGAGCGGTGAGCGACCGAAGGGCCGTGATGGGTGCGTGCGGGTCGTTATTGAGTATGAAGGCGAGTTATATGACGATTTTGTAACGGCGGGATGAGGAATTTCGGGCAAATCGGGCCGTCACTGACGACCCGATTTCGAAGCTGCTGACGAGGGTGTCAGACCCAGCCGCTGATCTGCATGGCTTTGAACACCGCAAAGGCAGCCAAGACGAAAAACGCAAACGATGCCAAGCGACGAATCAACGTCAGGGGCAGTTTGTCGGCCGCGAAATTGCCAGCCAACACCACTGGAACGTTAGCGATCAGCATGCCCGCTGTGGTGCCGAGAATGACCAACCACAGATGTGAGTATTGCGCCGCGAGCATAACGGTGGCGATTTGGGTTTTGTCGCCGATTTCCGCGATGAAAAACGCAATCAGCGTCGTGAGGAACGGTCCGAATTTACGCGCCGAGCTGCCTTCATCGTCATCCATTTTGTCCGGGACCAGAGTCCACAGCGCGGTGGCGACGAAGCTGGCGGCCAGTATCCAATGCAACGTGGCGTCTGAAAACAGGCTACCGAACCATGCACCGACCGCACCGGCCGCGGCGTGGTTAACCAGGGTGGCGGCCACGATGCCAGCAATGATCGGCCAGGGTTTGCGAAAGCGTGCGGCGAGAATCAGGGCGAGCAGTTGGGTCTTGTCACCGATTTCGGCCAAGGCAACAACAGCAGTGGGGACTAGCAGGGATTCCAGCATCAGGCTTTTTTCCTAAGGGCGGGTGGACACGGCTATGACACGTACAGCCTCCCCGCCCTGGGTAAGGTGTTCGTGTCATAGGTCTTGTCAAACCACCGATCCATCTGAGCGGATCTGGGTCGCACGCACCATGGTCTGCTGACCAAGTATGTTGATACGTGCCGGACGAGCGTGAGGCTCGCGGGAGACTACTCCCCTAGGACGGAGCGGATTCTGCCTACGCGTAGCGCATTCGGCAAGTGCTTATTTCAAGCGCGTTTGGCGCGGTAGATGCGAAAACCCTGGCCTTCTGCCTTGACAGCACAGACACCAAAATGCTCTTCGATCAATGGTTGGTAGCGCAGAAAGCTATTGGCAACCAAGCGCAGTTCGCCGCCTGTTTTCAGATGAAGGCGTGCTTTTCGCAGCAAATTTTCCGTGGCCTGGTAATCGGTATGCACTCCGACATGGAACGGCGGATTGCTCAAAATCGTACTCAACCCCATCGGCGCGGCGTCGATACCGTCACCGGTTAACACCTCGGCTTCCAGGCCATTGGCGGCCAACGTCAGGCGGCTACTGGCGGTAGCGAAGGCATCGACATCCAGCAGCGTGACGGTGTTGTGCGGATAGCGGCGTTTGACTGCGGCGCCCAATACCCCCGCACCACAGCCGAAGTCGAGAACATTGCCGCTGGGCAGCTTGTCCAGATGTTGCAAGAGCAGCGCCGAGCCGCGATCCAGACGCCCGTGGCTGAAAACCCCCGGCAGGCTCACCACTTTAAGCGGGCCGTCTTCCATCTCTACTTCGTAATGCTGAGCGAGGCTTTCCAGTTCAACGGCGTGCGGCGCGTTGTCCACCGTCACCAGCCACAGCTGGCAGTGACGAGCGCTGTCGAGCTTGCGCGGCTTGCCAAAAGGACTCAATTGTTTGGCAGCGGCTTCGATCCCACTGCGTTTTTCGCCTACCAGGTACAACTCGCGACCCGCCAGGCGCGAGGCCAGCGCGTTCAATACGTAGTCGGCCAGATCACGGGCTTTGGGCAAAAACACCACGGCGGCTTCAAACGGTTGCTCTGGCGCGTTAACGCCGAAGTGAGTGCGTCCTTCGAAGCGCGTGTCCAACGACGCCTGGTCGCCAGCGTGCCAACACCAGCCATGGGCGTTGGGCAATTGCCCGAGCAGATCATCGGCGGGCAAACCTGCCAGAAGCAACGAGCCCTGAAACAATTCGGCCTGACGGAGTAGTACTTCGCTGCGCGGGTCCATCTTTAGCTCCTGCGAAATGGGCGAAGTCTAACGTTTTTTATCAGGCCTGTGCCGGGTGTCTCAGCTCACCACGCGTCGCGCAGTACCGGCGGCGAACGCTTGAACGTTTTCAACAAGCTGACCGACTATTCTCTGCCGAGCTTCGCGGCTGCCCCATGCGTTGTGCGGGGTAACGATCAGCCGTGGGATATCGCCGGCCAACAATGGGTTGCCATCGATAGGGGGTTCGACGGTCAATACGTCGGTCGCTGCGCCGCCCAATTGACCGTTGCGTAACGCATCGGCCAGCGCCTGTTCGTTGATCAAGCCGCCACGAGCGGTGTTGATCACAAACGCATGGGGCTTGAGTAGCGACAGTTCGTTAACACCAATCATGTCGCGGGTGTGTTCGTTGAGCGGGCAATGCAAGGTTAATGCATCCACCAGTGGCAGCAGCTCGTTGAGCGGAACGCGGTCCGGGCGGGCAGGGCGACCGGGGATTTGCCCCAGTAACACGCGCATGCCAAACGCTTCGGCCAATTTCGCCACCGCGCCGCCCAATTCGCCATGGCCCAACAGGCCCAGGGTTTTACCTTCCAGCTCGACAATGGGGAAATCCAGCAGGCAAAATTGTTTGGCTTGCTGCCAACGCCCATGCTGCACGGCGTTCTGATAATCCGGCAGACGCGTGGCCAGGGCGAGCAGCAACATCAAGGTATGTTGCGCCACCGACGGTGTGCCGTAGCCTTGGCAATTACTGACCACCACCCCGTGTTCTCGGGCTGCTGCCAAATCGACATTGTTGGTCCCGGTGGCGGTAATCAGCACCAGTTTCAGATCCGGGCACGCCGCGAAGGCGTTGGCGTCGATCACGGTTTTGTTGGTAATCGCCACTTGGGCGCCTTGCAGGCGCTGGATGGTCTGTTGCGGCGAACTGCTGCTGTGCAATTCCAGTTCGCTGAAGTTCTCGCGCAACGCCGTGAAATCCAAGTCGCCAAGGTCCAGGGATGTGTGGTCGAGAAATACCGCCTTGTATGGGCTGCTCATCGGTTTGGGCTCCTGAATAAATTAAACGATAACTGAATGCATTGCGGATAACGCCAGTAGCTCATCGGTACGCTGCTGTTGCGCTTTGCCGCACGCAGCCAGCCAGCGGTGAAAGTCGCGGCATTGTGGTTTGTGTAACGTATTCGGGTTCCAGCTCAGTTGGTAGGGCGACGACAGCTGAATGGCGTAAGGGTAGGGAATGATCAGGCGTCCTGCGGCTAAATCTCTTTCCATCATGGAATACTGAGCGAGCACGACGCCTTGCTCGTCGATCGCCGCCTGGATCGCCATGCTTGAAGACGAGTAACTACGCAGCGCGTTGACGCTGTAGTCGGCTTGCACTCCAGCCCGCTCAAACCACGTTTGCCATGACGGCGGCGAATCGAATTTGGGCCTGGAATCGATGCCGATCAATGGCAGGCGCAGCAGCTGTTTTGCCTTTTCGATGCGATCGTTCGGTGCGATCAGCGCCGGGGAGCACGCGGGGACGATGCAATCTCTAAACAGCTCCAGCGTATGTGCCCCGGTTTCGGTGCTTTCGCCGTAGCCGATACGGAAATCGACCCCGTCTTCATCCAGGGTTTGTGTCAGCGTGCTGTCGAAGTACAGGGTCAGCATCGGCCATTGTTTTTCCCAGTCATAGGCCAACGGCGCGAGCCACTTGGAAAGCACCGAGGGCAGGGCGCTGATGTATAAATGGTCGGGATTTTTGCTGCGTTCAACTTCGACGGTGGCCAAGCGGAGCGCTTCGAAAGCGGCTGTGCAGCGCATATGAAAGCGTTGGCCAATGGCGTTCATGCGTAAACGCTGGCCCTCCTTGTACATCAAACTCAACCCAAGGGTGTCCTCGAGGATCTTCATTTGCTGGCTGACCGCACCGGCTGAAATGCCCAAACGCTTGGCCGCCTGAGCGACGCCGCCACAATGACCGACAGCTTCGAATACCTGAAGAGCGCGCAGCGGCGGCAAGGTGCTCATATATTTCCAAATAAAATGGTTTAGAAAATCTAACGAATAAGACAGATTTAGCCATCTTTTCTTCAGATGTAAACCTCCTTAGACTTTCCAGCATGTACCGCTCGCATAAACGGGGCCGGTGCTGACCCCTGAGCCGCCCGCCTGTAATCCCCCTGCATTCCGCCAAAGCACACTTTTGGTTCGGAAAGTAA